>JAPPJY010000016.1 GCA_028874335.1 Gemmatimonadota bacterium | reverse complement strand
ATACGAGAATACGAGAATACGAGAATACGAGAATACGAGAATACGAGAATACGAGTAAACCAGAAGACGGATGATGTATTCCCGCTCTTTCGTAATCTCGTAGTTTCGCCGTTCCGTAGTCTCGTCTATTCGTAGTTTCGTCGTTTCGTAGTCTCGTTTCTTCGCAGTTTGTCGTGTTATTTTCCAAGCAGCATCCGCAAAGACACGGAGGAGCCCATGGACGACTATGAGCGATATCATTTCGACGTGAACGGATTCATTGTTGTCGAGAATATCCTGACAGCCGACGAAGTGGCGGCGCTGAACGAGGCGATCGACCACAACCCGGACCAGATCCACATCCGGAAGGGCGAGTTGCTGTTGTCAGGCGCCGCCAAACAGCATGGCGGCAAGGCCGCGCCCCTGTTGAAGGGTTCCCACGGTCGGGGGGATATCATGAATATCCTGAACTGGCCCAAACCCTGGTGCCAGCCCTTCCGGGACCTGTTGACCCACCCTCGGACAATGCGGTACATGCTGGAACTGATCGGCGACGGGTTCCGCTACGGAAACGCGAACGGAATCAGCATGACGGCGGGCGCCGAGGGGTTCCTGTTTCACGGCGGCGGTACGCCGAGGGGTCCATATTATCACGAATTCCGGGACGGCCGGATGTGGAACGGGCTGATGGCGGTCTGCTATCAGCTTACGGACATAAACCCGGGGGACGGCGGATTCGCGTGCATTCCGGGCAGCCACAGGGCGAACTATCCCTTACCGGGGAACGTGCGCCGCCTGGATACGCACCCGGAGTGGTTCAAACACCTTCCGATGAAGGCGGGGTCAGCTCTGGTCTTCACCGAGGCGCTCACCCACGGAACGCTCCCCTGGACGGCGTCCCACGAACGCCGAACGCTGCTGTATCGATACGGCTCGGGAAATATGGTGTTCGGGTCAGGACCTGCTATCCACCCGGACGGATACGAGTCCTTCAAGGATGAATTGACGCCGCTGCAGCGGGCATTGATGGAACCCCCTTACGCCAGCAGGCGGCCCAGCCTCGTGCCGCTGATGGAAGAAGAGGAAACACGCCTGGAGACCGCGTCCGGTGGAAAGGCCTGAGACGCCCAACCGGATTTGCCGCGAGGTCCATATGCTCGAATTTTCATACGAGGATGCCGCGTTGGTGGAGATGATCATGCGGACGATGCCTCTCGTACTGCCCTGCCTCGGCGCGCTGTTCTACCTGGCGCCGGATGGCGACGACTCGGGCTCGGGTGGGCGCGGGTCTCCCTGGCGAAGTATCGATCGCGCGAATGCCGGCGCGAGGCCGGGTGACGACGTTGTCTTTCTGCCGGGGGTCTACAAGGGCACGATCGCGCCGGAGTCCTCGGGAACACCGGATGCGCCCATCCGGTTCCGGTCGGAGGCGAGGCACGCGGCGGTGCTTGCAGGTGGCGGAGAGAATCAGTTGGCCGTGGACCTTCAGCGGAAGCGGGACATCAGCATTGAAGACTTTCGATTTGCGCCTGGCGATGGGCGGTGGATGCGTGCCGATGAATGCCGCCGCCTTTCCGTAACGGGTTGTTATATGGAGAAAGCCGGCGACACGACGCCCTTCGTGTTGACGGGATGCACGCACGTCCGTCTCATCGACAACGTGTTCCGCAAGGACCGCGTCGGCGGCAATATGTGCCAGGTGGTCGAGTGCACGTACGTCGTAATCGAGGGAAACGCATTCGCCCGGGTCGGGCACTGCCCGCTGCAGATTTCAATGACGAATAATCTGGTGGTACGGTCGAATTGCTTTCACAACCCGTGGGGGCGCAACTATGAATTCTGGGCGTCGGGAAGGGCCCTGGTGGAAGGGAATATCGTTACCGAGGCACTTGACAGCGCGCATTCGGCCGACAGCCGGGCGAAAAACCTGGTGATCGACGGTATCATCCGCTTCAACCGGGTCTACGGAAACCGGCATACGCCGCTCAACTCATCGAGTTACGTGCCGGTCAACTACCACGTGCGGGATCCATTCCGCTTCGTCAATTCCAGGGTGTACCACAATACGATCGCGGACAACCTCGGGTACGGGTGGGAACTGACCGGGATCAACGTAAGCTCGAACGTGTTTGTCAACAATATCTTTTTCGGAAACGACAAATACGGGGGCGCCGTCCAGATTGCGAGGGGCGCTGGAATCGCGGGCGACAACCTGTTTCTGAACAACGTGTTCCGGGGCACAGACGCCGGACAGCGCGTGGTGCGGTACGGAGACCGGTTCCTGACGGTGGATGAAGCCAACCGGAACTCGGTGGTCCGGGGACACTGGCGGGAATTCGAGGATAACCTCGACGTGGACCCCGGCTTTGTAGATCCGGAAAACCGCGATTTTCGCCTGCGACCGGACAGTCCGTGCATCGACGCGGGACGTGCGCTGACTGTGACGAGACGCGCCGGGCGGGGTCGAGAGGTCCCCGTCGACGACGGCAGATACTTCTACGACGGGTTCGGCATCGAAGGTGAGAAGGGAGACCGGGTATCCATAGGGTCGGGAGACCGGATTGCCCGAATCGAGAGAGTCCAACTCAACTATTACCAGCCCGACGTGCTCGTTCTGGACCGGGAGATGGAATGGGAGGCCGGTGATCCGGTAAGCCTGCCCTGGTCCGGAGCGGCGCCGGATATCGGCGCGTACCAGCGTGGACCGGGGAGTCCAGGGCGCCTGATCGCGAGGGCCGAGCCGGTCGGGGTGGAACCCGGGGACGAAGTCAGGTTTCACGTCGAGCCGGCGGGAAAGGACATCGCTTCTGTCCTGTGGGACTTCGGCGACGGCGACACGATGGAGGCGCGCGACGTCGTTCACTCGTATTCGGATCCCGGCCACTATTCGTGTCGGGCCCGGGCGAGGTATGTAGGCGGCGATGAGTACGTCGACGTGGCGTTTGTAAAGGTCGACCAACCGGTTGATCCGGGCGCGCCGTTGCTTCTTGTCGATTTCGAAGAAGAGACGACGCTGGAATGGGGGTACCTGTTCAAGATCTACCGGGGAAACCGGCTGACAGGACACGAATTTGTTACCGGTGGTTTCGGGGGAAGCAGGTGCGTTCGGCTTTTCGCAGAGACCGACGGATCCGATCTGGGCTGCAGTCTCGCTCCCGGGGAATGGGATATCGACGCCTATCCGCTCATCCGGTTTGCCTATCGGATACCCGAGGGGGTTCCGGTGGGGCTGTGGCTTCAACCGTTTCCGGCGGAAGCCTACGGGGAGGGGGTTGTGATTGCGGGAGGTACGTCGTCGCGCGATTGCGGTCCATACCCTGACACGGACGCATGCGCGTTGCTGGATGACGGCCGATGGCACGTTGCGGAACTGGATGCGCGGACGATTCGCGAACGCATCGAGGGAGTCCGTCATTTGCGGCGGTTCCGGTTCTATACACACGGGAACGCATTAGAAGGACAGCACTTCTGGTTCGACGAGTTCGCGATTCTGCCGGCTGAAGGTTGAGGTCCTGCAGCGAAACACGGAAAAAGGCGGATATGGATCAATCCGGGGTGAAATCCCTTTCGGTTGAGCAGCACTCGAAGTCAAAGGAAGGGATCACCCTCCGGGCAGTGGTCATCGGCGTACTGGCCGTGGTCGCGATCAACCTTTGGGTGACCTACGCGGAGACGGTCGTACGTTCCTCCCGGCTCAACCTGAGTTTCTTTCAACTGACGCTGCTGAGTATTTTCATCGCCCTTGTGGGCGGGGTGAACCCGCTGCTCCGGCGGATCCGGCCGCGCGCCGTTCTGTCGCCTTCCGAGCTGTTGGCGGTGGCGGCGATCGGGATGGTGGGCTCGGTGGTGCCGACTTCCGGTGTCACCGGGTTCCTGGTGGGGGTGATCGGCAGCCCGATCTACTTCGCAACACCTGAGAACGGGTGGGCCGAATACTATCACCCGCATCTGAAGGCGTGGATGGTCCCGTCCGACAGCGCTGCGCTGCGGGCGTTTTTCGAAGGCGGCGCGGTCGGGGTTGACGCCTGGCAAGCGTGGTTGGCGCCGTTTGCTTGGTGGGGCAGCCTGGTCGCGGCGCTCCTGGTGGGATCGGCCTGTGCGATGGTCATTCTGCGGAGGCAGTGGGCGGAACACGAAAAGCTGGTCTATCCCCTGGCCGCCGTGCCGATCGAAATGGCGGAAGGCGCGTCCTCCCGAAGTACGCTTCCGGATTTCATGAGGGGTCGGCTCTTCTGGTTCGGGGCGGCATTGGCGTTCCTGCTTTTCGCCTGGCACGCGACCTCCTGGTTCTTCCACGGGATGCCCGGCATCCGGTTCTTTCCTCACGCGGGCTACTTCCGCTTCACGCGCTACTCTCCCGGCGTCTATATCCAGCCCCTGCAGTTCTACACCATCGGGTTCGCGTATTTCGCCAACCTGCAGGTGTTGTTCAGCATCTGGTTCTTTTTCCTGGTGCACGTGGTGGAAGGCGGCATCTTCAACCGCCTGGGGTACCAGATCGAACGGTCCACCGATACCTTCAGCGCGGATCCGCCCACCGAGGCGTGGCAGTGCTTCGGCGCGCTGGCATGCCTTGTCGCCTGGCGGCTGTGGGTGGCCCGCACCCACCTGCGGGACGTCTTCCGCAAGGCGCTTCGGGCCGACCACCCGCTGGACGACGGCCGCGAGGTCCTTTCGTACCGGGCATCGGTCCTGGGCCTGTTGCTGAGCGCGATATACGCGCTGTTCTGGCTCCAGCGATCCGGTATGGACGCGATTTCGGCGTCAATGTTTCTGTTTGCGCTGGGTGTAATCTACATCGGACTGGCCCGGGTCGTGTCCGAGGCCGGTGTGGCGTACGCGCAGGGCACGGTGACGCCGCAGGCTTTCGTGATGGACCTTCGGGGTACCTACGGACTCTCCGGCGCCTGCCTCACGTCCATCGCGCTTTCCTACGCACTGATCGACTATATGCGGGGACTCTTTACGCCCGGGCTGGCGCAGGCCGTGCGCCTGGCGGACCGGATCCGCGGAAACCGGCGCCTCCTGCTGTTGTGCGTAACGGTGGGCGTGTTCGCGGGGCTCGTCTCATCGATCTGGTTTACGCTTCATCTGGGCCATACGCACGGCGCCTACAACTTCTCCCGGCTGTTTTTCAACGGGAACCCCAAGGCGGTCTTCTCCACCACCCTGGGACAGATGCGAACGCCGGGCGCGCCGGAATTGAGCCGGGTATTGTTCTTCGGGATCGGCGCGGGACTCATGGCGGTACTCACGTTCCTGCGGTACCGATTTTCCTGGTGGCCGATCCACCCCATCGGGCTGGCCGTGGCCGCTGCGGACAACGTGTACAGCCTGGCGATGCCGGTATTCATGGCGTGGGCGGCGAAGGCAGTCGTCATGCGCGTTGGCGGGGTCGCCCTCTACCGCCGGTCCAAGCCGCTGTTCCTGGGTCTGCTGGTGGGATATACGGCGGGCGTTGTGCTGGCTTTTACCGTCGATGCCATCTGGTTTCCCGGTCAGGGACACCAGGTACACTGGTGGTAACCGGGAGACGTAAGACGGTAGAAGAAAGGCGGGTAGAGGTGAGAGGGTAGACGGTAGATGATATCCTCGCCCGATGTTTAATTCCTCGCTGCCTTCGGCACGAAAAGAATCCTCACGAGGCAGGACATCTCTAACCTCTCCCGGCTTACGTCTCACCAGGTGGTGGGCTGTGGTGTGGTCTTCTACCCTCTACCGGCTACCGTCTCACCGCTTTTGGTCTACCCTCTACCCGCATTCAGGCTCATTGTGGCCAATTTGATTGTTGTCTTTTTCAAATTTGAGGCTGATTGACGATATCCATGGAATCGTCGCCGATACATACCTTGGAACCCCTGTCCGGCAGCCCGCGGGAGACGCGAAGCGGAGTCACGGCGAGGTCCGTCGGGATCGGTCTGTTGATGGTGGTCTTCGTCAATTTCTGGATCCTCTACTCACTGTACCTGATCCGGGCTTCCTGGCTGCAGGTGACGCATTTCCCCATGGGGCTGTTCGTGCCCTTCATGCTTCTGGCGCTGTTTGTCAATCCCGCGCTCAGGGCGCTGCGGCGCGGCAGGGGCCTGTCCCGGTCGGAGATTCTGGTGGTGGCCGCGATGGGGTTGGCCGGTTCGATGGTACCCGGCTTCAGTCTGATGACCACGCTGCTGGGAACCATCTCGGTCCCGTACTACCTGGCAACCCCGGAAAACCAGTGGAGCGCCTTCTTCCATATCCACATGCCGGACTGGATCGCGCCGTCGAATCGCGGCGGCACCATGCGAATGCTGTTCGAAGGCCTCCCGTCGAGGGATGCCCCGATACCTTTGGGGGCCTGGGCCGGACCGCTGAGCTGGTGGATGGCCCTCGTGGGCGCTTTCGCCTTCGCTTCGATGTGCCTGATGGTGATTCTGCGCCGGCAGTGGGTGGAGTACGAACGCCTGGTGTACCCGCTCGCGCAGGTGGCCGCGGACATGGCCGGCGATGCGCGGGAGGGAGGTCTGTTCCCGGGATTCATGCGCACCCGCGCATTCAAATTCGGTTTCGCGGCGGCCACCCTGGTGATGACCTGGAACATGATGTCGCATTTCGCGCCGGGGTTTCCCGAGATTCCTCTCGGCATCCCGTCCCGGTGGACCTCGTTCTTCAAGGGATTTCCATCGCTCCATACGACCATCAACTTCTACACGATCGGATTCGCGTATCTTGCCAATCTGGACGTGCTCTTCAGCATCTGGTTCTTCCATTTCCTGGCGATGTGGGAGGTATTCGCCTTCGGGAGGCTGGGCATCGGCGGGATATCCGGCGGGGCGGCCGTTTCGTGGCAGAGTATCGGCGCGCTTTGTACGCTGGTGGTGTGGGGGCTGTGGACCGCCCGGAAACACCTGCGCCGGGTCTTCAGGGGGGCGCTGCATCCATCTGCCGACGATGCTCAGGAGATCCTGTCCTACCGGACGGCCGTGAGCGGCGCGGCGTTGAGTCTGGTCTTCATCATCGCCTGGTTCTACAATTCTGGCATGGGACTGCTGCTTGCAACGGTACTGGTGCTGCTCTTTTTTATTACGTATCTGGGCATCGCGCGGGTGGTGGCGCAATCGGGCCTGCTGTACGTCAGTTCGCCCATGTTCCCGCAAACCGCGATCCTGCGAACCGTCGGGCCCGCGGCAATTCCGGGGCGCGCCATGACGGCGCTGGCCTTTTCCTTCGCCCTGCGCAACGACGGACGCGGGCTGTTTATGCCGGCTCTGGCGCACGTGGCGAAGATCGGCGACCTCATCGGTGAAGACCGGCGCCGGCTGGGTCTCGCCGTTGCGCTGGGCCTGGCAGCGGCCGTGGCGACGTCGGTCGGCCTGACGCTCTACTGGGGATATACGATCGGCGCGTACAATTTCGGGAGCATTGCGCTGCTGCGTCGGACGGCGCCCACGTTTAACTCATTCGTGGGAATGATGTCCAGCCCGGACCCGGTGAAGCCCGAGGTTTTCGGGTATTTCAGCGCCGGCTGCATCGCGATGCTCGCGCTTACGTTTCTGCGTTACCGCCTGCCCTGGTGGCCGCTTCATCCACTGGGCCTGGCCGTTACCTGGTCGGGAATGACGGTTCATTCGGTGCTGTCGGTGTTTCTCGCCTGGTCGGTAAAGGCGATCGTGCTGAAGGCGGGCGGCGTTTTTCTGTACCGGCGTTCCATTCCCTTTTTCCTGGGATTGATGGTCGGGTATGCGTTGAACGTGGGGATTTCGTTTGTGCTGGACATCACGTATTTCGGCGGAGAGGGGCACGGGGTTCATGCGTATTGAAAGGCAGGGGATAAGAGAGATGCGATCGTTTCTGTGGATTTCGGCGGTCCTGGTTCTGGCTGTTGTGCTTGCCGGATGCGATGGATCGGATAGCGGTTCGTCCGGCGAGAAGACGACGCTCAGAATCGCCTGGATGGGCCCCGAACGGGAAGCGTTCCGGGCGTGGAAGAAGGGATTCGAAGCGGAACATCCGGGTGTGAGGATCGAGCAGCAGTTCATCCCGTACGATCAGGGTCCGACGGTCTACAATACCATGATACAGGGAGGAACGCTTCCGGACCTCGGGTATCTGTTCATGGGGATGATTTCGGAGTACGCGGAGCGCGGGGTGCTGGAGCCGCTGGACGACTACATGTCGGCTGACGAACGCAACGCGTGGATTTCCACGGCTCTGAGCGCGGGCGAATACAGGGGAAAGACGTACGGGGTGCCGCTGTGGGGCGCGAACCGGATTCTCTACGCGCGCAGGGACTGGATGGAAGAGGAAGGGATAAGCGGACACCCCGAAACGTGGGAGGCGGTCCGGGACCTGGCAATCAAGCTGAACAGCCCGCCCGAACGCTACGGGCTCTGTGTGGGAGCGGGAAGGCCGAAACACCTGATGCAGGAACAGATCGCGATGATGTGGGGCTTCGGCGCCGACTTCTTCGACGGCGACGGCCGGCTTGCCATCAACAGCGCCGAGGCGGTGGCGTACGTGACGTTTCTCACGGATCTGCACCTCGTGGACAGGGCCATGCCGCCGGGCATCCTGAATCTGAACGCGGATGACTGCTATGCGGTCATGGATGCGGGAAAGGCAGGTCTCACGTTCAGCGGACCCTGGCAGTACGGGCGCTGCAGGGATGCCGGAGTCGCGTGCGAGCCGCTGATGACGCCGGCGGGTCGGGACCGGAAGATGCTGCTGATTCTGGACATTCTCTCCGTGTTCTCCACGTCGAAGCAGAAAGACCTGGCGTATGACTTCATCCGCTTTACGCAGCGGCCGGAAAACCGGGAGTTGATGGACGTGGAAAACGGGGGCGTGCCGGTGACCGGGACGGTGTCAGAGCACGCGTATTACAGGACCGTGCCGATCCGAAATTATCTGGCGCAGGCGGATCTGATCAAACTGACGCCGAAACACCCGGAATGGACGAAGATACAGGATGGATGGGGAGAGGCGATTCAGATGGTACTGGCGGGCGCGGCGTCTCCGCGTGAGGCGCTGGATAAGGTCTATGCACGTCTGATGAGAGAACTGGAAGACCCGACGCTTCCGCGCGAGGACCGCAGGGAATTTTAAGACAGCTTTTAAGGAGGCCGCATGGAGCGGGAGAAACGACGGCTGGCGTACCTTTACGTTGCCCCCGCGGCGGTATGGTTGATTCTGTTTATGGGATATCCCATTCTTGACGTGATGGAGACGAGTCTCTATCACACGTCCTACAAGGGAGAGACGTTTGCCGGGTTGGGGAATTACCTCGGACTCCTGCAGGACGATCTATTTCTGCTTGTGCTGAAGAACACGGCCTTGTGGACGGCGCTGGCGGTCGCGATGAACGTGGGATTGGGTCTGGGCGTGGCGCTGTTGTTGAGCCGCGAGTCGGTTTTGAGCGAATGGGTCCGGGGCATGCTGATCCTGGCCTGGGCGATGCCGCTGGTGGTGGCGGCGATCACCTGGAAGTGGATGTACAACGGCGAGTACGGGCACCTGAATTCGCTTCTGCTGGGCCTGCAACTCATCGATGCGCCGGTTCAGTGGCTGACGGACGCTTCAACGGCCTTTGCCGGGGCACTTGTGGCCCGTTTGTGGACGGCCCTGCCGTTCACCACATTCGCATTCCTGTCGGCGCTGCAGTCCATCCCCGGCGATCTGTACGAGGCTTCCAGGATTGACGGGGCTACGGAATTCCGCCAGTTCCGGCATATCACCCTGCCGCTCCTGCGTCCGGTTACGCTGGCGGTTCTGCTGGTCAGCGTGATCTGGTCCTTCAACAGCTTTGTCTTCATCTACGTTATTACGGGGGGAGGCCCGGCAAACCAGACCCAGATCATGGTCACTGAAATCTACCGGCGCGCGTTCGGTTATTTCAATTTCGGCCAGGCCGGCGCACTCACCGTTCTGGCGTTCTTCCTGCTGCTTGGGATCAGCATTCTCCAGTGGCGCGTGTTCTACAGGCGGGAGGTATAGTGTTGGGACCGTTCCGCGTGCGGCCGGCCGACGTATTGCGGTCGCTCCTGATAGCGGGCGTCGCCGCTTTCGCGCTGTTTCCGTTTCTGGTGGTTGCGGGGACCTCCCTGAAGACGCTGGGCGAAGTGTTCCAATCGCCGGCGACGCTGGTGCCCAGGCTGTTTGCGTGGCAGAATTACGTGGATATCTTCGTCCGGATTCCCATGGCGCGCCATCTGGTGAACAGCATGATCATCGCCACGGGAACCACGTTTCTGAACATTGCCGTGGCGACTCCGGCGGCCTACGCGATGGCCCGCATCAGGTTCCGCGGGCGCGGTGTGTTCAGTCTGGGCATCCTGGTGATGCAGATGTTTTCCCCGGTGATCGTTCTAATTCCCCTATTCAAGGTGATGAAGGCGCTCCATCTTCTGGACACGTACAGCGGCCTGATTATGGTGAATACCGCCGTTACCCTTCCGTTTTCGATCTGGATACTGGCGGGGTTTTTCAGGCACATTCCCGTAGAACTGGAAGACGCCGCGATGATCGACGGCCTGTCCCGGACGGGCATGCTCTTCAGGATCGCCCTGCCGCTGACCGGGCCCGGGCTGGCGACGACCGCGATCTTTGCGTTCGTGACCGCCTGGAACGAGTTCATCTTCGCGCTGGTGCTCGTTTCCCGGAGGGAAATGCAGCCGATCACGATGGCGCTCTATGCGTGGGAAAAGAACAACGTGGTGGAATGGAACCTGCTGATGGCGACCGCGGTGGTGGCGACGGTTCCCACCGTGCTGCTGTTTCTGCTGGTCAGGAAACGGTTGACGACGGGTCTGATGTCGGGAGCGGTGAAGTCATGAGCGCCTTCAGACCCGCAACCGTTTGCTATTCGGCTGGAGTCCGGAGCAGCGCGGCTCCGGTCTCCCGGTCGAAGAAGTGGACGGCGGAGAAGTCGAATGCCAGCCGGACGTCGCCTTTCGCGGCCGGTGTATGGTCTGCGGTGACCCGGGCGACGAACGAGGCCCTCCCGACGGCCAGGTAAAGGTAGGTTTCATGTCCCATCGGTTCGACGACTTCGATCTTCGCGGTGACCGCTTCCGCTTCCCGGACCCCATGGGCTGAAGACGCGAAAAGAATGTGCTCGGGGCGGATTCCAAGGATGGCGCGGCGGCCGACGTGTCCTGACAGGCTGTCCCCGTGCCGGTCCGGGATCGGGAGACGGAGGCCGTCTCCCCGGAACGCCAGGCCGCCGTCCCGGACGAGTTCGCCCTCGAGGAAATTCATCGACGGGCTGCCGATAAAGCCGGCGACGAACCGGTTCGCGGGTCTCCGGTACAGGTGGATCGGGGCTCCGACCTGCTGGATCCGTCCGTCCTGCATGACGACGAGGCGGTCGCCCATGGTCATCGCTTCGACCTGGTCGTGGGTGACGTAAATCATGGTCGCGTTGAGCCGTGCATGCAGCTTGCTGAGTTCCGTTCGCATCTGAACCCGCAGTCTGGCGTCCAGGTTGGACAGGGGCTCGTCGAAAAGGAAGACCTTCGGTTTCCGGACGATAGCCCGGCCAAGGGCTATCCGCTGGCGTTGTCCGCCTGAGAGTTCCTTCGGCTTTCGGCGCAGCAGGTCGTGGATTCCCAGGATGTCCGCCGCCTCTCGCACCCGGTCGTCGATCTCAGCCCTGGGATATTTTCGCAGTTTCAGCCCGAAGGCCATATTCCGGTAGGCGTCCATGTGGGGGTAGAGGGCGTAGTTCTGGAAGACCATCGCTATATTCCGGTCTTTGGGCGGAACGTCGTTCGCCAGGCAACCGTCAATGTAGATTTCACCCCCGGTCGCCTCCTCCAGGCCGGCAATCAGCCGGAGGGTGGTCGACTTTCCGCATCCGGAAGGCCCCACCAGCACCACGAACTCGCCGTCCTCAACGCGAAGGCTGAAGTCGTTTACCGCGACGGTGTTTTCGCTATAGATCTTTCGGACGTCTTTTAGGACTACGGTTGCCATCCTGACCCTTCTACGGCGTGTGACGCGATCGACCGGGTAAAGTAAGCACATCCTATCGCAATAACAAGCTCTCCGGGATTCCTGCCGGCCTGGATCTCGCCGATGGTCCGGCCCTTCTGGCAGGCACGGACGGGGGTGCGATCACCGCATTGCGTCGGACATGATGCCTGGCAATACAAAATCAGGATGGGCAGGAGTCTGTGCACTGGCTGCCTCAATGACGGTTTCATGGAGTTCGGTTTTCGGGGGTGAGCCTGTGAACATCAGGGAACTGCTGGGAGACCGGGGGATCAGCGGGGCGCTGCTGGAGGCCGAACGCACGCATCCCTACCTTTTCTTCTCTGCCGAAGACGTGCCGCGTCTGCGCGAAATGGCCGGGCGGGAACCGTACCGGACGTGTGCCGAGGGGATTGTCCGGGCGGCCAGGCTGACGTTGAGAAACCCGATTCCCAAAGAACCGCCCGCCGGAGCGTCCCACAGCCGTTTACCCGATGGCAGTTACGACGAGTCGTTTCTGAAGGCGACCTACGATTTTCTGTCCTATGCGTACGCGATGCAATACTACGGTCCCTTGTACGCGTTCGCCTACCTGCTGACGGAGGAGGAGGTCTTCGCCAGGCGCGCCAAGGCGTGGGCGCTGGCGTACGCGGGCTGGGAGAACTGGGGTCCGGCGGCCGATCCCTGGGATATGGAGGCGGCCATGATTCTGTCGGGAGCGGTGATCGTCTACGACTGGATTCCCGATCGATTCTCCCGGGAGGAACGCGAACGTCTGCTTGCGGGACTGCGCGAGAAGGGGCGGAAACTGTGCGAAAAGGATGCGTACTGGCTGACGCAGGACCCGGCGGCGCGGCGCGGGTCGCTTGCGAATAACCACAGGTGGCGGAGCATACCGCTTGAGGGACTGGCGGGGCTGGGGCTGCTCTACGAGGTCGAAGAGGCGCGGGACTGGCTGGATATGGGGCTGGTGCTCACGCGGGACTACCTCCTGCCGGCGGCCTATGGCAGAGACGGAGAGCGGATGGAGGGACGGGGCTGGCTTGGGGTCTGCCTGAGCGACGGGGGTCGGTTTATGGAGGCGCTGGCCCGAAACGGAGGGCCGGACCTGTTCGATACCGGGCCGTTGCGCCGGCTGTCGCACTTTCTGATTTTCGGGATGGAGATGTACAGCTCACGCGGGCACTATAACGATCGGGCGGGCCTTCTGGCGCACGCCGGCAGACTGCGGGATCCTGCGCTTCAGTGGCTGGCCCTGGAGCACGGTCTGGGACCCGATATGAAGGGATACCCGGCGTACTGGTATAACCGGGATAAAGTCATTTACCAGCCTGAAACCCCTTATACGGTTTCCCTGCGGTGGGATGCCGGGACCGGCCGGATACAGATCGAAGTGAATGGCGTCCTGCGGGACCGGCAGGATATTGAACGCGTGGAAGGGATCGACCTGGTCACGCTTCAGGTTGAGGGCGATCGGGTCGAGATCGGTTCTCTTGAGGTCCTTGACGCCGCCGGGGGTGTCGTGGAACGCCTGGCTGGACCGGTCGCGCTGACGGAAGAACGGGGGGAGACGGCCCTCGGATTCGCCAGCTTGCGCGCCGGCGAGATCCGGGCTTCACTGCGTAAGTACCGATCGGACACCGGGCAGGCAATGCTGATGCTGATGTCCGGAGGGCGGCGTGTAAGGGGCATCGCATTTACAGGTGAACACGAAATCGCCAAGGCAGTTGAGGAGATGGACGGAACGTATACGCTGGGAGTTGCGGCGGCGAAGGGGCTCTATTTCCACGGGCCCTGGGAGTTCCTGTTCTACGACGAGAGCCTGCCGCCGGCGGCTCCGAAGAATGACGTGACCGGGTTTCACTTCCGGGACCTGGGGCTGGTTAAGTTATACGACACGTTTCACGCGGAAGGGGTGAACATCACGTTCACGTCCGGACCGGAAGTGAGTAAGGAACAGGGAGACAAGAATGCGTTTACGCTCACCGCGTTCGGGGAGCGTCTGTTGTCGCCGCCGCGGACACCGAAGACGGGCGAAGCGGCGCTGACGCAGGCGCAGTACGATCTGACGGCCTGGTACCAGGGCACACCGGGGCGAAACACGATTCTGGTGGATGGACGGGGACAGCCGACGGTGCACGAGGAAAGCCCTGTGCCGCGCGAGTACGAATTGCAATGGCTGGGACCGGAGGATATTACGAAGAGCGGCAGGATCGAGGAGACCTATTTCTCAAAGGACTACGATTACGTAAGGGGGGAGGCGGCGCACGCGTACCGACCCCTGCTGGATACCTATCGCCGCCATCTGATGTTTTTGAAGCCGCGGGGCGACCCGGACCTGCGGTACCTGGTGCTGTTCGATGAGATCGAAACCGCCGGAAAGCGGCCCAGACAGATCGAGTGGCGGCTGCTGAGCCCGTACGGCAAGGTGACAGTCGCCGGCGGGACGTCCAGAATCGAGGGACGCGCGGCAAGGATGCACATCAGACATTTCTCGCCTGAGCCGTCCGCTGTCAGGATCGATTCCACGCCCGCCCCACGGGATGCGGATCGGCAGCCCTATCTGCGTTTTCCGACGCCGGGGCCGGTGGAGAGCGTGCACTACCTTCACCTGCTTCAGCCGCTGCGTTCCGCTGAGGCTGAACCGGTTTCAGCGACGCGGGTGACGGGGCATGGCGGGATCGGCATCCGGGTAAGCGGTTCTGACGCGACCGCGCTGGCGGTATTCAGAACGGGAGATGAAAACGTCACCGCGGGCGGGCTGACCACGGACGCCCTCGCCAGTCTGGTGCGACTGGGACCGGACGGTGTCGGATCTGTGGTCTTGCACGGCGGGACGTTTGCCGAAATGGACGGGAGACGCGTCTTCAGTTCCGAGGATGCGATGAGCGTTCTGGTCGAGCTACCGGGTGAGTAGGCAATGGAGAGAGTTCGTGTCACGGGCGAATCTGTGCGACGTCGTCAGGTACGGACCGGTGGTTGTCGGAAAGGGATTAGCGGCAGGAAGCGAGAGCGGGTTCGAGACCCGAGGCGGCCAGGAAGGAATGCGCGATGGCAGGAGATCGGATTGAAATGCTGAAAGAGATGCATCTGACCACGGATTTCCGGGAAGGGGCGGAGATCGTGGCGCCGGTAGAGCCGGAATGGGCGCGTCTTGGCCGGCGGCTGCGTAAGATGATCCGCGCGCATGCGGGCGTGGACCTGCCGATCGTGGATCCTGAAAGCCTGGCGCCCCTGCCGGATGGCCGGCACCGCGTACTGCTGGGCAATGCGATGGTCAACGGTTCCATCATGGCGCTCTACCGGCGGCAGTATGCGTTCCTGGACGAATTTTATCCCGGCGGGGACGGGTATGCGGTCCGGACGGTGCATAATCCGGAGAATTGCGGCTATAACGCGTTGCTGGTTGGCGGCAGCACGCTGGAGGGCGCGGCCAACGCGGTCGAAGTGCTGGAAGGCGTACTGAGAGAGACCGGGGGGCGGCTGGGATACACCAATCGGTCTCGGTCGGAGGTCCACGAGACGCTGCTGCCGGAGATGACGCCGGAGGCGTTCCGCGAATGGGTGGCGGAGATGTACAGGGACAATCTCAGCTACTATCCCGTAGAGCAGGGCACATTCCTGGGGCTTGTCCACCACCTGACCCACGATCCCGGCTGCGCGCGGATGTTCCGGGACGCGCTTTTCCACTATGAGGATCTCGTAAGGGACCGCTACGGCGGGAACTGGCTCTTCGAACATATGCTGTTCATCTATTCCTGGGCGTGGCGGCTGTTCCTGGTCTGGGACCTGATCGAGGAGAGCGATGCGTTTACTGACGCGGAACGCCTTCGAATCACCAATGTGTTGTGGGGGCTCGCAAACTACGTGGCCGGCACGCGCTATTTCAAGGCCGAAACGCCGCCGCCTCTGGAAATCCGGCAGAACCACTGGACGTTCGCGGGGCTGAGCGGTTCGATTTGCGCGGAGTATTTCCAGAACTATTACGCGATCACGGGATTCGAAAAGCAGATCCGGTTCTCCAGGGCGGTTTTCGACGGCCAGGCGCACAGCTACAAGCCGAACGACGATGCGGGCGGTGGATGGTGGGGCTACTGCTGGCTGGCGCCGTATCACCTGGTGATCTACGATTTGAAGCGGGACGACTTTCGCTTCCTGGAGAACGGCCAGCTCCGGGCCTTTGCCGACTACGGCATACAGGTGACGGACAATCTCGGCGTTCCGGTGAGCTTCGGCGATATGTGGTCCTATATCGAGCAGGGTCGGTACGCCGTGGCGCTCAAGAACAAGACGATATCGCTCGAGCTCGCGATGGCCCTATGCACAGCGGCGTGGTACTATGAAGACGGGAGCTACCTCTGGGCGCTGGACTGGATGGGCGGCGCTTCGTATCCCGGCTGCTATTACCGCGCGCTTCCGAAACGCACGCCCGATCGGCTGGCAGGAGTCACCGTGGCGCCGTTCAACCGTTCGCTTTACGAGTGGGTGGAGCGGCACGCGCGCGGCGGCACGAAAGTGCCGATCGAGGAAGCGTTCGACAAGCTGGTCATGCGCGGAGGATTCGACAGCGATGATGAATACCTGCTGTTGGACGGGACGTCAACCTTCGCCCACGGACACGAGGACGGAAACTCGATCGGGCGGCTCACGTGGAAGGGGCGGATGTGGCTGGCGGATCTGGACTATATCTGGAAGCGGCCCAGGCACCACTCGTCTGTCGTGTCCATCTGTGACGGAGAAACCGTGGATATGCCGCCGCTGGTGGCGTTGAAGTGGGTGGAGGCGTTCGGAGAGACCGCCTTCACGCGTACGGACGTGCCGGACTACAACGGACTGGATTGGACACGGGATATCTTCTGGGTGAAGGGCGGGTTCTTTCTGATCGCGGACGCGCTGAGGCTGCTCAATAACGCGGATTACGATCTGAGATGCCTGTGGCGGACGCTTGGCGAGGTCAGGCAGGACGGATGTGAACTGACGGTGGAACAGGAAGGCGTGTATTTCCGGATCCTGAATGCGGATGATTCAGAAAAGTCGCTCCTGACTGAGGAAGCCCGCGTTGCGGGAACCGACCCCTACGAATCGTATGCGTTTGCCGACGGTCCGATCCGGATCTTCAGCCAGCACAAGGCGCTGCACGGGCGGCCCGGACACGTTGAACGGTATTTCAACCTGATGGTGGCGGGGTCGGAAGCGGAGATCGATGCGTGGCGGATCGAGCGCATCGGAGAGGGCAGTGTCAGGGTGGCGCACCCGGACGGCCTGACCGTATTCGGCGTTGACGGCGGGGAAGCGCGAATAGGCGGGTTCAGGGTCGCCGCCGCCGCTTTCGCGTTGACCGAATCGAACCTGATACTGCTTGACGCGACCGGTCTGTGGGCGAACGGCGCGGTGTTTGAAAGCGACGTGCCGGTGCACATCGTACTGTATCCGGGCGAGAGAGCCGGTGAAGTCCGCGCAAGCAAGGGGACCCGGGTTCGGACCGCGGGCATCTGTTTTGACGGAGTGGTGGAACCAGAGGCGGACAAACTCACGGCCGGAACCCATCGGATCAGCCTGGAAGCCGGTCTTGAGGACGTCCTGCGCGATGCCGTCCGGTCCGGCACGCCTTACGAGCATCGCAGGGCGCCGGGAATACACGGTTTCGTGCCGAAAGATACGTCCCTCAGGCGTTTGTGGGAGGCGCAGGTCCGGGGACCGGTCCGATGCGCCGATGCGAAGGCTGACTCGATTGCGGTTGGGACGGGCAGCGGGCAGGTACTCGTGCTGGACCCCGACGGGCGGATTCGCTGGACGCGCGAAACGCGCGCCGAAGTGCGCGCCGTGCATCTCGCGGATCTGAAGGAAGGACGGCTTCTGGCTGGTGGAAGGGACCGCGCGCTGACGCTGTTCGATTCCGGAGGCGGGGTCTGCTGGAAGCGCCGGTTTTCGGAGTCGCACGGGGTGGATCAGAATGTGAACGCGGTGACGACGGCAGATCTCACCGGTGACGGAAATCAGGTGATCCTGACAGCCACGGACGGGTGGCTGGTGTGGGCGCTGGCGCCGGATGGAGAGGAAGTCTGGCAGCGGCAGATCGAACACCACGCCGCGCGGACGATGGTGGTCGGCGACGTGGAGGGAGACGGAAGGCAGGAAATCCTGGTGGGCGCCGAATATTACACCTCGAATCTGCTGGAGGCCGACGGGAGGATCCGGTGGACGGTTAACGGAGGTCCCTGTTTTACGGCGCTGGCCCTGGCGGACCTGAATGGCGACGGCGTGAAGGAATCGGTTTACGGCGCCATGGACGGAAACGTCTACACGGTGGATTCGACTTCGGGAGAGGTCCTCTGGACGGCCAACCTGGGAGACGACGTCCGGAACGGCGTGACCGTTGGCGGGAACGGATTAGCGGCAGGGAGTGTAAGCGGGCACGTGGCGCTGTTGAGCGGCGACGGCGGGAAGCGCTGGCGCCGGGACCTCGACGGCGGAGTGACCGGTCTGGTCCTTCTCGAAACCGGCGGAGCGAATATGCTCGCAGCCGGGACGACCGAGGGCTGGGTTGTATTTCTTTCTCTCGACGGAGAGGTCGTGGGCAGCCACCGTATGGAAGCTGGCGTTACCGTGTTGAACCGTCTGACGCTTCCCGGAGGGTCCGGGCTTCTGGTGGGGACGGACGGCGGCAGCGTGAGCGCCTTCCGTCTCGATCCGGAGGCATTCGATTTGCGCAACAATCCCTGATCGTATAAATTGGTAGACCTTTCAACCGTGGCACGATCGACATGTCATCACGCCGTCCATACACCCGATTCCGGAGACCAATCCAATGAGATTCGCACTCGTCCTGTCGCCCCTCGACGAAGAACGGATGGCCCTCGCCCGTCAGATAGGCGTTACCGACCTTGTAACGACGCTCCCCGGGGGCGGCCCGGTCTGGGATTTTGACGCCATCGTACATCACAAGCAACGCATCGCGGACGCGGGTCTCACGTGGTCCGTGGTGGAGTCCGTACTGATCTCGAACCGCATCACGCTGGGTCTGGATGGCCGTGACGCGGATATCGACGCGTACTGCCAGACCATCCGCAACCTGGGCGCGGCCGGTATCGGGATCATGTGCTGGAACTGGATGGCGGTATTCAACTGGATGCGTACCTCGTTCACCACGCGCGGCCGGGGAGATGCGTTTGTGAGCAGCTACGATGACACGCTGATGCAGGACGCGCCCCCTACGAAATACGGGGAAGTGAGCGAAGCACTGCTCTGGGAAACCCTGGCGTACTTTCTCGAGCGTGTCATTCCCGTGGCCGAAGAGGCCGACGTCAGGCAGGCGCTGCACCCGGACGATCCGCCCCTCTCGCCCGTCCGGGGAATCGGCCGCATCATCACCAGCATAGACGCGTTCCAGCGCGTCATCGACATGGTTCCCAGCGAATACAACGGCATTACCTTCTGCCAGGGCAACTTCGCCGCGATGGGCGCCGACGTGCCGGCAGCCATCCGCCGCTTTGGGGACAGGATCCATTTTTCCCACTTCCGCGACGTGAGAGGAACCGTACCCAGCTTCGAGGAAACCTTCCACGACGAGGGCGACACCGACATGGCCGAGTGCATCCGCGCGTACCGGGATATCGGTTTCACCGGGCCCATACGCCCCGATCACGTGCCGGTGCTGTCCGGGGAAGACAACGACCCGCCCGGTTACACCCTCATGGGCAGGCTCTATGCCATCGGCTATATGAAGGGGCTGGTGGACGGAACGGTCTGAGCCCCGTTCCCTACCCTCGGAACAGCCGGGCTGGAGACTCCGAGATGTTGTCTTGATACATCCGGCCGGCTGCGAGATTGGGATCTCATGCGCGACATCAGAATCGGCGCCGCCCAGTTCGAAGCGCGGGATGCCGACAAAACCTACAACCTTTCCCGCATCGACGCCCTTACGAGGCGGGCCACCGACGCAGGCGCCGAAATCGTTTCCTTCCACGAGTGCTGTATTCCCGGTTACACCTTTCTGCAGACCCTCCCGCGTTCCCGAATCGCCGAACTGGCCGAGCCCGTTCCGGGCGGCCCCTCCACGAACCGCCTTATCGAAATCGCGCGTGAATATGACGTCGCCATCCTGGCCGGCCTTGTGGAAACGGAACGCGATGCGCTCTACAACACCTATGTCGCCGTGGATCCGGATGGCTACGTCGCGAAGCATCGCAAGCTGCACGCCTTCATCAGCAAGTTTATCGATTCCGGCGACGCATTCACCGTTTTCGAACTCCGCGGCTGCCGCGCGGGCATCCTGATCTGCTACGACAACAACCTGCCCGAAAACGTCCGCCTGACCGCCATGATGGGCGCGGAGGTCGTCTTCATGCCGCACGTCACATGCGGCCTGCCCTCCGCCATGCCCGGCAGGGGCGTCATCGACCGCGCGCTCTGGGACAACCGCCATCGCGACCCGGTTTCGCTCCGGCAGGAATTCAACGGACCGAAGGGACGGGGCTGGCTCATGCGCTGGCTGCCTGCCCGCGCCTACGAAAACGGCGTCTACGCCGTTTATACGAATCCCATTGGCGTGGATCACGATACCGTCAAGAACGGCAATGCGATGATCCTGGATCCGTTCGGCGAAGTCCTGGTCGAGTCGGATGCGCTTGAGGACGACGTGGTGGTGGGATTGCTCACGCCCGACAAGATACCGGTCTCCTCAGGGTACCGGTATCTGCGCGCGCGGCGCCCCGATCTCTACGACAAACTGGCGGAACCCCTTCCGCCTGATATGCAGGGGGGCACGAATCCAGGATGGAAACTGACGGAACCCGGGGATTCTTAGGCAATTAAGAAGACGAAACAAACATGGATGGACAGGATCGACAGGATGAAGGCGGGAGCAAGAAGAATCCTCTCGATTCTATGCATTGGCGAAAAATCCCGCCGCCTCCCATTGTAGGGGCGTCCCTTGTGGGCGCCCGGCCTCTGGCGGCGGGATCAGCAGAAAGGGAAAGATGGCGCAGAGTTCCGCAACTCGAGCGGAGTCCGAATCCCAAGCGGCACTGAAGACCGACGCGGTGACGCTTCGCGCCGTCGGCATCGGACTGCTGCTCGTACTCGTCGTCAATTTCTGGATTTCAACCACCGAATACGTCATCCACGCCTCGCGGATGCAACTCTCCTTTTTTCCCCTCGCCCTCTTCGCCACGTTTCTCCTGCTGGTCATCGTCAACGGCTTCGTCCGCCGCCTCCGTCCGCCCAGCGCCCTCCAGTCGTCCGAACTGCTCACCATCCTGGCAATGGGGTTCGTCGGCGCCGTGGTACCGACGTCGGGCATCACGGGCTTCCTACTGGGCATTCTCTCGGGCGTCTACTATTTCGCCACGCCGGAGAACCAGTGGGCCAACTATCTCCACCCCAATATGCCCGCGTGGGCCGTGCCTTCGAATGAAAATCACGCGATGACCTGGTTTTACGAGGGTCTGCCCGAAGGGCAACAGGCGCCGTATCACGCATGGATCGCGCCGCTCATCAGCTGGATCTTCTTCCTTTTGGCCCTTTGCACCCTCCTGTTCTGCATTGCGGTAATCCTCCGGAAGCAGTGGGTGCGGAACGAACGCCTGGTCTTTCCGCTTGCTTCCGTGGGGGCCACGCTCACACGCGGGAGCCGTGGCGGTTTACTTCCGGATGCCCTGCGCGGCGGTCTTTTCTGGGGTGGCTTCGGCGTGGGATTCGGCGCCATTTCCTGGAATATTCTCAACTATTTCTGGCCGGTCGTGCCCAAGATCCCTCTGCAGGGCAAATGGGTCGTCTTTGCGAAAGGCTTTCCTCGCGTCAACACCCGCATCAATTTTCTGACAGCCGGATTTGCGTACTTCGCCAACCTGAATATCCTGTTCTCGATCTGGGTTTTCTTCGTGCTGTTTTTCTGGTTCGAAAACGGCATTATCAACCGCATCGGATACGTGATCCCGCGCAAGCCGCTCAACTTCTCCGCCGAAACCGAGGTCACGGCCTGGCAGGGCTTCGGTGCGCTGACCGTGCTGGTGCTGTGGAATCTCTGGACCGCCCGCACCCACATCAGGGCCGTCTTCGCCAGGGCGTTCGGGAAGGGTGACGCGGATGACGCAGGCGAACTGCTCTCGTACCGGTTTGCCGTGTTCGGACTCATCGGCAGCCTTATCTTCGTCTGCGCCTTCTTCTCCCAATTGGGCATGCAGGGTAAACTCGTCGCGCTGCTCGTGCCCGCCCTGATCGTCAACTACCTCTCCATCGCCCGAATCGTCTGCGAGACGGGCCTGGCCTATATGCGTACCACGTTGACCGAACAGTACGCCGCCCTGTACACGATCGGCACCAGTGCGCTTTCGCCCTCGAGCATGTCCGGCATCAGCCTCACGTACAGCCTTGTCTGCCAGGGCAAGGGCACCTTTACGGCGCCCTTCATGCACGTGGTCCGACTCGCGGACCTCATCCGCCGCAACCGGCGACGGCTTGTGCCCGCCCTCGCGCTGGTCGTGGTCGTGGGTCTCGCGGCCGACTTCGCCCTCACCATCTTCCTCGGATATCGGACGGGCGCATTCAATTTCAACGCCTGGCCTTTCTCCAGCGCCGGACGATTCGCGTACGACCTCACCGTTACCCAGATGAGAAGCCCTTTCGATACCAGTTGGGAGCGTCTGGCCGTGTTCTGCGTGGGCGCCGCCGCGATGTCGCTGCTGACCTTTCTGCACTACCGGCTGCCATGGTGGCCGTTTCATCCCATCGCATTTCCCATTGCCTTCTCATGGAACACCCAGCTCACGTTCTTTTCGATCTTCGTCGTCTGGGCGATCAAGGCCATACTGCTCAAGGTTGGCGGCGTCAATCTCTACAGAAAATGGCAGCCCGCCTTCCTGGGCCTTCTGACCGGATACGTCCTGGCCATCACGCTATCCTTCCTCGTTGACGCGGTCTGGTTTCCGGGCCAGGGGCACGGCGTGCACAACTACTAGGCGCGATGGATGGCGGACGTCCTTCCGCCAAAATAAAAATAGGCCGACGATATTCCCGTCGGCCCTTCCTGTCTGCCCGATTCTCCGGCGTTGCTCAGGGCATCACCCGAAATACCGCTGAACTTGCCGCCCTGCTCGCCGCCTGCCGGTCCTCCACGATTACCCTGAACGCCCATGGTCCGGGTGTGGATCCATCCATATCCAGGGTGAGATAGTGCGGCTGCCAATCTCTCGTCTCTCTGTACGAGTTGGTCACGGCGGTTGTCCACTCCGGTATGACTACGTCCTTCTCTTTCCATTTTTCAGGAAGCAGGCGGGTCTGGTATGTGATCCGGTAACTTGTGGCGCCGAACTCATCCCGCTTCAGATTGTAGACCTCGAAGTAGAACGACATGCTGGCGTCCCGCTGGCACTGCTTCAACGGGTTGGGCAACACCATAAACCTGTCCCGGCCGAATGGGCGGTCGTCCTGCTCGACAACCCGCTGAGCCAGGAGCAGGTCGCTGATTGCCAGTCTGTCCCGGCCGTAACGTCTGATCTGCAACGAATCGCGAAGGGTCCCCAGGCTGTGTTTGTTCAGGTCCTCCGTTTCGACCGCCAGGTGGTACGTCCCCGGATCCATGGAAAGGCGTTCGCCCCAGAACAGGTATCCATCCCGCACGGCATTGCCTTCGATCCACGGCATTCTGTGAATGGGTGAAATGGTCTTCCTGACTTCCTGCCATCCTTCGTCAAACAGGAACAGGCCCTGCCTGAGATCCACAGCCTGAATTCCCGAGCTGACCTCACGGTGTGCGACGTGCTCGCCGGAAAGCGCATAATACAGCTCCACCCGGGTCTTGCCGTCCTCGCCGCGAAACCTCGCGATCTCGAAGGGCGCGTCGTACCGTTTCAGCCAGTACGGGTCGCTGTAGTACTCGGGAACCCGCTCCACGAGATCCTTGTATTTGCTCCGTACCGATCCCCGAATCGAAACTTGCAGCACGTCCCAGTTGTTTTCACCCAGGCGTTCGAACGTTATGCTGAACCCCGGATAGCTCCACGTCTCGCGGAGCAGCACGTAATTCATCCGGTCCAGATAGATGTTTCGCGCGCCCGGTTGTCCATACCTTATGTACACCTGGCCGCGGTCTGTCTCCCAGCCCTCCACGCCGCGGTCCGGATCGGCAAACCTCAGATTGGCATACGCCACTCGCCTGCAGTGTTCAAGCATACGCTCGTTTCCCGGTGTCAGGAACAAGGGGTCCCGGCCTGTCCAGAACCGGCGCAGGGTCTCTTCGTCAGGAAGTTCACCCCCGTCTCTCAACGCCTCCCGGTCCGTCAAAACCACCACCGACCTGATGAACTGCTGTTCCAACCCGGACATCAGTTCCAGGCCTTCCGAATAGGCGGCGAAGGCTCTTTCCAGGTCTTCACGCGTCTGATAACCCAGCCCGGTAAAGAAATAGGCATCCCAGTCTTCCGGATGACGTTCCGCATAATCTTCAAACAGCGCCACGAGCCGATCGGCCATATGGCCTTCAAGGTAGACCTGCCCCAGCAGAATCCGGGCGGGACGATGTTCCGGGTCCATGTCCAGCACGCGGGTCAGATATCCGATCGCCTGTTCCCGCATTGCCATGCCGTAATTCCCGTAATTGAACCTTCGTTTCCGTTCCGGGCCCGATTTCAGGGTTTCCCGTTCCAGATTGTACATCATCTCACGGGCGGCGTATCTTCCGGCCTGATAGAGGGCGTCCGCGTCATTCGGCGAAAGCGCGATTGCCCGGCGGATCTGCTCGTAGAATTCATCGCGAGAACCCGCCTGCCAGTAGATCTCCGCGTACGTCTTGACGTATGCGGCGTTCTCCGGTTCGCGCTTCATCGCCCTGTGCACCCACTGCCTCGCGAACCGTCTGGACAACACCGTGCCACGGCTCAGATAGTGCCTGGCCAGCGCGTGCATCGCCCTTCCTGATGGATCGTACCGGACCGCCCGCTCCATCAGCGACACCCGCTTCATGTGCGACAGCGAGGTATCAGCCGCGGAGTCCAGCAGGGCCGCCACTTTGTACGCGTCCCGCTTTGCGGCCGCCGAAGGGCCGGCGACGCAGAGGATGATTGTGAACAGCAGGGCGAGTCGCAACATCAGGATTTCCAGTTGATCGGGCGACGAGAGTCAACCGTCAAAGCGCCGGACGCCAGCGCGAGCGTCAGCCTGTTCCGGGAAGTCCTCAGCGGATTCCGTGTCATATTGTAGACCCGCCGGAGGAGGGAATGGTTCCCCTGGCGTTGACGTCTTCTTTGCCCCGGCGGACGGGTTCTCCGCAGGCTACCACCTTACGCGAAAACGTGTCGTGGACTCGGCCTCGGTGCCGGCCAACAAGTCGTCGACGACCACCCGGAACGTGCGCAATCCCGGCGACGTACCGTCCATGTCGACCCGGAGATACCGGGGTTCCCAGTCCCGGACGCCCCGGTACGTGTAGGACACCGCCGTCGTCCACACCGGCTCCGGGTCCTCCAGCCGCCGCTTCTCCGGAATCACCTGCGTCTGATAGCCGATCCTGTAATGCGTGGCGCCGAACGTATCCCGCGCCAGGTTGTACACCTCGAAATAAAACCATGCGCTTCCATCGCGTGAGCACTCATGCAATGGGTTGGGCAGCACGATATACCTGCCGCGTTCCACCGGCCATTCATCACGTTCCACGATCCGGCGCGCCATCAGCAGGCTGCTGATCTCCAGCGAATCAGGGTTGAACCGCCTCACCTCCAACGGTTCCCTGAACGTCCCCACCTTCTTGCTCGGCTGGTCCTCCGCCTCCCCGGCCAGGTAATAATCCCCGGGCGTCAGCGTCAACTGCTCGCTCGCAATCAGGTATCCGCGTTTGGTCGATACGTAGTGCAGCCAGGGCATCCGCCGTACACGGCCGACCTCGCTCCGCAGCGTATCCCAGGCTGTATCGAACAGGAACAGCGCCTGCACCACGTCCACCGCCCGGACGCCGGGACCGACCTCTTCATGCGTGACCTGATCCCCGGAAAGCGCATAATACACTTCCACGCTCGTCCTGCCGCCGTCGCGCCGGAACTGCGCGATCTGAAACGGCACGCTGTACTGATAGGGATAGCGATAGAAATCCGGGACCGACGCCACCAGTTCGCTGAAAGTCAGCGTTTGACCGCCCAGCTTCGACTCGCCGAACCGCCACGAGTCCCAGGAATTCGTATTCAGGAACGACACCTCGAACCCATCATACGTCCACGTGTCCTTTCGGGGGTGGAATTCGAAGATGGCCCCGGATGGCCCCCTCCTCATCCGCTGTTCTTCCTCAAGGGTTTTCGTCAGGCCCATATCGATGTCCGCCGGCGTCATGTGCCGCGCCACCGGATCGCCGTACCGGATGTAGGCCTGTCCCCGGTCGGTTTCCCACCCGGCGTACCCGTTGATGGGGTCTCCGAAACGCAGATTCGCGAGAGCCACGCGACGGCACTGCTCCAGCATCCTCTCGTTGATCTCGCTCAGATACAGCGGGTCCTTCCCGAACCAGAATTTCCGGATCGCTTCCTCGTCCGGCGGGGGTTCCTCGTTCTTCCACGATTTCTTGTCACGCATCAGGAAGACCGATTGCATGAAGCGGCGTTGCCGGTCGGACAAACGAGCCAGACCGTTCACGTATGCGCGGTACGCGGCTTCGGGGTCGCCCTTCGCCTGATAACCGAGCCCCATGAAGAAGTAGGCGTCCGCGCGGCCCGGATTGCGTTCGATATCGTCCTGAAAGAGGGAAATCAGCTCGTCAGGCATCCGAGCCATATAATATGCCAGCCCGAGATGCACGCGGGAGGACCAGTGGTCCGCATCCAGCCACAGGGCGTGGCTCAGATAGTCGATCCCCACGTCCACGTCCATGTCCGCGTAACCGCGCTGCGCGAACGTGCGCCCGGTCGTCACGTCTCCGTCCCCTGCCACACGCATCGCGTCCACTGCTTCCTCGCGCGTGAAGAACGTCATTTCCCACGACCAGACCACGAACCGTCCCGCCCAGTAGTACGCGCGGACATTTCTCGGGTCGAGTGAGATGGCTTCCCGCGCTCTCTTGTAGGAACCGGACCTCGGCCCCGTTCGCCAGAGCAGCTCCGCGAAGGTCGCGACATAGTCCCCATTCTCGGGTTCCCGTTCCAGCGCCCGCGTCAGCAGGGATCTCGCCTGCTGGCGCGAATAGGTCGTACCTTTTTCCAGACGCAATCGCGCCAGCGCGTGCAGGGCCTTCCCTGTCCGGTCGAGTTTCGTCGCCTCCTTCAGGAGGTCCCTGCGTTCGTCCATCCCAAGCGACGTGTCAGCGGATGCCTGAATCAGGGAATCAACCTTCGAGGGGACGTCAGACGCGGCTTGCGCCGGTGTCGTCAACCACAGCAGGCCGCTCAATATCAATGCAATCATCCGTATCTCCGAAAACCCGGCGGGATTTTCTGTTTCGCGACGCAAGCACACGTCATACCGGAGACGCTACGGCGCCTGAACGGTCTCGAAGGCGCGACTGTACCGTTCAACCGCAGCCATATCGAGTTCGCATCCAAGGCCCGGCGACATGGAGACTGGCGTGAATCCGTCCTCGAAGACCCTCGGCTCGCTGATCAGGCCGTGCTCCCGAACCCAGCTTCCAACGATGTCCGACGCCATCGTGCAGTTCGGCACGACAGATATCGCGTGCACGAACGAAGCCTCCATAATTCCCAGGTCGACGCCGGAACCGTGCCAGCAGCGCAGCCCGGCCGCTTCCGCGACGGCAGCGCTCTTCGCGAAGCCCACCATGCTCCCGCCCAGGTTCACGCAGTCCACCACGCCGGCCTTCACCGCCCGGATGACGTCCGAACCGCTTCCGAGGTGCATCGCAATCGGAATATCGGTGGCCTCGTAAATCGCGACGTAGCCCTCCAGGTCCGACTTTGGAATCGGGTCTTCGAATACTTCCACGTTGCCCAGGACCTCGAGTTCACGCGCGAGCTCGATCGTCTGCGCCGCCGTGCGAAACCGCTCGTTCGGGTCCACCGTGACCTTGAAATCCGGACCCGCCACGTCCCGGATCGCCCGCAGCCGTTCCACCATCGGCTCCTCGATCTTGCACTTGATCTTGATGCCCTTGAAGCCGTGCTCGAGCGCCCGCGCGACGGTCCGCTTTCCGTCTTCGGGTGTCTGGGACCCCATCCAGTAGTCCGCGCGCACCCGGTCGCGCACCGCACCGCCCATCAGTGCATGTACGGGAATCCCGCGCGCACGGCCCACCAGGTCGAAGACCGCCATCTCGAGCGCGTGATACGCGGGACCCGTGCCCACGTCCAGCATCGTCTCCGTACCGTCGGTTCGAGGCTCGTAGATATTCTGCAGCGTCACCGCCTCGGGATCCCGTCCCAATACCATGGCCGCCCCCGCGCGTACGTCCTCTATGGGCACGCCGCGACCGGTCTCTCCAAGCCCGTAATGCTCGGTATCCGTGTTGATCCGGAGGATATGCTTGGGTACCACGTCCCATCCGACATCCGGGACCCATTCCGGGCTGTTCACGCGCCCCGGAAGACTCGGCACCCCCACGGTCCACAGGTCCATCGACGTCATCTTCATTGTACGCTCCTCGGTTTTGGGGTTTCTTAGAGAAATATATTTGACATTCACACTGCCATACTGTATATTGATAGTAATACACTAATACACACGGGAGAATCCACCGTGCTGATCGCAATCGATCACCACAGCGGCGTGCCGGTCTACCGGCAGTTGATGGACCAGATCAAGTTCCATATCGCCAGCGGCCTGTTGAAGCCTGGAGAGAAGCTGCCGGCCACGCGCTCGCTCTCCGCGCAACTCGGCGTCAACCCGATGACCGTCAGCAAGGCCTACGGGTACCTGGAGGCCGAGGGCATTGTGGAACGGCGCCGCGGACGTCCGTTGACCGTCAGTGACCTGGAGCCGGAAATGGTCGAAGTCCACAAGCTCAACCGGCTCCGGCAGAGCCTCGCGCCCGTCGCGGCCATCGCAAGACAGCTTGGCATCGAAAAGTCCCGGGCCCTGGAAATCTTCGGCCGGATGCTGGACGATGCCGGCAATCAGGAGGAGCCATAATATGGAATCCGCGTTCGAAGTCAAGAATCTCACCAAGTCCTTCGGCGACGTTACCGCGCTGGACGACGTCAGTGTATCCGTCCCGAAGCCGGCTGTCGTCGGTCTCATCGGCAGAAACGGTAGCGGGAAGACCACGATGCTCCGGCACGTCATCGGCCTGTATCTGCCGACCAGCGGGAAATGCACCACCCTTGGTTGCCCCAGCGACAAACTGGGTCCGGATGAACTCTCCCGCATCGGCGTGGTGCACCAGGAGAACCGGTTCCTGGAATGGATGAAGGTGGAGCAGCAACTGCGCTATGTCTCCACCTTTTACAAACACTGGGACCGGGACCTGGAGGAGCGCCTGCTGGACGAACTGGAACTGGAGTCCTCGGCCCGAGTCGGGACCCTCTCTCCGGGGAACGCCCAGAAGCTGGGCATCATTCTGGCCGTCTGTCACCGCCCGGACCTGCTTATTCTGGACGAGCCCGTCAGCGGCTTGGACCCCATCACGCGCGAGCAGTTCCTGAAATTCCTCCTTGAACTCCTTCAGCAGGACGCAAACACGATCGTCATTTCGTCACACGTCCTGCACGACATCGAAAAGGTCATCAACCGAGTGATCTGTCTCGACCGGGGCCGGATCAGGGCGGATGCGTCGTTGGACGACCTCCAGGAACGCTTCGCCGAATGGCGGGTAACGGCCACGGATGGCAGGCTCCCCTCGCAATTTGAAGAGAAATTCGTCGTATCCCATGAGGGGGACAGCCGCCAGGCCCGCCTGCTCGTTAACGGCGCTTCCGACAACCTGGACGCGTTCAAGGCGAAATACGGCGTGGACGTGTCCGGCAGCCCGCTGAACCTGGAGCAGATGTTCCCGTTGCTATTGCAGGAGACCGAATGATCGCAATCTACGCGCTGTACCGCCTGCTATGGCGTCCGGCGATCCTTGCATTCTATGTGATTTTCGCCGGAATAACACTGCTGGCGCTCTGGATTATGGGTGCGAAACTTGACATCCTGTCTGAACCGGGACGCCTCATTCTGGTCACAATGGCTCTCCCATCGATCGCCGGCATCGCTGTCGGCCAGAGTGTGGGCGAGCTCCAGCACACGCCCATTTCCTGGTCGCTTCCTCGACTTAGCAGGCTGCTCTCTTCCTCGGTATGTATCACGGGAATCGGACTCGCCGCCCTGACAACCTGGGCCTACTATTGGATGGGCGGCTTTGCCCCCGCAATCCCGATTCTCGCCTCGTGTTTCCTTTGGTACAGCCTGGCGTTTCCGTTCGGGACCTACGAATTCGTCGATGCCCGATCGCTCCGGTACCGGAAGTCCTCCGTCTTCTACTTCGCGATTCTGATTTTTGTTTTCGGCATCCTCTCGACCAACAGAATCACGGATCTTTACGTGGCCCAACCGGCCTTATTTACGCTTGTTACGCCGTTTGTCGCGATACTATATCTGAGACGCAGCTTCGCTACCAAAGTCGCCAGGGGAAAATCGCTTGTTTCGATGCCGTTGTTCCATCGGTTCACGTTTGGACCTTACCAGACGGCCAGAATGGCCGCAAGGCGAGACTCCAGGCAGAGATGGAATCGAGCAGCTCCCCTCACCGGTCTGGACGACTGGGTCCGGGCCGCCGTATACGAGAACTACGGTACGGTCCGGATCGGGTGGTTTGGGTGGACGTTGCTGTACTCGGTTGGCATGCTGGTTGCCCTGGCGATAATCTATCGGGTTTTCGGTCACTCTCACGTACATGGAGTTGTTGGTGCGTCCCTGGGCTTGGGACTCGTCATGCTACAACAATCTCTATACGTACAAAAAGGACAGCTCTACCCACTCTCGAGACCACAGTTGGCGAGACTCGCTTTCTGGAGTGCCCTTATATATAACGCTCTCTTTTGCGGGTCCTGGATACTTGGGTATTTTCTGCTTGAAGGCCTCACCGGAATTTTCGCTGGAACAGACCTCGTACGTCCTGTCCTGCTGATGTTCATCTGCAATCCGGTCATCCAATGGGTGCGCTTTCGGAACGAAGATTTCAAGGTTTCTTCATACGTCATCCTAGCGCTCTTCCTAATTGGCTATTCGGTCCTGTGTACGACCTGGCTCGAGTTTGGCTGCTGCATCTCTTTCGCCTACGAAGCCTCTGCGGTTGCAGGTCTTATCCTGCTTTCCCAGTACCTCTTTCGTTGCAAATTCCGGAGACATTTCAACAGCGGCGATCTCGTCTGATTGGCGTGTCGGCGTCGTTCAACGGGTGACAAGATGATCGGTTTCAGCGCATTTTTCCGATTGCTCTGGCGAAGAGCATTGCTTGCCCAAGTGTTCTCCGTGGGCATGTGTATATCGGCGGTTCTATTGCCTGTACTGACCACTTATGTACCCGACTATGGAATTTCCGTACCCTGGCGCGTCAACCTGTTGACGTTGATTAGTCCATTGGTTGTCGGCCTTTTCTTGGTTGGTCAAAACACTGCCGAGATTCAACATACGCCGCTGTCGTGGACACTGCCCAACCTCCGACGGAATCTCCTCAGGTCGGTACTCTTCGTTGGCGCCATCACCGCATTTCTTGCAACAGAGGCATACCGTTGGATGGGAGGTCCGGCGCCGTGGATCCCGACCTTTACATCCGGCCTCTTATGGTACAGTATCGGAATCGTCACCAGCGTCAAGCTCCTCAGCGACGATATGGATCGACGCATGAGCCTATATGTAGCCGGGGCTATCCGTATCGCTGTGTTTGTCCTGGCTTTTTTATCAATAAACCGAATCGCTGATTTTTACAGTGATCGTCCCGTTTTCAGTGTTTTCCTGACATTAGCAGGTGCGACGCTCTGTTTCGTTCGTTTTCATAATGTCAACGTCGCAAGGAAAAAATCGCTTGATCCAATATCGTGCCCGGAGGACGAGGCTAAAATCGTACGAAGAACACCTGTGCGTCGACTGACGTCTAACGATCCGGTTACGAGCATTTTCTCCTGGATTCGAGCCGCTGAATATGAAAACTACAGCACACAATGGGGAGGATGCGCGGGCGGAGCAGTCAAATTCTCTTGTATTGCGGTGTTAATCGTGATTGCAATTCCATACCTGAAGGATGTCCAGGAACTCGGCATCCTGATTGGTCTCCAAATGTTCGCCCCCGGCATTCCGGCGATGCTGGCGCTGGGGTACAGCGCAAATGGTTCCCTTTTCCTGCAGAAGGGCTGGCTTTATCCGCTTTCCCGCGCCCAATTGGCGAAACTCTCGTACTTAAGCTGCCTACTTTACAATGCGGGCATATGTGGGATCATGATGCTGGCGATACTTATACTGGAGATATTTGTGGAACCGGACAATTGGTTTGGATTCAGGCGACCCTTAGCGTTGGTGTTTATCGCCAACCCGGTTTTTCAATGGATACGCTTTCGACATGGCTCCTTTTTTACTCAGAATCCAGCCGTTCTGGTGCTCTTTTTGTGTTGCATCCTGGGCGTTTTCGGCCTTGGTGTGGGCTGGTTCTGGATCGGATCAAGTTCGAGCATCCCACTGCTGTACGAGGCCGCTGCGGTTGCCGGTCTGATCCTCCTCTCCCAGGGTCTCTTCCGTTACAAAGTGAACAGGTATTTCAACAGCGGCGATCTCGTCTGATTAGCGTTGAGGCATTGTCCTGTGGGAGATTTTTCATGTGGCTCTATTCGCTTTTCCGACTGCTGTGGCGCCGGGTGACGATTCTGTTCGTCTTCGTCTATGGATATGCCTTCGCGACTCTTCTGTTTATCTATCCAGATCAACCAGTCCCCGGTATACCCACACCGGGCCGACTGAATTTCCTCAGCTTTCTTTTCGCGGCCATGGTTGGAGATGGCCTCGGCCAGGGCGTGCGTGAACTTCAGCACACGCTGATATCATGGACGCTACCCAATCTGCGAAGACGGTTCTTCTATTCGTTGTTGGCGGCCGGAATCGCCACGGCCTTTATCGTAACGTGGGTCTACAGATCGTTCGGCGGTCCCGGACCGACCCTGCCGATCTTCACGTCCGCTCTCCTTTGGTATAGTATGGGAGTGACATGCGGCAGGGGTCGAGTACCGAATTTTTCGACTCTGCGCATCATCTGGGGAAACCGAGCGGCTATCTTTACATTGTCTCTTCTGATCGTTGCCGGATTCTCGATCAATCGAATCGTCGATTATTACAGTACCCAGACACTTTTGTGTGTCCTAATGACCATGCTGGGCGCCGCTTTGTTCCTCCTGAGAAATATCGCAGTCAATCCAGCCCGCCGGGATTCGCTGGTCTCCACCAATGAACTGACAGCCACGAAGGGAAAATCGAGGCGTCAATGGAAACTCAAGGGACCAATTGCCGGCCTGTTAAATTGGATTCGCGCGGGAGAATACGAAAATCTCGGTCGGGTTCGTGGAGGATGGCCGGTAGTAACCGTGGGAATATCGGTCATTGCCGTACTCTGTATAATCTCGATGGCTTATTATAAGGGATACGAACGGGAATCTCACGAGATGGGGATACAGTACATATATCAGGCGGTCTTCGAACCATCCTCCATAAGTAACATGACCGTGCTCGTATCGATCTTTCCCGCCATGTTCATCTGTTTCCATCTCATGCTTGGATCTCTGGTTCTCAAGGGTAATTTGCTCTATCCGCTTTCCCGGCATCAGATGGCGAGACTCGCGTATTGGGGTAGTTTCTTACACACCACTGCCTTCTGTGGAATAATGCTACTGGCTTTTTATCTTGCGGGATGCCTCGCGTGGCTCTACGCGGACTACGATACGCCATTCGAATTCATCCCTGGATTTATCCGACCTCTAACCCTGATGTATCTATTCAGCCCATTCCTTTCCTGGATCCTTCTGCGATTCGGACGAGGTTTGATTTCGTTTGTGGCATTATGGTTTCTTTTTGCGTTTGGCGGTGGGATATTAGGCGGTTCATGGCTTGAAATGGGGACTGGTCTCACAAACATCCAAGAGATCCTCGGATGCACGGCTCTCATCCTCCTCTCTCAATACCTCTTCCGTTACAAAGTGAACAGGTATTTCAAGACTGGGGATCTCGTCTGATCTTTCGTGTCCTGGCGGGTTCGCCTGATTGACCCGCCTACGGCAGCGCTTCGAACTCACTCCAGACCGCGCCTGACTTTCCTTTCTCGAGGCTGGTGGTGGGCAGCACGAAGAACAGCGCCTCGATCCGCTCCCCGGCCTTCATCCACCGGTCCAGGTTGCCCAGCAGGAAGCACCCGACCTCGCCAAGGGCGAACCCGGCGGCGCGAGCCCCCTCCCCGGCCGCGCTCAAGAACAACCCCTCTCCGTTCTTCCCGACGATCCCTCCCCAGTGCCAGTTTCCGCCGCTGGTCCAGTGGGGCGCCGCAAGCGTCGAAACGCATTCCTCGGTTGCGTTGTAAAACCTGGCCGTCCCGGGCGTTGCGGCGAATGCGGGCCACACGCCAAAGCCCAGGTCCCCGTCGGCGCCGATTCCGAGTTCGTCGCGGCAGATCACGCGAATGGCCAGAACGTCCGCGCCGGGCGCGAGCAGGTATTCCCATGCGATCGACTGACCGCGGGCGTGCTCCTGCGCGATACGGCAGTGGACGCGCACCCCGCGCCAGACCAGGCCCTGGCGACCCTTCCGTTCGATCACCCGGTACCGGAACCGTTCCTTGTAGAGCGTATCCTCGAGCCGGTCATACTCGGGCGAAACACCGCCGTACCACGGATTCATCCAGGCACGGGGTTCAGCGTCGGGGTACGGACAGTTGAGATACTCCCTGCCGTCGCGCCTGAGAGAAATCACGGTTCCCATGAAAGGAGGCGCGACTTTCACGGTCAATATCCCGTTGTCGACCGCAATGACGCGGCCCTTTTCCTGTCGCGATACCGAAACCGGTCGCGCGTTGGCGGGCAGTACCAGCGCCTTCTCCGAAAACCGGTAGACCGCCTCCTCGGTCTCGAATCGAACACGGATATCCTCGACGCCCGGCCGGACCCGCGCCGTGGAGCGAAAGGCCACCTTCCGGACAACCGGCTCGGCTTCACAGAGCGCCGAAACATCGACTGCCTTAACGTCTGGGCGCAGACCGTCGGATGCCTCCAGTATGAGTTTGCCGTCGAGCTTGTGTCTTCCCACGTGATTGAGGCGCAGCGTCGCTTCCACGGGTTCTCCCGCCACGATCAGCGGCCGCGGATCGATACGGCATTCGATCGGCCTTCGCGTGGACGCCGCGGCCGTCTCGACCTCCGGAACGCTGTCGAACAGGGTCCGCCACCAGGAACGGACCGTCTGCCAGTTCCCGTCGCCGACAAAGGCGTTGACAGGATCCAGCGCCCTCGACGCTCCAGACTCCACGCGGACGGCTCGCGTTCGAAGACTGCCCCACGGGCCGGGGCTCACCCGTTCGGCCCGGTCCCACAGAATGCCGGTGACACAGCCATTCTCTTTCTCCACGCAGAACCATCCCTCGGGCCAGTCTGACGCTTCTTCCGAAAGCCGGAGGTCGTCCAGGTCCCGTCCTCCCGATCCGAACGCCTGCCGGGACACGCCGTGTTTCCCCGGCACGACCAGGGACGCGGTGCGGCCCATTTGCATCCACCAGCTTTGCGATACCGAAAGGTCCAGCGGCAGCGAAGTTCCATTGACGACGGTATCCAGCACCCTGACCAGCGGGCCCTGTCCAACCAGGACGCTTCTTTCCAGCCACACGCCCGGTCGAGTCACTGAAGGGCTGCGCAGGCGGAGCACGACCCCGACGCCATCCCGCTCGACCCGCGCCTCGGCCTTCTCCTGAAACAGATCGCCACCGGCAAAGGGCGGGCCGAGGCTCGGGGTCTGCAGCTTCAGCCGGCGGGACCTCAGCGCCCGCAGCGAATGAAAGATGTATATCTCGCCGCTGCGCAAATCGGCGTTGACCATCAGTCCGCCGCCGCAAAGCAGGGCGTTCCGCTCTCCGACGCATCCCGCCACGCCACCCGGTTCAACGGCCAGCAGGTCGAGACGTTTGATCTTGACGGGAACTGCCCTGCCCTCCGCCGTCGCGGTGGTCTCGACGTCAATCGCAACAAGCCCTGCTCGCGGGGCCGTTACCGGCACTGTCAGCTCGGCCCCGCCCTTCGGATCGAGCGCCACCTCCCGCTCGCCGGCGTTGACATCCACGCCGGCCACTGGCATGCCCCGGAGTTTCGCCGTACACGCCTCGTCCAGGTTGGAACGCAGGGTCAGTGTGGCTTCCTGCGGCTTGCCCGGCGTCAGCACGGAGCGGGGTGCATCGACCGAAACGTCCACGGCCTGGCGGACATCGATCCCCGCCGCGAGTTCGATCCCCACCCCGTCGATCACCAGGTCGGTCCGCAGAACCGCCGCTTTGGGTTCGCGCGACTTCTCCTGGATGTTGGGATCGATGACGAACGTGCCCTCGATTTCGGTGGCGTCCTCGACGTCCATCGTCTTGCGTTTTTCGACCTTGATCCCGGGATCGCCCGAGGCGGCGAGATAGACGCGCGCCGGTTGCGGCTTCTTGTTGACGATACGCCAGCGGACAGCGTGAGGGACCCCCGCAACCAGCTTCTCGTCGGGCAGGCTGCACGATACCGTCAGGTCGTTGTTCTCGATCTCGATGATTCCCCAGCTTTGGCGGTCGAACACCAGCCTGAGCAGACCGCCGTCCGGGGCGCGCCAAAGGTATTCGTAAACCTTCACCCTGCCCCGCGTCATCACGTCCTCTTCGGGCTTGAGTTCGCGCACCTGGGTTTCGTACCAATCGTGCCTGGCAAAGAACGCGGCGGCGAGCGGGTGCCGGCGGGCGGCGGGCGTGAAATTCTCCATGTGCACCGAGGAGTCCGGCCGCCACATGAAGCCCATCTTCTTGTACAGGGGAACGGCCTGAAGGTTTCCCGGCCACGTGTACAGGTCGACCCGCTGATAGCCCGTCTCGTACGCGCGTTCCATGGCGCCCCACAGCGCCGATTTCCCGTGCTTTTTCCCGTGGTAATCCGGGTGGCAGTTGAGGTGCGGAATGAATGCCTGCGCCTTCTGTCCCGGCGTTGCTCTTATCGTGCACAGGCTGATGATGCGCTCTTCATTCTCCGTGACGATCGCCCCCAGCAGGTTGCTCTCCCGGATTTTTCGCTCTTGCTCCTCGGCCGTGGTCTGCCATCCGCCGCCGCCCGGCCAGCCCGCCTCCGCTTCCATTTCGAGCGTGGCGAGCTTCCGGGCGTCGCCTTCCCGCCAATCCTCGACGAGATTTCTGGTTTTATGCAGCAAAGGCCCCTCCATCCAAAACAGATTTGAAAATTATTGAATATCACACATGTCCAAAGTCGTCTTTTCCAACAGCTGTTGCGACATGATCCACGCGCAAACGGAGCGAGGGCATCCTGCCCTCGAACTTCGCGTCACCTGCCCCTATTCGCGTCGAGAGATTAACGCGTCCATTAAATCTGACACCTTCTCACGGAAAACACCGTGTGCGACGAGTTATCCGACGTCGAGGGCAGGATGCCCTCGCTCCCGGGAACGCCAGCGCACTATCCATTCCGGCCGCAGAGTCGTTCATTTACTCTACCACCCGGAACACCACGTCCCGTTTCGCGGTCCGGCCGGTATACAGGTCCTTCAGGGTGACGATGAGCTTGTGGAAACCGGCGGGGGCATTGGCCGCGTCGATCTGAAGGAAGGTGAAGTCGTCCTCCTGATTTCCCCGGTATTGCGCCGTGACCGTCGTCTCGGCGCCATCTTGCTTGCGGGGAGTATCCCTGATCTCCTCGGAGATCCTGTTTCGTTCCGGCAGGATGTATTTGACGCGATAGCTCACGGTCTCTTCAGGTTCATCCCGCCAGAGGTCTTCCTCGCTCTCGATGATCGCTTCCTCCACGATGGTCTGGATTTCCACCGCGGCGCCCGCGCCCGGCGCATCCAGGGCGGCGAACCGTTCCGGCCGGATTTCCTCGCGGTCCGGTCGGGTCAGCCGGTAGGAAATCCGGTATTTGGTACCGCCGAACCTGTCTCTTTTGAGATTGTAGATCTCGAGATAGATGTAGACCGGCTCCGATCGGCCGTAGGTGTGTATGGGATTGGGCGTGACCCGTAGGTCCTCGCGGCCCTCGGGAAACGCAGTTTTCGGCTCAATCCCGGACGCCAGCAGCAGATCGCTCATCGCCAGTGACGAATCGTCCGCGTCAAACTCACGAAATTCGCGAAACGTCCCGATCGAACCTGTTCCGCGGTCCCGGACCTCCACCACGAGCCGGTGCTGCCGCGGAGCGACCCGCAGCGAACGGAAGGATACGATGTGGTTGCGCCTCAGACTGTCGCGGACTGTTTCAGTTACGCGGTCGAAGTCCGGCCATCGCGTGGTCACGTCCATCTTCCTCCTGTAAACCTCCTCCCACCGCTCATCGAACAGAAACACGCCGTCCTCGAGATCCACAAACCCGTTCGGATCGGATAACCGGACCCTCGCCTTCGGAATCGCGTATGCGAATTCCACGCGAATACTGTCGCGCTCCTGAAACGCCGCGACCTGGAACGGCATCTGATATTTCCGGTCGCGATACGGGTCGATATACCGCTGGGGCGTATCTCGAAATACATGTCGTGCGTGTGGCCGCGTTCCCCTCAGACGTTCCCGTCGACTCTCACCTGAATAAAAGTCGCCCAGATCATCTCGCATTCTCGTTATGTAGACCCAGCCTCGTCTTACCGGGACTCTGTAGTTCGCCGTCGACTGTCTCGCACTCCTGCCTGAGTTCGATCCCCTTGCAAAGCGCCATGCGTCCAATCCGTCGCCGTTCTCGTACCAGATTCGAAACTCCCCGTAATACCAGACCTTCCGGCTGGTAAAGACATCTCGTCCCGAATATCGTCCGAATTTGATAAACGCCTTTCCGGGATCGGTCTGCCAACCGTCGATTTCCTTAAAATGCCGGGTGAACCTGAGATTGGCGTATGCGACCCGCCCGTAGTGTTCCATCTTTCGCTCGTTGAACGCCGTCAGGAAGAGCGGGTCCTGTCTGCGCCAGAAGCGGTCGAGGCGGTCGCTCGTCCAATACGCTCCGCCAGTGTCACCGTATGTGATCGCCTGCGCCATTCGCGTTCGCTCGTCCTTTGATGCAAGTACGTCTACCGACTCCATCATCGACCGCTCGTCGCCGGACATTCGCTCGAGTGCCCGCCGGTAATAGATATGTGCTACGTCCATTTCCCCCAGCATCTGGTAACCCAGACCACAGAACATGTATGCATCTTTGTCCTCAGGCTTGTGTTGCAGAAAACGTTTGAATAACAGAACGAGCGCTTCGGGCTCTCCGGTTTCTACATACAGGAGCCCCAGCAGATTGTATGCACCTCGGAATTCCGGATCCGCTTCAACGCTCTGATTAAGAAATCTTCTCGCGCGCTTCAGGGACTGCATGGCGAAGGTCTTCCAGTAGAATGCCTTACCGATACTCTCATATTGCATATTGCCGATTCCGTCGTAGTTTCCGGTGCCCATACTGTATCTGTCGAAGCGGACGAACTCGACCTTATCGATCAACGCGAGATACTCCTGTACGGCGAAATACCCGGCCAAATACGCCGCTTCCGCGCTTCCGGAGTCAGCCGCTGCCAGAGTTTGATACTCCCGGTCTGCGTTGTAAGTGAACCCCTGCCTACTGAGAAGTTCGCCCAATGTCAAATGATAGTCATTATTCTCCGGGACGAGCCGCATCGCCTCATCCAGCGCTTTGCGGGCGCTCTGGCGCGTGAGCGGCGTATTCATTTCCATGTACAGCTTCGCGATCTCATAGTGCGCGGGCGCGAACTTCCAATCACGCTTCAAGACCTGCTCAAACGCCTCAATACTTGCTTCAGGGCGCACTTTGCCGACCTGCGCCAATGCGTCGCGATACAGCGAATCCCGTCGCGCATCGCTTGTATCGGCACGTACGTCGCCTGTCGCCAGAAGCACCATTGCCATGGCGACCAGACTTGACATCAGCCGGACCGGCCGACAATATGTAGCAGAATTCAAAACGCCCATCTGCACGACCATTCAGTAACATGCAACGTCACCAGGCGCGTGGCCTTCCGCTCGCGGTCTCCATCACTTCACCACGAACCCCGCATTCTTGGTCACCGTCTCACCGCTGTTCAAATCCGTGACCGCCACCTGCAGCACCTGCCGTCCCTCGCTTTGCTGTCCCAGTTGCAACGCGACGTATTCCACCTCAGTGGAGTCAGTACCGACCTGCTCGGATGCCACCTCGACCTCCACCTGCCGGTTTCCCCGCAGCCTCACGAGCCGTACGATATTGCCAAACTCGGATTCTCCCTTTCGGCCCACGGTGTAGGAGACCCTGTATCTCGTCCTCCCGAACGTATCCCTGGCCAGATTATATATTTCGTAGTACACGTAGACGCTGTATCCCCTGCCGTAGGTACGTGTCGGCATTGGGACGACGTGTAATTCCCCTTTGCTGAACTTGCCGTCCGCGTTGTCCTCAGTGATCCGCCATGCCAATTCCAGATCGCTTATCCGAAGACCGGACTCAGGATAGGCCTCCACGTGGATGATCTGCCGGTACCGCCCGCGCCTGCCGGTGCGTTTATCCCTGGCCTTTACCTCCATCCTGTAATGGCCCGGAGGAACATCAAGCCGAACCACGTCAGGAACGAACGCTCCCTGTGTTTGACTCACGTCCCCCTGCCGCCGGAAATGAACGTCACCCTTCTCGCGGTAGACCTCACCCGTTTCTTTATTCAGTAAAGCCACTGTCCTTTCGACGTCCAGCGTCGTTGCGTCTTCTGACTCCAGGTACTGCGCTGCGTGGTGTGGAATACCAGCATATACTTCCAGTGCGGATGCCGCTTCAGCCTGCCCTCGAAAATCGGCCAGATCGTAGTAGAATTCCAGCGGATCTTCGTTCACAGGCGGCTGGAAGTAGTTGGGGTATCGCGCCGCGCTTCGCATACACACATTTCGGGGGCTCAACCGGTTGTACGCGGCAAGCTTTTGGATGTCGATATCCACGTCGATCGGCGGCGGCGCGTAATCGAAAGCTCCGTTCAACATTTCATCCGTAAACGTCACTTCCATGCCGCCCCCCACGCCGTTATTCACGTAGACCCAGCTTTCCCACGGGACCATTGAGGCGTCCATACCATTTGCCAGCACCGGACTATGTGTCGGGGCTTTGAAGCCACCATAGTCTTCCGGAACGCTGCGCACTGGAAAGGCGACCAGGATTGTGCCCCAGCGCGATACCGCCGCGGCGCCGTGAAGCTGAATCGCAAGGCCTTCCTTCACTTTCTGTACATCCACTTTCTGCTGAAAATTCATCCAGTCCGACCGCGATCGATGGTCCGGATCTCCGAATCTCACGTATACTTCTCCCCGCGTATCCCAGGGTTGCCGCGAATTGGAAAAGTGACGTCGCGCGAACCACACGCGCCGGTAGTGCTCCAATTGCCGCTCGTTGGCGGCGGTTGTAAGATCCGGGTCCCGGTCTCCCCAGAACCGGGTCAGATAGGCGTCTCGATCCGGTGCATTGGCAAAAGCCTCGTACTCGTCCGGTGAAGCCAGGAGACGGATATCCTCATACAGCAGCCGTTCCGCCGGTTCACACGCATCGAGAAAGCTCTTGTAGGCGACCTCCGCCAGGTCCAGGGAATCCAGTTCCATGTAGGCGTTCGCAAGGACGGGCGAGATTTGGATTGCATCGGGATCGCTCCGCATCTGCGTGCGCATCAGGTCGACAACGCGCGCATGATCGCCGACGTTGCCAAGCGCTCCGGCAAGACGCAAAGTGACGTCCAGATCATCGGGCCGTAACGCGAGGTATCGTTCGTAGTACTCGGCCGCGCGCAGATGATCTTCCTTGAATGTCTCATACCATTCGCCGAGCAGCCGGTGCGCCGGCGCAAAAGAGGCATCCATCTTGAGCAGCTTCTCCGCTTCGCGGCGTACATCGTGTTCCCCCAATGCGTACCTCGCTTCGGCGATATGGTACCTCGCTTCGAGATAATTCCGATCATACCGCAGCGCCTGTTTGAAATAGTCGATCGCCGTGTACAGGCCCTTCGGTTTTTCTCGCCACACCAACCCAAGCCCGTTGTACGCCGGAGCGTATTTGTGCTGTCTCCGCCGCGCATCCATAAAGGCCCGTTCGGCGGCTTTCAAATCGCCCGCCTTCAGGTATACGTGGCCCAGACCGACGTGCGAAGGCGCATGTCTGCTGTCGATTTCGATTACAGCCCGGAAATTCGCCGCGGCCGCGTCCAGGCTGTCGCCGTCGAGAAGACTCATCCCCTCACTGTATAGACTCTGCGCCAGCGTCCGATCCCCATCGGACGTCGCCGTCGCTGCAGCCTCCGCATTGAACAACGTCACCGCGGCAAATACCAGAACCTCCATGATCGCTGCTGGTCTCATTCTGAAACCTCCAGGAGACAAACTGATCATTCACGAATTTGGTACCGTTTCAGGTGCCCCTATTCCAATACGAGTTCCACCGACTTCTCGCGCTCGGTGCCCGCGTGAATGTCGCGGACCTTTACGTTAAGCAGAAACTCTCCTGAGCCGGCTTTTTTCAGGTCCAGCGCCAGAGATTCCCGTGTGTCGGGTGTATCGCCGAGTCGCTCCACCGTGACGGTTGTGGCCGGTTTTTCACCGCTGCCGAAAATCCTGAGCAGCCGCCTGATGCCCTGCCTCTTCAATCTGGTCAGCCCGTAAGAGACCTCGAACGAGGTCGTACCGCGCGCATCCGGCGTCAGATTGTAGAGCTCGAAATAGATGTACACCGGATCCCTGCGTGAGAATCGAAGCGAGGGATTCGGTACGGCCTGGATTCCTCGAAGATTGAACCCATGGGAACCGTCGACGTCGGCCCGGATCACATGAGCCGGCACGACACTGCTCATATCCAGTTCGGTCTTCGAGAATTCCGGTATTCGCAGGTCCTGCTTCCAGCCACCCAGGAGATTTTCCCGTGAGGGTCTGAGGAAAAACGCCGCGTGGCCTGAATCGGGGTCGGCGGAAAACCGGAGTACGCCGAAGCTCCGGTCCTTGTAACGCGACCGTTCGACGTGGGATTTACGCACGTGCCCGGTCAGGTTTTCGTACCGGTTCCATTGCAGGTCGTGCAGCGCCAGGCCGTATTCGTAGATTGCCGTCGTATCTGACAACTGGCTGTAGTCCTTCTTCAATGCCTTGAATGGCATTCCGTAATACAGCTCGACGTCGCCCCTGCCCCCTTCCCCCTTGAAGTACGCCAGGTAGGACTCGTAATCGAGATCATCCACGTCGTCCTCCCAGGTATGCCGGTCCGTCTGCAGCCCCGCCTCCACGGACCGGTGTACTTCCCGCCTGAGTTTCTCATTCTCCCACCGAAGGCGTCGTCCATAGTTCCCCGAACCGGACAGGGACTCCACAAGACGCCAGTTGGAACCCATGCTGCTGGGTGTTGCGACGAAATTGAATAGCATCTTATCAAATGCATCCGTCTTCCAGTAGTGCCAGACTTCGGCCATGGAGAACTTCTGCGTATCCGACGGGCGGCCGTGACGTATAAATATCAGACCCGGATCGTTGAACCGGTCGTTCAATTCGACCGTAGTCGGGTACGGGATGTTATCGCCCTGGTCCGGATCGTAGAACCAGGTGCGAAATCCATCGTAAATGTAATACCGTTCGGCATACAGGATCCGCCGATAGTGCTCCGCCAGACGCACGTTCGGAGACACGGCGGGGGTGGGGTCCCGGCTCACCCAGACCTTACGGAAGAACTCGCGATAGGCCTCCGGCGTTTCGAGTTTGGAAAACGCATCCATTTCCTCGACGGTTACGATGTACTTCACGTCTTCATACATCAATTGTGCGTCCAGGGAGTCCCGGATGCTTTCCACGGCCTTGTTGTAATGGGATTCTCCGGTCTCGACGTCATCGCTTCCGTACGCGATGCGCGCCAGAGAAAGATAGGCCGGTATTTCGCTCAGAGACGGGTCCGACGCCAGCCAGGACCGCAGGACCGTGTCGGCGCGCGCCGTCCGTCCGGAGAGTCGCAGGGCCTCGCCCTCGAAGTAACGCGCGTATTCGGTACCATGCCTGCGCAGCCACTTCAACGCGTCTTTCGGATCCTTATTGTCCAGGAAATACAGGTACAGACGCCGCAGCCTGTGCCGGTGTTTGAATTCATCCGGCTTGATCCGCACCTGACTTTCACCCAGGCGAACCGCCTCGACAAACGCCTTGTCATATCGTCTGAGCACCGCAAACTGATACAACGCGTCCCTGTATCGCGGCGCTGTATCCAGAAGTTGCCTGAAGTGCCGCTCCGAGCGCCGCCAGTCCAGCCAGCGGGCGACCGTCCCCTTGTGCTTGCCGGATTCACGGTATGCGATCGCCCGCCTGTAGAGCGCTTCCGGGTTCTGCGGATCCCGGGCCAGAATCTGTCCCGTCCACTTCTTCTGGTCCCCCCAGTCCTCGCCCCGCATCGCCACGTCGCTGAGCGCCTTTAACGCCGAAGGAGACCCGGGCGACCGCTTCAACGCTTTTTTCAGATAGTATTCGGCGTCTTCCCCGGCGCCCTGCTCCATATGTGCCCTGCCCAGCCCCACATAGGAAGGCGCGTACCCATCGTCTTCGGAGATCGCATCTTCGAACCGCTGCTTCGCCTCATCGTATTTGCCGGCAACCAGCAGCCCGACACCCTGGTTGAATGCCGCCGGTCCCCGGGGGTCCGTTACCAGCGCCGCGGGAGGCGCCGTGCGTCTGGCGACACCGGGCCCGGAAGAACCCCGCTCGCGCTTTGCCGGATCGGGCAGCACGCCGCGTTGCGCCCAGTATCCCTCTTCAAAGCCCGTCGTCCGCTCGAAAGCCGCGGTCCGCTTCCGCGGCGCGTCCTTCAGGCGCTCCAGCAGCATGTCGCTGTCGACGAGATGGACCACGTGGACGCCTTCCATGTCCCGAATCGCCACGGGCTCCGCGCGATCCAGCAACAGCCGTTCGGGGCGCGGCACCATCGTGGACGGAAAGACCACCATCCCGCGCACGGGCGGGTCATCCGCAGGCGCCCCGGGCGGCGCGTACACCCCGGTGGGATCCGAGACCGAAACCACGGTGATCGACCCGGAGATGCCCCCGCCCCGGGCTTCATCGAGCCCCTCGGTCGCCACGGCTACCGCCGCGGCGCTATGTACGGAGACATCCGCATTCACGTTCGCCGTTTTCTCCAGCATATTCTCGTCCGGCATGGCCTCCTTAGCAAAACCGGAGAACGCGGGAACATACACCACGCGAATGGTATCGGCGTCCCAGACGTCCGCCGCCAGTTGTCCCCGGGTGCGATTCACGATCAGGATGTTGGGCGTCGCCGTCGCCGGGCTGAACAGGCGCACGGGGTCGCCCCACAATCCGGACAGATCCTCATCCTGCGCAACGCGGTTCATAAAGCCCATCAGGTTCAGGCTCACCCGCGCGTCTATGCGGCGCATACGAATGTCGGCGAGAAGCAACCGCGTCTCGTCGGCGCCGACAGAGCCCGCTTCCAGCGCAACGTTCATCGCGTCGACGTCCCGTTTGAGCTCCAGAAGCGACTTGCGGTTCCGGATACGCAGGTCCTTGAGCATCTCCCTGAAGTTGCCCGTGGTGGACGGTGTCTCGGGCACAGTCATTTCCGTCGGAACCGGCCGCCGTCCGTCCCACTTCAGATGGACGCTGTCCACCGGTCCCGCCATTCCCTGTACCTGCACGTCCACCGTATCCCCGCGGGCTGAATGCGTGCCTGCCAATAACGCAAAGCCCAGGACGACTGAAATCGCGTGTCGCATAGCCGCTATCTCCACTGTTGCTCCAGTTCGGCTTCCATGTCCAGGATTGACGCCTTGATCTGTGCAAGTTCCTTCCGCACCGGCGCCGTTCTTCCGTTTCCCGCCGGTGGGTTGGTTTCATACACCTCCATTCCCCAGACCGCAAGCATCAGCACCGCGGCCACCGCAACCGGCGCAAGCACCCCACGGGGTATCCTCTCGATGAGGTCCTGGAGGCGCCATGGAACCCGCCCCGGCCTGGTACGCAACCGTTCCGACAAACCATCCCAAAGCCCGGCTGGCGCCGTCTCATTCGCGACGGTCGCCGCAAAATGGCCCCGTACCGCGTTCTCGCTTCGCTGCAGCCGCTCGAACGCAGGCGCGCAGTCCCCGCACCGCGCAACGTGTGTACGCATAGCCTCTTCTTCCGTCGGCGATAAATCGCCGTCCAGATAGCCATGCATCAACCTCTTCGTTTCACGACATTTCAGATTCGGCATGTTTTCAGCCCTCTATCGTTGCGGTCAATCCAGCAGACCCTGTCTCTCGATCTCTTTCTGCAGTTTTTCCCGCGCCCGGTGCAACCGGGATTTGACCGTGCCTTCAGGGATGTTCAGGATTATAGCGATTTCGCTGCCGGCAAGTTCCTGCAGATAGGACAACACCACAACCTCGTGGAGCTTTCCCGGCAGCCGGTCGATTATCGCCCTCAGGCGAATTCGTGCGTCCCGTTTTGCAAACTGAGTGTCCGGTGCTTCCGTCTCCGACGAAGCCAGTCCTCCGAACCAGGCGGGCGGCGTCAGGCGCTCAAACAAACGTCGTCGCCGTCGCCTGCGCACGTTCAGGGCGGTCCGAACCGCAATACGGTACATCCACGCCTGAAACGGAACCTTCCCCGAAAACGAACCCAGCCCGCGGTAAGCGCGGACAAATGCATCCTGAGCCGCCTCTTCCGCCTCCTCCCGGCTTCCCAGAACCGAAATTGCGACGCGGAAAACGAAGTCCTGGTGGGGTTCGATCAACCTCCGGAACGCGTCCTGGTTTCCCGAGAGACACTGCTGGATCAGGAACCGTTCCTGGGGCATGCGGGACTCCGGCGTATTGGCGCGCTGAGGAATCGGTATCGTGAGTTGATTTTGAAGTTCTGCGGATAGCACTTTTTTACCCGGAATCGGTAGAAGAAGCGTTTTGTACCCGGACTCACACCCTGCAAGACACGGTTATTGTCCGGGAGGTTCAGTATAAATTCGCCAGATCGCTTGAAAAAGCAACAGTTATTGCGCGGAAACGAAACGCAGTGCTGACCAATCTCCATCCCACGACACAGCCCGCTGGCGCCGAAATGACGTTCATTGGGATTCCGATGGGGATTTTAGGCCGGAATGAGGTCAGTGGCGGAAGTCGAGAGGCACGCAGAAACAGTGGGTGCCGCGTGCAGGGTGCGCCGGAGAAAGGGCTTATGTGATGCCGTTAGCCTGTCGTTGCTTGTTGCTTTTTCGAGGACATTTGACTAGTTTTATATCTAGTCATTCTTTTGGCGGAGGTAACGCTCCATGAGCAAGATATGGCCTGTGCAGGATGCCAAAGCCCGCTTCAGCGAGTTGTTGGAGACGAGCTTGGCCGAAGGCCCACAGATCGTGACCAAACGCGGCGTGGAGACGGCCGTGCTGGTCCCCATCGACGAGTGGCGGAGATTGGAGATGCGAGCCCGGCCGGATCTCAAGCAGTTGCTGCTTGCCCCGGGAGCGCGCACGGACGCACTGACGCCGCCACGGCCGCAGCATCGTCACCGCGTGTCCCCGAGCTTCGAGTAATCCCGTGTATCTGCTCGACACCAATGTCGTATCGGAACTGCGCCGTGTTCATCCGCATCCAGGCGTCGTCCGGTGGATTGAACAGGTGGCAGCCGAGGATCTGTTTCTTTCAGCGGTGACGGTCGGAGAGATCCAGGCGGGTATCGAACTCACCCGCGAGCAGGATGTTGCCAAGGCGGAGGAGCTGGAAGCGTGGCTCAGCGCGGTGCTGGTTTCCTACAATGTCCTCCCCGTGAACGCGACCACGTTCCGGGAGTGGGCGCGGCTCAAGCATCGCCGTTCAGACACGTTGATGGAGGACGCCATGATCGCGGCAACCGCCGTCGAGCACCGGCTGACGATCGTGACCCGGAACGTGCGGGATTTTGAGCAACTTGGAGTCGATCTTTTGAATCCCTTCGAACACGAATCAGACATGCGGCGGTAGGCTGGAGGTACCACCCGTGGAGAGGGGAATAACGAAGAAGAGGGAATCCGGAGCACATCCGATCCGACCATGGTCCGGAGTTTCTTGTCCGGCAATCGAGAATCTATCCACAGACAACTTGGGCGATCCGATAGATTCGGGCTTATTAAGAGTGGTTTAATGAGGTTATTCTGTCAGACTAATCGACTGTATATATTTCAATATCAGTAATTTAAATGTGAAATACCGCCGCCCGCCGCCTGCCGAAGAATAATCCCTTGACGCCTATATACCATGTCCGTAATTTTTCGTTGTTGAGGCGCAAGAAAGCGAACACGCCTGTCCATGCCCACCATCCTTACGGAGATTTGAGCCATGCCGGACCCCAAGTACCTCCTCGACGACAGGAAGATGCAGGAATTCATCGCCAACGGGTTTATAACGATCAAGGTGAACCTTCCGCCCGAGTTCCACGAAGAAATCTACAGGAAGACGGACGAAGTCTTCCTGAAGGAAGGCAATCCGGGCAATAACGTCCTTCCGCGCATTCCGGAAATCCAGACCGTTTTCGACCAGCCCGAAATCCACGGCGCCTTTTCGTCCATCCTCGGGCACGACCACGCGATGCACATCCACCGCCATTGTCATTTCAACAAGCCCAACGGCCCGGGCGGGGGATGGCACAAGGACAGTTACTGGGGTTACTACAAGCTGCGTTTCCATCGCAACCGGTGGGCGATGGCCTTCTATTATCCCCAGGACGTGGAATTGATCAACGGGCCGACGGGGGTCATTCCCCACACGCATTGCTACATGGACCGCCTCGAGGATCCGGACGATGCCGGTGTTTCCGTGTGCGGGGAAGCGGGCACGATCGCAATCGTCCACTTCGACATCTGGCATCGGGCCATGCCCAACCAGGTGGACATGAGACGGTATATGATGAAATTCCAGTTTACCCGCATGTCCGAGCCCACGCAGCCGGAGTGGAACCACACCGACGAGGCCTGGAGCAACACGGACGTGGGCGACAGGCACCCGTTTGTCTGGAACAGCATCTGGGAGTGGTCGCGCGGGTCGAACGCCAACGGACACGCCGGCAACGTGGACGCGCTCTCCCGTACGCTCCACGACGGCGACGAACATGCCCGGCTCAACGCGTCCTACGAACTGGCCGCAACCGGAGACCCGGCTGTCGGTCCGCTCTGCCGCGCCCTTCAGTCCGAGGACGACGGCGTAAAACTCAACGCCGCCTACGCGCTTGGCGCAATCGGAGAACCCGCCGTACCCGAACTCACGGTTGCGCTGGGTCATGATGATGAGAAAGTGCGCGGCCATGCCGCTTTCGCGCTGGGCGACGCGGGCCCGGCGGCAGTCGAGGCGGTATCCGCGATCACACATACGCTGAACGATCGGTCGGAATGGGTCCGTCACCACGCGGCCGAGGCCCTGGGTACCATCGCAGGCAATCCGGACGTGTCCGTGCCCGCATTGGCGAACGCGCTGAAAGACGACGACGGCCAGGTCCGCTACACCGCGGCGTATGCCCTGGCGCGATTCGGAACGGACGGCGAATCCGCCATCCCTGCCCTGCGTGACGCCCTGGAAGACGAGAACCGCTACGCCTCCGGGCACGCCGCTGTTGCGCTCCAGTATATCGGCACGCCCGATGCGCTCAACATCCTCCTGGACCATCTCAACACGGCCAGGTGGTGTCCGATTACGACGAGGGAAGATCTGTATTAAACAGCATTCCGATCGGGACTCCAATCGCGCGTTGCGGGGCCGGTTATCGAGAATGGAGACTTGAATCCGTTAGACGCAAGACGGGAGAGGGGAGAGATTGTCTGCCTTGTTAGCCTTCTTCTCGTGCGGGAGGCAAGGAAGAATAACATAAGGGGCAAGGATTTCTTCTACCGTCTAACGTCTCCCGTCTTCCCACTTACCGGGTGGTGTGTACGCGAGGTGTCTATGCCAACAAAGTTGTGCAAGCTGCTCACCTGTCTCGGCGTAATGATTCTCCTTGCGGCCTGCGGCGGGGAGGAAAAACCCGCCGCCCCGGCGACGGAGCCCGCGCCTGCCGAGACCACGGACAACACCCCCCGGCAGCCCAGACCCTTGTTATCAGACAGCACGTTCAGCGCCGACTCGAACCCCACGGGCAATCCCATCGGCGGGGGTGAAGGTTACGACCAACTGGTCGAGGAATACGACTACCTCGTCACCAACCGGGCGGAACTGCTCGACGCGCTCGAGCAGGCGACCCAAGGCCAGGTGGTCTATCTGGCGGACACCGCCAGGGTGGACCTTACGGGCGACCAGAAAATCGAGATCGCCGGCGGGGTCACGCTGGCCAGCGGGCGGGGGAAGCCCGATACCGAGGGCGGGCTGGTTTACTCAAAGGAACTGGAGACGATTCCGCTCTTTGTCGCCGCCGGCCCCGGCGTGCGTGTTACCGGACTCCGGCTGGAGGGCCCGGACACGATGAGGCGCACGGAACAAATGAGGCAGCTCAGTGCAGAAGGACGGTACTACAGTATCCCCAACTCTCGGGGCATCGAGACCTTCGAATCCCGGCTGGAAGTGGACAACTGCGAGCTCTTCGGCTGGAGTCACGGCGCGATTTTCCTGAGGGCCAATTCCACGGACAACCACATTCACCACAACTATTTCCACCACAACCAGCGCCACGGTCTGGGGTACGGCGTGGTGATGGATCAGTCGGAAGCGCTGATCGAGGCCAACCTGTTCGACTGGTGCCGGCACCACATCGCAGGCACGGGCAGGCCGGGCACGAGCTACGAGGCCCGCTACAACCTGGTCCTGGAAAACGCCAACAGCCACAGCTTCGATATGCACGGCGGCAGGGACCGGGGCGACGGTACGGACATCGCCGGCACCGTTATCACCATACATCACAACACGTTTCTGGCCATCGACGTGGCGGCTGTCGTCATCCGGGGCGTACCCGAAGAATACTGCGACATCTACAACAACTGGTTCATCCACTTTGTCCCAAGCGTCGCCGTCAAACAGACCAACGCCAAGGGCAACGTCCGCCACTACTCAAACCAGTACACCAACGATCGGGTCGTCAAGGACTGAGAGAAGTGCGAAGGACGATCTGTTGATGAGATACGCGATGTTGAGCGTGGCGATTTTCGCCACGGGATGAGGTCCGACATTGTCAACATCCGTTTACAAGCTGCTTGCCATTCTCGCATTGCTGTTTCTCGTCCCTTCCTGCGGCGGCGAGGAAACGCCCCCTGCGCCCGAACCGGAGCCCACTGAGCCGACGGGCGGACGGGACCTGAGCAACCGCGCCCTGCTATCGGACGACAAGTTCGGGGCCGACTCGAACCCCACCGGCAATCCCATCGGCGGCGGCGAGGGATACGATCAACTGGTTGAGGAGTACGACTACTTCGTCACCAGCCGGTCGGAGTTGCTGGATGCGCTCAAGCAGGCGACGGGCGGGCAGGTGGTCTACGTGGCGGATACCGCGAGGGTGGACCTGACCGGCGATACGGACATCGAGATCCGGGCGGGCGTCACGCTGGCCAGCGGCCGGGGCAAGCCCGATTCCGACGGCGGCCTTATTTTTTCGGAACAGCTGGATACGGCCCCGTTGTTTGTCGCCATCGGTCCCGACGTTCGCCTGACCGGCCTCAGGCTGGAGGGACCGGACTCGATGAGGCGCACCGAACAGATGACCCAGCTCCTGTCGGAAGGGCGTTTCTACAGCATACCCAACTCCAGGGCCATCGAGACCTTCCAACCGAGGCTGAAGGTGGACAACTGCGAACTCTGGGGCTGGAGCCACGGCGCGATTTTCCTCCGGAGGAATTCCACGGACAACCACATCCATCACAACTATATCCACCACAATCAGCGCCACGGTCTGGGTTACGGCGTGGTGATGGACAATTCCGAAGCGCTCATCGAAGCCAACCTGTTCGACTGGTGCCGGCACCACATCGCGGGTACGGGCAGGCCGAATACCAGCTACGAGGCCAGATACAACATGGTTCTGGAGAATGCCAACAGCCACAGCTTCGATATGCACGGCGGCAGAGACCGCGAAGACGGAACGGACATTGCCGGAAACCTCATTCTCATCCACCACAACACGTTTCTAGCCGTCGACGTGGAAGCGGTGGTCATCCGGGGAATACCGCGGGATATCTGCGATGTCTACAACAACTGGTTTATCCACTGGCTGCCGGCTACGGCGATCAAGCAGGTCTACGCCACGGGAAATATGAGAAACTATTCAAACCAGTACACGCATACCCGGGTCGTGAAGGACTGAACGACGAAGAATGCACACCGTCTAACCTTGATTCGTAAGCCTTCCGGGGCGTTAATTCGAATATGTGCTTGTAAATAAAGGGGATTAGACGGCGGATTACCAGGATAAACCAGGTCACTGGACGTGAAGGGAATCAACGTCATTCTATACGTCGATCACGCCCCGTTTCGGAGGGTTTTATCGCGTCGCCGCGTTGCTGTTTTTTCGGATTGAGGCTAACGCACAGAAGAGCGCTTTCCCTGATCCCGTCGCATATCGGCGGGATTCATGCGATTCTTTCAGAAACACAACGCCAGGGAAGTTTCCAACTTCGAGGAGAGGAGTCCGACGAATGTCGAAGCGGTGGAAGGTGTACCTGGCCGGCGAAATCCACAGCGACTGGCGGGACCGGATCGTACGCGCGGCGGCGGAAAGGGAACTTCCGGTTTCCTTTACGGCACCGGTGACCGACCACGCCGCCAGCGACAACTGCGGCGTGGATATCCTGGGCCCCGAGGAATCCTCATTCTGGAAGGACCACAAGGGAGCGAAGATCAATGCCATCCGGACCCGGACGCTCATAGGCGATGCCGACGTGGTGGTGGTGCGTTTCGGAGGCAATTACCGGCAGTGGAACGCAGCGTTCGACGCCGGCTTCGCCGCGGCCCTGGGCAAGCCGATGATTGTGATACACGACGCAGGCATCGCCCACGCGCTCAAGGAAGTCGATTCGGCGGCCCTGGCGGTGGCGGAGACGCCCGAACAGGTGGCGGACGTGCTCGGTTACGTTATCCAGGGGACCTGAAATGCGCATTCCGAAATCGTATTCCTCCCGACGTCCCTCGTGCCGGCGCGCAAAAAACACCTTGAAAGATGAACAAAGATGCACTATATTAAGGTGCTGTCTTTCCCCTTTATTTCCCCACAGTTAGGTTCCTTTTAGGCCTCATTCCGACCTGATTCCGCGTCAGGTTCGTCGGTCTCCCCGGTTGTACATTCGCCGCGCGGGGTCGCATCATCCAGCGATCCCGAAAAGGTGGGTTATGCCCGAAACAAAACAGGCGATTCAGAGTCAGGATCAGCTTTCGCTTTCCATCAACGGAAAACCCGCGTCCGCCCGTCGATCCTCCGGCAGGAACAACAATGGCGGATCGCCCGAACACGGGTACGACGAATCCAAGGTCAAAACGCTCAGCTCACTGGAACACATCCGGCTGCGTACCGGCATGTACATCGGCCGGCTCGGCGACGGTTCCAATCCGGATGATGGCATCTACGTCCTTCTGAAGGAAGTCATCGACAATGCCGTAGACGAATTCATCATGGGTTTTGGTAAAAAGATCGACGTCAGCATCGAAGACAACCGGGTCCGTGTCCGGGACTACGGCCGCGGCATTCCGCTGGGCAAGGTTATCGACTGCGTTTCCATCATCAATACCGGCGCGAAGTACAACGACGACGTCTTCCAGTTCAGCGTGGGCCTCAACGGCGTGGGCACCAAGGCCGTCAATGCCCTCGCTTCCGATTTCAGGGCGGTCGCCTACAGGGAGGGAGAATTCTTCGAAGCCCGCTTCGAGCGCGGCCGGTTGAAGGAGAAGCTGAAGGGACGGAAGCCCGGGGAACCCGACGGCTCCTATTTCGAGTTTCTGCCCGATGTTCAGATCTTCGGCGATGACTTCGCGTTCAACTTCGATTACGTCCGGCAGCGGCTGTGGAATTACGCATGCCTGAACAGTGGACTTTCGCTGGTCTTCAACAGGGAACGATTCGTATCCAGGAACGGATTGCTGGACTTCCTCACCCGTGAAGTCGGCGAGACCGCCCTCTATGAGCCGTTGTATCACAAGTCCCAATACCTGGAGTTCGCATTCAGCCACACGGCCAGTTTTGGGGAGACGTATTTCTCTTTCGTCAACGGCCAACACACCAGCGACGGCGGGGCCCACCAGAGCGCCTTTCGCGAGGGTATCCTCAAGGGCGTGAATGAATTCTACAAGAAGAACTACAACGGCATCGACGTTCGGGAGAGCATCTCCGGCGCCGTCGCCGTCAAGCTCAAAGCGCCTGTTTTCGAGTCGCAGACCAAGAACAAGCTGGGGAATACGGATATTCGGGGTTGGATTGTCGCGGAGGTCAAGAGCGCCGTGGTCGACCTCCTTCACAAGAACCAGGCCGCGGCCGGGCGCCTGTCCGAGAAAATCGCCCAGAACGAAACGTTGAGAAAGGAACTCAACGCCGTCAAGAAAGAGGCCAAGGAAGCCGCCCGGAAGATCGCAATCAAGATTCCGCACTTTAAAGACTGCAAGTTCCACCTGGGCCGGAAGAAGCATGGCGAAGACTCAACCATCTTCATCACCGAGGGCCCTTCGGCGGCGGGGTCCATGGTCGCCGCGCGAGACGTCCTCACCCAGGCGATATTCGGCCTGAAGGGCGTTCCATTGAACGTATTCGGCAAGAACAAGGCCGCGGTGTACAAGAACGAGGAACTGTACAACCTCATGATGGCGCTGGGTATCGAAGACAGCATCGAAAACCTGCGTTTCGATAAAATCGTCATTGCCACTGATGCCGACCACGATGGTTACCATATCCGGTACCTGCTACTCACGTATTTCCTGAACTACTTCGAGGAACTGGTGCTGGCCGGTCATCTCTATATCCTCGAAACCCCACTGTTCCGCGTCCGGAACAGCAGGGTCACGCGCTACTGTTACAACAACCGCGAGCGCGACAACGCCGTTGCGGAGGTCAAGAACCCGGAGATCACCCGCTTCAAGGGGCTCGGGGAGATCTCGCCGAATGAATTCGGTCAGTTCATCGGCGACGATATGCGGCTGGTCAAAGTCAATATCCGTTCCATATCCGAAATCGCCAATACCCTTAGCTTCTATATGGGCAAGAATACCCCCGAACGCAGGGACTACATCATCGAAAACCTGATCTGAAACCCGGGTCAGCTCCCTCTGAAATGCCGGGGGTCAGGAGAAAGCGCCCTGGCCCCCGAAGTCTTGAAGTTGAACGGTAAAGAGGAAGATGCCGTGGCATACGTCGACACCCTTTACGAGAAATATTATCTCGAATTTGCGTCCTACTCCATCAAGAACCGGGCGATCCCCGGCATCGACGACGGCTTCAAGCCGGTTCAGCGTCGCATTCTGCACGCCCTCCACGAGATGGACGACGGCAAGTACCACAAGGTCGCCAACGTCGTGGGCCAGACCATGAGGTACCATCCCCATGGGGATCTCTCCATCTTCGGCGCCCTCGTCAACCTGGCGAACAAGGAGCTGTTCATCGACAGGCAGGGCAATTTCGGCAACATCTTCACGGGCGACGAGGCCTCCGCGGCGCGCTATATCGAATGCCGGCTCACGCCGCTGGCCAGAGAGGTCCTGTTCAACCCGGAGACGACGGAATTCGAAGATTCGTACGACGGCCGCAACCGTGAGCCGCTCGCCTTTCCTGCGAAGATCCCGGTTCTGCTCGCCATTGGATCCGAGGGCATTGCCGCGGGCATGACCACCCGGATCCTCCCCCACAACCTGATTGAACTGCTCGAGGCGCAGATCGCCTGCCTGCAGGACAGGCCCTTCCGCCTACATCCCGATTTTCCCACGGGCGGGATGGTGGATGTTTCTGGATATGACGACGGCAACGGAAAGGTGCTCGCCCGGGCAAAGCTGGATACAAAAGACCCGAAGCGCATCATCGTGCGCGAACTGCCTTTCGGTACGACGACCGAGACCCTCATCGCCTCCATCGAAGACGCATCCAAGAAGGGCAAACTCAAAATCTCGGGCATCAGCGACTATACGACCGATCAGGTGGAAATTGAAATCCAGCTCGCCCGCGGCGTGCATACCAGGGATACCGTCGACGCCCTGTATGCTTTTACGGATTGCGAGACGTCCATTGCGGCGAATCTGCTGGTCATTCGAGAGAACCGGCCGCAGATCACGACCGTGACCGATGTGATCCGTTACAATACGGACCGCCTGGTCGAGTTGCTCAGGACCGAACTCAAACTCGAAGAGCGCAGGTTGACCGCCCGGCATCACGCCAAGACGCTTGAGCAGATCTTTATCGAAAACCGGATTTACAAGAGCATCGAGGAGGAGACCACCTCCGAGGACGTCTACCGCGCGGTGTTCGACGGGCTCGAACACTTCAGGGAGAACATCAGGGCGGAAGTCACGCGTGAGGACGTGGATAACCTGCTCAAGATCCCAATCAGGCGCATATCGCTCTACGACATCAACAAGGCCCAGGAGGAAATGCAGGAAATCCGCAGGCGGCTGAGGGAGGTTCGCGCCAACCTTCGCGGCATCCAGGCCTACGCCATCGGGTTCGTCGAAGGGATCATAGAGAAATATGGGGCCGATCACCCGCGGAAGACCGAGATCGCAAGCATCCAGAGAGTCGACGTCCGGGAAGCCGCCCAGCGAAATCTCAAGCTGCGCTACGACAGGAATACCGGTTACCTGGGCCACCAGGTCAATGGCGCCGCCATTCTGGATGTGTCTCCGTACGACCGTGTTCTGGTGATCCGCAAGTCCGGCACGTACTCCGTGGTGGACGCCCCAGAAAAGCTGTTCGTGGACAAAGGCATGCTGTTCTGCAATTTCATTGACGAAGACCGCGTCTACAACATTCTATACAAGGAAAACAGGACAGGATATCTCTACATCAAACGGTGCAAAATCGACAAATTCATCCTGAACCGGGGGTACGAACTGGCGCCGGAAGGATGCCGCATCCTCAAGCTCACTACCGATTCCGGACGCACGGTCCGGGCGTTATTCAAACCCAAACCGCGTGTGAGAATCACCGAAGAGGAGTTCAACATCGGCGACTATCCCGTTCGCGGCAACCGGGCCCGGGGAATCCGCCTGGCCAACCGCGAAGTGAAGAGCGTAAAGTTCATCTGACTGCGGCCGCGGGCATCAATCGGTATAAGTCGCCACGGCCGGACGCGCCTCTTCTTTCATCTTCGGACTTCACGGAAAAAGAATACGCTATGCCCACGAAGCTCCTTTCCGATCTTCTGGATCTTTCCGGACGGGTCGCCATTGTGACCGGCGCAAGCCGGGGCATCGGCAGGAGCATCGCTGAGGTCTTCCATCAGGCGGGCGCCAGCCTCACGCTCGTCGCGCGCAACGCGGGTCCATTGAAAGCGGTCGCCGATGCGCTGTCCGCCCGGGGCGACGTACTCGCCGCTCCGGCAGACGTAGCGGACGAGACACAGGTCAACGCGTTCGTCCAAAGGACTGTGGACCAATTCGGCCGCGTCGACATCCTGGTCAACAATGCCGGGGTGTCCAGCCCGGGACCCTATACCGGCGTGGATCACACCGAGTGGCAGCGGGTGATCGGCGCCAATCTCACCGGCGCGTATCTCTGCTGCCTGGCGGCGGCTCCTTACATGGAAAAACAGAAATGCGGCCGCATCATCAATATTTCATCCATCAGCGGCCAGACGGGCGGCGTCGCCGGCGGCGTCCACTACGGCAGTTCGAAGGCCGGGATGATCGGGATGACCAAGACCCTCTCTCGCGACCTGGCCGCGAGCAATGTCACGGTCAACGCCATTACCCCGGGCGTCATCGAAACGAGCATGCAGATCCCTCCCGAGACCCGCAGCCGGATCAATGAACTCATTCCTCTGGGCTACGTCGGCCAGCCCGAGGAAATCGCCTACGCCGCCCTCTTCCTGGCGTCACGGATGGGGGCATATATCACCGGCGCCACGATCGACGTGAACGGGGGGATTCTGAAGCGGTGAGAAAACCGGGTAGACGTAAGCCGGGAGAGGGTAGAGAACCACACCCCGCACCACCACCTGGTGAGACGTAAGCCGGGAGAGGTTAGAGATTTCCTGCCCTGTGAGGATTCCTCTCGTGCCGGAGGCAACGAGGAATAACATACCCGGCATTGATCTTATCTACCGTCTTACGTCTCCCGTCTCCCCGCCATTAGGGAACCTCGACCCTCGAGAGTTGAGAAAGCAAAGGAGATGGAAATGACCGATCGACAAAAGAAATGGAAACCCGGTCCCGAAACGATGGAATCTCTGTCCTCGCTGATCAGGTCAAAGCCAGAGGAAGTGCGGTGGACGGATATCGGCTGGGAGACCGATCTCTGGACTGCCCGGCGACGCGCGGCTTCGGTGGGGAGACCGCTGTTTATCTGGGCGATGAACGGAAACCCGCTCGGCTGCGTCTGAAACAACGGCATCGCGGGCCGTGAGTCCGTCTTCTCCCATCCGAAGATTATCCGGATCCTCAACGAATCCTACATTCCCGTTGCGGACAACTGCAGCTATACCCAGACGCAGAAAGACGCCAAGGGCGAATTCTTCCGCCAGGTAGCCGAACAGGGCCATTACGGTGGAGTCACCGAACCCACGGCCACCCGGCAGGGCCTGTACGCGTGTACCTCGGACGGCGAATTGCTGGGGTCCATCAACACGCGGGATGCCGCCCCGCTCCTGGAAGTGCTCGAGCAAAGCCTCGAACGGTGGCGGAAACGCCCGGATAGCAGCGATTCGCCCGACATTTCCGAAACCTATCCAGTCGATCCCAGGCTCGGATGGTCCTATCCGGAAAACGGCCTTGTGCTGAAAGTCACGGTTCGCGACCTTCCGCGGAACTCCGGCGACGTCGACCCCCGGCACAACATCGACTTCGCGTGGTTTACCAAAGAGGAGGCCCTGTCACTCGTGCCTGAAAATGCCGGGCACGGTCAGACCTTTCGCGCGCCGGATTTTTTCACGAGGCGTCTCGCCCTGAATCAATTCATCGATACGGCCCGCGGTCAATCGCACGGATGGAAGGATGAAGACCTGAAAGACGGAGAGATCAGCCTGACGGTCGAAACTGTCCAATCCGACCTCGTCCGGCTCCGCACGGCGGGCCGCATCCACCTGGAAGGGGAACCCAGTTTCGAATCCAATCCCCACAGCGGCCTGACGGTTGACAAGCCTCGCGGATTGAAACTGGATCTGTATGGGCGGCTCGCGTACGATCCGATTCGGCGAAAATTCAAGGCTTTCGATGCCGTCGCGACCGGCGACCGCTGGGGCTGCACGACATACAATGTACGTTTCGACGATCCGGGTCCCGCGCCCATCGGTTTCGCCTTGGAACTCGCGTCGGACAATCCCATCGATCGCACCCCTCCCGCATCAATCCGGCGGAATTACTTCGCATAGCGACATTTGTTATAATGCAGAAAGAGTGTCGGATTGTTGCAGTAACCAGTTTTGCGGGCAAACGCGAAAAGCGCCTCGGAGAAAAGCCGAGGCGCTTTTGAGGATGCATAGGCGCATTTCTTCACGAACCGCCGGTACCGATATTACAGAGTCAGTATGTCGTCATTGTGGATTCTTAAATCTCTTGAAATCCTTGATTTCTGAAATATCGCCAGGTAGACTCTCAATCCCTCTGTGCGCGCAAGTTTCATGGCCGGGACCAGATCGGAGTCACCGGAGGCAATCACAACGGTTGATACAAGTCTCTTCAGAGCAAGCGAAGTCATATCAATCCCAATCATCATGTCGACTCCTTTCTGCGTGATATTGGGTTCGATGTCACTCGCGCCAACTGTATGTTGCGAATCGTCTTCGAGCCTTGCCAGAGCCTTGCGTCGTAGTGTCCAGCCACGATGAATCAGCCGGCCACGTCGAACTGCATAGTCTGAACAGCTTTCGATTTCTTTGATAAGTCGGGTGTTGTTTAGAAATTGAGAGGTGGCTGAAAACTTCGTCGATTCTTTATTCACTGGATTTTGCACTGTCCCTTCAAATGGATCGGCCGTGTAATAAAAAATCCTGTATAGATCAGTCCCATTTAACTTACAGTGAGTTCTTATTTTTTCAATTTGATCGAATATGTCCCTGGCGTTGGGAGATTTCGTCGTCTTTCCATGGAGGTCCTTCTTGAACCATTCGCCGTCGACCAGAATTGCATATCTATTGGGGAAACTCATCCAATGATGCCCAACAAACGGTTGGCCCCCGCATTACGTGCATGTCTTCCGCTTAGATGCGTCCATCTAAGATCGACATGTCTTTGGATGGGTGACGTAACGCGGGGGCCTAGATTTCAATATAGAATCGGATTTTGACAATATATCGAAGAAGACATATACTGTCAAGTGGGAATATAAAAACGACGAGTCGACCGTCAATAAAACGTTCGATATCTTGAGAAAAAATGGAACGCGACCGTCCGTTCGCGAAGGTTTTCCAGGTGACGGATAGTCTGTACGACAAATCCGTCATCTTCTGCGAGCAGACAGGAATGTGCGCTCCTCCCGCTCAACCAAGCATCCAGAATCCCCGTTTCCTACCTCTCTCTATTCTGAATCTCGTCTCCAGCACGGCTTCTCCACTTCCACCGAACGCTACATCGAGCAGCCACGGCGCGGGCTCCTCGATACGTCGTCTTCGGCAGGCCTTTTCTGCTTCAGCCGGTTCCATCGTCGACCGGCCGGTGTTCCTGTTCCAATTTTTCGCAATAGCGCCCGCTCGCCGCGTCCAGCTTCCCGCGCACGTCGGCCGGCAGCCTCGGCGTCGCACCGGCGATTGTCTCATCGACGAGGGCGGTGCTCTCGTGGCCGGCCAGAACCGACGTCCATTCAAGGAGATTATCTATGAATGTCCCACCCAAAGACGGTCTTCGCGTCCCTGTGGAAGACCTGCGGCGCCTCGTACGCGAAATCTACGAAGCCGTTCCTCTGCCCGCGGAGCACGCCCGATTGATCGCCGACCTGCTGATCGACACCGAACTGCGCGGCGTGGTCAGCCACGGCGTTTTGCAGGTGGCGCGATACGTCCGTTCGTTCCAGGAAGGGCGTGCCAATCCCGATCCCACCATCCGCATCCTCCACGAAGGCCCCGCCACCGCCGCGCTCAACGGAGACGGCGGCCTGGGGATGATCGTCGCCACCCGGGCGATGCAGATGGCCATTGCCAAAGCCAAAGAGCTGGGCGTCGGCGTGGTCACGACGGTCTATCACGACCATCTGGGTAGTTCGGGAAAGTACGTGCGGATGGCCCTCAAGGAAGACCTCGTCGGCATCAGCCTCTCCGGCCGGAGCGCCGCGCCGTCTTACGACCGCGCCAACGGCGTCCGCGGCTCCATCCAGGGCAGCCCGCCGCTGGCCTTCGGGATGCCTGCGGGCCCCGGTCGGCCCGATTTCCTGCTTGATTATGCCAGCCATTTCGAGGCGGACGACGAGGACGTCCGCAGGAATCCGGCGGTATTCGTGAAGGCCATCGGCATGTCTCACGTGGCCAACATCCTCTCGGGGACTCTGGCGGGACAGATGCTGCCCGAGTTCGACCGGCGAACCACGAGGTTCCAGGGCGCCGATCAGTCCGGATTTCACATGGCGCTGGACGTGAGCCGCTTCAGCTCACCTGACGCGTTCAAAGCGGACATGGACTACCTGATGGACGAGACCGCGAAGATGCAGCCGTTGCCCGGACTTGCGGATGCGGGTCTGCCCGGGCGGAGGGCCTGGAAGAAAGAGGCCGATTATCGGCAGAATGGCATTCCCGTCAGTGCGAAAGCGCTAACGTCGCTCGAGGGCCTCGCCCGCGAGTTCTCTCTTCCGGTCCCGTGGGCGTAGGGTTCGGCCGTACGATCTGAAACGCAGTTCCCTTTCTCTAACGGAACCAGTCGTAGTTCAGCCCTAGCGAACGGTCTTCAAGAGGAAGTTCCACGCGCGCTCCGCCTCGCGCCGAGGAAAGCTTCAGCGCGATCTCGACTTCCAGGGCCACGGCAATCCGCCGGCCCGAGTTCTTCGGCTCGTCCAGGCGACCTTCCATGCAGTCGATCACGTCGTTCAGCGAGTAGACAGCGCCGTAAGGATGCACGAACTGCGGCTCCGGCCACGGCATCTCCACGCGAACATTGCCGGTTGTCTCCAACTGCTGTCTCAGCCGCCACCGACGGTCCGTGAACTCGATCTCTCCCGTGCTCCCCTCCAGCCGGACCCCCGGCGCTCCCGCCCGAAAATGCACCACCGTCTCGTCCGCCGTGACCATGATTCCCTGGCCCCTGAACTCATCGCTTCCGCCGGGACCGTCGAACTCGTCGGAGCCCGCTCCGCGTCGAGGGAGGTCTCCGATGCCCGAGACCCAGGCAGGGGCGCTATCCAGGAAAAACGACCAGTTCTGATGTTGCGCGAATGGCGAGTCCGCCTCGATGGACCGGATTTCTCCGATGGCACCGCTTTGCACCAATTCTCTGGCTTTTCCGAAAGACGGGTGGGTCGTCGAGATCGCGCCGCAATTGAGGGGGACGCCCGCGTCCGCGCAGGTTGAAACCATGCGATCCGCCTCCTCGAGCGTGTGGCACATCGGCTTGTCGGTAACGATGCCGCGCGCGCCGCAATGTACCGCGAGACACGTCAGGTCGGCGCGACCTTTCGTATTCGTGGCAATGGCCACGATGTCCGGTCGCTCGGCGCGAAGCATCGCTTCGGCATCCTCGTAAGTCGCCTCGATCCCGTAGCGTTCGGTGAACGCCGCGAGCCGTTTCGGGTCCCGGTCGGCCGCAGCCGCCAGTTCCACCTCGGGTCGGCTGTGCAGCGCCTCGGCATAGGACGTCGGGTTCCCTTCGGTGCCCGGATGGTCGTGGTGAAAGAACCGGCGATGGACGTCCAGTTCGGGCGTCGGACGGTCCACGTCGTCGATTTCGAAGAGGTCCGGAATGCGCTCCGCCAGATCGTAGAGCATGCCCATCCATCCCAGGCCGATGACTCCGGCTCGATATTTGGCCATGGTATCTCCTGTCGATATGATTTGAAAAAAAGCCGTCAGCTATCAGCCGTCAGCCATCAGCTTAGAGCAAAAACCAAAGGCCGAACATCAAAGCGCAAACAGCACAAACCTCAGTCAGCTACACTCGAACATTAACTCACACGAAGACACAAAGACACTAAGACACGAAGAAAAAACATAAATAAACGTTCAGATAAAACAGCCATCAGCAGTCAGCGTAAGGCAATAATCAAACCACCGACACCTGCGCCTATTGTGCGTTTGTAGGGGCAACCCTTGTGGTTGCCCGCCTTTTCGCAGTTTCCGGTTCTCCCATTGTGTCTCCGTGTGAGGATTCTCCGCCCCCATCCACATCAGAAGTCTCTGGTGTTCCTGTCGCGTATCCTGTATGGTATACACTTCTGCGAGACGAATACCAATCCAATTTCGCGATCCCGTTGCTCAAGATCCGACTGGAGGGACCCGGAAGGATTCAATCCACACGCCAGGAGTCACCAATATGCGCAAAAGCAAACTGCTTGCGAAAATACGCGATGACAGGCCGGCACGGATCTGCGGACTCGGTCACTTCATACCCGCGTACATCCGCATGGCCGCGAACGCGGGCTACGACTGTATCTGGCTGGACGGGGAGCATCGCTGTTTCACGGACCGGGAAATCCAGTCCATGCTCGCCTACTTCCACCTGTTCGACATCGACTGCATGTTTCGACCGCCCACCACGGAGAAAACGAGGCTGTATCGTTACCTGGAGGACGGCGCGACCGGCCTGATGATACCCCACGTCTCGACGCCGGAGAAGGCGCGGATGCTGGTGGACGCCGTCAAGTTTCCGCCGGTTGGCGACCGCGGCCAGGATGCGGCCGGGCTCGATGCCGACTTCTATATGTCCGGCGGGGAAACATACGTGGACGATGCCAACCGCGAGACCTTCCTCGTCGTTCAGATCGAAACGTCCCTGGCTATGGAAAACCTGGACGCGATCGTATCCGTCGAGGGCTTGGACGGCCTGTTCATCGGCCCGGGCGACCTCGGTCTGAGGATCGACCGGCTGAAACCGGGATACACACTTGACGAAGCCATCAGGAAGGTGGCGACCGTCGCGGGCGAACGGGGGCTGGCGTGGGGCTGTCCGGCGGCATCCCCGGATCACGTTAAGGAACTCTACGACATGGGCGCCCGCCTGATCGCCCACGGCAGCGAGTTCTTCGCGCTGACGCAGATGCTTGAAGCGTGTACGCGCGACCTCGACCGGGTTTATGGAAAGGGATCCTGACGTCCGCGGCCGGTCACTCAGTCCCCCTCGAACCGGGCCAGCAGTTCGGCCGCCCTTTCCCTCATCTCCGGGTCGTTGTGCCGCGCGATGATGCGCTGGAGGGCGGAGATGGCCGTCTCGTCTCCCGCCTCGGCCATGTCGAAAGCCATCCGGTCCCGCATGTCGTGGTACTTGTTGTCGTATTCCCTGATCTCCAGTTCGTATTTCACCCAGTAGTACTTCAGCGATTCGTCCTTCCAGCCCCGATAGATGTTCTCCCAGGTGTTCGGCTGGCTGTGGGGGAGGATGCTGCCCGGCGCGATGGGATCGCTGGTCCTCTGATATCGCGCGTCGATGGACATGCGGAGCCGGTCGGAGCGGTTCGGAAGGCCCTTATGTACGAGCATGCTGTGAAAAAAGAGGACGTCGCCCTGATCGAACGGACTGTTGACCCAGGCGCCTTCGAGGGGATCGGTAATCTCAATTCCGCCGGCTCCCATGGCCGGCTTGAAGTCGTACACGCCCTTGCGATGAGAACCTGCCGCGACCTGCAGACCGCCCATCGCGGGCGGCAGATCGCTGAGGGGAATCCAGGCGGTATACGTTTCGGCTGTCCCCTGGATGGGGATGAAGTCCTGGTGGGCGGGGGTCGTATAGGCCTCCCGTTGAGGAAAGATCGTCCTCGCGATGATGCGCGAATGAGGCAGAATCGGCTCGCCGGCCATGCGCTCGAGAAGCTTGACGATATTCGGATGATGCTGGAGCGCGTGAAACGCTTCTATGCTGTACATTTCCGCGTACACGTCCATGTAGGCCGGCTCGGGCTCGACGCAGAAACCGTTCAGGTCCGCGATACCGTCCTCCGGCGGCGTGTCTTTCCTCGCCCATCCGGCTTCACGGGCAGTCTCGAGGAACGCCGATCGCAGTGACTCCAGGATCTCTGCGGGCAACAGGCCCTGGATGAAGAGGTACCCGTCCTCTTGCATGCGTTCTCGGAGCAGAAGTCCGTCTTCCGCGATGTCCGTTGAATCATTGAATGGATTCAAAGCCAGTCCTCCGGTCAGATACGATTGAGTGAATTCGCGTGCGATCAAGTCAGCCGTTGAGATTGCGGAAAAAGAAGCGCTGCGCCGTGCCCCAAAGAATGGCGTCTTTCTCGGCGGGGCTGAGGAAACTCCCGTGGTCCCGGATCAGGGCCACGGCGGCGGGGTAGTCGGTCATCGGGTCCTCCATCTCAATGGGTCCGCCGCTGTCGGATTCCCACATGCAGCGATGGGCGCCGTACGCTTCGACCACCCGCCGGATCAGCGGCAGGACGTCCAGGTAGGGCGCGCGGCGTGAGCACAGCGCCTGAAGCGGACCGATCTTGACCATCACTTTCTCGTGCCTGGCAAACCGGAGCAGCGCTTCCAGGTCTTCTTGGCTGTAGTCTGCCTCCCGGATGCCCACGTGGCAAACGTGGTCGAGAATGACCGGCGTATCCGGAAAACGGGCGCATAGCCGGTCCAGACCGGGCAGCAGATCGACCTGCATATTGAAGCTGAGTGCGAGCTCGTGTTCCGCGCCGGCGGCGAACATCTTTTCGAATGCCGGGTGATCCAACGCTGAGGGCGGTTCGCGAAAGGCGAAACAGCCCTGCCGCGAGAGTTCAAGCATGGTCCTGTCCGGCTCCGGGTCGTCCAGACTGATCATACCGGTGCCCGCGAACGTCTCCGGATCGCCGGCGATGAGGTCGAGGATGTAGCTGTGATCGTAGTCATACCAGGTCATCTGTACCAGATTGATGCGCACGTTGCCCACCGACCGGCTGTAGCTGAAGTACTCGTCCGGCGTGAAGGTGGGATGCCAGAGGTCTTCTACTTTGACCCTGGGGGAAAGCGGGTAGCGCGCAAAGTCATCGGTCCAGACGTGGATGTGCGCGTCGACGATCCGGTGGGTGGATTCCTGTTCTGCCATGGATGCACCCCGCTCCGTGTTCTCCATGAGTCGTGTGATATCCGCGACCCCGGTCGACCGCTCCGCCCGCTTTGCGTGACGCGCACGGATTGGCTATATTTGTCCGTTCCGAAAGAACCTGAATCCCGTCGCACGGACTACGTTATGGCGAAAGAAAAATACGACGCTGTCTGGCAACCCGATATGCTGGACCGTTTTCCAATGAATCCAAACGTCATGGTACGGGACCTTGACAAGGAACGGCTGGACCTACTCCTCACGTACGTGGCGGAGACCGGCCGGAGCGAGTCGCTTTCCGCGTTCATATCGGGAATTGTGGATCGTCACCCGAAATATCTGCGCGTGAAAGAACTCTTCGAAACCTTCGAGGCATACCGGCGCATCGGACAGGCCATCTACGAACAGTGGCGCGAGGGCAACGTGGAGACGATATACGACCTGGCCTGCGGCCACGGTCTGCTGGGCATCCTGCTGGCCTGGCGGTTTCCCACGCTTCGCGTGGTCTGCGTGGACCGGGAACGCCGGCCGGCCTTCGATCACTACCTGGAGATCGTGCGCGAACAGGCCATGCCCATGGAGAACGTCGAGTACATCGAAAGGGACTTCAATGACGTGGATCTCGGCCCGCGGTCCTACGTCATTTGCATCCATGCCTGCAATGAAGGCACCCGGGATGCCCTGGAGATGGCGGGCGCGGCGAACGCGTGTTTCGCGGCCATGCCCTGCTGCATCCGGGACCGGCTCTACCTGCGACGCATCAACCACCTGGACGACGACGCGCGATACACGGCGGCCGTTGGCGTGATTGCAGGCCGGTACGGGGCCTACAAGATCACGGCCATCGATCAGCGCATCACCAACCGCAATCTCATCATCCTCGGCGCGCCCGCGCCGGCATCCTGATCCACGAAACGTAAAACCGACCCGGCCTTTCGAGAGCGTCATTCTCCCTTCGGCGCGCCGACTTCATTCCAACGCGGTCTCTCACCACCGGTAGTCGGGCTCGCCCGCCTCGAAGGCAGCCGCCGACGCCATCATCGTCTCCAAGTCTCCCCTGGGACGGTAGCCGATCAGCGATTTCGCTTTCGTGATGTCGTGATCGTACATCCAGCGCACCGGTACCGTCACCTCCAGGGGTTCCCGTCTCCTGAATTCCCCGAGCAGCCGCGCGCCCTCGGGATACGTGAAGGGGGCGGGTGCGCCGCCGTTGAACGACTCGCCTACCGCATCCGGAGACCGCAACGCGCACACGATGCAATGCGCGATATCCCGCGCGTCGTTCGGCTGATAGTACCAGGGCCGCCCGGCTTCGTCCCGGGCGGCGCAGGGCTGATCGGGATCTTCGGCCCGCGCCTCGACCTCGTGCCACAGTTCGGTGCCGTCGTGCATATACATTTCCGTACCCGGCCCCGCCTGTCCCGCTTTCAATATCGCGCAGACCCTTCCTACCGTGAACTGATCGAAAATCGCGCTGCCGGACAGCACGTGGCTGGGCCGTACGATGGAAATCCGCAGCCCGGTCTCACGGGACGTCCGTTCGGCCATCAGTTCCCCGATGTATTTGGACAGGGAATACTCGTTATCGGGCCGCTTGGGATGGAGTTCGTCCACGGGATGGTAGGCGCAGGCGATGTTCTCGCCGTTATTCGGAAACACGCCGGACGAGCTCACGTACACGTAACGCTCCAGGCTGTCCGCGAACCGCCCGCACGCCCGCGACACCTCCAGGTTGATCTGCGTGTTGATCTCGAAATGGGGCCCTACCAGGTTGGCCGTGTGGATCACGGCGTCCGTCCCCGAGACAACTTTCGTCGTGAACTCTCCGTCCGTCAGGTCCCCTTCCACGAGCTCCACGTCCAGACCGTCCAACCGGCTCAGACATGGATCGTCGGGTAAAACGGAGCCCCGGACTTCCAGGTTCAGGTCCAGAAGCTGACGTACCAGCCGGCACCCCACCTGACCCGCCGCGCCGGTAACGAGTACTTTCATGGCAGACCTCCTGATCGATATGCGGAAAGGCAAAAATTCGCTCAACCGTCGCAAGGGACGGACGAGCGACCCCAATATATCCCCCGCAGTCAGGGTTCGCAACCCCTGCGCCTGCCCGTGCCTTCATTGCATCTGTAGGGGCGACCGGCCGGTCGCCCTGCGAAAACCTGCGATCACGCGTCCCATCGCGCCCCGTTCGTTCTAATGGAAACTGCCCGTCTGATTTGCTAAATTGACGAAACGCCGCACGCGTTCATCCGTATGCAAAGAACCGTAGCGCGAATCCAATATGCCCCTGCCGTTCGTCCTGGCAGCCCATGTCCTTCCCGGAGCGCAGACCATGTCCACCACACAACGCTTCCGCCCCGCGCACGCGCACGCCATCTCCCGCAATCTGCTGGCGGCTGCCGGCGCCCCGCGCCACGTGGCGGAAACCGTTTCCGAAATCCTGGTCGGTGCCAACCTGTGTGGCCACGATTCCCATGGCGTGCTGCGTATACCGACGTATCTCAACGGTATCGAGGGGGGCTCCATCGTGCCGGCGGCGGAACCCGAGATTGTCCAACGGGGCGGGAACACGATGATTGTGGACGGCCACAACGGGATGGGCATCTATACCGCGCGAAACGCCATTGACCTCGCCATCGACAACGCCGCCCGGTCGGGGGTGTGCTGCATCAGTTTCAGGCGCGTGGGCCACTTCGGACGGCTCGGCGAGTACGCCGAGATCGCCGCTCGCGCCGGATGCATCGCCATCATCACCATCGGCGTGGGGACGGTGGACGCCGTCGCGCCGTACGGCGCAACCCGCGGCCCTCTCGGGACGAATCCGATCGCCTTCGGCGTGCCCACGGGAGACGCCGCACCGTTCATCCTGGACATCGCCACGAGCGTCGTGGCGGAAGGCAAACTCCAGGTTGCCCGCGCCGAGAAGTCGTCCATTCCGGAAGGATACATCCTGGACAAACACGGCAAGCCCAGCACGGACCCGCTGGACTTCTACGACGGCGGATATCTCCTGCCGTTCGGGGCGCACAAGGGCTCCGGGCTCCTGCTGCTGACCTGCCTGCTGAGCGGATTGTCGGGCGTTCCGGAAGTGGAAGAGGGTACACTTTCAGGCGCGTTCATGCAGGTGATACGCGTCAGTTCCTTCACGCCGCTGGAGTCATACCAGCGGGGAATCCGCGCCTTCCTGGACATGATCAAAGCCATCCCACCGGCCCCCGGTTTCGATGAGGTCCTCGTGCCCGGCGACTTCGAACACCGCACCCGCGCGCAACGCCTGCGCGAGGGATTCGACGTTCCGGGCCCTATCGTGGATGGGTTGACGGACTGCGCGGACCGGCTGAACGTGTCCATGGCGGAAGACACGGTTGAACCGGGCGATGAGGAAAGGTACACAAGGCGGTGAGAGGGGAGAGGGTATAGGTGGAGGTAACGCGGTGGCCGGGCGCCCACAAGGGACGCCCCTACACAACCGGACATCCACGAATTGAACTCTCTTGGATCCGTACCGACATTGCAATTGTAGGGGCGTCCCTTGTGGGCGCCCGCTTTGCGTAAAATATAAAAACAGTATAATTATTATATTGAAATTATATTATTATTGTATATATTTTACAAGATTCCGCAGAATCGAATACCCGATAAAGGCCAAATAGACGGACCGTGTCAATGGAGTTCGAATTCGACGACTGGAAGAGCGTGAAAAACAAGGAAAAACACGGCATCGATTTCATTGAAGCCCAACAGATCTGGGAGGATTCCGAGCTGATTGAGATACCGGCTCGGGCTGTAGACGAACCCAGGTTTCTGGTGATCGGCAGGTACAGGGGGACGCACTGGTCCGGCATTGTGACGTATCGAGCGGAGAGGGTCCGGATCATTTCCGTCCGCCGGTCCAGAAAGGAGGAGATCGAAATCTATGAAAGCGAAGGAGCTTGACGAAAAATTCGACCGCGGAGAAGATATAACCGGTTATCTCGACCTGGATCGGGCGAGAAGGCCTGCCCAGGAACCGAAGCGGGTAAACGTCGATTTCCCCATCTGGATGGTTCAATCTCTGGACAGGGAAGCCGGGCGTCTGGGTGTAACGCGGCAGTCGATCATCAAATTCTGGATCGCGGAAAAACTGAAGCAGGTGTCCGGGCGCCCACAAGGGACGCCCCTACACAACCGGACACCCACGAATTAAACTCTCTGGGACCCGCACCGACGTTGCGATTGTAGGGGCGTCCCTTGTGGGCGCCCGCCTCTCCGGTGTTCCTCTCAACTAAATAAAAACGGGGGCGATTGATCTCGCCCCCGTTTTTCTGTCGCCACTCTACTCCGTACTATACGTGCGGGCCGCGTTCCCGGATGATCCTGAGCGCCAGGTCCGGATCGATCTGCACAATCATCTCCGGTTCGATCTTGCAATGGCCCGGAAGGTCGAACCCCGCCACCGCGCTCCGGGCGTGCCATCCCGACAGCGACGCGTCCATCCCGTCTTCCCCGAACCGGGAACCCGGTCCTCCGAACACATCGTGGAAAACCGTGCTGTACCCGTCCACGACCTGGGGCGACTTCGAAAAGGATCCCCCGCCGGCGGAATTCACCATCCCGATGCATTTTACGCAATACCACACGTCATTCAGCGTGCCGTACGGGTCCAGCGCCCAATGCAGCGTCACCACGTGGGAAATGCCCGCCTCTCTGCCGGCCTCGAAACCGGCTTCCACGTCCGCGTCGTCGTTGGTGACTGCGCCGACCCCACCGCCTGTGCCCGATGTAAACACCAGACCGGAAGGTGTAAACGTGGCCATGCAGATCCGCCTTCCCTGAGGCGCCGGACACGCGTCCTCCCTGGATCCCAGATCGATCCCCAGTTCCTCCAGACGGTCGTAAACGTCGAAATCCCGATGCCACGAACTGTGCAGTTCCGCCATTTGCTCTCCTCCGTGTGAGTTGGTGTTACCTGAAAATGTCCATTCAAAATAAGGTCTGCATACGGGATGTCAAGCCCCGATACCGGCACGGCGTATCGGAATTCTCTTCCCGGGATCGTCGCGGAATCCGGTCCCTCTTCGCGTTCCCGTTACCAGATGGTGGCGGCGATATAGCGCTCGCCGTCGGGTTCGTCGTCATAATAATAAACGGAAACGACCTTGCCGTCCGGTCGCTGCACCGCGCGTGGATACCCGACGTCGTGGTCACCGCCGTCATCCCTCAGGATAACGGGCTCGGACCAGTTCGCCCCCTCGTCTTCGCTCAATACCGCCCGCAGCCCCGAGGGTGCGTCGCGATATCCGTATACCAGGCACAGGCGTCCGTCAGCCAGAAGCATCATCGCGGGCGGATTGCCCCCGGTTCCGGTTTCGGCGACCGGCCGGTTGAGGTAGCGCCAACTTGCCGCGTTGTCGTCCGAACAGTACAGGTCAATCCAGTTGCCTTCCCTGCTCCCGCCGCCTCCCCTGCACCGCACGGACACCAGGATGCGCCCTCCGGGAAGCCGGACGCTGGCAGGCATGATGGCGAAACCCTCGGGCTCCTCTCCGATCCACGACAGAAAGTGGAACGTCCTCCCTCCATCCACCGTGCGCGCGCAGAACACCCTGCCCTCGCGTCCGTTGGATTTGGCCGACGTCAGGAACAGCGTGCAGGTATCCGTACCGTCTGTCAGATAGTCCGTCCGCGCCGCGATGCCCGGCAACCCGAACATGGGCAGGCCGAACGGTCCGTCCCATGACCGGCACCGGTCGGTAGACACGTAGAACCACGACCGCGCGCCTTCCGCAAGTCCCGTCCGGGCGCACATCAGCGCGATATCCGGATGGCTGAAGTCGATCCCGTCGGGATGCCCTGTCGGCAGCGCAGCCGCCATCTCAATCTCCAGCGAGCGGTTCACATGCTCGTTCGCCGATACACCCTTGCCTTCCGGAGAGGCGATCGGTATCGGTTCGACGATCCAGTTCAGGCCGCCGTCAAGACTGCGTGCCTGCATGGTCTCGAACGGCCGGTCCCGGTCGCGCCGGTGAAATCCGCCGTCCGACTTGTGATACCCCAGCGTGAAGCCCACGACGATCTCGTCTCCCCACGACCAGATCCCGTAGTTCGCCGGCCACCCGGCGTATCGCCCCTGTTCCCTGCAGATGACGACGTGTTCCATATTTCGAACTCCCATCTTCCATGACATTTACGACTCCGAACGGTTGTTGGCGCTTCCGACCAGATCACCCGACTGGCAAACACGGACATACACCACAACGGGATTTTACAACTCCTGCCAGCGCAAATCCGTCTTGTGCGCCGTGTCGGGCGGCATTATTCTATACCGGACGCGGCATACAGATTTCCACGCCCTTTCCGTCCGGACTCCTATACTCAGAAAGGACTTATCGATGGATACACTGCAACTGGCGGCGCCAACCAATGCCTTTATCCTGTTCAACGGCAGAGATCTCAGCAACTGGACCGCCCGTGACGGTGGCGATCCCGGATGGACCGTGGAAGACGGTATCCTCCACGTCGTGCCCCGGACGGGTGACATCATCCACACCGAGCCCCTGACCGATTTCTATCTTCACCTGGAGTTCCGCTGTCCGGATATGCCCGAGGCCACCGGACAGGCCAAGGGCAACAGCGGGGTATTTTTGCAGGCCCTCTACGAGATTCAGGTTCTGGACTCCTCGCACGTCAACGTCCCCGGCACCGGCGACTGCGGCGCCTTTTACCTTGAGTCCGCCCCGCTGGTGAACGCATGCAGGCCGGCCATGGAATGGCAGTCGTACGATATCTGCTTCCGGGCGCCGCGCCTGCACGAATCCGGTGACGTGTCCGAACACGCCCGCGCCACCGTTCTCCAGAACGGCATCGTCATCCAGAACAACGTGCAGATCTCAGGGCCCACGGGATCCGCCTCCGGCTTGACGGTCGGAACATCCGGGCCGCTGCGCCTGCAGGACCACGGCGACTGCGTCGCCTACCGCAACATCTGGGCCGTGCCGCTTCCGACAAAGGGGTCCGATACGTACGAACCGCAGTAGCATTCGCGACGGGAGACAAGCAAACCGGCAGATTTGACTCTTGTCTACTGTCCCAAGAACGCATCACTATTCTCCTGCCGATTCATCCCGATCGGATGCACCGGTGTTCGTGGGGAGTCTTGCGAAACGTGGTCATTGAGCAGGCTTGCATTGAGCTTGTCGAAATGTTGAAATGTGGACGCTGAGCTTGTCGAAGCGCCCGTGATTCGATACCCTTGAACAGGCTCAGGTTGTACCGCTCGGGGCCGTTTTCCAACCATCGCCGACCCTTCGACAACCCTTCGGCAGGCTCAGGACAACGGCTCAGGGAGCGGCTCAGATCCGAGACACGACCCCATGAATTACACCATCGATCTGGCCGGGCTTGACACGGATCCCGGCCTCCTCAGGTTCGCGCTGAACGGAAGCTGCGTCGACGGCCCGTCCTTCGAGACCTGGAAGCGGGCGCGATCGTTCATCGCATCCGAGATCCATCGGCCGGGCGCCGTGCTGGATATCGGGTGCGCCAACGGCTTCCTCTTGCGGTGTCTCCAAGAATGGTCAGATCATGCACTCACGCCGTTCGGCATCGACTCCAGCGCGGGCAGGGCCCGGGACGTCGACAGGTTCTTTCCCGTGCAGTGCGACCATTTCGCCCGGCTTCCCGTGGAACGGCTTTCAGAGATCGGTTCTCACGGGCTTCCCGAAAAGTACGATTTCATCTACTGGGCGGTCTGGGACAATTACGGGTTCGACCGCCAGCATCGGATCGATCTGCTCCAACGGGCTTACGATGGCGTGAAAGACGACGGACGGCTGATTCTCGGCTTCTACGACCGAGAGCCCGATACGATCGAAAACAAAATCGCCCGGATTCAGGACCTCAATCTCGGGCACGCGGTCCGCGTTTCAAATCCCGACGGACCGCAGGAACTGCTCAGGATATCGAAATAGCATAGGCGGGAAGAGTGGAACAGAACCGACAGGACGAAATTCGGCTCACACAAAGACACAAAGGAAAACCTGGAACAGCAAAAGGCGGGCAACCACAAGGGTTGCCCCTACAAATGCAAAACAGGCGCAGAAAAGCCGGTGGCCGGCCGGTCTCCCCTGCCACGAATCGACATCGCTTCGTCATATCGCTAACCGCGCGTCGCGGTGGGGTCCTCTTCCGTCTCACGTCTTCCGTCTACCCGGTCTTTTTCATCTCTTGATTACGTCCTCGAACTCCTGGAACATCTCGATGCTGATCCCGTCCGGATCCAATGCATACATCGCCCGGGCCACGACCACGCCGCCGCGATCTACGTCCGTAGGCGGATTGATCGAACCGAAACCCGCCTCCTTAAGTTGCCCGTACATCGCGTCCACGTCATCCACCTCGAACGCCACGTGCGATGCGCCCAGGTACCTGTTTTCCTGGGGTCGCGCCTCAACCTCCGGATGAACGTATTGAACGAGTTCGAGTATAAACTCGTTCACGGGATGCCGAAGAATCGCAATATTCAGATGGACCTGGTCGTAACCCAGAATCGTATCGTACGAAGGCAGGTCCTTGCGCTCGGATATCCGCACCAGTTCCATCCCGAGCAGGTCCCGATAGAACGAAACAGAACGATCCAGGTCCGATACCGTAAATCCGTGATGGTGCCCCATTACAATGCCCATGTCTCTTCACTCCCTGATTGTCGACGGCGGTGAGGATGGAATCGAAGAACCTGCCGAAAAAGCGCCATCGATTGCTGTTCGTACGAAAATCGTACCGATATTTACCTATCTAAGTCATGCGAAGTTGTAAAGGCCATTTTAGTTAATATATAATCGGGAGTGACAAAAAACCGACATTTTTCGCGCCTCCCGGACGTGCATTTTCGCAGCGCGTTCATTGAGCTTGTCGAAATGCCCGCGCTGCGGTACCCGGTCGTTGCCCTTCGCCGACCCTTCGACAAGCTCAGGGTGGCAGCTCAGGGGGCGGCTAAGGGTGTGCGAGATTGAACCCATTCGCGGCGGCGCCGATCCAAGACAGGAATCGACCCAGACGTTCTTCCGTGGTTTGCGGGAACCCGCGCCCGGTAACGGTCGTATATATGGCATCGGTCGCGGTGACCCGCCGACTGATCGGAATGCTACGGAATCGGTCTTACAGACGTCAGGCCGTCCGGCGCAGATACCTGCTAACCTTGATTCGTAAGTCTTCAGGGACGTTAATTCGAATATGTGCGAGTTAATAGAGGCGATTAGACGGCTGATTACCAGGATACACCAGGACACTGTACGTGAAGGGAAAAAACGCCCTTCTTTACGTCGATAACGCCCCGTTTCGGAGGGTTTTATCGCGTCGCCGCGTTGCTGTTTTTTTCGGATTGAGGCTAACCCTTCCGTAATCATAGACGAAGGGTGGCGGCGGCAGATGCGTCGATTCCGAAATTCGTCCAGGCAGGGCGCGCGTCCATCATCCGGCCGTCGCCGGCCTGGTCCTTTTTCATACCGTTTCAAAAGGAGTTGGTCCATGCGCATCCGAAGCACGCTTTCTCTTGCAGCCCTTTCGCTCTTTCTGATTTCAGGGTCGAGTCTTGCAGGTACCGTGGAGGTGCCGGGCGACGGGGACCCGGCCCTCTACGTCGTCAAGGTACACGCCGACTGGTGCGGCGCATGCACGGCGCTGGTTCCCGTCCTCGAGGAGGTGCGGACGTCTCTTGCGGACAAGCCCGTCCTCTTTCTCGAGCTCGACGTGACCGACGCGAAGCGCACCGCCCAGTCCCGCCTGCTGGCCGCTGCCCTCGGTATCGAGGAGCCGTTCAAGGCCAACAACAAGACCGGCCTGGTTCTGCTCATCGATCCCGCGAAGAAAGCGGTCGTTGAGACGCTGACGCGCAAGAATCCAGCGGAAGAGATGACGGGCAAAATCAAGGTACACATTGCCTCGAATGGCAAGTCGCACCATTGACAGCCTGCGCCTGGCAGTCCGTTGATAAGGTCGCTCTGCCGGCCGCAGCCCGGATGGACTTTTTCAACGGGCTGCTAAGATCGAGTGACAAAGGCTTTGCGGAGATTCGACCTTTGACGTTTCTTTCAGATTGTCACTTGAGACGTCAGCCCGTTCCGCCTACGTGAGAACATAGCGTTTTCGTCCACGAGGAACCATGCGATGATTATCAAAGACATCACGGCGACCACGGTGAGCATTCCCTACGACGCGCCCGTCGGGCCGTACGTGGGCCGCGGCGCCGGAGGCGGCACGCTCGGCGGAACCGGGCTCATCGTCAGGATCGAAAGCGACTCGGGACTCGTGGGTTGGGGCGAGGGTACCAGCGGCTTCGCAACGGACCCGAACGCGGTCCTGTCTGGCATCCACGTTTCCGACATCGAAAAGGCAATCGGCCTTATGGAGAGTGCGGACATCCCAAGAGGCCCAATGTCCGGGGTCGAAATGGCGCTCTGGGACCTCCTCGGAAAGCACGCCGGACTGCCCCTCTGCCGCCTTATGGGGGGCATCGTTCGTACGGAGGTCGACTTCACGGCGTGCATGGGCCTGAAGGAACCCGAACAGTCGGCCGCCACGGCCCGTGAATACATCGACCGGTGCGGGTTCCGCGTCATCAAGACGAAAGCCGGCAACGACCCCGCGCAGGACCTGGCCATTGCCGAAGCAGCCTGTAAGGAGATCGGCGACGAAGCCGCATTCCGACCCGACGCGAACGGCGGATATCCCCCGGGAGAGACGCTGGAGATCATGAAGAAAATGGCGGATCTTGGCGTCATGCACTTTGAGGACCCGTGCGACACCGAACACGTGGAAACGCTCGCAAGGGTACGGGCCGAGGTGGGCACGCACATCCTCGTGAACGGCGGCGTGGCCCTGCCCGGCAGCATCCGGCCCTTTCTGGAGGCCGGATGCGCCGACTCTCTAATGCCCGATACCCCGGCCGCAGGCGCGCTCCTTCGCGTCAGGAAAATTGCTGACGCGGCGGAACCCTGGAACGTGCCGTGCCTGATGCACTGTTCGCACGACCTGGGCCTCAAGACCGCCGCGATCACCCATATCGCCGCTTCAACGCCCAACTTCTCGGGACCCAACGACACCTGCTACCACGGGCTGGTCGACGACGTTCTCGCCGAACCGTTGAAGTTCGAAAACGGACAATTGAAAGTTCCCCTTGGGCCCGGCCTCGGCGTGGAAGTCGACGAATCAAAAATCGAAAAGTACCAGGTCTGAACCGCGTTCTGCCTTGCTCCCGAGTCATGCCAGGGCGTGCATCGCCGCCCTGGTTTTTTTGCAATCCAATCTGAAGGGTCCGGTATGGATTCCGTCCGCGTCGACGACCGCGACTGGTCCGCACTCACGCTGGGCGAACGCATCCGTCAGATCGAACTCGACGGATACGTCGTCCTGCCCGATCTGCTTGAGCCCGGGCACGTTTCACGGCTCAAGGAGGAGACCGCCAGGCTGGAGACCCGCGCAGTGGACTACAGCGTCCACCAGCAGGTCTGTCCGAACCTGCAGTTCAACGGCGGTCCCATCACCGACCTCATCGCTCATCGTCCCACCCTCGCCTTTCTGAAAGAACTCTTCGGCGGCGAGACCGTCTTCATGTCCTGCACGTACGCCCGCTCCGAGCCCGGTCATCCCGGTATCAGTCTCCATACCGACGGGCAACCCTACGGTTCACAGATCTTCGGCTACGGCGGCAGCGTACCGTTCATGGTGAGGGTACTCTATTATCTGGACGACCTCACGCGGGATGTCTCGCCGTTCCGCGTGATACCCCGTTCCCATTTGTCCATGCACGCGGACGCCAATCCGTACAAACGCTACGAGGACCATCCCGAACAGGTGATGGTCCCCGTTGAATCCGGCGGCGCCGTTCTGATCAACCACAAGGTCTTTCACGGGAATTTCCCGAACACCGGCGCCCACGCGCGTGAGATGCTCGCCATCGCGTACCGCCCGGCCTGGGCGGGACCCATCGACGAAGTCCCCGCGTGGGACGAGGCCGACCTCGCCGCCCTGCCCGACAATGTGCGCCCGCTGTTCGCCGATCCCAACACCCGCCACTGGAACTTCCACGGCGGCAACAAGCCGGCCAATATGGCCAGCGAAGCGCCGGGGATCAACCCCAGCCGGTGGGATCGCCGGTAGGGGTCAGTTGAAAACTCGTAACCGTGAACCGCGGGCGGATCACGTCAGCGAGTTCCACTCCGCTCCCAGCGCATCGAACTGCCCGTAGAACGCCTCCAGTACAGGGTCCGCGAGGGGGCCCCTTGCCGTCAGCGCCAGGTTATTCCGCGCGTGATCCGGATTCGTGGTCCCCACGATCGCCGTGTCGACAGCCGCCTGCGAAAGCGTAAAACGCAGGGATAGTTCGATGGGATCCTCCGGGGCCCCATCCGGAATCTCGAGTTGCTGCGCCCGCTCCCAGTACGCATCGGCGTAACCGTACGGTGACGCGGACTTGCCGATCGCTCCGTTGGCGATCGGGCGTTTGACGATCACGCCCATCCCCGCCTCCTGCGCCTCCGGCAAGACGTCGGCCCGTCCTTTCTGGTCCACAAGGTTGAACGACGTCTGCAGCGTGCTGAATACCCCCATCCGGATCGCCACCAGCGCGTCATCTCCGTCGCCGCTGTACCCCACGTATCGCGTCTTGCCCGCGTCCTTCGCTCGCATCACCGCATCCACGGCCTCGCCCGTCCTGAGCACGTCAGCCGAACACGTGTGTAGCTGGACAAGGTCCACGTAGTCCGTCCTCAGCCGCTTCAGCGACCGGTCGATGCTCTCGTCGATCACCTCGCCGGACCACGGCTCCCCGGTTGCGTCACCGGTTACGTGGCCGCACTTGGTCGCCAGCACGTATTCGTCCCGCCGATCGCCGATGTACCGGCCGATCAGTTCCTCGCTGTTGTGATAGCAGGCCGCCGTGTCGATCAGCGTGATCCCGTCGTCCAGCACGCGGTTCAGCAATCGCCCGACCCGCTCAGGGTCCACGTCTTCAAGTCCGATCCTTGCGCCGCCGAACCCCAGGCGGGTCACCTCCATGTCCGTCCTGCCAAGCGTGCGCGTTTCCATAGTGAAACCTCCGATAAAGGCGTAAGTGGACCACCCCCGACCCAACGCCAAGCCATTAGCTGTCAGCGATCAGCCGTCAGCCGTCAGCCAAGAGCAAAAAACCGAATCAGGTGACGTGAGCGCCATTATTCGGGCAATCACAAGGGTCTTCCCTACAAATCCACAATTGGCGTGGGCAATGATGGTCCCTCGGATTGTGAAGATAACGCGAGGGGAAGGGAATTGCAACAAGTTACCCTGTGATCCCGTTTTGGGTTGACAGAAAAGCCCGCCTGGTTTAGGTTTGAATGAAACGATCAAGGACGAATCGGCCGAAGACTGGTCAGATAGATTCGGGGCAGGATACCAGGGGGAAACACCGATGGAACGGACCCGTGAGCGGGTGGCCTTCGACAATTACGAAGACGACGGCGGCTACACCGCGGACCTATACGAATACCACGAAATCGACGAAGGAATCGAAAGCCTCGACGCTGCAACCGATGCGGACGTGGATTTCTTTCATCGAAACGGCTATCTGGCCGTCAGGAACGCGTTTACCAGCGCCGAAGTCGACGGCATGCTCGACGGCCTCATGGATCTCATCAAGGGGAAGAATCCGGAGTTCAAAGGCGTTCAGTTCGAGTCAAGCTACAAGGACACTCTGGACACGCTTTCGGACGACGAACGGTGGGACGCCGTTCGCAAGCTCCAGTATTTCATGGGTTACGACAACCGCCTGACCGCAGTGGCCGAACACCCGAAGATTCTGGACGTCATGGGGCGGATCATCGGCGAGGAACCGGCGCTCTATTCCCACCAGGCCATCCTCAAACCGCCGCTGGTCGGACGTGAGAAACCCTGGCACCAGGACCACGCCTATTTCAATCTGCCCATGGGAACGCAGATTGTCAGCATGTGGATATCGCTGGATCACGCCACGCCCGAAAACGGCTGCATGAGGGTGATACCCGGTACGCACCTGCGGGGTCCCGTGGTCCATTTCAAGCGCCGCGACTGGCAGCTGTGCGATACGCACGTGGTCAGAGACCGCGTCGTGGCGGTCCCGCTCGAACCCGGCGGCTGCCTCATCTGGTCCGGGCTGATTCATCACGGCACCCCCGCCAACACCACCCCACAGCGGCGCCGTGCCCTTCAATTCCACTATTTTCCCGCGCGGGTGAAAGAGACCACGTCACAGGATCGCCTGGCCGTATTCGGCAGCGAGGGAAAGGACGTCACCTGCTGACGCACACGACGATTCTCGCACCCACTAGAAAGAGCCCCGGTGGATGGTCCTCCGGGGCCTTTTTCGCCTTAGTCGAAATATGGACTCCAAACTCCACATTCTGATCCGAATCCTCCTCGGCGGCATGGCGCTCTATATCTTTTACGGCGCCGTCCTCTTCTTCGCGCAGCGCCGCTTCATATTCCCGCGACACCTGGTCCGGACGCCGCCGGTCGACGCGACGGACACATCGGGAATCGAACGCATCTGGTTGACAACGAACGCCGGCCGAACGGAAACCTGGCTGCTTACGCCCGATTCAAACGCGGGCCCAGCTCCGGCGTTCATCGTCGCCCACGGCAACGCCGAACTCATCGACCACTGGGTCGGTGAAATGGCGGCTCTCAGACGTCTGGGATTCGCGGTCCTTCTCGTGGAATACCCCGGCTACGGACGGTCGGAGGGGTCGCCGACGCAGGGCAGCGTCACCGAAGTCTTCGCGGCTGCGTACGATATGCTGGCGGCCCGGGAAGACGTAGACGCGGACCGGATCGTATTCCTGGGCCGCTCGCTCGGCGGTGGCGTGGTGTGCGCGCTCGCAGCCGAACGCCCGCCCGCCGCGCTGGTGCTGATTTCCACCTTCAAGAGTATCAATGCCATGGCCGCGGAGAAATTCTTCGTCCCCCCGTTCTTCGCCCGCGACCCTTTCAACAATCTGAAGACACTGAGGAACTATCCCGGGCCTGTACTCATCGCGCACGGAACAAGGGATTCCCTGATCCCGTTCAGCCACGGCGTCGCGCTTCAAAAGGCGGCCAGACGCGGCCGTCTCATTGCCTACGAGGCCGGTCACAACAACTGCCCGCCCGACTGGCCGGCCTTCTGGGAGGAGGTCGAACGATTTCTGCGCGAGGAAGGAGTTCTCCGGTAGGCCATCGCCTGAACGACTCTGACTCCGTTGGCAGACACTGGGGGAGTTGACGAGCACAATGCGGCGAGGAAGTTCAGCGTACGCGCAGGCTGAGCGGTCGACGGCCCGGGCGCCGGGACAATGGAGTGTCAATAATGGGTTTAACCGGGTATCTGGATCTGATTTTCAGGCAGGAAACAAGGCATACATCAGGTTGACATGATCAATACTCTTGGCTATACTTCTTCAAATGTTCTTTGCGCAGTCGAGACGGGAAATCGGGGTCGCGGGACGATGAATGTGTGAAACAAACCGCAGGGAGTGAAACATGGGTGTAGCTGTCATAGACGTGCCGGTTGCGGGAGAAGTATCCTCTCTCATAGATCGTTCAGCGCGTGAAAATATGGTTGCATTGTCGCGCTCTTCAATCTTGAGCGAGATATACCGCAATTTCGAACATACCAATGATGCAGTATTGAATGCCATGTCTGATTGGCGTGAGTTTTTGAAGCTGCTTGAAAAGAACCCGGAAAACTACAAATCGATGTGCCGCTACGGTGACGTGGAAAGGGCTATAGCTGGCCTGGATGAAGCCGGGAAGACAGTGCGCAGAAAAACCTGGCTGGCTCTTGGAGAAAAAATCGAGGAGAACCACCCGGGCATTTACGAAAAATTCAAAGCGGTGGATGAGAATATTGAAGCCTATGGCGCCCTGCTCCGGGAGGTAAGCTGGACCCTGTTGATTTTACACCGGGAAAATCAGCCCGCCACAGGGAAGTCGTTTTCCGTAGACGAGGCAATAGCCGATCTGTGGAGATAGACGTGGCTGGATTGTTTCTCCCACCGGTACAGAGAATTCAGTATCACAATAACGAAGTCAGGAAGGACGTAAAAAAGCTACCAAATCACATAAAAAAACGGCTCGAAGAGTTGTTTATTGACCTTCGGACCGGTCTGGTACCCAGGACAGGAAAAAACATCGCGCAAGTGGGAAACGTCAAAAAGTACCGTTTGAACGATCAGTATCGGGTGGCCTTTTCCCTTCGTCAAGGTACGGCATTGATTAGATGTGTTGGCGATCATCCGAAAATGGAAAGATACCTGGCTAAGGTGGAATCGGAAACCCGAAAGCATCGGAACTAGCCCGAACAGATGCGACGTCATTGTGAGTCGTTTCGATCCTGACGGTATTGCCGCCAGCAGCAAAAGAACCGTGTACACATTCTGTGTCTTCACGGCTTATCCTTTGCAATTGCAATCGCCCAACCTATCGGGTATTTCGACCCCCTTCTGTTTCCTCCCTGTCAATCACGAGCCGGTCTTCAGCCCCCTGGCAGTTCCACGCTCCGCCCACCTTCCAGATCTATCGTAACGGCGCGGAACTGAAATCCGTATCGCTCCACCACGTCCCCGTGCGCGTCACCTTTAATGTCAAGCAGTAACACCGTCGCGCCCTCCAAGTTCGCACCGGCGCTGACTTCGTACGCGCCGTTATCGCGCAGTCTAAAACGCACCGTGCGCCGTGCGCGTTCCCACGCGTCGATCCGGGCAGCCGTCCACCACGGCATGCCCTTGTCCCTCGTGTATCCGACGATTTCCCTGAGCCCGCCTCGAACCGCCGGATCCCCGACGTGGGCGGGGTGAAAGAGAAAATGCGCGATACCGTGGTGATCGAACGCCCGGTCCGCGAAGCAGTGCGCCAGGCGGGTGGAACACCGCTTGTGGATATCCTGCACGGTGAGGTTCACTTCCAGCACGTCGATCGGCGGACCGCCGGGTGCTTCATCGTCGATCGGAAACCAGGGGTGGCACCCGCCGAAGGGGAAGCCGTTGGTATAGGGCGTATTCGGCCCGCGGCTCTGCTCCAGGGTGATGCCCAGGCGTTCGCACCATCGGAAGAACTCCAGCCGGCCCTGCCAGCGCAGCGTATGGTTCTTGTTCGTGGTGACCGGCCGTCCCGCCGCTTCCGTAACCGTCTTCAACTGACCCGCCAATTCGTCATATCCCCATTTCAGATGTGCGGTGTCCGGCTTCTGGTCGTCAGACGCCGTCTGCCAGGTCTGGGCGTCGTAGTGCAAGGCCACTTCCGAGCCGTAGTCTTGGATGGCGCGGTAGAACGCCGGCAGGTAGTGTCCCGCCATGTTGCACCACGTCGTGCGGATGTCCACCTCCTGCGTCAGGCGGAGCAAAGACCATCCCAGCGCTTCGTCTCCGCCGTCCGAGTCGTGCGACATATGCGCGACGGCGGGCAGATTGTCGGGCCAGTACCACAGGACGGGCAGCGCGACGCCGCATTCCCGGCACGCGTAAAGAACGGCCTTGATGATCAATTCCCTGAATTCGTCAGCTATAGGCTCCAGGAAGACCAGGTTTTCCTCCTCGCCGGGCACGGGCGACCTGTCGCGGTCCAGATCCAGCGCCAGCCCCTGGATCACGTCGATCCGGGTGGGGCCGATCGCAGGGGGAATGGGGCGCCCCTGCTGGATCTGCACGATGGTCCGGACCACGTCCGGGCCCACGGCGATTGCCAGGCCATTCCCGGCGCGGTGCTCCACCACCCCGTCGCTGGCGCCCGTCACGCGCGCGAGCGCCGTACCGTCCGCGGCCCTGATGCGCCGCCCGCCGAAACAGTGCAGACTGCTGTTAAACCCGGAGGTGACCGGGTGGTCCTTCGCCGCCACCTGCACGTATCCGTCCGCCATCTCGCCCCTGTCCGCCGCGCCGAACACGTCGTCGAGTCCCGACATGCCTCCCAGGCCGATCAGCGCGCCACCCGATTCCACGAATCCCGCAAGAAGCGTTCGCTCCGACTTTGAAAGCGGCATGTGCCATGGCAGCAGTACCACGCGACTGCCATCCAGGCTGGACAGGGGACGTTCGACCTCGTCATAGGGAATCCCGGCGTGCGCGAGAATCTCCCGGATGTAGAACCCGCCGTGATACCGCAATCCGTCCGGCGCTGTCTGCCCATCCGGGTCCGTTATAACGCACAATGGAAGGCTCATCGATGGTCTCCCGGTTTGAAAACGGGTCGCCCGACCTATCGGCCCCGACGACCCGTAACGTTACAGATGGTATTCAGAAATGGTTTGGTACCGCCATCCTCGATCCCTTTCCGGGACCGGGCATCATTGTTCCGCCATATCCTTCAACCGGTTCAGCTGACTGTCGCTGCCCAGCGCGATGAGCACGTTGTCCTGATGTATTGTGACACCCCATAGCCCGGCCGAGGCTGCCGGGTCGACCCGGGGCTTTCCGTCCGGTCCCTGGATGCCGACGACAATCGCTCCCGTCCGCTGCCCGATTTCGGTCTCCTTCAGTTGTTTGCCCACCAGCGACGACCCCTCGCACACAGGAAACTGCTCGAGACGCATCGCCGCCTCGCCCTCGCCCACGACGACGTCCAGAAAGTCCACGATAGACGGACGCAGAAGCACCGACGCGATCCGCCGCCCCGCAAGCTGGTAGGGGGACATCACCCGGTCGGCGCCTGCCGTCATCAGCTTTCCGATGGTCCGCTCCTCCGCCGCCCGCGCGACAATCGTCAGGTCCGGATTCGCCTGCCTCGCTGAGAGCACCACGAACACGTTAAGCGCATCCTCCCTGAGCACGGCAATCAGACCCTTTGCACGATGGATTCCGGCTTCGACGAGCACCTCATCGTCCTCGGCGTGGCCCGCCACGAACAGGGCCGTTTCGTCCCGGCCGAGTTCAGAGCGCGCGGGATCCTTGTCCACGATGACGAAAGGCACACACGCCCGCTTCAGCTCCTGCGCCACCTCCTTGCCGACCACACCGGCGCCACAGATGATGTAGTGATCTTTCAGGTTTGAGATCATACGTTTCATTCTGCGCTCCCGCATTGCATGGACAATCTGACCTTCGAAAACGAAGCTGATAACTGTTGTCACCGAGTACCCGACGGCGACAAAACTGAACATCAGAAACAGGACCGTGAATCGCTGACCCATCGGCGACAGCGGATGCACCTCGCCGTAGCCGACGGTCGTAATCGTGATCACCGTCATGTACAGACTCTCCCATAAACTCCATCCCTCGATCCACGCGTAACCCAGCGTGCCGCCCAGCACCAGCAGAATCGGAACCATGAACGCAAATGCAACGCGAAGAATCGGCGACATCAGGAGACCCCGGAAATGAAACCACCGATCGCGAGCCGGCGACGGCGGGACCGATACAGCGTCGGACAACGCGGCGTGGGCAGCGCAGGTACGTTCCACGCGGAACCGCCGTCGTGAAGAGATTCCAGGGCTGCTTAGAAGTTGTTTTAAAATTATCAGTGAGTTCCCGAGCGCGAGCGAAAAAGTGGCGGTCAAGGCGGGAAAACCCGCCCATATTTGTCTATACGGGTGGGTTTGACCAACGCCGACCGTCGCTTTTGCAGCCGCGCGAAGACCGCTGGGAATTTTAAGACAGCTTCTTACAGGCAACGTTGGATTTGTTCAGGTACCCACGTCGGCATTGGCCACGAGGACCGGATCCGCGAGCCCGTAGGCGTTGTTCCGGACCCGGGTCTTTCCGTCGGACCGTACCGACAATTCGTCCGGTCGCTGGTAGAGCCAGTTGTGGTGGACGTCCACGCCCTCTTCAGGGACGCCGCGTACGACGACGGCGGTCTCGGGACAGCGGAATGTGTTGTGATGCACGTTCATCCAGGTGCCGGCGACGTCAGTTCCGTCCTTCCGGTCCCGGCCGCCGTGCATGTCGAAGCAGTGGCTCAACGACTCGCCGATTTCCACGTTGTGCCTCGCCTCGTATCCGCTGCCCGATCTGCCCGTTCCCGCGAGTGAGTGCCTGTTGTAGTCGAACCGGTTGTATTCGATCAGCGAGAACGCCTCGTCGTGGCTCACCCCGTACCCCAGACCGTTGTATTGGTTGTGATGGATGAAATTGTGGTGAACGTGATGACCGTCTCCGGCGCTGAGATAAACCGCCGCGTGGCTCCAGCCCGCAAGCTCGCAGTTGTCCACCTCCAACCCCGGTTGTCTGGTGGTGATCCCATTGGATGTAGGGAATTTATAGTAGTATTCGTGCCCCCTGCCCTCGCGGAACGACCGGTTGTGGTGTTCCAGGCACCGCTTGGGATTCGGTCCCTTGATGCGGAGCCCGGAGACCCGAACGTTCGGCCCCGTCACAAGGATCAGGGGATTCGTGTCGAACGTGTCGCTCAGGATCATCCCGCCCTCGGAATCTTCCGCGCCCCTGTCGCTGGCCAGGGTGACGCCTTCGGGGATTTCCAGCACGAGGGACTCGATATACACGCGTTCGGTGCAGTCGATTTCCGCCCCGCCGTCAATGTAGACCACGTCTCCCGATTTTGCCTGCGCCAGCGCTTCCAGGAGATCGTCCAGCGTGGAGACGGTGTCCGCCGGCGCGGATACCGCGCATTCATACCCCTCGCCCCCGCCGATGGGGCCGCTTTCGCCTGCCCGGGCGCCGCAGGCTTCGCCATCGATTTCGGTCCAGGTCTGTCCCAACGGTTCCATTTCACTTCCGAACATCGCCAGCCTCCTTTTCGGTTCGGCTACTCACTCAGGGAAACCACGTATCCCCTCTTGTTATCTACCACATTCAACAGCGGTTCACCGTCCCGGAACCGCCGTATGTTTTCCAGAATCAGGCCAATCCGTCGATCCTCGATCCGGTCCGAGATTGCCGCAACGTGCGGGGTGATCATCACATTCTCCATCGCCCACAGCGGATGCCCTTCCGGCAACGGCTCTTCCTCGAAAACGTCCAGACCGGCGCCCGCGATTTCTCCATTCCCCAGCGCCCGGGTGAGCGCGGCGAGGTCTACCACCTTTCCCCGGCCAATGTTGATGAATATCGCACTCGGTTTCATCGCCTCCAACGCCGCGGCATCGATCATCCGGTCGGTCTCGCCGGTATGCGGGGCGCAGATGACGAAGAAATCCACCTCACCCAGTATCTCATGCAATTCATCTACGCCGTAGACACGTTCCACGTAGTCGGGACGTCCCTTTGGGGCCGGATCCAGGGCGAGTACGCGCATCCCGAACGCGTGGCCCCGTTCGGCAACCGCCAGCCCGATACCGCCCAGACCCAGCACGCCGAGGGTTGTGCCCGCCACGTGGATTACCGGTACGTCTTTACTCTCCCATCGACCCTCCAGCTGGCTCCGGAAATATGCCGGAATGCCCCTGGCCAGCGAAAGCAGCAACGCAAACACGTGCTCTGCAATGACGTCGCTGTAGATCCCGCGCAGGTTCGTGACCGTAACCTGGCTCTCATGTAATTCTCGGAAATAATAACCGTCCAGGCCCGCGCTCGTCGCCTGTATCCACCGCAGCCGCTTCCCCGCGGCCAGCAGCGCCGGCGTCATGCGGCCGTAATACGCATCGGCGTCCGCGATGAGATCCAGCGCCGCCGCCTCGGAATCCGCTTCGCACGCCTCCACGCCCAGTTCCCTGATGCGCGCCATCCAATCCGGCTTGAACGCCGGCCAGAGTACCATCTTCATCGCCATCTCAGAGCTCCTCCACCGGAGTGTAATCACCCCTGTCGTCAATCGTGATGTATGCCCAGACCTGATCCGGGTCGTGCGGCCACGCCACCAGCCAGCCGTCGTCGGCCGCCTGCTTCAACACCTGCTGCCGCACCTTGAATGTCTTTCTGGGATACAGGTCGAACGCCATGATGTAGACCGGGTGCATGTGATGTCGCGTGGGGACCAGGTCCCCAATGAAACAGACGGCTTCGTCACCCGATTGTACCAGGACGGACTGATGCGCCTTCGTGTGCCCGGGCGTGAGAAAAACGCGCACGCCATAACAGACCTCCACGTCGCCGTAGACAAGTTCCATTACGCCTGCGCGTTCCATCGGCAACAGGTCCGACTCGGCGTTGTACCCGTGAACGGTCTGCCGGTCCGCGCCAACGGCGTCTTCCCATTCCTGGCGCTGTACGATGTACCGGGCGTTCGGAAACGCGGGCACATATCCTTCGTCCGTCTGAACCGTCGTCCCGCCCGCGTGGTCCATGTGAAGGTGGGTGAGTACCACCCGGTCCACCGCCTCCGGCGCAACGCCCGCATCGGCCAGCGCGTCGACCACGCCCCTTGAGGGGTCCACACCATAAATGTCCCGGTGTTTCCCGGACAGCTTCTCGGCGCCGACGCCGGTTTCAACCAGAACGGTCTCCGCCGGTGTCTCAACCAGCAGGCAGTTCAGGCCGAGCTGAATCCGGTTCCGCTCGTCGGGCGGGATCTTCTTCTCCCAGATCGACCGCGGGACCACGCCGAACATCGTGCCCCCGTCCAGACTGAACCGCCCGGCGTCCAGCGCGGTTACGCGGATGTCCCCGACGGTCCTCGAATCGACTTTTCGATTGGATTCGCTCACACGGCTCCGATGGTGAAGAGACTGCGTTGCGATTGCGTTTCCTGCCCATTTTCAAGTGCAAGCGCACCAGTTCGCACTGCTGTCATTATGTAAGCATCGTTCGTTGGATGTCAAGCGCAAAAACAGCGCCGGATTGCACATCCGGCGTTGCAAACGACCGGCGCAGACCGACCGACAATCCGGTCGTGAGCGTACCCACCAACTCTTTTTGTCTCTCGATCACTGACTTTTCCAGATTACGCAGCCGGATTTGAATATAGTCTGTATCAGCGTTTGGCGATGCTGCGTTTTCCGTGAGTAGGGGATTCAGTCCACAATTGATCGGATTTAGCGCAGGGTGGTTATGCGTCCGGCAGGCATCCGATATGTTGGCGCGACGCGAATTTCAAAGGTTTTTTTTAGCATTTGGGTTCCGGCGTCACTATTATGGTAGGAGCAGGGATCGATACACGAACCTTTGGCAATGTGCCCGAGCTGATCCCTCTAATGTGGAGGTTGTATGGACGTAGCAGACGGCATATTTGTTCGACGAGTTTTGTCGGGCGACAGAGACGCTTTTGAACCGCTTGTTGATCGTTACAGGGGTATGGTGTATGCCCAGGTCGTGGGTAGGACGGGAAATTTCGACTCTTCGGAGGACATCGTCCAGGCGACTTTCGTAGAGGCATACCGGCAATTGAAATCCTTGAGAGACCCCGCCAGATTTCGAGCGTGGGTTCGGGGTATCGCTATGAATCTTTCCCGGGAATGGTATCGGAAACACAAGCAGAATCTACCAATTGAGGATTTGGACAATTCAAGTGACGCGGCTGTTTATGACCAGATTCTCCCGGATTCGCTCGTTGAATTACCAGGGCCGCCGGACAGAGAATATGAAGAAGCAGAGACACGAGACTACGTGCTTCAAGCGGTCGAACGGCTTCCCGAAAAGTATCGAGAGGTCGTGCTCCTGCATTACATGGAGGGGTTGAAGTACAGGGAAATCGCCGAGATGCTGGAAGTTCCCGAAAGCACCGTGCTTGGCAGGCTTCAAGTGGGCCGCGACCAGCTTCGGGAAGATCTGATGCCGATCGTCGAGGAGACATTGAAGGATCGCCAACCGACGTCGGAACTGACGAAGAAGGTAATGGCTGCACTGCCGCCAATGCTCCTGTTGACTCCGGATTCAATCTGGGCAAGTGCAAAGCGGTTCTTTTCCCGAAGTCCGTACTGGCGAACAGGCGGTATTCTGGCGGCGGCGGTCGTTGGAACGGGGATTTACTATTCCGGATTCGTCGCCATTGTCCAGTGGGAAAACGGTTCGGATTCGTCACCGAAGCCGGGTGCGACCGCCGCTGAGATGACAATTGAAATTGAGAAAGACGCCCCGTCTAACCCTGTCAGCCGCCCCAAAAATGGGGAAGCATCTCTTCAACAAAGCGCAGCGAGGGGAAACGCGGTAGGGCAGACCGAGAGTGCCGACACCACGAGATTCACGCAGAAACGCGAAGCTTCAACAGACAATCCCCCCAGGCCTACGTTGACACTGTCCCATTCGCCGACGGATTCCGAGGTAACGATCGATTACACTATTCCGGAGTCTGCCTCGAAAGATTCCGTGCACGTTGAACTCATGGTTTTGAATGTGTGGGGGGAGTTGGCTGCATTACCTGTAAACGAAATGCAAAGCATAGGGAGCCATACCGTTCTGCTGCGAAAACCCCCGCTTTCTGACGGGATTTATTTCGTTGCACTCAAATTGAACCGTTCCATCACACAATACGTGGCTCGGGAACTGATTATTTTCCGGGAAGGACGAGACTGACAGGAGGTCTGCGTGTTGAAATACAACAATGAAATGACGTTTTGTAATGTTCAGATCAAGATTATTGGGATTTTGATTCTCATCGCTATATTTCCGATTTCAGACGCTTGTGCTGTCTCCCAGACGCATTCGCGCGCAGAAATAAAGCGTTTCTCGGATGCGAGAGCACAGCTGGCACGGGCAGAAAGTGCAGAAGAGATATGGGACGGTATTCACGCAATGGAAACATTCCGCACGGAGTTTCCACACACGTTCCTGAAGGGCGATGCAACCGCACAGCTGTTCCATTCCTACAGGATGGTGGTCGACGATGCGGGATTCCTGCTCAATCTGGCTCAGGAAGCCATTGCGCTCATTCCAAATAGAAATGGATTGTATGAACAAGTGGTACAAACCTTCGTCGAAAAGAGGCTATTTCCCGATCAAACCCTGGCATACGCCCGTAAGTCACTGGAGTTGGCCGAGAAAATGCACGCCCAAACCGGCACCTACAGTCGACAGATCATTAGGAGGCGTGTGCTCTTGAGCCGGTCCTTTCAGTTGGCGGATCAGCGTGAGGAGGCATTGAAGGTAATCCGGCGCAGCTTGCAGCAGGCGGAGGCGCTGCCGGTGACGGCCTTCCCGGACAAGGCAACCCGCCAGAAAACCGTACACGGGATTCGACTTGATCTGCTGAGGCTTTACATCGAGCAAAAGCGATGGGATCCTGCGTATGAACTGGCTTGCGATCTATTAAAGAACTCGGTGATCCGCGAATCCGTCTACGAACTCTGGAGCGGGGCGTATGTCGGGAAGTTTGGTACTGCAGACGGGATTATCTACGCGTATGCGGATCTGAAGGACGAGATTGAAGAATCGCGTAGAACCCGCCTGATCGAAGAACGCGTTATGCGACCCGCGCCGGCTTTCGCCTTAAAGACGTTAGAGGATCAACAGGTGAGTTTGGATGCGTTAAAAGGGAAGGTCGTGTTGCTCAATTTTTGGGCCAGTTGGTGCGGTCCATGCCTGGAGGAATTGCCTCAACTGGAAGCTCTGACGCGTACCTATAAACAGGAGTCGGTAGCGATTATTGCCGTCAATCTGGATACGCAGGAAGAGGGAAAGCGCAAGGACCTCATTTCGGACACGAAGGAGCGGTTGGCGCCCAGCCTGACTTTTCTGATGGGCAATGATGAATTGCGGCGTGAATTCGGTTTCAATAACATACCCTACACGTGTATTGTGGATCGAGAAGGGTACATCCGTTACGAAAAAACCGGCCTGAGCAGCGATTTCAAGGCATCCATCAAAGATCAGCTGACGTGGGTGATTGGATTACCAGAGGCTGAATGACGGAAGGGTCGCTTGTATGGATACATCATGTCGGAAATAAAGTGGACCTGGCTTCCGGCGGGTTGAGTAAATAGACGCTCTCGAAAACGCGGATTCGGGGGCGTTTTTGTTTTCGACCGTGGTCACGCGAAATTGTGCTGTTAATCAACCTGAGTTATATTGAAATTAGTCGAACTGATGTTTCTGCGGGCGATTAACTGACCCGGTAAGGTATCTCAGATGAAGCTGCAGCCAGGCTCGACATGTAAGTCGGATCATATTCGGGAAGCATTGAAAACTGTCAAAAATTGACTTTTCCAGTCGCTATCAACACATGATCCACCTGTAACCGGAGCGAGGGCATCCTGCCCTCGAACTTCGCGTCACCTATCCCTACTCGCGTCGAGAAACTGACGTGTTCATTGAATCCGACACCGGTTCGAGGAAAACATCGTGTGCGACGAGTTATCCGACGTCGAGGGCAGGATGCCCTCGCTCCCGCGAACGCCAACCACGCCGGTCCCAAATCGGCTCCTGACTTGGACAGCTTGGCCAATAGAAGGCGACCTGCATTCGCACCTCGAAACGACTCTCACGAAAACCAGGTACCTGCGGATCCAGGATCGTCTTTTCCAAACTATCTTGGACAGCAGTGATTAGAAACCGGAATGAAGAACATCAATGAGTAGGGTTCACACGTATCCTGATTCGAGCTCGATATTTCCTGCGCGCGTCTTTCTGATCGCAGGCGCGCTCATCGTGGGTACTATTGCCGGGTGCGGATGGACTGGCGTTGTTGATGAAGTACCTGATGAAGAGCGCATTCCGGAGAAGCCACTGCGAAATGCAGGGAAAGTGGCGCTCGAATTGCGAGAAAGCGTCGAGCTTGTGTTTGATAAGGACCTGCCTGAGATTGGGGATGTTGAGTGGATGGGTATTTCACCTGAGGGCACCTTGATGGTTACCGACCGGGAAAGCCATCAGGCGCACGAAATCAACTACCGGGACTTAGAGTACATTCGCTCATTCGGGCGAATAGGTAGAGGTCCCGGGGAGCATTTGTCGGCTGACAATTTGACGATGGATCCCGAGGGCAGGGTCTATCTCCTTGATGGCGTTCAAGGGCAGATCCTCCGGTATGATCGCAAGGGCCGTTTCCTGGATCGGACCCAATCCATCGGGGTATCGAAGATCCACGCCGGTCGCAATGACGGGGTATTCTTTCTACGCGTAAACGCAAGCCTTATCATGGAATTACAGCGCCGGGATCCAGCGACGTGGGCAGTCTTGAGCCGTACACCGGTTTCCGATCCGAATCAGAGTTACGTGTCGTTTCGAATGAGACATCTCGCAAAGTTGTGCTATAACGCTTCGTTGCAGGTGTTTTATTATCTGGGCCCGAATGACTACTCGATCAAAGAGATCGATGCGGTAACAGGTGAGATTACGGCGAAATTCGGCCGGCGTCCGCAAGGATTCGTTGCGGTGCCCGATCTCTTCCACGATATCGGGCGTGGAACTTTTGACGAATTGAGACCATTGGATATTACCACTGTAGGATCTATGACATTGGTTGAGGATCGATATCTGTTCGTCTCATACGACCACCCGGAAACTCTAGCGAGGGAATGGGTCGTCTATTTGATAAATCCGTCGGGGACGTTCGACGTGTTCGATCTGGATGACGTTACGAGTGGGCGCCTTCGGCGATTCAGCGGCCACGGCGGTGTGCCGAGGATGGGAGCAATCACGGCCGCGCAGGAATTCATATATATTTGGAGACCGCCTCGTGGCGAAGTCGCCGACAGATCCATCGGTACGATAGAAAAATACGCGGTAGTGCTGGACCTGAATTAAGTAGGGACACAGAGGCACTTCGCGAAGGTTCATTTCATTCAGCCTCCAGGCTGTCAGCACCCGATTCCCGGGCCGAAGAGTCTATACGAATCGAATTTGCCATCGCTGCTATTCTCGGTCGCGTGTCGACATTCGGGTAAGCCTCCTGAAGGCCGTGGGTTGCAACCGAAGGGTATGTCGAGGACGGCGGCAAGGAACACTCAATAAAGGGAGAACACCAATGAACAGGGTTCGCACGTATACTAATTTGAGCTCGATATTTCCTGTTCGCGTCTCTTGGATCGCTGGCGCGCTCATCGTGGGTACTATTGCAGGATGCGGAGGGGATCGGGTCTTGGAAGGGGTATCGGATGACGAGCGCATTCCCGAGAAGCAACTGCGTTATGCCGGGAAAGTGGCGCTTGAATTGCAAGAAACCCTTGAGCTTGGGTTTGATCAGGACATGCCCGGGATCGGGCTTGTTCGTTGGATGGGTATTTCACCTGAGGGCACCTTGTTGGTTACAGACTTTGAAAGCCATCGGGCGCACGAAATCAACTACCGGGACAACAGGTACATTCGCTCATTCGGGCGTACAGGCAGAGGTCCCGGGGAGCATTTGTCGGCTGAAAATATGACGATAGATCCTGAGGGCAGGGTCTATCTCCTGGATCCGGCTCAAGGGCAGGTCCTCCGGTTTGATCGCGTGGGCCAATTTCTGGATCAGGCCAAATCTGTCGGTGCATCGAAGATCCATGCCGGTCGCACAGGAGAGATATTTACTCTACGCGTAAACTCAAGTCTTATCATGGAATTACAGCGCCGGGACCAGGCGACGTGGGAAGTTTTTAGCAGTACACCGCTTTCCAATCGAAATCAGAGTTTTGTGTCGTTTCGGTATAGAAGTGCGGCGCAGTTGTGCTATAACGCTTCGCTGCAGGTGTTTTATTATCTTGGCCCGAATGACTACATGGTCAAAGAGATCGACGCGGGAACAGGTGAGATTACGGCGAAATTCGGCCGGCGCCCGAATGGCTTCGTTGCGTTGCCCGATCGCTACCACGATATCGGGCGTGGAACCTTAGACGATTTGGAACAACGGGATTTTTCCCTTGTAGGATCGATGACATTAATCCGGGATCAATATCTATTGGTTTCATACGACCATCCAGGATCTCGAAGGTGGGAATGGGTCATGTATATGATAAATCCGTCCGGGTCGCTTGATGTGTTTGATCTGGATGACGTTACGAGTGGAATCTTTCAGCCGTTCAGCCACGACGGTGTGGATATGGGAGCCATCACGGCCGCGCAAGAATTCCTATATATATGGAGACCACCTCGTAGGCGAGTTGCCGACAGATCCAGCGGTACCATTGAAAAATACGCGGTTATGTTGCACCGGAACTAAGAAGCCGTCTTAAAATTCCCAGCGGTCTTCGCGCGGCTGCAAAAGCGCCAGTCGGCGTTGGTCAAACCCACCCGTCGTACGAGATCGAGGCTGCGCTTGCTCGCCTCTCATAGGCGGGTTTTCCCGCCTTGCCCGCCACTTTTTCGCTCGCGCTCGGGAACTCGCCGGTAATTTTAAGACAGCTTCTAAGAAAGGTCGCTGGGACAACCAGGGATTTCGCGTTGATTTCATTCATCCTGCCGCCGGACTGTCAGTGAGCGATACGTAGCCGATTTGTCAACAACGAGTTGTACTCGCTATCTCCGCTAATTTCGGTCGCACGCCGACAATGCGGCAAGCCGCTTGAAGGCTGTGGGGTTGCAACCGAAGGGTCCGTCGAGGACGGCGGCAAGGAACGCTCAATGAAGGGAGAATACCAATGAGTATGGTTCGCACGTATACTAATTCGTGCTCGATATTTCCTGTTCGCGTCTTTTGGATCGCTGGCGCGCTCATAGTGGGTACCATTGCAGGCTGCGGAGGGGATCGGGTCCTGGAAGGGGTATCGGATGACGAGCGCATTCCCGAGAAGCAACTGCGATATGCCGGGAAAGTGGCGCTTGAATTGCGGGAAACCTTCGAGTTTGGGTTTGATCAGGACACGCCTGTGATCGGGCGTGTTGATTGGATGGGTATTTCACCTGAGGGCACTTTGATGGTTACCGACTTTGAAAGCGATCAGGCGCACGAAATCAACTACCGGGACAATAAATACATTCGCTCATTCGGGCGTCCAGGTAGAGGTCCCGGCGAGCATTGGTCGGCTGAAAGCATGTCGATAGATCCTGTGGGCAGGGTCTATCTCCTTGATGGGGTTCAAGGGCAGATCCACCGGTATGATCGCAAGGGCCGGTTTTTGGATCGGACCGAATCCATCGGCGTATCGAAGATTCATGCCGATCGCAAGGGTGAGGTATTTTCCCTACGCGTAGACCCAACGAGTCTTATCATGGAATTACAACGCCGGGACCCGGCGACGTGGGGCGTTTTAAGCAGTACGCCGCTTTCCAATCGAAAACAGAGTTTCGTGTCGATTCGGATGAGGAAATTCGCGAGGTTGTGCTACAATGCTTCATTGCAGGTGTTTTATTATCTTGGCCCGAATGACTACATGGTCAAAGAGATCGATGCGGTAACAGGTGAGATTACGGCGAAATTCGGCAGGCGCCCGAATGGATTTGTCGCATTGCCCGATCGCTACCACGATATCGGGCGCGGAACTTACGAGGATTTGCAAGAAGTGAGAATTACCCTTGTAGGATCGATGACATTGGTTGAGGATCGTTATCTGTTCGTCTCATATGACCACCCGGAATCTCCAGTTCGGGAGTGGGTCGTCTATATGGTAAATCCGTCCGGGCCGTTCGATGTGTTCGATTTGGATGAAGAATGGAGTCTACGCCTCCAGTTTAGCGGCGGTCACGGCCGTGTGCGGATGGGCGCCATCACCGCCGCGCAAGAATCCATATATATTTGGAGGCCGCCTCACTATAACGAAGTTGCGGAGAATTCCAACGGGACGTTAGAAAAATACGCGGTTGTGTTGGACCTGAATTAAGTAGGGTCGCCGGCACACTCAGGGACTTCGCGTTGATCTCATCCATTCTCCCGGCTGTCAGCGGGCGACCCGCGGGCCGATGTGCCTACACGAATCGAAATTGCCATCGCTGCTATTCTCGGTCGCGCGCCGACATTGCGGCAAGCCTCCTGAAGGACGTGGGCTGCGGACCCCGTTTCAGATGCTTCAATATCGCCTGGCTGCATTCCTCCGGACGCATCTTCGCGGTATCGACTTCGAGGTCGTAGATTCCGGGTCTGTGCACTTCCCGGTCCCATCGATGCACGCTATAGGGAGGAGGCGTGTCATCTGCAATTCGCTGATCCTTGAGCCACGTGTTGCGCCGTCGTTCCCATACGATTTCGACAGGACAACGCACGCCAACGAACAGAACGGGCAGGCTTTCCATTCGCCGCGCGCAATCGTACAGAATTCCCAGAGGAAAATCGTAGTCGTCATGGTGACCGACGTCGACGACGACGTTTACACCCAGACGACTGTGTACCGCAATCGAGTCGTACATCGCTGCATACATTGTTGGCACCAGGGCTTCGATCTCCTCTCTTCGTGCGTACGGTTTTTCTTCCATTTTCTCGATTCCGGCCGGCCGCAGCCCGACGCCCGGACGATACTGTTCGGGCGTACTGCGTATGTAACGATCTGTTCCCAGGTTCATCCAGAGTTCATCGGACGCTGCCTGGATCGCAGTGGCAATGCTCGACTTCCCGGAACGCGGAGCGCCGTTCAGAATGACGATCTGTCCCAGCCGTGATTTCTGTTCCATCATTTATCGCGCCTCATAAGTTGTCGTCAACCCTTAAACAGCTATATTCGTCGAATCGGCCAGGTCTACAGATGCCGAATGCTCAAATTAAATCGAAAAATACCGATGGAGGATTGTATTTTACTCAAAAAGACGTTATCTTGGTGTTAAGGCATCAAATCGCCGATGGATTGGAACGACGGACTACTTGATGAAATGAGTACAGCGGTCGCTCCAGATGCGTAACTATGCAGCTGTGAGACCGGGCTCAAGAACGCGCGGGAGCGCCTTTTGGTGCGCATAGGCGGGTTCTTGGCAAGTGAGAAGCGTAGACATTTGTGGAGGTAATGTTGTGGGTCTTGCGATTGTCGACGGGGCAATTAGGCTGATTGACAGAGTAATACGCGGAGAGCGGCTTGGGGACCGGGTTGACAAGGTTGTTGACGATTCCTGGGAGCGCCAACGTGGTGCTGAGCTGTATCGAGATTATAAGGATGGCAAGATCGAGATTATGTCGGCCGACGAGACCAAAAAACTCGTCGAGAACTTGAAGAGGAAACGGTCGAAAAGGTGGCTGATTATTTACTTTCGCGGGCTGCAGGAAAGGTGCTGGAGAATCTAAGAGATGATATCGCGACACAGATTGTATCAAAGCTGGAAACATTGCAGGTAGGCGCTCCGACGAGAGGCTCCAGAAAGAAACGGGACTCGCCAAAGGCGGGCCCCACTTTTTATTTCAGGGCCGGAAGTTACAGAGTCTTTTATGTTTGAGAAAATAAAAAGGCTGTTGTCCTGAGTACAGAAACCCGGCAGGGTGCGTACAAAAGGAAGCGATGATTTGAAGTAAACAAAAGGAGAACGCCATTTGGTGTCGTCTTCAGCCGATTGACAGCTTCCTCACGACCTCCACCACCCCGTCAGCCGGGCGCATGCGGACGGTATCGCCGGTCCTGATGGTCGCCAGCGGGTCCGGTTCGAGTTCGTGCATCAACGCCACGTTCGCCAGCACCGCGCCCTGCACCATCACGGGATTGGTGCGACCGAAGATGAACCCGGCCGGGCAGGTGCCCCTCTCAACCATGTCGAGCATCATCCAAGACGTGGCCACGCCCCCTTTGGACGTGCGGAACACGACGATTTTTCCGGAGATCGACTGCCCGTATAGCGGATGGGTCTCCCGGCTGATCACGCCCCGGTACCGGTCATAGTCGTACCGGGCGCTGAAGCCTTCGTCGCACACCAGCGCGACCCCTGCCGCGTCGGGTCCGACGCCCGGATGCCCGCGAAGTACAGTGGTCTCAGTCACTTTTGCTTTCTTTCGACTAACCGGCTAAGCGTCGGAAGGAAAGTCTCCGTCGCCGTTCCCCTTACCCGACTCTTCCTGTCACCGCCGCATCGATACACGTTTCCACCGGCCGGAATATCGGGTTGTATCCATATCCGGAAATAATATTCGCCAGCTTCGCCGAATTCGTTACCAGCGTGCGGTAATGAAAACGCTCTTGCAGGACTCGGGCGTTCATAATATAGAAACAGACCCCCGCAAGGATCCTCCCTCCCGCGTTTTCCACGATATCCGTATATCCCATCCGGTCAGCCAGCGCTTTGATCTGATAATTCGTGGTCAGATACAGCGTTGTGTCGGGAGGAACGCGCCGGCCCCGCAGCAGTTCCGCGATCGACTGAAGTTCGAAGAGCGAAAGTTGCGGCGTGCCGCACACGACGAGGTCGACCGCATCTTTCTCAGGCTGGAAGGAATCGTACGCCGCCCGCAGCGTCCCCGGCGATATCACGATCGTCTCCTCCGGCTCTGGACCTCCATAAGCCTCTTCGGCCGTTCGGGCCTCGGGCGTCACCCCCAACATATGAAACATCGCCAGCGACCCGTAACTGGCCAGCGCCGCGCCCAGGTGCTTCAGGTCGTCGGTCGACGGCCTTTCCTGGATGCCCTCGAATACCGGAACACGACAGTAGTCGTCCACCTGACGCCCCACGACGCAGCCGAGCGCGCCCCAATCGCTGTTTGACCTCGGCTGATCCTCGACGAAAACGCGTACGGACCCCCGCCGCTTGTCGGGAAGGTGAAACCCGTAGCGCGGCACCCGGCCCGTAAGGCCCGCCCAAACGGCCGCGGGCCCGGCCTCGAAGTTCGATCTGGCGCCGGCAACGGAGTTCGCGAAGATCACCGTGCCCGTATCGCCCCAGCCCAGATGCTCGCCGAATCGAGGCGGGTCCACGGTCTGATAGTTGATGCAGGTGTTGCACGGCAGCGCCCCCATCGCCGTCAGCGCCTTCATGATACGGCGTTCCCTGTTTACGGTATCCTCGTCCTGCCCAACGTCCCGCCACATGGCGAAATCCACGCTCCGGGGATTGGTCGTCACCGGGACCCGGAAACGCGCGCCCCCGGCGGCGGTTTCTTCCAGATAACGCAACCCCGGCTCCGCCAGCGCTTCGATGTCCGCCATCGCGTGTACCGTTTGGACCGGCGCGAAGTCCACCGCGCGAAAGAACGTCCCCACCTCCATCTGCCGCGCCAAAGCTGTCGCCGCCGCAGGTCCCATCTCTCCTGCCAGCATCGCCTTCTCTTCACACGTCAACTTCATGGGCGTCCCCGAGAACTCTCGAGAATACTATGATTGAAAATGCGACCGCCAGGGTCGCCATACAGCGGTGAGAAGGAAGAGGGGAGACGGGAGAAAAAGGGCGGGTAGAGGTAAGAGGGTAGACGGTAGATGATATCCTTGCCCGGTGTGTTCTTCCTTTCTGCCTCCGGCACGAGAATAATCCTTACAAGGCTGGAAATCTCTCCCGTCTCACGTCTTGCGTCTCACCAGGTGGTGGGCCGGGGTGTGGCTGCCTCCCGTCTAACGTCTACCCGATTTTGATTGTTTCTTCCTATTCGATGATCTTCACCATATCGATCAGGTCGCAGGTCTCGCCGGAGTCCATCAATACCCAGTCCGGGCGGCGGCCGGATTCCACGTAGCCGACTTTCCGGTAGACGTGGATCGCGGAGACATTGGCGGACCAGACGGTGAGATACAGCCTGCGCGCGCCGAGCCTCCGGGATTCTTCCTCCAGGACCTGCATCAGCCGGGTGCCGATTCCCCGTCCCCGTGCGCGAGCGACTAGGGCAAGGCCGATTGTACAGTAGTCGTGGCCGGTTCTCAGGGTGAATCCTTCGCCTACCAGAACGCCGTCCTGTTCGACGAGAAGGTAACTGGACCGCTTCTGTTTAAGCCCGACCAGGGCCTGCGAGAGTTCCCGGCCCCCGGAGGCAGCGTCGAGTTCAAGGCGCCTGCACATGACGTTCTCGCGCGTAAGCGTCCGGTGCATGTCGATGAAGGCGTCCAGGTCGCTCCAGCGAGGATACCGGAAGCGCGTTTCGGTCCCGTCAATCAGGAAAGATTCAACAACATGGCCTTCTTGCATGGTGAATGTCCGTTCCGGTTTGATCCGCCCTGTCCGACGGCCCATCTGCTTCGCTCTGAAGCATTTCAGTTGTTCCGCAATAATAAGGCATTGGCAGCGCCGGCGCAAGTGGGGTCTCTGAAAGTGCGTTTTTGGCCTTGACGCTTCCGATTTCGGGTGTTAAAATGCATCTCTCCGACCCTCGAGATGGCAGCACTTAAAGCCTGAATTGTGAATGGCAGTGTGACGGGGCGGGGTGCGCAGAATACTGACGGCAGACAGTTGATCATCAGGCCGGATCGGGCCGCCAACCAGGGTACCGTGAGGGCGTTGGTCCATCGGCCAAAAGGAGCAGACCTATGAAAACATATCGAGTCGCTATCGTCGGCCTGGGGCGAATGGGCAGTACGATTGACGAGGAAGTCGTGGGCTATCCATCCATCACGCTGCCGTATTCGGTGGCGGCGTCGTGCAAGGCGAGCGAGCGCCTGGAACTCGTGGCGGGGTCGGACCTCGTGGAGGAAAAGCGGCGCGCATTCGGCGAAAAGTGGGGGGTGGCGGCGTTGTACGAGGATTATCTCGAGATGATCGAAGTGGAACGGCCAGATATGGTCGCGGTATGCACGAAAGGGGTGCTGCACGCCGAGATGGGGGTGGCGGTCGTCCGGGCGGGCGTACCGATGCTCTACCTGGAGAAGGCAATGGCGTGTTCGATGGCCGAAGCCGACGCGGTCCGGGACGCCTGCAGGGAACACGGGACCGTGTTCAATACCGGCGTCCTGCGGCGGTTCGACAACCGCTACCACGCGGCGAGGGCGCTGATCGCGCAGGGGGAAATCGGCAAGGTCAGTGTGGCGGTGCATTTTTCCCGTTCGAATCTCCTGCACGGACACGTCCATTCAATAGACACGCTTTCGTATCTGCTGGGCGATCCGAAGATCGCGCGGGTGCGGGGAGAACTGCTTCCGGAAGACCTGGCGATAGAGAACAACCGCCTGGATGAAGATCCGGTGTCGAGGTATCACCTGGAATTCGAAGACGGCGCCGAAGCGTGGACCATTCCCGCCGGTCATTGGGAATTCGAGGTGGTGGGGAGCGAGGGGGCGATTCGGTCGCGGAACAACGGTGTAGGCTGGGAATTGCGCAAGGTGGAACCCGGGAGGGGAGTTCGTCCGTCCGTGGAAGCTGCCGCATTTCCGGAGGTGGAACCGCGGAGCGCCGTGGTCGAGTGCCTGGAGGACCTGGTGGCCGCCCACGAATCGGGAGCGCCCTCGCTGGGCAACGTGGAGGTCACGCACCACGTCACGGAGGCCTGTTTCGCCGTGGCCGAGAGCCATCGCCGGAACGGCGCGCGGGTGGCGCCATCCGAAGTAGACCGGGATCTGTACATCTTTCACGTGTGACAGGCGCGGCTGGCGCCGACACCGCTTCCATGAACGAGGTTTTATGAAGATTGCACCATTGATATCGCCCGACGAATTTGTGGGGCTTGAAGGGATTACGCATCTGTGTACGGGAGGAGAAAGTCCGTGGCTGAAGGCGCAGGAGTCGGTCTATGCGGAGTTCGCGCGCCTGAAGAGCGGGGGATACGACGGACGGGACGTGATCTACACGATCGGGAACAGGTGCCGCGGCCGCATGGGTGACTTGTGGGGCGTGCCCCCAAAGCGCATTGCGTTCGTGCCGTCAGCGGCCGAGGGCATCAACTGGCTGGCGAGGGGGCTGGACTGGCGTGACGGGGATAACGTGGTGACCACGAACCTGGAGTTCCCGTCGGTGGCTTACGCGTGGAAGCAACTGGACCGGCTGGGTGTGGAGGTCCGGTTGGTTCCGCACCGCGACTGGTTCGTCCACGAAGCGGACCTGCTGGCTGCCGTGGATTCGCGCACGCGGGTGCTGGCCGTGAGCCAGGTGAGTTTCTACACGGGGCAGAACCTGGACGTGGCGCGGCTTTCCGAGGGGACGCGTGGAAGGGGCGTGCTGCTGGCGGTAGACGCCACCCATGCCTCCGGCGTGGTGCGGGTCGATGCCGGGCTGGCGGATATGACGGTGAGCAGCAGCTACAAATGGCTGCTGGCAACGCACGGCGTCGCTCCATGCTACGTGAGCGAGCACGCGGAGTCCCAGATTGGAACGACGTGTTTCGGCTGGCGGAACCTGGCAGTTTGGCCGGCCCAGCGCGCCGAGCGCCATCTTCACGTGGACGAAAAGCCGATGCCGGACCGGATGGAGCCCGGGAATCCGGCGATGATGGTGGTGATGCACCTGGACAAGGCGCTGGAGGTCCTGCTGGGCGTGGGCTTGGACCGGATTGACGCGCACGCGCGCGATCTGTCGGAGCAGGTGAGCGCGGGCCTGGACCGGCTCGGATACCCGGTGATCAGCCCCAGGGAACGCGTAGCGCGGTCGGGAAACACATGCTTTGCGGTAGACGACGCAAAGGGGCTCGAAACGGCTCTCGCGGCGCAGAATGTGCTGTGCTGGGGGGAATACGGCCGGCTGCGGGTATCCACGCATCTGTACAACGGCAGCGCGGACGTCGACAGGCTTTTGGAAGTCCTGGGGCAGATGTAAGAAGCTGATGGCCCGGGACGAGCGGCGCCGGGCTTTATCGAGGAGATCGGCGGGATGATGAAACTGGGCTGTATGTCGCTGAGCTACAAGGACCGGTTTGCGGACGGCACGATGGACCTTGAGGGGTTTATCGACCGGGCGCATGAGTTGAGGCTGGACGGCATCGATATCCATACGGGGGCGTTCGCCTCCACGGAACCGGCATACCTGCGGGATATCAGGATGCGGTGTCTGAAGCGCGGGCTGGCGATCTCCTATATCGGGGTGAGCAACGATTTCGGCAGGCCGGAGCCGGAGCTTGCCGGCGCGGTTTCCGAGGTCAGGGAGTGGGTGGACGTAGCGGCCTTCATGGGGGTCCCGATCGTGCGGATATTCGCGGCGTGGGTGCGCGGCGGCGCGACGGAGGAGGAGGTGTGGGCGCGGATGATGCCGTGTATGCGGGAGGTCGCCGCCTATGGCGAAGAGAAGGGCGTGGTGCTGGGCCTGCACAACCACAACCACGGGTGCGTGACGCGAACGGGCAAGGATGTGCGCCGCATCATCGAAACGGTGAACAACGCCTATCTGTCCCATATCCTGGACACCGGTCAGTACGTCGGGTCGCCCGGCGCGAGCGGCGCGAACGGCAGGGAGGACCCCGCGCTGGATTTCTATGGAAGCATCGCGGAAACGGCGCCTCTGGCCGTACACGTGCGCGCGAAGATCTACCGGATTCAGACCGGCGAGGAGGCCTGGCTGGACTATCCCAGGATTTTTGAGATTTTGAGAAGCGTGGACTTTAATGGTTGGGTTTCCGTGGTCTACGAAGGTCAGGCGGTGGAGGCGGAGGACACGGCGGTCCCCAAAGCCGTGAATTATCTGAGACGGTTTGTTCCTGGCGGATGAGACGGCCGGGATAACCGAACGACCGGCAGCCCGCCGGTTTCGCCGGGGTACCGGTCATTATGGCTCAGGCGCGTCTTGACGATCACCGGAACCGTTCTGAAGACCCCGATTCCGCGGGGAGCGGTATCACCGCGCGGTCGGTGGTTCTGGGTCTGTTGACGGCTGCCGCCTCGGCCTATTACGGCATCGCCGGGTCGATGGTTCTGCACGTCGGGTCGCTGGTCAAGTCCAATTTCCCTGTATCGCTGATACTGGTATTTGTAATCTGGGTGGTCGTCAACATGGTGATCGCCCGGGTCGCGCCCGGGAGTGTGCTTTCCCGCACGGAGATGATGGTTATCTTCGCCATGGCCTGGATCGCGGGGATGATGCCCGGAGTGGGGTGGACGGGGTATATGACGGGCGCGCTGCCCGCGCCGCATTTCTTCGCAACCCCCGAGAATCGATGGGCCGACCTGTTCCTCGACGAGCTGCCGCACTGGGCGTTCCCCGAGCCCGTGCCGGAAATCGTGGACCGGTTCTATTTCGGGTTGCGCAAGGGGGAGTCAGTCCCCTGGTCCGGGTGGCTGGCGCCGGTGGGCTGGTGGCTGGCAGGCAGCCTCGCCATGGTAGGCGTGGCTTTTTTCGTTACCACGATTTTTCATCGACAGTGGGCCGACGCCGAACGGCTGACCTATCCGCTGGTCAGTTTTCCCTCTGATCTGACCGATGGAATCGGACCCGGCCGCGCCATTCCGAGGCTCTTCCGGTCGCCGTTGTTCTGGCTGGGATTTGCCTGGACGGCCGGCATCATCTGCTGGAATATCATCACGTTCTGGTACCCCCAGGTGCCGCGCGTGACGCTGTTCGACTCGGTGAATACCAAGTGGATGGTGGTGGCCCACAACTTTCCCCGCGTCTACTATCGTGTACTGCCGCTGGTTATCGGCCTGGGTTATCTTTGCCGCCTGGACCTGCTGTTCAGTTTCTGGTTCATGGGCCTGCTGGCGGTGGTGAAAGTCGGCGTGATGAACCGGACGGGATTCACCGTGGGCATGGCGGGGCAGCCCTCGACCGGCAACGAAATCGTCAATCTGGAAAGCCACGGGGCAATGACGGTCCTGGTGGTGTGGTCGCTGTGGATGGCGAGGCGTCACCTCGCGCACGTTTGGAAGGAGGCCTGGGAAGGGGGCGGCGAGGAGGAGGGCCCGGTGTCGTACAGGACCGCCGTCGCGGGGCTGCTGGTCTGCGCGAGTTTCGTCTGTGGATTCTTCATGGCCGTGGGCCTCTCGTTCAGCCTCGCCCTGGGACAGATGACGTTGATGTTCATTGCGTATTTCACGGTGGCGAAATACATGGCGGCGACGGGGTTCGGGTATCTGGTTCCCGTGGGCGGCAAGGGCGGATGGTGGCTCAAGTCCATCACGGGCACGGCCACGATGGATACCCGGAACCTGGTCGGATTGGGGCTCCTGAACAGCAGCGTGTTCTTCGGAGGGGGCCGGCTGCAGACGATTCAGATGCTTCCCCATCATTTGAAGGCGATGGACCATCTGAAGTCCCGCCGGGAATGGGTCGGCGGGACGGTCTTTGTCGGATTCGTGATCAGCTTCGTCGTATGCGTCGGCTTCATCATCTACTATTGCTATACGGAGTCCGCACTCTTTCTGCGGTCGTGGACCTTGTGGGAGGGGCCGCACGGCATATTCAACGGTCTGGCGACGTCCATCGGAGAGACAGACCGAACCGTTTTCGACCCGCAGAAGCTGGGGATCTGGCTCATCGGCGCTGGAGAGGCGGGTCTGCTCGCGCTGCTGAGGACGTGGTTTCCGTGGTGGCCGCTGCACCCGCTCGGCCTGGCGTTCCAGTATACGACGGGACCCCGGTATTACGTGCTGAGCATCATGCTCGTATGGGCGGCCAAGCTGCTGATCGTACACTACGGCGGACCGCGGATGTACGAGAAGGCCAAGCCGTTTTTCTACGGGACCGTCATCGGGTATTGCGTTGGCATCGGCATCGCACAGGTTGTCGACCTGATCTGGTTTCCCGGCCAGGGACACGGGTTTCATAATTATTAAAGACAGCGATCACCGGTCAGCTATCAGCCATCAGCTAAAAACGAAGAGCAAAAGGCGGAAACCAACAATCCTCGCCTCCCGATTCCCTGCATACGGTTGGACAGGAAATCCTCACACGGAGACACAAAGACACAAAGGGACACAAGGGGAAAGGCAAAAGACGGGGAGATGAAAGAAGGTAGACGGAAGACGGCCACACCGCACACTGGAGTTGGAGTTGCCCAGGTTCAGTGGACGGTTCAGGGTTTTCGTATCAAGCCCATGATTGGCGGTTGTTTTCGTAGGGGCGACCGGCCGGTCGCCCCTACACAGTCGGCCAAATGCCGCTAGACATAAAACGGTAGAGGGGGTAGATCTCCCGGCTACCCGCCTTTACGAGAGATGTCAATGGAATGAGGGTTCTTTGGCGGTGGGGATGTTATATCATGCGAACGTCTAAACGCAACCGGGAGGTTGATATCAGATGAAGGTCCTGTACCTGAACGTACCGGGTATGCTCCAGCCATGGTACGACGATTTCAGAACGGCGGTCGGCGAAGGGCATACGGTTTGCCTGTATGATCCCGTGAAGCCCATGGCCGGGCAGTTCGAGGACGTGGACGTGGTGGTGGACCAGGGTGGGTCGGTGGGCACGCGAGCGCTGATCGACGCCGCGCTGGCTGCCCGCGTGAAGCTGTGGCAGGTGCTGGGAACCGGGGTGGACCACGTGGACGTGGCGTATTTTCTCAAAAAGGGTCTGATGCTTGCCAATACGCCCGGCCCGTTCAGCGCGGTGGCGCTCGCGGAACACGCGATGTTTCTGATGCTCTACTTCGCGAAGCAGTTCGACGAGCACGTGCGGAACCTCCGCTCGAACGTATTTTACTTTCCGGTGAGCGAGGAGCTGGAAGGGAAGACGCTCGCACTTGTCGGGCTGGGCGCGAGCGGACAGGCGCTGGCGGCGAGGGCGAAAGCGATGGGAATGCGGCTAGCGGCCGTCGACGCTGTGGACGTTCCCCGGGAAAGGCTGGATGAGCTGGGGGTGGACGTGTTCGCGGCGCCGTCGGAACTGAAATCGGTGCTCACGCAGGCCGACTACGTGTCGCTGCACGTCCCGCTGACGTCGAAAACGCGTCACATGATCGACAGACAGGCGCTGGCGGCGATGAAGTCCACGGCGGTGCTGATCAACGTGGCGAGAGGGGAGATCGCGGAAGAGGCCGCGCTCGTCGAGGCGCTGCAGAACGGGCGGATCAGGGGCGCCGGGCTGGATGTGTTCGCCGAAGAACCTTTGCCCGCGGACCATCCGCTTATGAACATGCCGAACGTCGTCGCCACGCCCCACACCGCGGGGCAGACGTACGGAACGTCGAGGAGGCGGGGGGAGGCCTGCGCCGGGAACGTGGATCGGATCGCGCGGGGGCTGGAGCCGTTGTTCCGGATTACCGAGGCGGGGTGACGCCGGCGAAGGGATGTTGACTCCGGTGCGCAACCGTAATCGCAGCCACCCGTACCGGCCTGTACTCTTGCAAATAGACTTGACAAACTCTGGCGCATTGACGTACTTTTTCGGAAGTTGCGCAAAGGACAACTAAGGGGGAAGTATGGCAGGAATCGCTTTTGCACCAACCGTAATGGCATTCAATCAGGGTATGTTAAGCGTTGATATTCCGTGGGTTAGCGGGGACGTTAGAGAAAAAGCCGTCATGTCCTTTGTCAAAATCATTGATGAAATGAACAGGGATACGAAGCGACATACCGCGTTCCTGCAAGACACCTACAACGAGGCGGTAAAGAATCCCGACAGATTAGAGCACCTGATGCCCAATGAGGACATGGACGCGTCCGTCGAGCATCTGGAAAATTCCGAGGAAATGTTAAAAAAGTGTCTGAAGACTTTCGTTCGGCTTCACAATAGCGCCGGTCCGGAAACCGACGACAGGAAGGTAGACGCGCTAAGCACCTTGATAGAATCCATTAAAGGGATGATCGGTATGTGCCAGGACCTTAGATGGCATGTCATGATTCATGAGGCTCTGAACGAACCTGCGTCAGAAAACGTCTGTGAGTCGCCGGAGGAATTCCTGAAAAAGCTGTGGAATTGATGGAATGGCAAGACACCGCTATTTGCCGATCGGATTGGAGGAGCCAAGCAGGAGATTCGTCAGGCAAGTCCGAAAGTTGCCCCGCAGGTGCAAGACAACCTGACCGATACGATAAGTGAACTTGCAACAAATTCGTTGGGGAAAAACAGAAGATTCAGACTGGTGGCCGGTTACAATGACGTATTCAGCATAAGGTTGGACAGAAAGTATAGAGTTGCCATCAAGATTTCCGACGACGGGTTAGGCCGCCTTCTTGTTGTCGGGAAACATGACGTCGTTTACGAGTTTCTGAATCGCTCCAGGTAAACCTCACCCCGAGTTCAAATCTCTCGTGCCGGTATGCGTCCCCTGCAGGACTCGCGATTGTTTTTCGGGTCACATCTGCTCTGGCGGCTTCTTTACTCTTTTCGAAAACGCTGATGTCCGTCCTCTCAGGTCGCCTCCAGCCTCTACGCTCTTTCCCTTCTTGCCACGATTCCAAACATACATAATCCGCCTCGATCGCTCTCGACGGGTTCAACCACGCAATAACGATCTATTCCTGCTTGGAATATATTCTATTTCAACTATTCGCTTTTGTATTGAATTGAATGTGTTTAATGTTCTGTCCGAAGACCTCTCCAGGGTTCATTGCGTTTGGGCAGACAAAAATCGGCTTACAAAAAGACACTAAGGCACAACGGGACCCCGGAAACACCCGAAAGGCGGGCGCCCACAAGGGACGCCCCTACAAGGTACCGGGCATACAATTCACCATGTGGTCGGATGTATGATTGACCTGAGTAATTCGCAAGATTGGGTGTTGATGTTATACAATTCATTGTTTTAAACGGTTTACGCGTATTATTCCCATTGTAACGCATGATTGGGACGTTCGATGTAACGCTGAGTTGCGCTGCGCAGTCGGATTTGACGTGATCGCAAGGAACTGCGCGTCTTACAGCCTTTGGGTTCTTATCCTGTCCATCCTGTTCATCGATGTAAATTCCGTATCTGTGAATGAATGGGGATTGAAGTGGTAGGGGCGTCCCTTGTGGGCGCCCGACCAGATTGGTCCGAACAATGGAAATCAAACTGAACCAGAAAGACGTGTGGCCCGCGGGGCGGGAATCCACGGCGCTGGGAGAACTGGCCCGGATGGAGATTGCGAAGCACATCTGGGACAGCCGCCAAAGTTCCAAGCTGACTGGATTCGAGTACGCAAAGCGCCGGGGAACGCGAAATATGATGGACCCCGCCCGCCCGTTTCTGGATCGGCCGCGAGGACGTACGCGCGTCTCCGCGTTCTGGACCCGAGAGGCGCTGGAGGTTTCGGCGGCCTGCGAGGGGCGGACAGACGGGGAAGACCGCATTGTGGTGTCGATCGTCACGGGGCAAGACAGGCTTCTTCAGTTGGAATGTCTTTCGGATGGGACGGTCCGTTTACCCGATGGCGCGGAGCGGGCGGCGTTTGACGTGGATCCGGGCGAGAATGGCTGGTCGGCGTTTCTGACGGCGCCCTGGAGCCTGCTCGGCGTTCGTCCCCGGACCGGACTTCAGATTCCCCTGAACGTCTCCCGGTTCACGGATTGGACGGATACGCCGCCGCCCGCGATGTTGGCGGACGGATTCGTAGTCAACGGACTCTCGCGCATCCGGCCGGGGCTGGAAGTCAGCACACTGAGCCGGTCGGTGCGGTATCCGATCGTCGGCGATCCGCTTCGCGCCGACAGATTGGGCCGCCTCGTGTTGAGTCCGCGATTACACATCGAGAATCTGAGCCTGCGCGACAAGGGTCTGGCACAGAAAGAAGTGGTGATGAATCTGCGACCCGCGGGCAGGCTGACTGAATTGCTGGACGTACGCGTCGCGCTTTCAGATCCCTGCGGACGCGAGACCGTTTTCGTGGACCAGGCCCGCGGCGAGGGCGAAACGCGGATGCGGTTGGACTGCCTGTTCGGTGCTTTCAGGGGCTTCCTGTATCCATACCGCCTCGCGGTTGCAGTTTCCGATCCAAACACCGGCGCGATGCTGGCGGAAGCGCAATGCGAGTTCATTCCGCCCCGCCGGGTTCGACTCGATCCGCTGCGACTGGGCAACGACCAGCGAGGCCGCGGCCGATTCCGAATGGTAGGGGAAGGTATCTGTGGTACGCAGTGGCAGGCGTCGATGGTGAACGACGCGGGCGAGACGCTGGACAGGGGCCGGCTCGTTGTGGACTCGGACGAGATGGCGTTTGAAATCTGTATCGGTGAAGTGCCACGGGGACGTTACAGGCTGCGGCTCGTGCCCGTCGGAATGGGCGCGACGGCAGGCATCGAATGTCCCTGTAACGTCATGGGTACGAGTCCGCAGCCACGTGTTCTGCTGCGCCGCGGGGACGTCGAGCGGTTGCGGGTACAGGCAAAGGAAGGGGGCCTGAAACCGCACTATGACGCGATGAAGGCGCAGGTGGACGAGGTGCTTCGGCGTGGGACAATTATGGAGTGCAGCCTCACGCCCGATGCGACGGAGATCCGCGAGATCGCAATCGATGACGTGCTCGCCGGCGACGACCTGCTGATGCAGGGTCACGCGGAGGATACGCTGTTTCAGCGGGACCCTCACCAGATGATGGCCGCGGCCCTGGTCTATCTGATCGAGGGAGACGACCGGTACGGGTTGCTCGCCCGGAAGATGGTCCGGATACTCGTGGAGCACGTGCTCTGGGGAGACCCGAGGGTATACGGTGCGGACCCCGACCTGATGTGGAAGGCGATGTACTGCGCGCTGGCGATGGACTGGCTGGGCGACCTGATCCCGCCTGATGAACGCAGGGACTTCAACGATCGGCTGATCGAGAACGGGCTGCTGGTGTACCTTTGGTCCATGGAGAACGACCAGGCCTACTGGAAGGGGAGGATTGCAAACCTGACGCCGATTTCGGATAGCGTAGCGACCGTGCTGGCGCTATGCCTCCGGGATGAAACGCTGGACGCGGAAGCCGTCCTCAGGATTGCCAGGGAAGACATCGGAACGCCGATGCGCGCGTTCCCGCTTGATGGGTCCTGGCCGGAATCCGTCAACTACTGGGCGGTGTTTCTGCGCGGGGTCATTCTGCACGGCGCGGCGATGGAGTCCGCAACGGGCGCCGACGACGGCGTATTCTCATTGCCGGGTATGCGCGACGCGGGGTATTTTCCGATCTATTTTACGCCGCGCGGGGTCCCGGCGGGGTTCAACGACGGCATGAACACCGGGGCGGCGCCTTTTCTGCATCTGCTGGCGCGCCGGTATGACGAACCCATTTTCTCGCTGTACGCCGACGCGTACGGCGGCGAGGGCGAAAACAGGCGTTCCGACTGGTGTACGGTGATCTGGCGTTCCACCGGGATTCCCTATCAACCCGAGGCGCAGCGTACCGACGTGGGCGACAGGCCGGCGCCGGCGTTGTTGAGTTCTATAATGACGGGTTTGAAGCGCCTGCGGGTCTACGAGGAGATCCGGTGGGCCGCGCTCGCCTCGGAATGGCCCAACCCCGAGCTGTACGTGTCGTTCAAGAGCGGATACGCCGCTTCCGGTTTCGGGCATACGAGCCGGGACCTGAACGCGATCCAGGTGGTGGCCGGAGGAGAACCGCTGATCCGGCGCAGCCACGACTACAGTACGCCGCCGGAGGGATACAGCACCACGCTGGTGGACGGCAAGCCGCAGGGGCCGGGAACGGGGACGTTTCTGTATTGGGAGGAGGCGTCCCGGTATCTGGCGATCGCGGCGGAAGCGGACAGATCGTTCGGAGAGGATGTCGGGCGGGCACGCCGCCACGTCGTCATGGTCGACGGGCGGTACCTGATCGTAATGGACGAAGTAAGAAGTGACCGGCCGGTCCGGGTGACGTTCATGGCGCATACGGCCGGTAAGATCGTCAACTCGGACCGGGGTTGCGAAATCAGGGGAACCAAGACAAGACTGTCTCTGACCTTTGCGGGGCCGGATGTGACGCTGGACCGCGTCGCACCGCCGGACTGCGTGATGACGCAGCTCACCGACGGGGCGCTGCATGCCACCACTGATGCGACTCGTGAAGTTGAATTGCTGACGGTCATCTGGCCGGATACGCGTGAAGCAGGGGCGCCCGCGTGCCGATGGGACGGTGAACGTCTGGAGGTCCGTCGGCCGGACGGAGCGAAGGACGAATTGATATTCGGACGCGAGAATTCCGAGCTGCGATTTCTGCGTGTGGACGGATGATGCAACCCAAAACCCGACCCACGCCCGGTTTTTCGATCACGGGAAGGAGAGGACAGCAAATGGCGACAGCCAAGATCATGTGGACAAAGATCGACGAAGCCCCCGCGCTGGCAACCTGCGCATTGCTGCCGGTTGTTCAGGCGTACACCCGGGGGTCCGGCATCGAAGTCGAACTCAGCGATATCTCTCTTGCGGGTCGGATCATCGCCAACTTCCCCGAAAATCTGGCCGAAGCGCAGCGGATTCCGGATTGTCTGGGTGAACTCGGCGACCTGACCCGGGAACCCGAGGCCAATATCCTTAAACTGCCCAACATCAGCGCGACGGTCCCGCAACTGAAAGCGGCCATCGCGGAACTGCAGGGCAAGGGCTACGACATTCCTGACTACCCAGACGAGCCGCAAACCGACGCCGAGAGAGCGTTGCAGGCCCGATTCGCCGCGATCCTCGGCTCAGCCGTGAATCCCGTCCTGCGCGAGGGTAACTCGGACCGGCGGGCCGCCGCGTCGGTAAAGGCGTTCTTCCGGAGGAATCCGCACAGGATGATGCGGCCATGGCCGGAGTCGGGGTCCAGGGCGCGTGTCGCCCACATGACGGGCGGAGACTTCTTCGAGAGCGAGAAATCAACCACCGTCAACGCGGCGACCGAGGTGCGAATCGAGTTCGTCGCAGGCGACGGTCGGGTCAACGTACTCAAGGAAGGGATATCCCTGGAAGCCGGCGAGGTGGTGGACACCGCGGTGATGAACGTGAACGCCCTCCGGCGGTTCTTCTCGGAGCAGATGGATGCGGCGAAGCGTGACGGCGCGCTGCTTTCGCTGCACCTCAAGTCCACCATGATGAAAGTCTCCGATCCCATAATGTTCGGCCATTGTGTCTCGGTCTATTTTCAGGAGGCGCTGGAAAAACACGCCGGTACGCTGGAAGCGATCGGGGCCGACGTGAATTACGGCCTGGCCGACGTTTTGTCACGGCTCGATCGCCTTCCCGACGGCAAAAGGGCGGAGATCGAGGCCGATATCGCCGCCGTTTACGACAATCGCCCCGGCCTGGCGATGGTCGATTCCGACCGCGGCATCACGAATCTTCACATGCCGAACGACGTGATTATCGATGCCTCGATGCCCAATGTGGTTCGGGACGGCGGGAAGATGTGGAACCGGGACGGCGATCTGCAGGATACCGTCGCCATGGTGCCGGACCGGTGCTATGCGACGATGTACAAAGAGATTCTCGAAGACGCGAAGGCGCGGGGGCAGTTCGATCCCGCCACGATGGGCAGCGTGTCCAACGTGGGTCTGATGGCGCAGAAGGCCGAGGAATACGGTTCGCACGACAAGACCTTCGAAGCCCACGCGCACGGTGAGATCCGCGTTGTGGACGCGTCCGGAAACGTGATGCTCGACCAGTCGGTTGAATCCGGGGATGTCTTCCGGATGTGCCAGACGAAAGACGCCGCGATCAGGGACTGGGTCGGGCTGGCCGTGAGGCGGGCGAGGGTCTCCGGAACACCGGTGGTGTTCTGGCTGAACCGTCAAAGGGCGCACGATGTCGAGATAATCGGGAAGCTGAACGCCTGCCTGTCCGAACACGACACCGCGGGCCTGGACGTCCGCGTGATGAAGCCAAGGGACGCAATGCGGTTTTCGCTGGAGCGGATACGCAGGGGGGAGGATACGATCGCGGCGACGGGCAACGTGCTTCGCGACTATCTCACGGATTTGTTTCCAATACTGGAACTCGGGACCAGCGCGAGGATGCTGTCGATCGTAAGATTGATGAACGGCGGCGGCCTCTTCGAGACCGGCGCGGGCGGATCGGCGCCCAAGCACGTCCAGCAGTTTTTACAGGAGGGGCACCTGAGGTGGGACTCGCTTGGCGAATACTGCGCCCTCGTACCTTCTTTCCGCCTGGTCGCCGAGACTGCGGGCAACGCGAAGGCCGCGGTGCTCGCGGATACGCTGGACCGGGCCATTACAAAATACCTGGAGAACTCGCGCTCGCCCTCCCGGAAGGTGAACGAGATCGACAACCGGGGCAGCACATTCTATCTGGCGATGTACTGGGCACAGGCCCTGGCCGCTCAGGACAGCGATCCGGAGTTGAAAGCGCGGTTCGGGGATGTCGCGGGGAAACTCGTGGAGAATGAGGAGAGGATAAGCGCGGAACTGCTGGCCGCCCAGGGTGAGCCGGTGGATCTTGGCGGCTATTACGCGCCCGATCCGGACCTGACCGCCGGCGCGATGCGCCCCAGCCGGACGCTCAACGCCATTATAGGCGCCGCGTAAACTGCGATTTGAGCGGCCTGCGCTGGCTGAGGAGGGCGGGATCGGCAGGTTCCGGCGCGGCCTGCCCGTTCTTTCCCTCGTACACCTTTGCGGCGCTCACCGCTTCCTGGAAGGCGGCCAGGGGGCGATCGGAGCCGGGGTACCGGTCCGCGTGCGTGGGGCCGTTTTCCAGCTTGAGCACCCCGCGCGGGCACACGGCGGAGCAGATGCCGCATCCCACGCAGGAAGCACGAACGATGTTCTCGCCGCGCTGGGCGTACGCCCGGACGTCGATGCCCATTTCGCAGTAGGTGGAGCAATTGCCGCAGGACATGCACTGGCCGCCGTTGGTCGTGATCCGGAAACGTGAGAAGAAACGCTGGAAGATGCCCAGGATCGCGGCCATGGGGCAGCCGAAGCGGCACCAGACCCGGCTGCCCATCAGTGGATAGAAGCCCACGCCGATGACGCCGGAAAACAGGGCGCCGATGTAGAATCCGTACGCGCTGGCAAGCGGCCCCGAAAGCCGGCCGAAGACGCGGCCTTCGGTGGCGGAGTTGACCCACAGCGCGATTGTGGTGACCGTGATGAAGATGAGGACAGAGTAGATGATGCCCCGTTCGATTCTCCACGAGCGGGTCGTCTTGCTCGAAAGCTGACGAAAGGGATCGCCCAGGGTCTCGGCGAGGCCGCCGCATCCGCATACCCAGGAGCAGTACCAGCGTTTTCCGTAGAAGTAGGTGAGCACGGGCGTGGCGATGAAGCTGGCCACTGCGCCCCAGAAGACCATAAAGACGCCGAGTGCGCCGGGATGGCCGGTCAGGCTGGCCACGGTGGAGGGAAAGAGGTAGTCGTATTTGAGCGGCCAGAAATAGGTGAAATAGAATTCGGGCTGGTTGAAGCTCTTGAGCAGCTGCGGAATGAGAAAAGCGAGACCGAGTTGGAAGAACATCACGGAAGCGGTGCGGATGATCTGGTAGCGGTTGTGGCGGTACTTCATGAACATGCGGACGCCGAACACGAGGATGGCAAGCGTGTAGAGGAATCCGTAGAAGAACCAACGGTCCGCCGGACCCCCGGCCAGCGACTGGGATAGAGGGTCCACCAGCCGGACGCCGCGCTCCAGGTATTCAGGCCACCAGTAGAGTACGACGTAGAATCCGGTGATGACAATACCCAGGGCCCATCCGATGAGTCCCAGATGGGTCGCACTGCCGAACATGATGCCGTCGTGCTTGATCCCCGGGACGGTGTTCCGGTAGGCGAACCAGTAATACGCGGACGATCCCAGCACGATTAGACCGAAGCTGAGCAGGATGCCCGCCCAGGTACCGGAGAGCGGACCGAGCAGGGCGATGATGAGGGCCAGGAAGCCGAGAGCGACGGCCGTAATCGAGAGCCTTTCCGGCCAGGATGCCGGGGGCGCGGGTTGCTGGGGCGGTTCCTCGAAGCCCAGAGTTTCCTCGTCGAAGTCGTAGTCGAGGGTGGCGGTATCGATCATGACATTTGCTCCCTGAGGGCGGGTACGATATCGGATTCGTGCCTGTCAAAGAACTCGGGGTCGAAGTTGGCGTCCGCCAGGTGGTCCAGCACGAAGTCGACCGGGCGTTGTTCCGAAATCCAGCGTTCGCAGACTTCGTGGCGGTAGCGGATACCCATGAGGTTGATCCCGATCACGTCCGGTTCGGTGTGTACGATGCGCACGGACTGGCGCTGTGCGGGGTGTTGCCAGTAGAGGTTCTTTTCGCCTGGCACATTGAGGTTGACGCGGCCGTACACCTGGTATTCCAGATCCAGGAATTTGGCGGAGTTGAACCAGATGCCCGGGTCGTAGGTACAGTCTTCGCCCGCGATGACGTCGCCCGCGACCGCACCCTGTTTCTTGCCGGTGTACCAGACCTGCTGCAACAGATTCCGCTCGCCGCCGGTGACGATTTCGGCGCAGTCGCCCGCGGCATACACATCCGGAACGCTGGTCTGAAAACTGTAGTCGACCAGGATCCCCCTGCCGGTTTCGATATCGGAATCCCTTACAAGGTCTATATTTGGAGACACGCCGGCGGTCAGGCCCACAAACTGGCATTCCAGAGTCTCGCCGTCTTCCGTCACAACACCGCCTGCCCTGCCGTTCCCGTCGTCCAGAATTGCTTTCAGGCTGGTCCGGAGTCTCAGACCAAGCCCCTGTTCCCGGATGATCTCGTTGATCATGCCGGACTCTTCCATCGGGAGGATGTTGCCCCAGTAAGACGGTTCGCGCACGAGAAAGGTGACGTGGATGTTGCGCGAATGCAGCATTTCGGCCAGTTCGATGCCGATGAGGCCGCCGCCTACGATGACGGCGTGTCGCGTGTGCCTCGCGTTATCGTACAGGGTGCGAAGGTCCTGGAGTGAATAGAGGCCCTGAACGCCTTTGAGGTCTTGTCCCGGCCATCCGAACTTGTTGGATTTCGAGCCGGTGGCGATGAGCAGTTTGTCGAAGTGAAAGTCTCCGCCGCGGTGGAGGGAAAGGCATTTGCCGGAAGCGTCGATCCGGGTGACCCAGTCACGGCGCAGGTCCAGCCGGTTGACGGACCAGAAGTCGTCCTCGAAGGGCTTGGTGCCGTTATAGGTCATATGGCCCATGAAAACGTACATCAGGGCCGGCCGCGAATAGTGGAATCTGGATTCGCCGGAAATAAGGGTGATGCGCCAGTCCGGCTGTTTGCGCCGCAGCCTGATCGCCGCGGTAACGCCGGTGACGCCATTGCCGATTATGGCGACGTGCACGGATGCGCCTCCTTGATATCCCCCTGACGGAGGAGGACGGCACTTCGCTGATTCCGTCTGACTATCGGGGATCCCAACGTCCGGTCCGACGATTGGGCGCCGGGGATCGAACGGAAATTAACCAATGCCGGTGGAAAGTCAAGCGCGGATACTTCATCTGATTTACGGTGAAAATATACGATCTTTCCCATAAACGTGCCTGCTCGTCAGAGAATCGCGGGATGATTGAAGTCAGATGCGAACGAGTTCGATTGCAAACATGGTGTCATGTACCTCGCTGACGAACTCCACCGGGAGCAGGTTCCAAAAACCTCGTGCCGGACGATCGCGCGCGAATTGATATCGCCCGGCCGTATCGTCAATGTGAAACAGCTCGTTTCCCAACAAGATCGTATACCCTGAAGGAGCCCCATCGTACGATCGACGTGGATACCCTCTGCGGCTTGACGCCGTGGCGCCTCTGCATCAAACTGCGTCTCGCCCGCACGTCTCCGGGATGGAGCGTAATGGTATCGATCCCTTGGTTCGGAAAGTTGGCGAAGGAGAACGCGTCCGACCCTCCGTGCGTCATCGGTTCGCCGTCGATCAGCAGACGAACCGCTCCGCTTCGCATATCCCATTCAACCCGGAACGTGTACACCCTGTCGTTCACGGCTTCGACGGTCTGATCGAATTCAGTGATGCCTTCGGCGGTGCAGATGATTATCTTGCCCCCAAGCAACCCGAACTGGATATTTCCGTATTTGATGATGCCCTGGTATTCCTCCAGGATGAGGCAGGACTCCAGCTCCGCGTCGGACGGCTTCATTTCGAATTCCACGGCGCCCGCCTCCAGCGGCGGGATGCGGACCTTGACATATCCGTATCTTGTGGTCGTCTCGAGCCACCGGTAATCCACCGGGCGCATGAGCGTCTCGCAGACGTTGTCGTCCGGCATGCCGTCCGGCGGCGGAGCGACCGGCTCCCAGTGCAGCGGAAAGGTCTCCCTGTAGACAGAGGAACCGCTGCTGTACTCGGCGTACTCCTTCAGTCGGATGAGGCTGCCCGGTTCAACAATCTCCGTGGCAAGTTCGATCGTTCGGATTTCGTCAATGTTCTGACCAATGCAACCGGAAATCTCGACGGGGTCGCTATTGTCGAGGGTGAACTTGAATGTGCCCGTTTCGAGATCGAATCCCGAAAGGGTCAGGCAATGTTCGTCGGACGGCACGACATAGGGTGGGCGTATGGCCGGATCGGTGTAGGGTCTGCCGTAGTGAAAGGTCAGGGACGCTCCGGCGTCGACGGTTCCCCGTTCTCCGTTAAGCTGGATTCGACCGTCGGCGTCAATCCGGCAATCCAGCGCAATCCGGTTGTCCGCGCCGTAGAAGAGGATGTGGTAGCATTTTCCGAGGGCCACCCGGAGTTTCAGCGCGATCGCATCCTCCGTGCGCCGGATGGGGTTTTCGATTCGCCGGGAACAGCGCGCGCGGCCGCGTGAACCGTCGATCGTGAGGTAGCCGTCCTCTCCGAAGACGTAGACGCCTCCATCACCGCGATCGTGCCAGCGGAAGTCCTGTGAGGCAACCAGCATGGATCCGTTTCCTGGTCCGTGGATAATCGAGGGTTATCTCGCTTAGCGAAAATAGGTGGATGTGGCGGGCCGATCAAGCAGGATTGTTCCGTCGCCGCGACACAATGAGGAGGACGGCCGTGAGCAAGGGCAGCTTGTTCTATCCGGCGGAGTTGATTGAAAAGGCGAAGCGCAACGCGGAGAACCACGCGTGGGCGAAGCGGGCGAGGGACAGAATCGTCGAGGCGGCTCAGCCGTGGGTGGCGTTTTCGGACGACGAGCTGTGGGACCTGATGTTCGGCAGTACCATCAGGAGATCCTGGATGGTCTGGTCGAACGGACACTGCCCGGCATGCGGGGAGGGCGTGCCCATGTACAACTGGCGTATCCAGGCGCTGCGCCTCCCCTGGAAGCTTCGATGCCCGCACTGCGAAGAGCTGTTTCCCAAGAACGACTTCCATGCGTTTTACCGCTCCGGTCTGGATGAACGCGGGGTGTTTCAGCACCGCCTTGCCAACCGCTCGCTGTTGTTCAATGCGGAGCATCCCGATCCTGCGGATCCGTTGCACCTGTTCGGGGTGGACGACGGCGAGGGGTACCGCGAAGGAGAGAATACATGGTGGTTCGTTGGGACGTACCTGGTCTACGGACAATGGAAGCAGGTCGTACACGGCGGCATCAAGACGCTCGCCGAGGCCTATGCGGCAACCGGGGATCAGGTGTATGCCCACAAGGCGGGCGTGCTGCTCGACAGGGTGGCGGACCTGTACACGACGTTCAATTTCAAAGATCAGGCAATGATGTACGAAGGGCCCGCGCACGCCGGGTACGTGTCCACCTGGCACGACGCGTGCGAGGAGGCCCGATTACTCGCGCAGGCGTACGATCAGGTCCGGGAGGCGTTAGGGAAAGATGAAGCGCTGGCGGAATTCCTGAGCGGCAAGGCCGCGCAGTACTGCATTGAGACGAGCAAGGCGTCGCCGGCTGACGTAATGCGGCATATCGAGGAGGGTATCCTCCAGGATACGGTCGTAAATCACGATCGGATCCGGTCCAACTATCCCCGCAAGGAAATCGCGTTGATCACGATTCACTCGGTCCTCGACTGGGAGGGAAACCGGGAGAAGGTATACGGATTGATCGCCGAGATGATGGAACGCGCCACGGCGGTGGACGGCGTGACGGGGGAAAAGGGCCTCGCGGGCTACTGTTCAGGGGTGATACAGAGCCTGGCGCAGTTTCTGGCGCGGTTCAGCAGGGTCGACCCCGGTTTTCTGGGCGACATGCTGACAAGGCACCCGAAGCTACGGCAGACGTATCGGTTTCACATCGATACGTGGTGTCTGCAACAGTACTATCCCCAGGCGGGCGACACGGGCGCCTACGCGGGGAAGGTGGAAAACTACGTGGGGGTCGCCTTTTCCCGGGATTCCGGTCTGGAGCCGTCGATGTACGCTTTTCTGTGGCATCTGTACCGGGAAACGGGCGATGCGGCCTACGTCCAGGCTTTATTCCAGGCCAACGGAAGTACGGTTGAAGGGTTGCCGTACGACCTGTTTTCGGAAGATCCGGAAGCATTTCAGACCGGGGTGCAGGCAGTCATCGACGCCCGCGGGAAGGAGATCGAGCAGGCCAGCGCCAACAAGACGGAGTGGCGTCTGGCCGTGCTGCGTTCGGGCCGGGGCGACGGCCGCCGCGCCGCGTGGCTGGACTACGACTCCGGCGGACCTCACGGGCACGCCGACGGGATGAACCTCGGGCTCTTCGCAATGGGCCTGGACCTGATGCCGGATTTCGGTTACCCACCGGTACACTACGGTGGGTGGAGCGGGCCGAAGTTTCACTGGTACGTGAGTACCGCCGGCCACAACACCGTGGTCGTGGACGGCAAGGACCAGGAGCGGCCCGCGGATGGCGAGTCCACGTTGTGGGCGGACGGCGAGCGGTTCCGGGCGATCCGGGCGAACGGTTCGGCGCTGTACGGGATATCGCGCTATGAACGGACCGTGGCGATGGTCGACACTTCGGACAGGAGCAGCTACGTTCTGGATGTATTCCGCGTTGCGGGCGGGCGAGACCACGCGAAGTTCATGCACAGTCATTTCGGGAAGATTTCAACACGGGGGCTCGCGCTGGCGCCGTCCGCGGAATACGGATACGAAACGCAGATGCGAAATTTCAATAGCGATGAACAACCTGCTCCTGGCTGGCACGTGGACTGGAAGGTGGAGGACCGGTACGGATATCTGAACGCCGACCGTGACATCCATCTGCGGTATACCGACCTGACGGAAGGCGCGCAGGCCTCTACGGCCGAGGCCTGGGTTGCGCTGCGCGGCTATGGCGGCAATGAGACGGCGTGGATCCCGAGGGTGATGGTGCGGCGGCAATCGGATGCGGGTCCGCTGGCGTCCACGTTCGTCGGTGTCATCGAACCCTATGAGGGTCAGCCGGCCATCATCGGAGTACGACGTCTTTCGCTGGAGCGCCAAGATGGCCGGGCCCCTTCGGACTCGGACACGGCCGTGGAAATCGAGCTCGCCGATGGACGGCGGGACGTGGTCCTGGCCATAGACGCGGAAGACATCGGGCGGCAAGGCAGGTGGATGCTCCAGGAGGACACGGACATCCGGACCGACGGCGAACTGTGCATGGTTCGACACGGGCGCGACGGCGGATTATTGTCCGTCGCGATGTGCAACGGCAAGACCGCGCACGTCGGCGGTACCGCACTCGATCTGGTCGAAACGGCTGACTACGTGGAGGTCAGGTATGACTCTGGCGTACCGGCCATCGTCGCCGGAAACGGAATTCCGGCACAATAAAACGTCAGGGTTCACGTCAATGGGAGGAACCGAAGCAACATGAACCGGGAACCGGAATACGGCGTCGTCATTGCCACCGACGTCATGGTGCCCATGCGCGACGGCGTGCGGCTGGCGACGGACGTCTACCGCCCCGCCGTCGACGGAGATCCCGCGCCCGGCAGATTCCCGGCCATTCTGGGGCGAACGTCCTATGACAAGAGCAGTCCTCAGATGTGGGTGGAGCCGATCGGGATGTTTTTCGCCCGGAGGGGATACGTGGCGGTGATTCAGGACCTGAGGGGGCGGCACCGTTCCGAGGGCACGGGGCAGTACTTCCATACGGCCAATCCCGGCGAGGGCAGGGACGGATACGACACGGTGTCCTGGATTGTGGAACAGGCCTGGTCCAACGGGAGGGTGGGGACAGTGGGCAGTTCGCACGGCGCCATCGTCCAGGCGGTGATGGCGCTGTACCGGCCGCCGAATCTCGCGGCGATGTGGCAGGACGTGGGGCCCACCAATATGTACGCGCATTGCTCGCGCGAGGGCGGCGCGATGGCGCTGCATATGTTCGGCGCGTTGTTTCTGCACGGGCACGACGCGCAGGAGATCAGGGACGACCCGGCCGCGCAGCGCGCGTTCGTGGAGGCCATGGAGCGGATGAGGGAACTGGTCCATGCCACGCCGTTCAAGCCGGGGGACACGCCCCTGGCCCTGGTGCCGAATCTGGAACGGGTGCTGTTCAATTACTACCACCGCGGCGAGTACGACGAATTCTGGCGGCAGGACTGCTGCGACCAGGAGCGCTATTTCGACCGCCACGGCGATATTCCTTCGGTCTTCAGCGGGGGTTGGTACGACCCGTTCGCCGGTGCGACGACGAACTATTTCGCGGCGATGTCGAAACAGAACACGACGCCCCAGCGGCTGCTGATGGGTCCGTGGAACCACGGAGGCATACGAGGCGAGGGCGACTCGTTCGCCGGCGACGTGGATTTCGGACCCGACTCGGCATGGGGCGACAATGTGTACAACCGTGTGCGCCTGCGCTGGTTCGACCGCTGGTTGAAGGGTATCCGCAACGACGTGGAAGATGATCCACCGGTTCGTATCTTCGTGATGGGAGGGGGCGATGGCCGGCGGAACGGCGCCGGCCGTCTCAACCACGGCGGCTCGTGGCGGTCCGAGCGGGAATGGCCGCTTGCCCGCACCAGATACACGCCGTACTATTTTCACCCCGGTGGCGCCCTCGGTCCGGAGACCACGCCTAAGGATGGCGCTCCGGCCAGCTACGCTCACGATCCGGAACACCCGGTGCCCACCATTGCCGGAAACGTGACCGGCTTCTACGAAATGGCGCCGCTGGGCGAGGGGATGGTGGAGCGGTACACGCCCCCGAGGGCCCGGATGCGCAGCATCGTGCTGGACGGAGCCGCCCACCAGCAGGAGGCGCCGGGCATCGTCGGCGCACGGCCGCCTTACCCGACGCTCGCGTCCCGGGATGACGTTCTCGTCTTCCAGACGAAGCCACTGTTGGAGGACGTAGAAGTCACCGGCCCGCTATCCGTGAATCTCTGGATCTCTTCGACCGCGGTGGACACGGATTTCACGGCCAAGCTGATCGACGTCTACCCTTCCAGCGAAGACTACCCGGGTGGCTATCACATGAATATGGTGGACTCCGTCATCCGCACGCGCTATCGGAACGGGTGGAAGCAACCCGAGATGATGGTTCCCGGCGAGGTGTATTCCGTCAGGATCGATCTGACGCCAACCAGCAATCTGTTCGTGCGCGGCCACCGGATCCGCGTGGATATCTCCAGCAGCAATTTCCCCCGGTTCGACGTGAATCCGAATACCGGCGAACCCGTGGGACGGCATACGCACTCTGTTGTTGCCCGAAACACGGTTTACATGGACCTCGAGCGGCCTTCCCACATTGTCCTGCCGATCATTCCGTTGTCAGGTGGAGATTGAACACCGGCACAAGATCACCGGAAGCGACAACCTTCGTGTCGTTTGAAATCAAGGAGAAGAAAATGGCGGCAAGCGAACCGACGGTGCAGAGATTATTCGACCTGAGTGGAAAGGTGGCGCTGGTGACCGGAGGTACCGGATTTCTGGGAACGGCGTTCGCCACGGCGCTGGCCGAGGCGGGGGCCAGAGTCGTCATCAGCAGCAGGGAACGCAGCCGCGCCGAGGCGGCGGTCGCGAAGCTGCCCGGCGACGCCGCGCACGTGGGCGTGCGGCTGGACCATATGGATGGCGGGTCCATCGAGGCCGGTTTTGCCGATGCGGTGGAAGCAGCCGGACAGATCGACGTTCTGGTCAACAACGGGAACGAGGGCGTGCTGAACGACTGGACGGACGTGACACACGAGCAGTTCGCGTGGCAACAGGGGAACGTGGCCGGATATTTCACGCTTGCCCGGCTGGTGCGCAACGACGCCGTGGAACGCGGCGCGCCCGCGAGCGTTGTCATGCTCGGGTCCATGTACGGGCAGGTGGCGTCCTATCCGGATGCGTATGCGGGAGTGTGTCCGGCCAGCCCCGCGGCCTACCACGCGCTGAAAGGCGGGATCATCCACGTGACGCGGCACCTGGCGGTCTACTGGGCGGCGGACCGGGTGAGGGTGAACTGTCTGAGTCCGGGGCCCTTTCCCAACATGGGCACGGCGCCCGACGAAATGGTGGACCGGCTGTGTACGAAGAGTCCGATGGGGCGGATGGGCGAGCCGCACGAGCTGAAGGGGGCGATTGTGTTCCTCGCCAGCGATGCAAGCAGCTACATGACCGGGCAGAACATGACCATTGACGGTGGATGGACCGCGTGGTAGACGGGCGGCCTGGGTGGGTCCCGCCTTAACGCACGTTCGGGAGGGCCGGAGATGAACGAAACGAAACCAACGCCCGCTGGCCATTCGGTAGCACGTTCGATGGCGGTGTATGAACGCGCTCAGGCGGTGATACCGGGCGTGACGCAGTTGCTCAGCCGCCGTCCCACGCAGGCGGCGCTGGGCGTGAGCCCGGTTTATGCCGCGAAGGCCAAAGGTTGCCGGATATGGGACGTCGACGGGAACGAGTACGTCGACTGGATGAGCGGCGTGGGCCCGATCATTCTGGGTTATGCGGATGAGGTGGTCGACGCGGCCGTCCGCCGGCAGATCGAACAGGGCGGCGTCTGCAGCATCGTGCACGAAAGCGCCGTGGAACTGGCGGAAGAGCTGGTCCGCCTGATACCCTCGGCGGAGATGGTGCGTTACGCGAAGGGCGGGGGAGAGGCCTGCACTGTGGCGGTAAGAATTGCGCGGGGGGTTACGGGGAAGGACAGGGTGCTGTTCTGCGGTTACCACGGCTGGCACGACTGGTACCTGGCCGCGAATCTGGGCGAGGAGCGGCTCGACGGTCACCTCAGGCCGGGAATCGAGCCGATCGGCGTGCCGGGAGTGCTGGAAGGAACGACGATACCGTTCGAGTACGGCGATTTGCAGATGCTGGAGGACCTGTTGAAAGCGAACCGGAACGAGGTCGCCTGCATCATCATGGAGCCCATGCGCACCGAGTTGCCGCCGCCGGGATATCTGGAGGGGGTGCGCGCGCTGGCGACGAAGTACGGCGTGGTACTTATCTTCGACGAAGTGTCCTGCGGTTTCCGGATCGCATTGGGCGGGGTACAGGAATACACGGGCGTGGTGCCCGACATGTCCGTGTTTGCCAAAGCGATCTCAAACGGGTATCCGATGGCCGCCGTGGTAGGCAGCCGGGAGGTGATGGAGCCGGTTTCGCGGATGTTTATTTCGAGCGCCTATTGGGACGATCCGATCGGGACCGTGGCCGCGCTGACGACGGTGAAGGAGCTGGAACGGCGGGACGCCGTGAGCCATTTCGAACGGATCGGGGCATCGTTCAAGGAGAGGATCAACCGGGCGGCGGGTGATGTAGGCGTGGACGCCGAATGCGTCGGCGTTGCCGCCCACCCGGGCATCCGCTTTCAAGTTGACGATCCCGATGCCGCCAGGAAGGTGACAACGCTCTTCATTCAGGAGAACGCTAAACGAGGCCTGATCCTGTCCACGGGCTTCTTCTTCAACTGCGCGCACGACGATGCGGCGCTGGACCACACCGAAGCGGTGGTGAGGGAGAGTTTCGCGGTGATCCGGGATGGATTGGAGAACCGGCGGCTGGATGCGTTGCTGCATTGCGAGATGCGCGAGGACCTGTTCAGACGCCTGGTGAGATGAGGCCTTGACGGAAACCCCGCTGATGTCTCGGCATCGTGTGCGCAGGGAAGATATCCCGGCTATTCCACCAGGGAAATGTCCACGGAGGGGCGCAGTTCGGCGCAGGTTGCCAGCGAATCGTGGACCTCGTGGACCAGGAACCGGTCGAAAATACCATCGTCAAGGGCTTCGCCGACGTCGATGGCGACGTATGCCTGCTGGGTGAGGTTGTAGTCGAAACGCGGCGCCCACTTTCTGGCGCCCAGCCGGGCGGTGGTGGAACAGTTGTCGATCATGTGCGAGACGCCCTTGAAATGCATGTATGGGTTGAGGGAGTCCACGCATTCGATGACGGATTCGTTGCAGATCTCGGAATAGGTGTGCCCCTTGTCGGCCAGAATGTCCACCTGGGCGATCATCGTGGCGCAGTAGACCCCCGCGGTAAATGCGTTGATGGGAATCTCGTCTTCCACGCGCCTGTCGCGGACCTCTTTGCCGACCTCCCACATCCGGGTGCCGTCGATCTCGCCGATGGGGAAGCCTCTCTTGTGGGCGGCGTAGACGCTGCGGATCTCGTTCCCGTTGGCCACGTCGTCGTAGATTTCGAGTAGGATTTCCCGTGCGGGCCGGTAGGCCGCGCAGTAGGCCCTTCGAAATTCGGCCCTGCCGTCGTCGTCCAGGTCTTCGTACAGACGCAGGATCCCGTGGTGGGAGATGCACCTGGAAATGGGGCCCGTAATGGACTCGCAGGATTGGACGAAGGCGTCTTCCTCGGCAAGTCCCTGTGAAACGAACCGCCGGTAGAGGCTCTCGACGATGCCGTGTACGGCGCCGAGCAGGATGCCTCGCTCGCCGTAGATATCCGAAAGGTATTCCTTGTCCAGCGTGGTCTGGAACGTGAACGGCGCCCCGAGGGCGATGGACCAGCCCAGGGCGTAGTCGGTAGCCCTGTCGTCGATATCCTGCTGTATGGCGATGCTCGCGTTGATGCCCGCGCCGTTGACTTCCCGGCCCTGTTCGTAGAGGCGTCGTACCGACGGGCCCATGCCTTTGGGGCACACGGCGATGACGTTGACGTTCGGCGGAAACGGGGCACCCACGGTTTTCAGGTAACCTAGAAGGAACCCGTGTGAAAGGCCCAGGGTGGCGCCGGGTTTGAGGGCATCGAAGATGCGTTCGTGGTTCTCGGCCTGCGCGGCGTCGGAGATGAGCAGCAGGACCAGGTCGGATTCGGAGATGACCGAGTACATTTCGCCGAGCGTTCCGTTTTCTTCTGTAAAACCGGCCGCCCGGGCTTCGTCCATGGAACCCGATCCCTCTCTCAAACCCACTTTGACGGTAATCGAGCTGTCCTGGAGGGATTCCCTGAGGTTCAGCGCCTGCGCGGGACCCTGCGAGCCCCAGCCGATGACGCCGATCTGGCGGATGCCTTCGAGGGCCTGGGGCAGCTTTTCGAAAAGGTCCCGACCGCCGCGGACGATGTATTCCTCCGTTCCGGAAAGCCTGATCTTCTCAACGTCGAAAACTCGGGTGAACAACTCCAACGCCATCTCCTGCTCCTTTGCTCGTATATTCACAGTTTCGTTCTGCCGCTGCAAAGACCGGGCGAATATAAACAGAAACAGGGGTTGCGTAAAGAGTAAATTTGGAAAAGAGCCGGTTTCACAATACCGGAGCCTCGGCTTCAATCGGTGCTTCGGTCGGCGACGGGACGATTCTGAGGTCGCACGTTTCATTGCATCAGATGGGTGCTCCGGGAGGATCTGTTGTCGTTATCACGCCCATTCGTTGGCAAACCTCCTTAGAAGCTGTCTTAAGATTCCCAGCGGTCTTCGCGCGCCTGCAAAAGAGCCGGTCGGCGTTGGTCAAACCCGCCCGTATCCAATGTATCGAGGCTGCGCGCCCCTCGCCTCTCTTAGGCGGGTTTTCCCGCCTTGACCGCCACTTTTTCGCTCGCGCTCGGGAACTCACCGGTAATTTTAAAACAGCTTCTTAGCAGTAACCTTCACAGATCTCGATCCGGTGTTCGAATTGATGTTCTCGCGGACGAAATATCATTAGTCAAATCACCGCGACTGCCGCAAGTATATGCAATATACAGCTAAAAAATAGCTATTAAAGGATTATAAATTATATAATTTTCATTTGACAAATAGCCGATATTTAATTATTATGCTTTGTACAATGTTCTGTCGGCCAAAAGGGGGATGGATTGATGAGTACTAAGAGGACGATGACACTCAACCTCACAGACGCTGAGATGGGGGTGCTGGAGGCGCTGAGCGAGAAGAAGGACGTAAGCAAGACAGCACTTTTGCGTCAGGCGCTGCGTATATATCAGTTGATTGAAGCAAGGCTTGAGTGTGGCGAAAAGCTTTTCTTCGAGGATGAACAAACCGAAAAGAAGGCCGAGGTCATGTTGGTATGACGGTTCCGGTTTCGGTTGTCCATCTCTTGAACGTGTCGACGGGTGAATCAGAAGCAGCCGAACTCACGCACGCCATTACGGAACAACACCTTGCAGATTGGGAGGGCGAGTGGTTGCCGGCGCTGTTCAACGCGATACAGCGCCTGAAGCGTGACGGGGTCGTGAGGCTGCATTGGCCTCAAAGTCGCCATTGGAATTGGCGCAACAAGGCAAATGCGCTTCAGGGGCTGCTGGCGAGTCCGGGTTTGCCCTTGTCTGCGATGGGCTGACACAGGGCTTGATGATTGTTGACACGGCAACGCACAGATGTCGGATCGACGTCCAGAATGGTCGGCATCTCGTGTACGTGAAGTTCGTTGAGAACGCGCCCTGGAACCGCCCCGAGTTGTTCACCCCGCCACGATACCGTGGCGTAGGTAGTATTCTCATCCGGGCTGCCGTCGCCCTGAGCGATGATCTGGAGTTCCGCGGGCGCATCGGGCTCCATTCGCTGCCCCAGGCGACACGCTTTTATGCCAAAACCTGTGGCATGACCGATCTAGGGACCGATCTCGACTATGAGGGTCTGCATTACTTCGAGATGACGCCCGAACAGGCCCAGGCCTTTGTCAATAAGGGGGGTAGCTATGAAGTTAAGAATCAGTAAGGAGTGGTGTATGCGCTTGGCCCAGCTTGAGGGAGACGCCGAAATTGGGGCCGGTCGCGTTGCGATCGATCCAATGTTTGACGGCGATACTTTGCCTGGAGTCGAAAGAGACGACGAATCGAGCATTTTCTTCGGTCGTCTTATCAACCTTATGCGCAGGCAGCGAAGGATCAGCCTTGAGCAGCTTGCCACGGACGCGGACGTGACTCTAACGGAACTTGTCGGAATTGAAAGCGACATGCACTATAGACCTGCGCTTCGGACGACCTATCAACTTGCCAACTACTTCCAAATGCCACGAACCGGTTTCCTGGAGTTGGCTGGATTGACCGATCAGAAGAATGCACGGCTGTCAGAAGGGTCAGTTCGCTATGCAACGCCAGCGGATTCGACAGCGGAACTAACGACTGAAGAGAACGCGGCTCTGGAAGCGTTTGTTGCCATTATCAGCAAGCAGAAATAGCGGGAATGAGCCAAGTGTGGCAAGAAATCCCAAAAAAGGCTGCAAAGACTGCCGATGATATTGACATGTACATCGAGCGTGTCTTTACTGTGTACGCTCTCCATGTTTCAGATGTATGCTTCCGTTCATGCTCCGCAGCTTCACAACAACGTCGCTACCGCTGCCGATGACGCCCTTGAGACGTTTTCTCGATTGGCGCTCGGTTGCGACGGGAAAATCGCATCGGACGCGCCCATTGTTCGTTTTGGCGTCGATATTACCTGAGAAATTCGAATCAAGTGTCATTCTGACCGCGCCATTGTTGGTCCTGGCGGTGGCCGAAGCCGCGCATTGGTCCACGGCCAGGTCAATCGCTCCATTGGTGGTTAGGAAGGTCGCGGCATTGAGGAGTCGTCCGATTTCCGCCCGAATCTTCCCGTTGACGGTCTGTGCCTTGAAGGGACCGGTATCGCCCTCCAATGCCACGACGCCGTTGACGCTCTCGGCATCCATCGCGCCGTCGATTCCCTGGACGCTGATCTTGCCGTTCACGGTGCGCAGGCGCACAGACATGGCGCGCGGTGTTTCGATTTCGTAGTGAACGGCCAGACTCACGCCGCCGGGCGGTCTGGGATGGTCGGCGAAGACGCGGAGTATATCGCCCACCTGTTCGGTGCGCACCTCGACTTCGCGGTCGAACGCTTCTCTCACGTCGTGTTGTCCGTGAACCGCTTTCCAGGCGCGGACGACGATCCTGTCGCCATCAATGCTTTTGACGGAGATCGAACCGTTTACGGTCCTGGCGTCGATCGTCGCAATGCCGGCCGCGTCGAACGTCCATTCCTGCTGTTTCCCCGCCCGGCTTCGTCCCGCGCCTCTTTCCCATGCATCGGATGTATCGGCGACGGAGGAGGTCGCCTGATCGACCGCCTCGTTCACCATCTTCCCGATGTCCTTCCAGCGGACCGAGTCCATCGCTTTGGCCACCTCGCTCTCGATCTCTTTCCCGACTTCGCTGAAGACCTCCGTGAATCTGTCAAAGGGCCTATCGCTCTTCTCGCGCCGGGCGTCCTCGGTTTCAGTGTGCCCTTCCGGGCCGGACGGCTCGTCGAGCGCTGCCAATAACAACTCGGCCTCTTCAGGGTTGATTTTCCCCTCGGAGAGCATTTTGAGAATTTCCAGTCTTTCCGTAGTCATCGCTATTTCCTCCCCAGTTGCTTTATCAGTTCGGCCGCTTCCGTCGCGGATATCTCCCCTTTGCTGAGCTGTTTCAGAATTTCGCCGCGTTTTTCCGCCCGATCGTCCGGCGCGGCCGGCTCCGCCCCCACTTCGTAGCCAAGCTCGGCGATGACCGCATTCAACCGGTTGCGCACCGTGGGATAGGAGATTCCCAGTTCGCGTTCCATTTCTTTGATGTTGCCCCGGTTCTTGACGAAAATCTCGATAAAGTCGAGGCTTTGCTGCCGCAGACGACAGAAAGGACACGTTGAATACTGACTCTCGATTCTGGTGTGGCAGGCGTGACACTGCAATCCCGATATCGTCAGTTCGCCGCCGCACGTCGGACATCCTTCCAATACTTTCCGCACGGTTGGGTTTCTCCTTTTTCTTGGAGGAAGTCGAGCCTCTTCCGATTCACAACGCGGTTTTACGTTAAAATATCTTCAATGGCAAGGGGCTGCTTCATCTTACGATTCTCGGCTTCCAATTTCTCACGGCTCGCGACAACGCAAATCGCTCCCTCATCCTGGTATTCCTCAAGGAACTCGAGAAGTGCCCGTTTCACCTCACGTGGTGTTGCGCTACGGAGTTGTGCGTATCGATCTTCTCGCAATTCGCTTGTTTCCCCCGCGATGTGACAACGGAGTGCATCGCTTGTGGCCTGACTCGGGCGAATCGGCTTTACGTACTCTTTGGCGGTGGCGATTATCGCACGGTCAATATCTGCCCGGCTCCAGTCCACCTGTCTGACGTAATCGCTGGTCTGAGCGAAAATCTCAAGCGTGCGTGCAATGTGCGGATCGGCGAACGATCCCTGGCAAAGGCTGGCGTCAAACGGCTTATAGACGAAACCTGCACCATAAGCATTGCCTTTCAAACGGATTTCGCTAAGTATGTAGTCGAATTGTATGATGTGTGCGCCAATAGTCAGGAGTGTTGAGTCAGGATGAGAATAGTGTGGTGCTGGAATCATGTTCGTGCAGTACGCAACCTGAACCGGTGCCGCCAACCCTTCACGCGGCGGTGTCTCGAGCGGCTTGAATCCAGTCGGCCCTGGAGAAATGGGTACCTCGGGCATGTTGCCAATCCATTCAGCCAGTCTCTCTTGAAATATATCGAAGCCTACATCGGTACCGGTGAAACTGGCCGTAAGACGTCCACGCACGAGGAGGAAATCGCGAATCTCTTCAATGCATTCCATCAGATCCTCGTGTTCCTCATCGAAACGGTTCAGCAGCATTTCACTCGTGCGCAGCTGCGGAATCCCAAAGACAACCTCCGAGAGATGCGCCTGTGGAGAAAGCCCCCGGCCAGCATGGTATATTGCGGTTCTTGATCCATACCATTCACTTCCGTGAACCATGAATCGACGGTTTGCCGCCACGGCTTGACTGAGGACGTCATAGAGACGTTTCCTGTCCCGCGGATTCAGAGCGAAAAGGAGATCCTGCAACACATCCAGAGCATCTTCAATTGTGTCGTCAAGCGCGTTTAAACGAAAATTCACACTCCACAATGGACGGTCTGCGTCACCTGCGTGCGTACTGAACTCGGAGACACATTCAAGCCCGCCGGTCGCCATGGCGATGCGCTTCGAGATCTTTTCGAAATTCTGTGTGGCGGCACCGAGCTTGGAAATCGCATCTATGTACCTCGGAAGAATTGCCCAGAGGTGTTGTGGTAAACCGTTAAGGTCGAAATTCAGTACCAGATAGTTGACGCCATTGGAAAAGACATCGCTGCGTAGCAGGACATTGTCCCTTACCCTTTCAATCTGTGTGGGGAGGCGATTCGGTTTCGGGGGCAAATCGGCAATGTTGAGTTGCGGCAATGTCTCCAACGCTTCCGTTGAATTGGGTTCACTGTTGAGGCGTTCGAGTTCGGCGGCATCCTCGGCGATCGTTCGGACTTGCCGGTCGGTGAGTCTGGCGCGTATCGCTTTCAAGCGTTGATTCAGATCAGCATCGAGTCGCTCCTGCATGCAGGGGTCAGGGGATAGTACAGTCGTCAGACGATGCGGGTTTTCCAGCAATCGCTTACGAATCAGATCATTGAAAATCGTCGGCCTTCGTTTCCAGCGTCTATGGATGGCATGAAGGTGCGATCCCGTCTTCAAGGATGTCGTTGGATCCTTTCCATATATCCACGTCTGTACGACCCGTGACATTATATCTGCTGGAAACTTAGCCTTGACTTCCTGGAAATGATATCTCGCCTGGCGGAACGCCGCCTCTATCCTCTCTTCTTCTATCTCCTCGTCGGCGATTCGTGATAATGCATCTATCACCAAATTCGTAAATGCTGGTAGACGGTCCGCTTCGGTTCCGGTCAGGCCGATGTTGAAAGTGCTATGCGGGCCTGTCCTGTTGGTTCCTGGGACCATGAGAGATCTATAATCGAACAGGTCCTTTCCAAGTTTGGATTCAATAATCGCCTTTCGGAGCGGCGCCGCATTGTTGCCGAGCAGAATCAGACTCAAGACTTTGCACAGAATGGTATCTTCCACGTCGGTTGCATCTCCAATGAGCCAACTGAGCAAGAGGTACGTCTTTTCAGTGACCGGTTCATTCGCGCCGACCGGATAAGTCTCACTTGCGGTCCGGGGGAATTGCCACCTTGGCTGGTTCGTTGCTTCCCGTCGTAGCGGTAGAAACTCGACGCTTGTCACATTGCTGGAAACAGTTTCGAGCTTATCGGCCAGGAATTCAAGGTGAGCGTCCGTGGGAATGTCGCCGTATAGGAAAAAGTAGCTGTTCCCGGGATGATAGTACGTCTCGTAAAAGGATCGCAACTGGGCGTGGGTCAACCCACTCATGGCGTCCGGATCACCGCCGGCATTGTAGGAATAAAAGGTATCGGGCAGAAGTCGACACACTGCATTGAGAAACAAGCGATCATCCGGGGAGAGGCGCTTGACTTCATTGTAGACAATACCGTTTATCGTTAATTCGCTCGTAGGCGAATCCGGATCCACGGGGGCTAGATGATACCCCTCCCGCCTGAATGTTTCGTCTGTCAACAACGGATGAAACACGGAATCAAAGTAGATCTCGGACAGATTGAACAAATCCCTCTTGACATAGCTTGAGCCGAAATAATACACGTGGTCGAACCAGTTAATGGCGCTCAAATTGGTTGCCATACTCGTCTTAAGCATCTCAAAAAACAACTCTTTTACTGAAAATTTAGAGGATCCGGCAAGCACACAGTGTTCCAGGATGTGCTGCACACCGGTATTGTCGGGCGTTGGTGTCGGCAGATTGATGGAAAACAGGTTTTCGGCATCGTCTGTACAGAGGTGAAATACCCGTGCGCCACTTTGCTGGTGTCCGAGTTCGACGCCGACTGCACGCCATTCGGCAATCGGTGTGACGGCTTTCACTTCAAACCCGTGCAAATGTTGACCCGGGTGCAATTCAACCGATGGATAAATGAGTTGGGTGCCCGCGGCCTTCGTTGAATCCACTTCCACCTCATTGGTATGATGTCGATTTGGAATACGTATGGTCAGAATGTATCTTTGAGACGGTCAACAGTCTGCCACGGCGTCGGATTGGCGTTTCTCAACCTTTAGTTTCCGCGCATTGATAGACTGGCGATCGAATGAGAATATGAGACCATTCCATCCGATCACACCAAGTATAGGCGCCGCGTGTTGGGTGGAAATTCACGCCTCACTCTATCTCCTATTCCTACTCACAAAGAGCAATGCGAAAATCCTCCTCGACTGTACCCAATTGCTCAAGCATGTCAGCAAGGTCATCGTATTCTCTTCTGACGGCAAGAGTATGACATTGACCAAATTGCCTGGCCTGTTTTCGCTTGAGGCAAGCCAACTCTGCGTTGTGACTGTCAAAAAAGGCAGCGAAATCAAGTGCCCGCCTCGCCCCAAGTTGAAAGAGGAAGAATACCATATGACTGAACTCATCATCGGAAACTTCACCGCTCCTTATTTTACGGGCGAATGAAGAGATCGCATCGCGACCGATGATTCGGTTCTCATCCTGCGCTACACGCTCTGTTTTTTGGTAACAGAATCTGAAAAATCCCAAAGCCTGGTTGTAGATCTCTTCTTCTGTTGGATGATGAATTCGTTTGGGCGCGGTCCAATAGCGATAATGGCCGCGACGATACCCAATCCGTTCCGCCTTCCAGGCCGATTTCAAGTGATCCAGTGGTAGAGAGACATGAGGATATCCTGCCGGATCATGCAGTTGTATTTCCTCCTCATTTATTCCAAACGCAAATACAAAGTGATCGCCTAGAGGAGCATCAAAAGGCAGATAAGAGAGGTGACTCATATCGAGCGGTCCGAGAACAGCGGGACCATGTTTCAGAACTTCGCTCAGTTCTTCCAAAGGAATGGGCTCGGATTCTCGTTTTGATCTTTCTATGCAATCAAATCCGAGAATTCGCAGTGCCTTGCTGATCCCGATGTCAGGTGTTGTGCCCAGATTATCAAACCAGAAGGAATCCCCTCCTCTTGTATTCGCACTAAGGCCGACACCCGAAAGGACTTCGATTTGGGAGGGGGAGATGTCCTCTCCAATGGAGGACAGAAGCATTGAGATCGCATTTGCATAACAATAGGGACCATCTCCGATATATTTCATAGAATGCCGCCGCCAGAGATATCGTGGAATGCCGTGAGCGGGTTGTGTACATCAACGTATAAGGCAGTTACCTTCGAAACCCTTTAGCAGACGACGGTCCACCTCCGATAGTTGTCCTGAAAAAATACCGATATATTGTCAATATGTCAACATATATATTAAATTTAATTCGAAATATTCATAATTTAACAATAATAATAAATTAAAATGAAAAATATTTAATTCCTTTCAAGGCTCCAAGAGTGTGGTGTAATGCCAACTGTCGATCTTGAATACGCGATGTTTTCCCGGCAGGAGATGGAGCGGCGGTATGCCCTCGCACGTGAGGAGATGGACCGGCGCGGGATGGACGCACTGTTCGTCACCGGCGAGGAGAACTTTCAGTATTTCGCCGGCACGGCGGCGAGCGCCGCGTTGCACGCCTCTCTGACCCGGCCGTCGGTCTTCATCCTGCCCCTTGCGGGAGAGCCGATCGTCGTGACGCAGGGGCAGGACAACCTTGTGCTGGGATCGTACGTGACGGACGTTCGAGGATATACGAATCTGTTCGCGTTTCCCCATGACGTCGTAATCCAGGCGCTTAGGGATGCGGGGACGGCCGGGGGGTCTGTGGGAGCAGAACTGGGGATGGAGCAGCGGATGGGAATGCCGCCGGGCGCGTATCAAGACCTGACGTCTGCGTTGCCCGACGTCGCTTTCGTGGACGCCGCGGATGTCATCGTGAGATTGCGGATGGTGAAGTCGAAGGAAGAAATCGCGTATATCCATCGCGCGGGAGACGTGACGGCAAGAGCCCGCCAGAGGCTGTTCGGGATGATTCGACCGGGGATGACGGAGCGTGAGACCGTCCGCCTCTTGCGCCGGCTGATTCTGGAAGCAGGCGGCGACGGGACGTCGTTCGTCATGCTGCTTGTGGGCATCCCGGGATCACGGAACCCGTTCGCTTACGACAGGCCGCTGGAATCCGGCCAGGTTGTGGGTGTGGATACGGGCGCCCGCATGGGAATGTATACGATCGACTATACGCGGTGGGGCGTTCTGGGCACGGCGACGGACGCGTTGAGACGCCTGTACGACGCGCTTCTGGAGGTGAACCGAAGAATGGCATCGGTCCTGCGCCCAGGGATGCCGTGTTCCGAGGTCTATCAGGTCGGAAACGAAGCGATCGACAAAGCCTGTTTTCGGTCAAAAGGGTTGGAGCGATTCGGCCCTTCCCGTTTGGGCCACGGGCAGGGCATGTTGATTACCGAACCGCCGAGCATTCATCCTGACGATCATACGCCGCTGGCGCCGGGGATGGTCCTCAGTGCCGAGCCCGGATTGTCCGCGGCAGGCGTTCAGATGCTGTGGGAGGATGTCTTCGTGATTACGGAGAACGGAAGCTCACAGATCACCGTAGAAAGCGACGAACTTCACGAGATTCTGCCCTGAACGGCCGATGTGTGTTGATATTCCGGTCGCGATGGCTTAGCTTGTGGAAGAATCGGAATCGCGAATTTCAGAAATCATCACGGGTGAGAATGCAACGGAGCTATTGCGTGAGCAGGCGTCGACTTACTGGATTCCACTTCGATCCGGTATCCTGAGATTCCGGGAGGTATCATTTGTCAACCCAAAGCGTACTGCCGGGAACCAGCCGGCTCGACGTTGAGGGCGACCTGGCTGCCGCCATGGTCGCAGGTATCGATCGTTACCTCACGCGTGCGACACGGTCCGCGCGAAGCCGCCGCGATTCCAAACGAGCGGCGGCTTCGGACGAAGCGCTACGGCAGTGCCTCTCGGACACGCTGGGCCTTTTCGATTCCCGCGAAAGCGGAACCATCCGGATCGTTTCACCCATTGACGGTCCGGCCGAAGTGGCTTCCGGTCTGGGCTGTCGGATCTTTGAAGTCAACTGGCCCGCGCTCAAAGGCGTCGACGGCGAGGGCCTGTTGCTGCAGCCCGACAGGCCGCCGGTTGCCAACGTAATTGCCCTCCCGGACTGTGACTTCACACCGGAGCAATTCAGCGGCTTGCAACCAGGCGTTCCGGCCTCCTCACACGTTGCCCGACGGCTGGCCGATAACGGATGCCGCGTTCTTGTTCCTCTCCTGATGGACCGCCGGTGCGACCACTCGGGACATCCCGATATCGGCATGACCAACCAGCCGCACCGGGAGTTCATCTACCGCGCGGCGTATGAATTGGGCCGTCACGTCATTGGGTACGAAATTCAGAAGGTCCTGGCTGCAGTCGACGCACTGTGTTCCGACGACCTTCCGGTCGGCGTGTTCGGATACGGGGAGGGGGGCCTGGTCGCGTTTTATTCCGCCGCGCTGGATGCGCGCATCGGCGCAGTTTCGGTCTCAGGTTACTTTCAACCTCGTGAAGACCTCTGGCGCCAACCCATCTATCGAAATCTGTTCGGCCTGCTCGATGCGTTCGGCGACGCCGAAATCGCGTCTCTTATCGCCCCTCGCTCGCTCGTCGTGGAAATTGCGGACCATCCCGAAATCACAGGACCACCGGAAGACCGGGGCCGCAGGCAAACCGCCGCTCCGGGCCGGCTGACGACGCCGCGCCAGGAAGCTGTCGAGGCGGAATTCGACCGCGCTCGCGGTTTGGCCGCCGCGGACGACGGCTCGTTGGTCCTGACCAGAAGCCCCGACGGACGGACCGGCGCCGACGTGACGCTGGAAGCGTTTCTGAACGCCCTTGGTGCGTCTTCATCTTCGGTGTCGTCTTCGTCGGTGTTGCCAACCCGAGTTCGGGAAGGTGTATCTCGAAAGGTCCGTTTTAAACGGCAATTCGACCAACTCCTGGATCATACGCAGTTCGCCCTGTGGGAGGCAGAATTCCGTCGGGCCGAATACTGGACCGGAGCCCGGGGATCCGATACGGGCATCGATGCGGATATGGTCGAGGAATATCGCCGGCGGCTCTGGGACGACGTCATCGGTCCCTTGCCGGCCATTTCGCTGCCTCCAAATCCGCGCACCCGCTTGTTCTATGACCATCCTGAAGTCAAGGCTTACGAAGTTGTGCTCGACGTCTATCTCGATGTCTTCGCTTATGGCATCCTGCTGATCCCCAAAAGCATTCGAAAGGACGAGAAACACCCGATAGTGGTCTGCCAGCACGGGTTGGAGGGCAGGGCGCAATCCGTGGTAGATCCGAACGGCCCGCGACATCCGTACCGAAATTTCGCATTCGACCTGGCAAGGGAGGGCTTTGTCACATATGCCCCTCAGAATCCTTACATCGGGCAGAATGCCTTTCGGGTACTTCAGCGTAAGGCCAATCCGCTCAAACTCTCGCTTTTTTCCTTTATCGTCCGGCAGCACCAGCAGACGCTGGCCTGGTTGTCGTCCCTGCCGTATGTGGATGCGGGGCGCATCGGATTTTATGGTATCAGCTACGGCGGCAAAACCGCCATGCGCGTCCCTGCTCTCGTCAAACAATACTGTCTCTCCATCTGCTCGGCGGACTTCAACGAATGGATCTGGAAAAACGCCTCGGCTCGACACAGGTACAGTTATCTGTTCAGTGGTGAATACGAAATGCCCGAGTTCAATCTTGGCAATACGTTCAACTATGCTGAAATGTCCTGGCTGATCTGCCCCCGTCCCTTTATGGTCGAGCGCGGGCACCACGACGGTGTCGCACCGGACGAATGGGTGGCCTACGAATATGCCAAGACATACCGGCATTACGCGCTTCAGGGCCTGGAAGACCGCACGGAAATCGAATATTTCAACGGCCCACACACCATCAACGGCGTGTGCACCTTCGAATTCCTGCGCAAACATCTGAAGAAGCGAGACGTGAGAGGGAAAACGTAAGGAGCAGGACTCCCACCCTTCCGCCCGGCATCCAGCTATTATCGTTCAACGTCCCTCTTAACCTGGTCAACGACATGGTCAAGCCATATCAAAATCGCGGATATCATGTTGTTGTAAGGTCGGTTCTCGAACCGTCCCTGCAGCACGGGGGCGTTGTGATTGAAGTGCCGTCGATTGTGAGAGGATGACAGTAATGAAAGATACCGCATGGGCTACCGTGTTCGAAGACGATCGAAGGATCCGTATCGAGACCTCCGAACTCGAAGCCGCGATTCCCAAACGGGACCCGAAGCAATGGATGACGGGGATCGAAAAGGGATCGTTCGTCGACAGGAAGACGGGCTTCCGGGAGGCGGGCGACGGCCTGATGGTTGTCGACTGGCTGATGGAGGCGGGCAGCGACGAATCGTACAGCGGTAGCGTGATTGCGGATGACGGGCACGGTGTGGGGCGATACCGCTGGCATGAGAACGAGCCGGACCCCGTGAGCAGGGAATACGCCATCCTGTCGCACGGAAGCAGTCATCAGAAGCGAATGATCGAGGGGCCGCAGCTCTGCCACAGGATGAAGCCCGTACAGCCGGATGTGACTCGCGGGAGAGACTTCATCGCCGTAAGAACCTGGTATCGTTTCGAGTATGCGGCGCCGGGCCGAAACACGGGGTCCTGGTGGACGCAGTTGATCGTGTTTCCCAGAGGCGAGCGGTTTTTCATGTTGATGGACAGGATCGAAAGCGTGAACGATTCCCCGGAGATGTTTCTCAGGAACGACACGCCCGGCTGCGTCCGTCATACGAGGGGCGATTCGTTCAGCGAAATCTATCTCAGCTATCTGAGCGGTCCCCAGGGCCTGCGCATCCCTTCGAGCGAATTCTTCGATCCATTCCCGCCGGACCGGAAGTTCGGGTATCGCCGCGACCTGAACAGAACGCCCGATCATTTCATCAGGGCGTACCGCCTTCGAGATCCTGAAACGGGCGCCGATGGGCCCTGGCTCGGCGGCCTCACGCTCGATCCATCTGTCGTCTACGAGGCATGGTGCAGCCAGCGGCCCGGCGATATCATCGTGATGATCCTTGAAATGCACGGCAGGCCCGTAAAGGCCGGCGATACGTTCAGCGCGGCACACATCGTGGGCTACTTTGACAGCATCGAGGAAATGCACGCGGTGTACGGTCGCTACAGAGGGCACAGGAAGCTGGCGGTCGACGCATCGGGTTGGACGCTGAGTTAACCTCACTCATTCCAAAAACCCAAACTTACATGGATGGACAGGATAGGCAGGATAAAGGCCAAAACCGACCAGGATTAAGCAGGATTAAAACCCCAAGTGCAAGATCAACACCAATCAGGATTAACAGGATTAGAAACCGAGAGCAGTATCAAAAACCTGATGCAGAAAAAAGGCCAGGAGCAGGATAAAAAAGCCAAGCGCAGAGGCGAATACTTATTCTTCCGGGAGAAACCGATATGAGCAACGCGTTAAAGGGCCCCGACTGGGTATGCGTGACCGAGAAGGCGGCATGGCAGGCGCGGGACTCGCAGGGGGAGATGGTGTGGGACGGTCACATGTGGATATTTGGCGGCTGGTTCACCCCGCAGACACCCAATCCCCGTGACGTCTGGAAGTCGTCCGACGGGGTGAATTGGACCCGAACCGTGGCGGTTGCGCCGTGGGAACACGGCGACCTGCCGGCAACCATGCCGTTCAGGGGCCGGATATGGCTGATGGGGGGACGGAAACTGCCCGGTGCGGAGAATACGAACACGGTATGGTCGTCGCCCGACGGCGCCGAGTGGGTCCTGGAAACGGACGATCCGGGGTGGTGCCCCAGGGTATCGCCGTCGTTCGTCGTGTTCAGGGACCGGATGTGGATCATGGGCGGGACCGAAAATTTCTATCAGGACGATGACACGACGCTCAAAAACGACGTCTGGTCCACCGCCGACGGCAGGAACTGGAGATGCGACGTCGAGCATGCGGCATGGCCGAAGCGGACGCACGCCCAGGCTGTGGTATTTCAGAACAAAATCTGGATTATGGGCGGCGGCGCGTGGCAGCCGGAGACCATCCCTCTCAACGACGTATGGTGCTCCGAAGACGGCTCGAACTGGACGCAGGTAACGGCCGAGGCGCCCTGGAAGAAGCGCATGTGGTTTTCCCTCGTCGTCTACCGGGATCATATGTGGGTCCTGGGCGGATGGTCGCGCAAGGACGGCGACTTCGGCGACGTGTGGTACTCGAAGGACGGTGCGAACTGGACGGAGCTCAAATCCGACGTTATCTGGACGAATCGGCACGAGCATTCGGCCTACGTCTTCAAGGACAGGATCTGGCTGGCTGGCGGGCATGCCCGGCCATTGAACAGTGAAGTCTGGTCCCTGGAGCTCCCACCGGACTGGCAGGGATGATCGGAACGCCCCGTCGCCGCCGCTACACCGGCGAATTTCCGGGGTGAGATCGCAACCGGGAGGAATCTCAACATGAAGATCAAGTCCATACGCGCTGTAAACGTGGATTTTCCCGATACGTACGGACGCGCGAAGCCCGGCGCGGTGGAGTATAAGACAGCGCGTCGCCCGTCGTGGGCCGCCCAGGGTCCCGTCGCCAACCCCATGACGCGCTATCCGCGGTACGCCGCATTTCGTCCCTCCTGGTTGCCGAACTGGGGCGGCTTCGGCTGCGTTGTCGAAGCTGAAGACGGCACCCTGGGTTTCGCCAGCGCCAGCCACGGGCGGCCGGTTGCGGCGATCATCGACGACTATCTCGGGCCGCGCCTGGTGGGCGAGCCGTGCCTGGCAACCGAAAAGTGCTACGATATGATGGTGCGGATGGGGGCCCCATACGGAGCGACTGGCCTGCATGCCTACGCCGTGAGCGCCATCGACCTCGCGCTATGGGATCTGAAAGGCAAGCTGCTCGACAAGCCGGTATACGAGTTGCTGGGCGGGCCGGCGCGCGACGAGATGTTCTGCTACGCCACGGGCGGCGACGCCGACTGGTACCTGGAACTGGGCTTCGAGGCCATCAAACTGCCGTGCCCGTACGGTCCGGCGGACGGGCTGGAAGGGCTGAAGAAAAACGTGGATCTCGTGGCCGGCACGCGAGACCTCGCGGGCGACAACGTGGAACTGATGCTCGACTGCTGGATGGCGTTCGACGTGGAATACGCCGTTCGCCTTGCGGAGGAACTACGCCCGAGCAAACTCAAGTGGATGGAGGAGATGCTCCGCTCGGAGGACCTCGACGCCCATGCCGAATTGCGCCGCCGGCTCCCCTGGGCGACCCTGGCCACGGGAGAACACTGGTACACGACCGTTCCTTTCCAGCACGCCGCAAGCAGGCACCTCCTGGACATCTTCCAGCCGGACATCAACTGGGTGGGCGGTCTGACCGCGGTCGTCAAGATCTGCGCAATCGCCGAGGCGGCCGGCATATCGGTCATTCCTCACGGCGGCGGCAATACGCCGTACGGGCAGCACGTCTGTTACGCGATGCCGGCAATCCCGTGGACAGAATGCTACATCGCCAGCCCACCGGGCGTCGACCCAGACGAGGTCGCGCGGCCTCCCGGCGTTGCCGCACCCCGGAGCGGACGGATGAAGCCGCTGGACGGGCCGGGATTCGGGGTGGAAGTCACGGCAGCACAGGTGTCGCCGTTTCAGTATTAGACCAGGGGGAAGGTTGCGGTACCGCAACGGGCGTCGTCGACAGCACCGTCGGCCAGGCGTCAGATTTGGCGGTTTCCATCCTTAAGAAGCTGTGTTAAAATTACCGGTGAGTTCCCGAGCGCGAGCGAAAAAGTGGCGGTCAAGGCGGGAAAATCCGCCCATATTTGTCTATACGGGTGGATTTGACCAACGCCGACCGGCGCTTTTGCAGCCGCGCGAAGACCGCTGGGAATTTTAAGACAGCTTCTAAGTTTCGGCCGGTAGCACCGGAGAATTCACGATGAAGAGAACGGCCTGCGTCAATGCGGTCTGGCTGGCGATGGGCATAGGGATCGTTGACCCCTTTCCGGCGGAGGCTGGGAGTGCCGTCGACAAAGCAGCCGAGACGTGCTGGCGGTCGGTAAGTGCGGACTGCGTCTCACGGCTGACGCTCCAGGCCGCAACGGCGTTCAATGCGAGATCCGATTGGGAACTGGAAATACGCGCCGGCGCGTTTGCCGCTGGCGCGGCGGCGCTGGCCCTTGCGGGCAATGACGGGGATGCCAGGGCAAACTTCGATCTTGCAGTGGCGGCGGCCAGGACCGTAAAGAGCCGATATGCGCGTGCGCGCGCGTTGCGAAACGTCGCGTCCGTTCAGGCTGAAGCCGGGGACGTCGATTCTGCCCGCACGACGGCCAGGTCGATTGGAGACGTTCACGGTCGGATCGATGCGCTGGTTAGCGTAGCGTCCGCATCGGCCATTAACGGGGACCTTGGAGCTGCCCTGGAGAGCTTCCGCATCGCCGTCGCGGCTGCCCGCTCGAATGGAACAGGCGAACGCCGGGCGAGGAGTCTGAACAGGGTCGCCCTTGCCCAGGCGAAAGTTGGATACACGGCTTCCGCCCGCGCGACGGCCAGGTCAATTGGCGATATCCAGGTTCGGATCGATGCGTTGGCCGGAGTGGGGTCGACGCTGGCGCAGCAAGGCAAGCCTGCAGACGCACGCACTTTTTTCGATCTGGCGGTTGAGGACGCCCCCAACATCATCGACGGATATCGACGGGCTGTCGCGCTAGGAAAGGTCGCCTGGGCACAGGCGGAAGCAGGAGACGAACCGGGCGCCCGCGAGACGCTGGACAAAGCGCTGCAGGCCGGGGGGCAGGGGATGGACATCTACAGCGCAGGTGCGACGATTGTGTCGCTGGCCGACGTGGACCCGTACGTCCTCATTCAGATCGCCGGGGCCCAGATGAAGGTCGAGGACCCGAATGGCGCCAGGAAGACCCTGGACAGGGCCTATCAATCGGTCATTGAAGATTCGTCGCCGTCAGCGGTGAAGTGGCTGTTCAACATCGCTTCGGCGCAAAATGCGGCCGGAGATACCGAAGGGGCGCGGCGGTCCATTGACATGGCTAGGCAACGCATCAAGTCGACCGGCGATGACGATCTCGCGCAGGATCTGGTCTATCATATACCGGCGGACCAGCTTGAGACGCTCCTCGAAATTGTCGTGGCGAGAAACCCCGGGGATATGGAGGCAAAGAGTAATCTCGTCTATCACGTGGCGATGCGCCAGGCGCAGACAGGAGAGACCCGTCGCAGTATGCACAATGCGGGGATGATCGACCGGGTATCGAGGCGGGACGCCGTATTGAGGGAAATCGTAACAGTCCAGGCCGAGGCCGGACGGTTCGCGGAGGCAGCCGAAACCGCGGCGGCCATCAGGGATTCCAACAAGAAGATCCGCGCGCTGGCGAAAATCGCGCTGGCGCAGACGCAATCGGGCGACCTCGCCGGTTCCCGCGGGACGCTCGAAACCGCGGAGTTGGAAACGACCGGATCGGGTGCGGCGGGGATCACCACGTGGACCTGCACGGACCTTGCCAGGGCGCAGGCGGCGGCACGTCAGGATGGGAAAGCGAAAAAGACCCTCCAGGCAGCCCTTCTGAAACTCAGCGTGGCTTCCAACCTCGCCCGCGCCACCTGGCTACCGGCAATCCTGGACGTGGTACTGACATTAAAATAGAAAGTGATGGCTTGACAGGGACCGTCGAACCCACCGCGAATTGTCATTTTGCGCGAGATGCATAAAAAACGGACGCCGACATGTCGGCGTCCGTTTGTACGTACGAAATTTCCGTCTACCTTATCGTTTCGTCACATTCGCCGCCTGGAGCCCCTTGGGACCCTCGACGATGTCGAATTCGACCTCATCACCCTCGGCCAGAGACTTGAAACCCTCAGCCTGGATTGCCGAAAAATGCACGAACACGTCTTCTCCGCCGTCCTGCTCGATGAAACCAAAGCCCTTGGCGTCGTTGAACCACTTCACTCGACCGTCAGCCACTGCTAATTCACCACCTTTCTACCTTGAACTGAATGTGCAGGCAATTAAAAAAGGCAAGGACCGGAAATTCTGATCCTTGCCGCATCGTTTTTTTCGACTGCACAGGAGACAGAAACAACGTCCTTCCATTTACAACACTGCGAATAAAGTTAATTGATTCAAGATCGTTTGTCAACTCATTTTTTCGCATTTCGCTGATTTTTCGATTGCCTGCTCATTCCGTCCCGGCAACAGGTTAACTGGATTCGGCCGATCAGAAGCAGCAAAAACAGCTCTCAGCCGTCAGCTAACGAACCCCCCGTCCACCCGTCAGCCACCGGGTGAGACGGAGAGGGGAGAGATTGCCTGCCCTGTCAGGTTTCCTCTCGTGCCGGAGGCGAGGAGGAATAACATACCAGGCAAGGATTTCTTCTACCGTCTTACGTCTACCGTCTCACCGCCTCTGGAAAATGGGCAAGGGAATGGGGGACGTCAAGGGGGTGGGGGAAATTGCCTAAGATGAAGTTGCGATTCACCCGCGTGCCGAACTGGACAAATCAACCAGGTGGATTTCTGTAAATCAGTGCGTCGAGTTGGATAGATGCAGGCCGGTCACGCCGCCGATGATCAACGCGATGGAGAGCAGCTTGACCGCGGTGACCGGCTCTTTGAAGTACCAGAAACCGATGACGCTGATGATGGCCGTTCCCAGGCCGGCCCATACGGCGTACGCGATGCTGACCGGGATCTGTTTCAGCGCCATCGTCAGGCCTGCCAGGGAGGCCAGATAGAAGACGGCAACCCCGATCGACGGCCACAGTCGGGCGAATCCATCCGAGAGTTTCATGCACGTCGTCCCTGCCACCTCAAGAACAATGGCGAGGAAAAGATAGAACCAGCTGGCCATTGACAGGTCTCCTGGATGACTGGTGGTTGCGGTTGACATTCCCGGGGTACGTTGGCATTTTAGCCACGTTCTGCGGGCGAGGCAAACGCAATTGAGCGGGTTTATTCAACGGAAAGGGCAATTGAATGGCGTTACCGATCATCATGCACGTGAATTACTGTGAACAGGGACAGACGATCCCGGAGATGTGCCGGAAGGCGGTGGGCTGGGGGTACGACGGGATCGAGTTCCGCCGTCATCGCAGGGGCGAAGAGGAGACGCCGGAACAATACCTGGATACGATTGCCGCGGCGGCGGGTGCATCCGGATTGAAGCACGTGATGTTCGGTGGCCCGGGCGTGGAACTGATGCAGGAAGATGCCGGCATCCGCATGGCGCAGGTTGAGGAGGGGATCAGGTTCTATCGACTCGCGGGCGAACGGCTGCACCTCACGGTCTGCAATATCATGGCGGGGACGCTTCGAAGTTCGGACCCCAATGCGGGGTCGGCGCATCATCTGCATGGGTCCGGCGCCGCGTCGGCCGATCACTACACATGGGCGGCCGAGGGGTTCAGGGAACTTGGCGCGGTCGCCGAGGAGATCGGATTCAGACTCGCATTCGAGATCCACATGGGCTATGTTCACGACCTGCCGGCGCCCACAATGAAACTTCTGGATATGATCGGCTCCCCATTCGTGGGAGCGAACCTGGACTATGGAAACATGGTGTATTTCCCGTCCTGTCCTTCAATCGGCGAGACGGTTTCCACGCTGGGAGAAAAGCTGTTCATGGTGCATCTGAAGAACTCGATGCCCGCGGGAGACGGACGGAATGCCGTGGGGTTGGGCGACGGGATCATCAACCACCGGGAGTATCTACTCGCCTTGAAGCAAGCCGGATTCAGCGGTCCGTTGTGTATCGAAGCCCCGAGACAGGGGGACAGGGAGTGGTTCGCACAGCAGGACATCGCGTATCTGAAATCCGTGCTGGAAGATCTGGCGTGGGCGTAACAGCGGTGTCGGGTCAACGATCGGGAATCTGAAACTCGTCGGCGCGGCGCGTTACTTCAGGACCAGGCGGGAGGCGCCCAGAACGCCGGCGTCGTTACCCAGTTCGGCGGGAAGGATCCGGGTGTGATCGAACATCCCCTCCAGGGTGTACTCCCGGGCGGCGGCGGCGATGGGGTCGAGCAGAACACCGCCGGCCGCGGAAATGCCGCCCCCGATGGCGATCACTTCTGGGCTGATGACGTTAATGATATTGGCTATGGCGATGCCGAGATAGCGGGCAACGCGGGCGACGGCTTCACGGGCGAGGCTGTCGCCGTTTTTCGCGGCCAGACAGATGGTTTCCGGTGAGAGGGATTCCGTGTCCGGGAGAGAGATGGACGACGCGTTCGGAAGGCGCCGGCGAACGTAGCGGACCATCGCGGGGCCGGAGGAGAAGACTTCAAGGCATCCCTTTTTTCCGCATCCGCAATCGGGGCCGTCGGGGTCTATGCACATATGGCCGATTTCACCCGCCGCGAAGGAGGCGCCGTGGTGAATGTCGCCGTCCAGGACGAGTCCGCCGCCAATGCCCGTCCCCAGGGTGATGAGAAAAAGGGACTCGCGTCCCCGGCCCGCGCCAAGATGGGCTTCACCCATGGCGGCGACGCTGGCGTCGTTATCGATTTCAACGCGCAGCCGGATTCTCTCCTCGAGGATTCTCTTGAACGGGACGTTGCGCCAGTGGAGGTTGGGCGCGATGATGACGTCGCCCTTCGATGTCGTTACCCCCGGCACACCGATACCGACACCCGCGATGTCATCGTTCGACAGGCCATGCCCGTCGCGGAGGGACTCGAAGAGTGCCGCGATCCGGTCCGCCACGCCGTGTTCGCCGCTTTCCACGTCGGTCGGACAGCGGTCTTGGGCTTCGATTCGACCGTCGGCCGCAACAAGCGCGCCCTTGATGCTTCCCCCGCCGAGATCGATGCCGACCGCATATTGAGGATGACCGGTCACCGCAGGTCCTTCCTTCTGGCGTATGTCGATACAGGTCTCGAAGCGCCGTTTTTGTCAAAGAGACCGATGGACACGATTCGAGGTTGCTCGGGCAGGATCGGGAGCGCGGATCAGGCGTTCTCGGCGATCCAGTCCAGGTAGGGCGGATACCCCCCGTGGATGGGAAGCGCGATGATCTCAGGCACCTCGTAACTGTGCAATTCGTTAGCCCGTTCGATCAGCGCGTCGAGGCTGGCGTGTGACGTCTTGAGGACCATCAGGCATTCGGCTTCGTCTTCGATGGCGTCCTGCCAGCGGTAAATGGACCGGATCTGTCCCGCGATATTGGCGCACGCGGCCAAGCGTTCTTCAACGAGTGTGCGGCCGATCCTGGCGGCATCCGCTTCGTTCGGGGCGGTGACGAACACGACGTAATTCGTTACTTCAGACATGGAATGCCCTCCGAAGGTGGAAAACCATACCGGAAGCGTTGCGATACGCACTGCCGGCGGCCTGCTGTTCCGTGGCCGGCCTCGTAACGCCGGGACAAACCCGGAAACCAGCATCGCGGAAGATATGCAGAACGAGGGGAAAGTCAAGGTGAGAATGGGTTTGAATCGACGTCAAGACAACCGGCGGTGCCCGCAACTTTCGACGCGAATTCGAGGTACTCAGGCGAAATGGAATCGGAGCGAACGGACCGCAGGAATGGACCGGATCCGCGGCGGCTGAGGCGCGTCCAAGAGGTACTGGAACGTCACGTCCGGGCGAAGTGTACGCCAGGTGCGGTAGGCCTCCTGGTACGAGGCGCGGGCGGGATCGCGTGCTGGACGGCGGGGCGGCACACCTACGAGCCGGATTCACCGAAAGTCCGCCGGGACGACATATACGATCTCGCGTCGCTGACGAAGGTGGTTGCGACGACCTCCATCTGTATGGCGCTCGAGCCCCACCTGGACCTGGATGAGCGAGTGGACAGATACGTGCCGTCGTTCCAGGGTGACGGCAAAGATGGCGTGACGATCAGGCATCTTCTGGCTCATTGCGCGGGACTGCCGGCCCATCAGCGTTTTTTCGAGACCTGCAGGGGCAGGGAGGCGGTACTTTCGGCGGCCTGCGGGACGCCGCTCGCGTATCCGCCGGGGACCGGGACGATTTATAGCGATCTCAATTTCCTGCTGCTGGGGGCGGCCGTCGAGCGCGTGGGCGGGGCGTCTCTCGAGGAGCTGGCTCAGCGGTACGTCCTCGGTCCCGCAGGGATGGAAGAGACGATGTATCTGCCGGTGCAGGAGCTAGTTGCCAGGATTCCGCCGACGGAGTTTCAGGCCGAGCAACGCAGGGGGCTGATTCACGGCCAGGTGCATGATGGAAACGCCTGGGCGATGGGCGGCGTGGCGCCGCACGCGGGACTCTTCGGGACGGCGGCGGATCTGGGTCGATTTCTAAGGGTGATCCTGAACGGGGGGAAACGCGAGGGAACCCGGGTGTTTTCCGAAGCTGCCATCCGCAGATTCACGTCACGGGCGGGATTGGCGCCCGGCAGTACCCGCGCGCTCGGGTGGGATACGGTATCGGCGACGGGGAGTTCAGCGGGCCGGCACTTTTCGGTCGGCTCTTTCGGGCATACCGGATTCACGGGGACTTCCGTCTGGGTGGACCCCGAACGGGACGCCGGTGTCGTACTTCTGACCAACAGGGTGCATCCCTCGCGGGAGAATGAGGGGATTCGGAGGTTGCGCCCTGAATTTCACGACGCGGTGATGAACGCGGTAATACTCTGAGCGCGGGAGGCCGGACCGGGATCCACCGGCAAAAGCATGGTCACGAAGTCCGCGACAGGGACATTATCGTAGTGCTTGTTTGAGGTATTCCAGGTTCAGTTCGGGGTACGCGGGGAAGCGTTGAAGCAGGTCCGCCACCGCCGCACGGCCTTCCTCGAGTACCTCCGGGCGGGTCCTGTAACGCGCCTTGCTCGGATTTCCGGTCAGCCTGCCCTTTTTGATACGGGCGGGCCGTGTGTTGGAAAGCACAAGGCGCAATGTGGCGGCGATGCTCCTCATTTCTTGCGCTCCCATGCCCAGCGTCGTGAGCGCCGGCGTGCCTAGACGGAGGCCGCTCGTATACCAGGCGCCGTTCGTATCGAAGGGCAGGGCGTTGCGATTGAGAGTGATCCGGGCGTCTCGAAGGGCGGCTTCCGCCTGTCTGCCGGTCAGACCGAGCGGCGTGACGTCGATGAGCGCCATGTGGTTGTCCGTGCCGCCTGTGAGTACGCCCAGCCCCTCTGTGACGCAGGCTTCGGCCAGGTCTGCGGCATTCTCCACAATGCGGCGCGCGTAATCCCTGAATGCATCCGCTCCGGCCTCCTGAAAAGCGACGGCCTTGGCCGCGATCGCGTGGGGTAACGGTCCGCCCAGCACCATCGGGCAGCCCCGGTCCACGTGTTCGGCGTATTCGTCCTTGCAAAGGACCATGCCGCCACGCGGGCCCCTGAGGGTCTTGTGGGTCGTGGTTGTCACAACGTCGGCGTGGGCAACGGGATCGTAGTCGCCGGTGAAGACTTTGCCCGCAACGAGGCCCGCAAAGTGCGCCATGTCCACCATGAAGACCGCGCCAACCTCATCCGCGATTTCCCTGAAGATGCGAAAGTTGATCTTTCGGGTGTACGCGCTGTACCCGGCCAGCAGTATCAGGGGTCTGAACGCCTTGGCCTGGCTGCGGACCCGGTCGTAATCGATGAGCTTTGTCTCCGGGTCGACTCCGTAGGTCTCTACGTGGAACATTTTGGCGGAGACGTTTTGCCGGTATCCGTGCGTGAGGTGGCCACCGGAGTAATAATCGAGACCCAGTAGTTTCTGGTTGCCCAGCGCGGCTCTGAGCTCGCGCCAGTCGTCGTCGGAGAGGGCCGAGGGATCGGTGTGCCCCGCTCGATCCATGAACGGCGCCTGAATGCGGGCGGAAAGAATCGCCCAGAACGCCACGAGGTTTGCATCGGCGCCGGAGTGCGGCTGTACGTAGGCATGGTCGGCCCCGAAGAGGTCGCGGGCCAGGGAAGCGGCGTGTTTTTCTACGGTGTCGACATTGTCGCAGCCCGCGTAAAAGCGTCGTTCGGGCACGCCTTCGGCATACTTGTCGGTGAAGAGGTTGCCCTGCGCGAGCTGTACGGCCAGCGAGCAGTAGTTCTCGCTGGCGATCATTTTAAGGTTGCCCCGCTGGTCCTCCAGTTCGGCAACGATGGACGCGGCCACCTGGGGCGAAACCGCGTTGATCTGTTGGAGTGACGCGAGGCATGCAACGAACCCGGGGTCCGCGGGATTGCCATTGGCGGCGGATTCGGAAAGATACCTGGCAAGCGGTGATGTCGAGCGCTTCACTTCGGCAGGTGGTGTTGCCTGAACCATTCTCTATCTCCCACAAACAGTAGATGGACGGACCGCCTCAGGCGGCAACCGGACACAATAAAACCCGGGCGGGATAACGGTACAGCAAGCCCGGGGACTGACTCGTTTTCGGACTCGGCGTTCTCCGGTTGACGGTGGTTCGCAGTGTGTTTTCGTCCCACCGGTGCATGGTGCCGCGCGAAGATGAATATATCGGACTTCCGCGGTCGGGTCAACCCATTTTTGGCAGAATCTCGAGGTCGTGCGCGGTCCCCGCAGGTCGTCGCGCCGCAACGACTCGCCGGGGGCCGGCGGCATTTACGTAATCGCATATGTCGCCCGCTGGATCCGCTTCTCGAAATTCCACTTGCAAACGTCGTGTGGCAGGACTATATTTTTTTCAATGAAATTCTCTACTATATGTGATCGAAATTTCCGGCTCGCCCGTTGCCGTATTTCCGCTCCCCTTCAGGGGAGTTTTTTTGTGATGGAGGAGACTCGATGGACAGCCTGTTCCACGTGGTCGAGGCGCAGCAGTTCAACCGGGAATTGCTGACCGAGATTTTCGCGGTGACCAGGGAGATGGAGGAGGTGGTGAGCGTCTACGGATCCAGTATACTCAACCGCCGCATCATGGCCACGCTGTTTTACGAACCCAGTACCCGCACCCGTCTGTCTTTCGAGTCGGCCATGATTCGTCTGGGGGGGAGCGTCGTTACGACGGAGTCAGCGCGGGAGTTTTCCTCCGCGGCGAAAGGCGAGACCCTCGAGGACACCATCCGGATTGTGGAAGGATACGCGGACGTGATCGTCCTTCGGCACTACGAAGGGGGATCCGCAAAACGCGCGGCCGAGGTGGCGTCGGTGCCGGTCCTGAACGCCGGCGACGGTCCGGGCCAGCATCCGACGCAGGCGCTGTTGGACGTCTATACCATCCAGAAGGAGATAGGCCGGCTTGACGGGATTTCAGTCGCCATGGTGGGCGACCTCGCCAACGGCCGAACGGTACGTTCGCTGGCCTATCTGCTTACCCGCTACAACGACGTCAAGCTGTATTTCGTAGCGCCCGAGATGGTGCGTATGAAGGCCGACATCAAGGAGTACCTGATCCGGAACGATGTGTACTTCGAGGAACGGGAAGATCTGATCGAGGTCGTACGGGAGGTTGACGTGGTGTATCAGACGCGGATCCAGAGGGAACGGTTCGGCGACCGCACGAAGGACTACGAAGCGGCCAGCGGACGATACGTCATCGATACGACTGTGATGGACGCGCTGTCCGAAAACGGCCGCGTGATGCACCCCCTGCCTCGCGTGGACGAAATCGACCCCGTAGTCGACACGGACCCCCGCGCGGCATATTTCCGGCAGGCGCACAACGGGCTGTACATTCGGATGGCGCTGCTGAAGATGGTGTTGGTCGCGTGATGGTTTGCAGCTAAACCCGGATCGCGGTGAACGCGGCGAGTGGTTTCTGCGCCAGGAAATCTTCCCAGAAGGCCGCTTCGGGCTCGGCGGGGTCGAGGGAGGCGTCGACCCAGCGGAAGTCGGAGAATCCGCTGGATCTCATCGTTTGCTCAAAGGTGGCGGGCGCCAGGTAATAGTTGTCGAAATCGAACACCTGGCCGTCCGGATTGGTGATCCGATAGCGGATGATGTCGCCTTCACGCAACGGGTGGCGGCAGGTACGTTCAAGACCGTACTTCGACAGCGACCGATCAGGCAGAGGGGGATTGCATACGTTGTCGTTGAACCCAACCAGCAGGCCGCCCGGCTTCAGGGCGTGGAAACAGGCGCGACAGAAGGACGCCAATTCATCAGCCGTCCGGGCGTAGTTGAGCAAATAGATGGCGGTCACAACGTCAACTGGCTCGTCAGACACGAACCGTGCGGCGTCCTGACACACGTACCGGCAGCCGATCGGGTCCGCCCGTTCCTCGGCCGCGGCCAGCGCGATCATCTCCGGCGAGACGTCCACCCCCGTCACCGCGGACGCGCCGGCTCGCCTGAACTGACGCGCATAGATCCCCTCGCCGCAGGCCAGGTCCAGAACCGTCTTCCCTCGCAGGTCGCCCAACAGCTGGAACACCGTATAGCGCTCGATGGCGTGACGGAACGGGAGAAGCTTTGAGTCGCGGTATTGCTCGGCGATGGCGTCATAGGTCTGCCCGGACTTCATGGAAGTGACCCTACTGAAACGGCGCGAGTTCCGGCATCGTCAACACCCCGGGCGCGGGGATGAGTCCCAGGCGCCGCGCGAGCGCAACCACCGGTTGCAGTTCTTGCATGGACTTTGCGAATTCGGAGGCTACGGCGGATTCACTGCTTCGGATAATGCCGTGTTCCAGGAGATACTCCCATGGGGATTTCGCCCTGGGAAAGACCTTGAGACGGAGTTCGGCGTCGGGCGGCAGTTGTGCGGCTTCGCGAACGTGTTTCAACGCCGTCTTGTAGCCGCCCAGTTCGTCCAGCAGCCCCAGCTTTCTGGCGTCTTCCCCGGTCCAGATCCGCCCCCTGGCAATGTCGAGTACCCGCTCCTTCGGCAGCGAACGTCCCTCGGCCACCTTGTCGGTGAAATCCTCGTACACCGTGTCCAGCCACTCTTGGAACAGCGTCCATTCTTCCTCCGAGTAGTCTTTGGTGCCCGTCCACATGGTCGAATGGGCGCTGGTGTGGACTTCATCCCAGGAGATCCCGGTTTTCTCCCACAGCCCCGACGTGAGCATTTTGCCCCCCACGACGCCGATCGAACCGGTAATCGTCCCCGGCTGCGCTATGATTTTGTCAGCGGCCATGGACACGAAGTACCCGCCGGAGCCTGCCACGTCGCCCATGGATACAACCACCGGTTTGCCGGCCTCGCGGGCACGGACGGTCTCGCGCCATATCGCGTCCGAAGCGACATAGGACCCGCCGGGGCTGTCCACACGGAAGAGGATCGCTTCGACGTCGTCATCTTTGACTGCATTCCGGAAGGCCCTGGTAATCGTATCCGATCCCATTGTGGTCGCACCCGACCCGGGATCGAAATCGCTCTTGCCGCGCGTCACGTCGCCGACACCGTAGATCAGCGCAACGGTCTCGGCGTGTTCGTGAGACGCCTCCAGCCTTTTGAGGTATTTTCGCAGCGTCAGATACTTCGCCCCGGCGTCGACCTGATCTTTCACGCGCTCGTATACCTCGTCCCGATATGCCAGCCCGTCCACCAGCCCGGCTTCCAGCGCATCTTTCGACAGAAACGGTCCCTGGTCGAACAGATCGCGGACAGCTTCCGAAGACAGGCCGCGCCTGTCCGCGATTCCCCGCACGAGTTGATCGAATTGCGAATCCATCACCGCCTGCGTCGCTTCTTTGTGGGCGGGCGTGTACTGGCGTTCGGTGTAGACATTTTTCGCGCTCTTGTACTCATCCCGATGGTCCATACGGGGGACGATGCCCAGCTTTTCCAGCATTCCGCGAATGAACGGGGTCTCGGCGATCAGGCCGGTCAGCCCAACCACACCGGAAGGCTGGAGATAGATTTCGTCGAATGCCGTTGCGAGATAATAGGCGCCATTGCCCGGGCCGAATTCGCCGAAGGTCTCGGCGTATGCGACCGCTGGCTTTCCGCTTTCGCCGAAGGCGTGAACGGCGTCTCGCACCTCCTGCAGCCGCGCGAGGCCCATGCCGCTGTTCCCTACCCTTGCCAGAAGCGCCACGACGCGCTCGTCGGACGCGGCCCGTTGAAGCCCTTCGACCAGATCCCGTACAGTTACCATGTCGGGAAACAGGATTTCGGCAATCGGATCGCGCGGCACGTGCTCGGGAATATTCCGTTCAAGGCTCACTTCGAGTACCGTCAACGGCGGGACCTGTTCTTCATCCTCGTAGATCAGTGCGATGACAACTGCCGCGAGTACGATGACGAACAGTGTGGCCACGCCGCCGATAATTGCAAAGACCTTGATTGCGATCCGCTTCATGGCAGACCTCCATCGGAAAGGTACGGAAAAGGGCACGGTCGCTCATGCGACACTTTCCAGATTCTTAGTTAAGTAGGCGGATCAGGCGCCGGAACGCCGTTCGATCTCCCAGCCCGGGAACACGAGGACCGCCGGATGACACATTAGCGCCCGCGCCAGCATCTTTGCGCGCTCGACGCCAAGCCGGATGCGCCCGTTTTCGATGGCCGAGATTGTCGGCTGGGGGATACCGGTGCGCCTGGCAAGCTCATTCTGGCTGAGTTTCTGAAGTTCGCGGATTGTGCGGACCGACTCCCCGACGGTGACAGCCGCCCGCTTTAGCGCCTTGCGGTTCTTTCCCATCTCTTTTTCTCCCGTGATCACTGTCCGCGTATGGCTCTCACGCGGATCTCCCGTTTCCTGACCCTGTAGACAACGCGCCACCCGGCGTCCAGCCAGGACTGTCGCCGTCCTTTCTTCTTCCCGGCACGCGGCTCGTCACGAAAACCCTCGATGGAACTGACGCCTTCCGGGCCGGAGAGGGCTGCGACGTCCTTCCACGTCTCGTAACGTTTCAGGGTTTTCGCGGGGATGGATTCGATCTGCCTGCCGACCCTGCGATGTTCGACGATGGTCCACATATTAAATAATATATAGGCTAAAGATAATATGACAATGGGAATCGGATTGGACCTTCGGGCGCGTGGACGTCGGTCGAGCGGGGTAAAAAACATACAGAATTGGCCCTTTTCAGTTGACAAAGGACGATGGTACCGTGCATGTTTATTGTTGAATCCGGACATACGAAGTTCGACGCTGAGGTCGATATGAGCGACACTCTCAAGGTGGAGCATCTCGAGGCCGAGCCGGGGCAGCGGCGGGACGGCTATCTGACGGTAGGCGAGATGCAGGACAACTCCCCTGTGCGCCTGCCCATGGTGCTGCTCAACGGCGCGGAGCCGGGACCTACGCTGTATATGCAGGCCACGAGTGACGGCGACGAACTGAACGGCATCGCGGTTATCCGGAGGGTGCTGAAGCGGCTGGATCCGGCGGCTCTGAAGGGCAGGTTGATTGCAGCCCTGATCGTGAACTTTCACGCCTTTCACGCGGGCGAGTCCCTGAATCCCGTGGACGGGAAGAAGATGAACCGGTGCTTTCCCGGCCGCAAGGAAGGCACGTCGAGCGAGCGGGTGGCGTACCGACTCTTCCATCGTGCGGTGAAACAGGCGGATTATTGTATCGATCTGCACCAGGGCGGCGTCCGGCCCATGATCGACGAAGTCCGCGTGAGAGTGGACCGGCGGAAACGCATCCATAGGGCTTGTATGGAAATGGCCCGTATATTTGGTATTGGGTACATTCTGGACTGCAGGGGTCCGGACGGTCAGCTGGCGCGGGCGGCCCCCGACGAAGGGATTCCGACGATCGATCCGGAACTGGGAGGCTGTCTCGGTTGGGACGAGGGCAGCATAGAGAAGGGCCTGGCGGGCGTGGAGAATATTCTGAAGCACTACGGTTTTATCGAAGGCCGGGCCCAGACCCCCCGTCGACAGATCGTGGTGGACGGCTTTCTTTCGCTTCTCGCCGCCCGGGGCGGTTTTCTGGAGTACCGGGCCTCCCTGTACGATCATCTGCAAAAGGGAGACCCCGTTGCGGACGTGACCGACCCGTTCGGCAGGGTGCTCGAGACGGTCTATGCCCCCCAGGATTCCATTTTCTGGGCGCGGTCGGTGCGGCCGATGGTCGCTTCCGGCGAAGCGGTGGCAATGCTCGGTAAGAATATACGGTACGTGTAAACGGAAGTCGTGGTGTTGGGGGGCAATTATTCGCGGGCGGACCTGACGGCGTCGATGCGTTCGCGAACAAGCGGCCGGATGTAGACGTCGTCCAGGGACAGCCGCGCGAATTCACGGGCGAAGATCTCATTTCGTGTTTTTGCCTCGGCGCTCCGGTTCAGGATAAAGCGTCGCTCGCCTTTCACGACGCACAGGCCGCCGTTGCCGTCTCCGAGATTCGCGTAGGTGACGGGAATGTTCAGGCGCTCGGCGAGGGCTTCGAATTCCTGCAATAGCTGGGTATCGGTCATTGGAATACGGCTCACACGGAGACACGAAGGCACAAAGGAAAAAACGGCGATCCGTGTTCGGAAACAAAGAAACGACTTGAAGCCCGGTCTCGCGGAATATAACGATCCCGGCGGAGTTTTACAACGGTACTTCAGGCATTTCTGATTGCCAATAATGGAACTTCATACGTTTACAGGCCCGAAGGCCTTCGGCAAGGCATACTGGATGATGCTCGACAACGACCCTCACGCGGATGGAAGCGTTGATCGTAAGATCGCGTCGGGCATGATCAGGCTTTGCAGCGAAACCGAGGCGTACCTTTACCAGGATTTCACGGACCTGACCGCCTGCTATGAGGAAGGGTCCCGACCGATTCTGGAGCAACTGCTCTCCAAGACTGAGGTGCCGGTTAGCGAACCCGAGCGGCTGGTTGCTCTTATCGCTGAACTCACTCGGGGCCTCGATCACGAAGATGCGCCTGCCGCCCTGGCAGAATTGAGATTTGGTGGAACAGAAGAGGAGATTATTGCGAGGGGCACGGACTGGTGTACCGACGTGGCGCGCGTGGGCTGCACGCTGTATCAGATTGCCGGCTTCCCCAGCCGAATTGTGAATCTCTTCAATCTCAATGCCGCCTACAGCGGACACGTTATCGTCGAAGTCCATCGACTCGGAACCTGGGGCGCCGTCGACACGAATTCGGGGATCGTCTATCGAAAGGCCGACGGCCTGCCGGCAACGACGTGGGACCTGATGAACGACGCCGAACTGGTCATGCGGCACGGGGGTCCTGAAGGCCGGCATATGCGACCTTCCCAGTTTGCATCAGCCGGAATCGCCAACTACAGCGTGCAGCATTCGGATTCCTTTGACTATACCGTAACCGGCTTGAATGACTACTATCGCGCGATCCTGACCATGGCGAACAAGGGCTGGCCGGGAGGGCTTCGATGGCTGCATGGCGAGGCCGATTAGAATGAAAAACGAAAACACTCCTCGTTGTATCATCTTCGATCTGTCGGAAGTTTTCATCGCAGGGCTTCCCGGGATCGAGAAGCGTATCTCGACAGCGCTCTCTATTCCTGAAGATGGTCTCCTGGAGTGTTTTGGGGGAGAACCGGTGATGCAGGTCCTGAGAGGGGAAATATCAGAGGATTCCTATCTGGGCGGGATTCTGGAGCGAACGGGCTGGGCGCTGGGTCTGGCGCCGCTCAAACGGATGATCAGGGACAACTTCCACGTCCGGATCGAGGGTTCTCTCGATATTCTTCACGAGGTCGTGAAAACATACCGTGTCGCCTTGCTGTCGGACCACGTTCGGGAGTGGGTTCCATACATCAGGTCGATTCATCCATTCCTGAACCTGTTCAACGACCGGTTTTACTCCTATGAACTGGGCAAAACCAAGTCCGAACCGACGGTCTTTCCGGATGTACTCTGTTCGCTCGGGTACGGACCTCACGAGTGTCTGTTTATCGACGATCGAATCCGGAACGTGAGGAGCGCGGAATCGATCGGCCTGCCGTCCATTCACTTTCGTGGCGCAATCCAGTTGAGGGCCGACCTGAGAAGACGACAGGTACTGCCCTGACGTCGCAAGACGCGAAAGACACGACGCATTGCGTCTCGTTCGACGTGAACCGGCAATAGGGGCCGCTCCGGAATCAGGCAGCAATCGGGCGAACCACCGGGTCCATGTGAAAAAGGACAGAAAAGTGATCGAGATATTGTCTCACGACCGTGCCGAGGACCTGATTTCCAATACCGCCGCGTACCTGGAAACACGTGAGAGCGAACACAATCTGCCGCTCGGCCTGATGTACGGGCTTGCCGGAAATCCGCAGCGTTACGGCGTCGAACCGCCCGTGATGTTGAGTGTCATGGATCGGGGCCGGGCCGTCGGGATGGCAATCCTGACGCATGGAAGAAAACTCATCCTGAGCAGATTCGAAGCGAAGACAGAGGATGCGGTGATTCCACTGGTCCGTCATTTGCACATCAACGAGGTCTCCGTACCCGGCGTCGTGGGTCCGGAGGACGAAGCCCGTGTTTTTTCAGATTTCTGGGTCGAAGCTGTATCTGGCGCATCTTCGAGACTGACGATGCGAATGCGCGCCTTCGAAATCAGAGAGGCCGCCGGCGTGCCGCTTTCCGCGGGTACAATGCGCCTGGCGTCCATGGATGATCACGCACTGATGGCGAGGTGGACTGCGGAGTTCTCGGAGCAAATCGGTGAGCCGACCGATCCGGAGGCAGCCGCCGTCGCCGCCGAACGGTTCATTCAGACGGATCAGCTGTACATCTGGGACAGTGGTGGCCCGGTTTCCATGGCGAAGACCTCACGTTCGACCAGAAACGGCATTTCCATCAATGGTGTGTACACGCCCGCGGAACATCGCAATAAGGGATATGCAACGTCGTGCGTCTGGTCGCTCACGAAGAAGCTCCTCTCGGACGGCTATTCGTTCTGCAGCCTGTTTACGGATCAGCTGAATCCCACGTCCAACAGCATCTATACCAATATCGGCTACAGGCCGGTGGGGGATGCGCTGACGTATGATTTCGTATATTCGGCGTCAAGTGGATCGGACGAGGCCACTTGATGTGTTGACGTTGACCGTACGCAACGGGCAGCTACAGGAGCCTGGATGTTTATCGATTGAACGGAGCGTGGTGTGAAGTACGATCTGCTCATAAAGGGAGGGACGCTGGTCGATCCGGCGGAGGACCTCAGCGGCGTGCGTGACGTGGGGTTCGCGGGGGGACGGGTTGCCGCTGTCGGCGAGTGTCTTGATAAGGGTGACGCCCGCGAGGTGATCGACGCGGCGGGTTGCGTGGTTACGCCCGGGTTGATCGATCTTCACGTCCATGTATTCGCCGGCGTCAGCCACTATGGCATCGAACCCGATCCCACGTGCCTGGATCGCGGAGCGACGACGGTGGTCGATGCGGGGTCCGCGGGCGCCGATACCTTTCCGGGTTTCCGGAAATACGTGATCGACGTGAGTGAGACGCGGATACTGGCGCAGATGAATATCTCCTCGCAGGGCATGCTCACCGAGGAGATCGGGGAGTTCGAGATTCCCGAATACGCGGACGTGGAAAAGGCGTGCCGCATGATCGAGCGACACCGGGATATCGTGCTGGGCGTGAAGGTCCGGCTGACAAGGAATACAATCGTCAGTGAACGGTCGGGCATGCTTCCTCTCCACAGGGCAAGGGCGGCGGCGGACGCGGCAGGACTGCCCATAATGGTACATCCGCAGGATGCCTGGTGCAGTTCGATTGACGATATTCTGAAAGTCATGAACGGCGGAGATATTCTAACGCATTGCTATCACGACTATCCGTGCGGGATTCTGAACGGCGAGGGCCGGATCCGGAATTCGGTGCTGGAAGCGATTGAACGGGGTGTCGTGTTCGACGTGGGTCACGGCGCCGGGTCGTTTTCCTGGCAGATCGTCGAGATGGCGCTGTCACAGGATGTGCTTCCCACGACGATTTCATCGGACCTGCATATCTACAATGTCAACGGCCCCGTGTACGACCTGGCTTCGGTGGTCACGAAGTTCCTGCACCTGGGTCTGTCGATTGAAGATTCGATTTCGCGCGTGACGTCCGTGCCTTCTGCGATCATCGGCATGGAGGGCGAGGTGGGGACGCTGTCGCCGGGCGCGTTCGGGGATGCGGTTGTGTTCGAGCTGCGGGAAGGGGACTTTCGTCTCGAAGACTCGAGAGGGGAGGTCCGGACGGGTAAGCGGAATCTGGTTCCCGTGACAGTCGTCAAGGGCGGTCGGGTCTATACGTCTCGCGGCGCGGGTGGATGAAGAAAGCGCTGAAAAGGACCGGATATCTTCCCTAACCGCGCAGATTGAATGGCTGGAAGAGGCGGGTTTCAGATCGGTGGATCACATCTGGCACTTCTGGAAGGAACATTTCATCATCTGCCGAAAGTGAATGCCGCGCCGGTCGTCTGCACTCAGTGTACGTGCCATTCCGACAGCAGCGCCATCAGGGAAATCCCGATGATGATGAGTACGAATTTGACCACCCTGTCGGAATCCCTCACGGGCATGGGCACGTCGTCGTCCCCGGCCAGCGCGCTCAATACGTACTTCGCCAGGCGCATTTCCCGTGTGGACATCTCCGCGTCGATGATTTCAACGGCTGCCACGTAGATGAAGGTCCCGGCGGCGATTGCGTTGAAGCTCCCCTCGATCAGGGCCGCGATGTTTTCGTGCTTACCCAGGACCGCCGCCATCAACAGGCCGATGATCACGCCCAATGGCGTCATTATCGCGAAGATCGCGAGCATGGATTTCTGTTTTCCCGCCCGGATACCCGCCTCGTAGATGCACACCATGAGCGCAAAAGCCGCGGAACCCTTGTGGCACAGAATCCCGAGCAGGATGACGAACGAACCGATCACGTTGGATTCGAGTCCGAGCGTGATGCCGGCAATGATGGAGTGGATCGACAGGAGCGCCAGGAGCACGTACGGGTAGACGGAGTGCTGCAGCTGCGCACTGCCGGGCGAATGATCGGCATGATGGTCGCCATAGATCACGCGATCGATCAGCAGCAGGGCGCCAAGGCCCAGAGCAGCCAGAAGTGCGGCCAGCGGGAATTCCACGACCCCTTCCAGCTTCTCCATCCCTTCAGGCAGCAGGTGGATGAATCCGACCCCCAGGAAGAGACCGCCGGCAAAGGCATTGCCCAACGAAAAGAACCGCCTGCTGTAATCGTGGCGGGCGGCCAACAGCGGGATGATGCCGCCGATCACGGCAACGGCCAGAATCGCGACTGCGGCAAGCAGTTTAAACGTCAATAGCGACATGAATCAATTCTCTCTCCAGCGCATCACGGCAACCGTCCGGCGACACCGGACTGAAAGGAATGATGCCACGCGGAATCTCGTGCTTCAGATAAGAGTCCGCTTTGATTTCCACGCAATATAGGATTTTTACTTCACGGAGACCAACTCTTTTCACATTTCGCGCGAAAGCAAAGGAGTTTCGATGTCCATCACAAGATACCCGGGAAAGGCGGTCGGCCGGAGCGAGTCCGTCGAACACAACGGCATCGTATATACAGCAGTCATTGCGCCGGACCTGTCGACGGGCTTAAGGGACCAGACCCGGCAGGCGCTGGAGCAACTCGACGCGAATCTCGACGAGGCCGGTACAGACAGAACGCGGCTCCTCTCGGCGACGGTCTACATCACGGACATGTCCAGAAAGCCCATCCTCAACGAGGTCTGGGACGCGTGGATCGGACCGGAGCACTGGCCCCAGCGCGCCTGCGTGGAAGTCGGGCTGGAGGGAGATACGCTGGTGGAGATCGTGGCCATCGCCGCGAAACAGGAGGAAACCCGGGAACCGGAAGATGAGTGAAGACAGCGTCATAGACAAGACGAAAACGCCCGCAACGGTTAACTCCTTACAGAGGGATCTCCGCGCGCTTGGCCTCAGACCCGGCACGGTTGTCTTGGCACATTCATCCTTGAGCGCGATGGGATGGGTGTGCGGTGGCGCCGTCGCGGTTATAGCCGCGCTTCAGGGGGTTCTGGAATCTTCCGGAACGCTGGTGATGCCCGCCCACTCGCCCGGCCTTTCCGAACCCGGCAAGTGGGAAAACCCGCCAGTGCCCGAGTCCTGGTGGCCGGTCATACGCGAGAACATGCCGGCCTACGACGAAGTGCTCACGCCAACGAGTAATATGGGCGTTATCTCGGAGACATTTCGCAGGCAGAAAGGGGTCTTCCGCAGTTCTCACCCGCAACTCTCATTTTGCGCGTGCGGCCCTCTGGCATCTCGAATTGTGGTCGATCATTCACTGGCTTTCGGCCTGGGCGAGGGTTCGCCGCTCGCGAGAATCTATGACTTGGGTGGATTTGTCCTCCTTCTCGGCGTGAGCCACGGATCCAATACGTCCATGCACCTTGCGGAATACCGGGCGGATTTTCCAACCAGGAGGGTTGTGCGGGAAGGCGCTCCGATCGATGCGTCGGGATCGCGGCAATGGACAACCTTCGAGGAAGTCGAACCGGACAGCTCCGATTTCGATCGAATAGGTGAGGAATTTCTGACGTCGGATGCGGGGAGAGTGGTGCGCAGGGGCAAGGTCGGCCTCGCGGATTGCCAGCTCATGCCTCAGCGCGACGTCGTGGATTTCGCAGTCGGCTGGCTGGAGGAGAACAGAAAGAAGTGAAAGAGATCAAATGCGACGTGGGCCTTGAGATTCTGGAGGGGCTGCGGGAACTCAGGAGCGGCGAACACGGCCGTGTAATCAACGTGCCGGAAGTCATCCGGTTCAGAAAGGAAGCAGGTCTACGAAACAATGGCAAATCGGAGTCTGATGAGGGGATCTGAGTTGCATCTCCACATTCTCGGCACGTGTCGCGCAGAAGAACAGAAACCGGCTGTGGCAGGTCCAGACGAGCCCGATTACGTGGTTGTGCATTATTTCGGTCGTTCGGTGCCGGCAAAAAACGAAATACAGACTTGACGGGTAGAACTATGTGGCCATCATTGCGAGAATTTCTTCGAGTTCCCCGGGAACTTACTGGCAAGAACGTCCGCATTGCCGTCATAGACGGAGAATTCCCCCACCATCCGGATATCAGCACGAATAACCGGCGAACGACCTACCTGGTGCCGGGCTTGTCGGAACCGGACGCGCAGCCCGAGGTGTTCGAGGCGGAGCCGGGACCATGGAAAGGCGGGTGGCATGCGCTGTGCGCAGCGGCGGCGGCCGGGGGATCGGGCGCGGAATCCGGAGGCATCTACACGGGACTGGCGCCGGAAGCGGATCTGTTTCTTGTGGCGATGTACTCGAGGGAGTCGGAATGGGACGGGGAAACCGCGCACATCAAAGCGCTGGAATGGGTCCGCGTCAATTGGCGGAAGTACGAAATACGTGGTGTCTTGTCGTCACGGAAGAGTCAGATTGGCTCAGGCGTTCTTCCATGGCAGACCGACCGTCGTCGGATCCTGTGTGAAGAGCTTGTCGACCAGGGCCTGTTCGTGGTTTCCGGATCGGGAAACCGACCGGACGAGACAACCGCCATAGCGGAAGCCGCGGCGCCGTCGGTGCTGTCCGTGGGAGGCGTCGCGATTCCTCCGGATGGGGATCCCAATTGCGCAAGGATCTATCCAGGGTGCCGGGGAACGACGTTCGAAGGGAAATGGGTCCCGGAAATACTGGCGCCGGCACAGAACGTCGTGCTACCACAAAGGAACGACGAAGAGACCGAGAACCACTACTTTGGAAAGATGGACGACCTGCCGGTCCGCTACGCCCGAACCAACGGAACGTCTTTCTCGGGCCCGGCGCTTCTCGGGGCGGCGGCCTGTGTCTGGCAGGCGCGTCCTGACTGGACCGCCCATGAAATGAAATCCGCCCTGACTGCGTCAGCGCTGAAGAACCGGGCGTGGACTGACCTCCGCGCAGGCCTGGTTTCGGTCAGCGACGCGGTGGGCGGAGCCACACCAATCGCTGAGCGTGGGTCGGTGAAGAGTCCTTTCGTGGTCTGGTCATCGTGGCAACGGAAGTCAGTGGAAAACAGGCTGGAAATTCTCGAGCGAGCCAATCGCGATAAAGTCAGGGATGTAATCCTTTCGTTTATCGGCGACGACCTCCCGCAACGAGCAGCCGGTGCAGTACGCAAGCACGTCAACCATCCTGAAGTCTGCATTCGCGCCGCGACCGTGTGCGCGCTTGCGGGTGGCAAATCGTCCCAGGTGGATTCAGACTTTATATCAACCGCGTTTCGCGATGTTTCGCCTGTCGCCCGTATGGCCGGCGTGTATCTGTTAACGCGGCGTTCGGATCTCTGGCCGTTGTGTCGGGATTCGCTCGCGGCTCTATTTGACGATCCGAGCCTGGACGTCCGAATCGAGTCCGTTCATCTCGCCAGGAAGATGGCGTCTCCGGATTTCGTGGAGAGAATTGCCTCAGGTCTCGAGGAAGACGCGCGGATGGGACGCATCGCGAATTTTGCAGCGAGGAGGGATGCGCTGGAGGCGATTACCGGTCAGCAATTGCCTGCGCGCCCCCCATTTAAATTCGGGCAACCCTCGCAGGGGGATGCTCGGAGGGTTGCCCGGGTCGAACTGGCGTTGCGATGGATGGATTGGCTCAGGGTGAACTGGACTGTGCAGCGGAATTGAACAAAGAGAGGCGCTACTCGACCACCACCAGCACGGCCTCGCCTTTAAGGAGCTCGCTGACCAGGGTGATGTGCGTACCGTCCGCGCTCAGGCTGACCGTATAGTCCTTGTCTTTCTTCAGCTTGCCCGTACGGCCGATCAACTCCTTCAGTTTCTGCCCCCGATCCAGGGTTGGGCCTTCGCCGATGGAGAAGAGCGTGACTTTCAGGTCGTCGTGACCGGGTTTCTGCACCAACTTGTATCCCTTACGGAAGAAGCGCCGGCCCGTTTCCAGGAATCCGTCCGCCTTGAGACGGTCTTCCGTGCCCACCACCACGCGCACCGCGTGCTTGGCCTCGTCGAGTTTCTTCTGTGTTTTTTCGATATCCTCGTTCGCGGCAGCCAGGTCCTGCGTCAACTTCACGGTGACGTCTCTCTGTACGCGCAGCGCCGCGCTGAGGCTGTCGGACTCGGTGAGCAGGCGGTCGATTTTCGCTTCGTCGGCCTTCTTCTCATCCTGTAGCTGGGCGATTGCCTGCTGCAATTCTTCGTTCTTGCGTTTGCGTTGCACGGCAATAGCCCGATATTTCTTCACTTCCTTCTGAAGTTGCTGGTTCTTTTCCTGCAAGAGCATCTCGAACTTGGTGAGACTGTCCAGTTGCGTCTTCAGGGTGACGAGTTCGGCCTGCGCACTTCCCATCTCGGTTTCGAGCGAGTCGATGCTGGCTTCCTTCTGCGCAATTACACGTTGCTGTCTCTCCACTTCGCTTTCCCCGCAGGCGGTCAGGCCGATGCAGAGGAGGAGTGCGAGGGAAAGAACGGAGAAAAGCCTGTTCATCCGATGATCTCCCATATTAGGGTTGACGGTTGGGCCCCCGATGGGTCCCGCCGGGAACCGTTTTCTTGTCGTTGGCTCGTTGAACGTTATGTTTCTTGACCGTTACAATGGGGTTTGGACGCCTCGCCGTCGTTCCACCTTATACATAATGAATTCCGCCGCTTTCTGCAAGGTACAGACCAACAAAAAGAATTGAATTGACTTACGCGCGTGTTGTCGGACCGCCTGGCGGAACAACACTATTGAACACGGTAGCTCACGTGTGTAAATTCACGAGTGACGAAAGGAACACCTGTCCAGGATCGTTGTTTCCGGGTAATCTTGAAAAGTAGTACCGGAGCGAGGGCATCCTGCCCTCGAACTTCGTGTCACCCACCCCTATTCGCGTCGAGAGATTGACGCGTCCATTCAATCCGACACCGGTTCGCGGAAAACACCGTGTGCGACGAGCCATCCGGCGTCGAGGGCAGGATGCCCTCGCTCCCGGGAACGCCAACCACACCGGTCCCAAATCGGTTTCTCTCTCGGAGAGCGGTGGCCGTAAAGAGTAAGAGTTCCAGATTGCTCTTGTCGAGGTTAGTGAGAATGGCATATACAGATACATTCGATTTAGTTGAAATGCCCCATCCCTTCGGATACGTCTGACGCATATCGCATTCTCAGACACAGCAAGGAACTGATAAATGATCCTTTCGGGAAAAATGATCCACGAGCGAATTGGAAAAGACATCGTCATAGAGCCGTTCGATCCGGCCAGGCTCAATCCGAACAGCTACAATCTCTCTCTGGCCGATGAACTCGTCGTGTACGAGGACGGGCTTCTGGATATGAAAAAGGAAAATCCCACGCGGTCCATTCGGATTCCAAACGACGGATACGAGTTGCAACCCCGGAAGCTCTATCTCGGACGAACGGCGGAATTCACCAGGACGGAAAATTTCGTCCCCATGCTCGAGGGGCGTTCGTCGGTGGGTCGACTTGGCCTGTTCGTGCACGTTACCGCGGGTTTCGGCGACGTGGGTTTCGCCGGGTACTGGACGCTGGAGATGTTCTGCATTCAGCCCGTACGGATCTATCCGAACGTGGAAATCTGCCAGATCTACTATCATACCCTGGACGGCGATTTCGAGACCTACAAGAGCGGGAAATATCAGAACAACAGGGGCATTCAGCCCAGTCGCATGTATCTCGACTTTGTCTGACGAATTCCTCGGGTTGAAGCATTGGGAGATGGGTCCGTAGACCGGGCGGACAGTTGCCATTCCTGTCACCCTGATTCAGAATGCCGATGGGTCGTCGATTGAATCCTGACAACGAAATACGCGCATTTCTTGCCGGTAAGACACCCTTTTTCGAAACGGAAACCCGGTGGGCCGAGGGCACGCTTCCTCTTCGCGTGCGTTATTATCGTTCAGATGAACGTCCGCCGGAACAGCTTGTGACCTCTGTTCGATGTCTGGTACTCAAGGACGATTCCGTCCTCGTACTCCGCAATCGCGAGGGATATCACATCTTGCCGGGCGGCCGCCTCGAAGCGGGAGAAACCTTCGAGCGCGCGCTCCATCGAGAAGTTGCGGAAGAGACGGGCTGGACGATTGAAACGGTCTCGCGACTGGGATTCATCCATCTGAAACATCTCGAGCCGAAACCGACGGGATACCGGTTTCCGCACCCTCACTTTTTTCAGCTCGTCTACGCTGCCCGCGCTTCCGAGCATGTGCCGGATTCAATGCGCGATGACGACTATGAGGCGTCGGCGGCATTTGTCCCCATAGGCGATCTCGAGAGTTTGGGCATTTCCGAAGCAGAACTGGGATTTGTGAAATTTATCGGGGAAGGAACCTGATCGTGTTCAGGTTGGGCGTTTTCGGCATCATCACCTATGATAAAGAACGCGTTCTTCTCTGCCACCGGCGCGATTTCGACCTGTGGAACCTGCCGGGCGGCGGCGTGGAGCCGGGTGAGAGTCCCTCGGATGCGCTCGTGCGGGAGATCAAAGAGGAAACGGGTCTGGAAGCGGCGCCCGTCCATCTCAGCGGCGTTTACAGCAAACCGCAAAGCAACGAGATTGTCTTTTCGTTCTTCTGCCGGGTGACCGGAGGCACGATCAAGCTTACGGACGAGGCGGACCGGATCGAGTACTTTCCATTGGATCGTATCCCCAACAACACAGTACCGAAACAGGTGGAACGTATCGAGGACTTCCTTTCGGACAGAAAGGGAACGCATTACAGGGTCCAGAGCGGCCCTTCCGCGATCGAATTGCTCAACAAGGGAGAATTGCACCCGTCGCCGGGCATTGTGTCAATGCGGCGGACCTTATCGGTCGACAATGACATGTCAGATCATCTGATCATTGGCGCCGCCATAATTCTGAGAGAGAACGATGGATTTCTCTTCGAGCTCCAGAGAGAGGCGAAATGGGTGTACGGGCCAGATGGGGTTGTCGAGATCGGCATGAGCTGCATCGGCGGCACGGTTGAGGAAGGCGAGTCCGTGGAGGGCGCGCTGCAGAGGGAGGCGATGGAAGAAATCGGCTGCAGGGTCGCGCTCGACGGTTCTGTGAAACCCTTTTCGATGGACCCGGCCGGAAACGTGTCGCCGCTTCCGCCGGGCAAGGTTCCGGATGGCGTTCAATTCTTGTGGGAAGGAAACGATCCGGGTTATGTCCCGGGCGCAAGGGTCGCAGTGTACGCCGGCCGAGCGATCGGTCGGGCGGAACCGGGCGATCTTTCGGCCATCGCGACGTTGAAACCCGGACTATTCTATGACCTCGCAGTGGAATCTTTCACAATCGAGCGCCTCGAGGGGCAGGGAGGGATCATCGAGGAACGGGTGCGATTACCGCGTTCCGCTCGGCTCAGGCCCGTCGGGACGGCCGCTAGACTTCTGGAATTGCGTCGACGACATCCTGAATTGCTGAAGTGGATTCTGCCCAGGTTCTGATTGGAGACCTTCCGATCTACTGTTTCAAGGTATTTTACGTTTTGTACGATTCGAAACGACACACAGAAGGTGTTTTCGCGGGAACAGTCCATGAACGAAATACACGAAGCCAACCGCCGGCGATGGGACGAAATGGCAGAGGATTGGGACGACCGTCTGAATCGCGACGGCCTCTGGCGCAGGTGTCACCGGGAACCCGAGTTGGCTTTCGAAGGCAGTGCGCTTGAGACCATTCGTGAAATGATGGGAACGCTTGACGGAAAGCGAGTCTGTGTGATCGGCAGCGGGGACAACCTGGCCGCCTGCGCATTGGCGGGTCTGGGCGCCGGGGTTACTTCAACTGACATCTCTGAGGAGCGATTGAGACTGGCGTCGGACCGAGCGGACTCGCTGGGTCTGTCGATGGAATTCGTGCGATCCGATGCCGCCAGCCTGGATTCGCTGTCCGATTCGAGATTCGATCTCGTTTGTTCGACGAACGGCTTTTTTGTATGGATCGCCGATCTGTATGGCGTTTTCTCGGAAGTCGCGCGAATCCTGAAGCCGGGAGGCGCGTACGTCTTCTACGACGTTCATCCCTTCACGCGCCCGTGGAAGGAGCAGGTCGCGCCCATAGAAATGACGAAACCCTACTGGAACGCCGGCCCTTTCCACGGTTCCGGAGAGGATTCCTATGAACATCACTGGACTCTCGCCGACCTGCTCAATTCCCTGGCGCAAGCCGGATTGGTCCTGAAGAATGTCATCGAGAGTCCGGCTCGGGATTCCGGATATTGGCGGGGAGGCAATGGTGAGGTCGACAGGGACGATTCGATGCTGGACTGGCGCGCGAATCCGCGTGCCGGTCTGCCTGCCTGGTTGACCGTCGCCGCATCGGCGCCGTGAAAAAAGAGTCCGGAACGTCCACTTTCCAGCGACGGATACCTCATACCGTGCAGGGGCAACCCTTGTGGTCGCCTTGGGTTTCTCCGCATCAAGAGGTTACCAATCAACGAAAGGAATTCATCGCATGAAGTCCCATCTGGCGTTTCTTCACACAACACCGGTGCTGATCGATACCTTCGATCGGCTTGTAGCCGAAGCCGATACGGAATTGCCTGTCAGGCACATTGTGGAAGAGGGATTTCTGACCGAAGCCCGCGAGAAGGGAATCGGTCAAGACCTGGATGGACGGATTCAGGACCGCATTGGCGCCGCGATCGAAGAAGGGGCGAGTGTGGTACTCTGCACGTGTTCCACAATCGGAGCGAGTGCGGAAAGCGCGAATGACACAGCGGACGGCGTCGTCGTTCGTGTCGACCGTCCGATGGCCGAAAAAGCCGTCGAAATCGGATCGCGAATCATCATTGCCGCGGCTCTCGAAAGTACACTCGCGCCAACTCGAAACCTGATTCTTGACGTCGCAAGTGCGCGCAAAAAACGCATCGATCTGATCGAGGTTCTCTGTGACGATGCGTGGAGCAGGCTCGAGGAGGGCGATAACGACGGGTATTTCAGTGAAATCGCCCGTAAATTAAAGGAGCGCGCGTCTGAAGGAGACGTCATCGTACTGGCGCAAGCCTCTATGGCAGGAGCGGCGGGACTGTGCCCGGAAATCTCGATTCCGATCCTAAGCAGCCCCGAAATCGGCTTTCGGCACGCGTTGGAACTTTGGAAGCGAGAAGGAAGAGATTGAAATCGCAAATCAGCCAAGCGCCTCGCTGAAAGGCGGGCGCCCACAAGGGGCGCCCGTACAGATATGAAACATGCACGAATATGAACTCCAACAAATTCACAGATTATACGTACCTGGAAATCAGGGAGCTTATTGATGCCGGGTGCGCGGCGATCGTACCCACGGGATGCACCGAACAGCAGGGCCCGCATCTGCCGGTGGATTTCGATACCTGGTTCTCTGAAACCGTTGCTTTGGAGGCTGCGCAGCATGCGGCACGCTCTTACGGTATACAGGCTCTTGTCCTGCCGGCCATGCCATTCGGTCCCACGCCTGAACACCGGGGATTCGGCTCGGGCTACGTTCACATCCCTCACCCGTTGCACGAAGAATGTGTCTACCATGTCCTGGAATCGCTGGTTGTGCAGGGCTTCCGTAGCATTGTCGTCTGGCGCGGCTGCGGCGAACATCGCCTTCAGGAGGCGGTGGATCGGTTCAACGCGAAGTTCAATCCGGGATGTATGGCTTGCCTGCCATCCCTGCCGTATAATGAGATATGGCGCCGCGTAGCCGATCCATGCGTTCCAGGCGGCCACGCCGACAGTTTCACCACCTCTATCGCCCTGTTTACACGCCCGTCCTCGGTCAGAGTCGAATGCATCCCTTCGTCCCGTTCGCGGGAAGTCGATTGGAATGATCCGGAGCTCGACTTCACGAAATACTCGGATACCGGCGTCATTGGCGATGCATCTAAAGTAAGTGCCGAGTTGGGACGCGAGCTGTGGCAGGAGGTTATTTCCAATGTGGCGGAGATATTCAGAGATGCGCTTACCGAGCGTGTCACTGATTGAGAGGCGGAATCGCAAGAGACGAAGAAACAAGAGAATGACATGCCAATGGTCTATACGTTCGAAAAACCAGTGGACACCCATGAGTTGACGGTCCGTGAAGTTCTGGACGACTCCGTCGAATCTATCGTTCGGATCGATGAAGGTTGGACGCATATCGTCCTGGAGGTAAACGGGAAGTGGGTATTTCGTTTCGTTCGAGACCCTTCGAACACGCAGCTTGCCGTTGAGCAGGCGTTTTTACCTCTATTCAAAGGACATTCGCCCTTACCGATCCCCGAAATACGGTACTCGGGCGCTGATTTCATCGCCTACGAAAAGATTGACGGCGTCAAGTTCTCCGAATCTGTCTTCCGGAGTCTGGGCAGGCGTGAGAGGGCGTCACACGCAGCGGCTCTGGGCGATTTTCTATCCAGACTCCATGCCGTAACATTCGAGCATCGGTACCTCAATGCCGCGCCGTTCGGTGGAGGCGATTTCTGGGACGAATTGTGGCCTGCCGCCGCGCCGCGTCTCAACCCCTCTACCCGGCAAAGTGCCGAACGTTACTTTCGTCGAGCGCTGTCGAGAATCGCGTCCGCGGCGTACCCAATAGTCGTTACCCATTCGGACTTTGGTACCGGCAATATCCTGATCGACGCGGCGGGATCGAAGCTGACCGGTGTCATCGATTTCGGCGACATCAGCCTGAGCGATCCGGCGACAGATTTCGCTACCCTCTACCGCAGGTTCGGGAAGCCGTTCGCCGAGGATATGGCCGAGGCCTATCGGTTGCCGCTTGGCGAGGATTTCTGGACGAGGGTGGATTGCCAGTCGAAGCGAAAGCTCTTCTTCGTCCTCTTCTTTGCCCTGAATCACGGCTTCGATGAACACATGCCCGGTCTCGTCAGGGCAATCGAATCAAGGTTTGCTGAGTGATGGTTCGTCATCTGAATTGTTGCCCTTCCCGTGTAGGGGCAACCCTTGTGGTTGCCCTGGGTTTCCCCTGGTTGCTGGCAATCGTCGAATAGGCGGGCGCCCACAAGGGACGCCCCTGCAATTCACACTCTTGCGAAAAAAGAAGGAATTGGAAATGCTGCCGGAAGTGATCGAAACAGACCGCTTGATCCTCAGACCATACAGTCTCGACGACGTCGACGACGTCCTGTCGTACGCGTCCGATCCGGAGTGGGCACGTTATCTTGGCCCGGTTCCCCAACCCTATACGAAAGCCGACGCGGAGGAGTTCCTGGCCGGCAAACTGTCGCAGGACCGCAAGAATCGCGCGTCCTGGGCGATCGAATACGCCGGATCCGCCATTGGCGGCGTTGATATCGGATTTGACATCAGGAATCGCGTCGGTACAATCGGCTATAGCATTGCCAGGCGCCTTTGGGGGAAGGGGTTGGCCACGGAAGCGGCCGGCGCCGTGATCGACGCATCGTTTGCCGCGTGTCCCGAGCTGAATCGCATTCAGGCGACGACCGACCAGCGGAACGTCGGCTCCCTCCGGATCATGGAGAAGCTTGGCATGGTCCGCGAGGGCTTCCTGCGCCAGCACCAATACGTGCGAGGGGAATTCCGGAACACGGTGTGGTGTGGACTGTTGCGATGCGAATGGGAGGCGCACAGAACCAGATAGCCTGAATTATATAGAACGCATGAACTTACATGGATGGACAGGATGAACAGGACAGGAACCTACCTGGGACCAGTGTGATTGGCGTTCCCGGGAGCGAGGGCATCCTGCCCTCGACGGCTGATTCGTGCGGCTCTGGCGCCGTCATTTTCTTTATGATTTCGGATGCAAAGGAAACAACAAGCCCTTGGTTCGGGTATTGATGGGTCACACGAAGTTCGAGGGCATGATGCCCTCGCTCCGGATATTGGTGGATCATGGCGTGAATGAGGGCAGGTTGACTTCGGTCGCAGGCCGCTCGTGACTGGAGTTGCGACTACGGGGTTCAGCCAGTTTCTTCGGCGACCCGTAAGGATAAGATTCCCGGTCCGATATGTAAACATTCCGAAACGACGGTTTTGGACAGGTGTGATTCAAGGAGAAATCCATGAGCGATCTGGCGAGTTATGTCGAAAAACGCAAAGCAAGAGACCCTGAATTCGCCGAGAATTACGAAAGCGGTTATCTGGGATTCAAGATCGGTGTCTTGCTCCGGGAAGCCCGAATAGAGGCCGGCTTTACCCAGGAGGACGTAGCAAAAAGCTGAATATCAGGAGATCCGCGATTTCAAGAATGGAAAACCATGCGCAGGACATCAGACTGTCAACTTTGCGCAGGTATGCAGAAGCGATCGGGAGAAAGTTGCACTTTTCCGTGGTATAGTTTAGTTCCGTGAATTGTCAGTTCGTGCGGTTGGGAACTAACGTGGTCTACGAACAGCATGTCCGCACAGGGTACGTGGAGGGAGTACGCTTAATGAGCGAACAGGTTGGCAAGACACTTGCTGGAAAGGGCGTGGTGATAACGGGCGCCGGTCGCGGTATCGGCCGTGCGATCGCGCTTGGCTACGCGCGGGCGGGCGCGTCGGTCTGCTGCGCGGCGAGGACCGAAAGCGAGATCCAGGAAACCGTGGGGGAGGTCCGGGCGGAAGGCGGGACCGCGGTCGCGTTCCAGGCCGACGTTAGGCAACAGGAGGCGGTCCAGGCGCTTTTTGATTTTGCGGAAGCGGAACTCTCCGGAATTGACATTGCCGTCCTAAATGCGGGCGTCAACCTTGACCGGGGACCCGTCGAGGGCGGCGACCCGGCTGCCTGGGAGGAGACGATTCGCACGAATCTGCTTGGCGCATACTATTGCGCCAGGGCGGCGATTCCGGCCATGAAGCGGCGGGGCGGCGGAAAGATCATCACCATCGGCTCCGGCATGGGCCACAGGGGAATCGCGGAGAGTTCGGCCTACAGCTGCTCGAAAGCCGGTCTCTGGATGTTGACGCGCGTACTCGCGCAGGAACTCCGTGAGCACAACATCAGCGTAAACGAACTGATCCCTGGTCCGGTACGAACGGATATCGTCTCGAAACTCCATTTCGAAGGCGAGTGGTTCAAATCACCTGAAGACGTCGTGCCGATGGCGCTCTTTCTGGCGACGCAACCAGACATCGGACCCACCGCGCAGAGCTATTCCCTGATGCGGCGGGATACGTGAGTGGATGGAATCATCGAGGCTGAATCGGACGGAAGGATTCACAGAGATTGCAACGAATGGAAACACGACTGGCCAGCATGGAGGATATCCGTGCTCTATCTCGCGATAAACCTGACGTCTCCCGCGCTCAGATCGACGCGCTTCTGGAGAAACATGGTTTCAGTGCGTCCGGTTCCATTCAGCCTCTGGAAGGCAATTTTACAAATCTGACGCTCGACGTGGAGACCCGGACCCATGGACGGATATTCCTGAAGATCCAGTTCCGGCGATCCCGTGGCTTCAGTCTGAAGACCGAGTTCATTGCCGTGCGTGCGCTGCAGGCCGTCGATTGCGTTCCCGTGTCCGGGTCCCTGTTGTTCGACGGCGACGGGGAACCGCTTCCTTTCGAATGTCTCCTGATTCCCCAGGAACCGGGTGAGCCGGGCATCGGCTTCTACCGGGGTGCGTCCCGATCGATGCGACTGCGGCTGGGCGCCCTCCTTGGCGAGACCCTGGCGCGCGTGCACAGTCTGACATGTCCGGAAGTGCTTCGGACGGAGAGTACGAGAGACCTGGCATCGTGGAATACCACCGTCCGGGACGCCTTGTTTGGCGACGCGGCGTTGGTTTCTTCGATTGAGGCGACGCTGCCTGGGCTTTGGGACAGGTTGCTGGCCGTCCTGGACACCGCGCCTGAGGTGAGGTTAACCGGCCGTAACGTCTTTTTGTGGGGCGAACCGGGACTGCACAACGTGCTCGTGGAGAACGGCGGTTCGTTGCGGATCGCCAACGTCCACGACTTCCAGTCGGCGGGCTGGGGAACCCAACTGCGGGACCTGCAACAGGTTGAAGGCGAAACCCTGGCAAGGCCGGACTCGGATTGCTATGAACCCGGATACGTTGAGGCATTTCGATCTTCCTACCTGGCCGCGATAGGGAAACCGCTTGTGCCGCTATCACCCGATGAGGAAAAGCTGCTGGAGATTGTAAAGAATATCCGCGTGATACGATTTTTCTGGGACTGCGGCCGCCTCCTTCACCCCAGGACGCCTGACTTCCTGCGCGCCGCGATGTCCAATCTGGAGCGTCTCCACGACGCAATAGCGGAGGGATAAGGCCATGGCGGCCGTTTTCGGTGTCCCAACGGACGATATCGTTCGTGTCGCGCAGTTGAATCGGTTTTGTCTGAAGCCGTAGCCGACAACGCTCAATACCACACCGGTCCAAAATCGTCTTTACCAACCGCTATTACGACATGATCCGCCAGTAACCGGAGCGAGGGCATCCTGCCCTCGAACTTCGCGTCGCCTATCCCTATTCGCGTCGAGGGACTGACGCGTCCATTCAATCCGAAACCGGTTCGCGGAAAACACCGTGTGCGACGAGTTTTCCGACGTCGAGGTCAGGATGCCCTCGCTCCCGGGAACGCCAACCACACGGGCCCCAAATTGGTTGCGTTCTTGGACAGCAGTGGCTCAATGAGAACGGTGCGCTAATTGGAAAGAAACCAAGCATGTCCGCATTAAGGATCGGCCTGGCGTCCATCCCGGTCGAAGCAAATGCGCTTTCGCGAAATTTTGAGACGGTCGAGCGCGTGCTTGAAGAGAAAGCTGACGAGAATATAGACCTGTTCGTGTTCGGCGAAGCGGTCCTGACCGGGTTGGACGGCGGAAACGATCAACCCCATGGCGTAACCAATACATCGGAAGTATTGTGGAAGGTAAACCGGCTTACGAAGGACTATTCAACCGCGGTATGCGCAGGCCTTGTTGAATCGGAAGCCGGCAGTTTCTATCTGACACACTGCCTTTCTTCCCATGGAGCGCTCTGCGGGATTCAGCGGAAGGTCTTCGCGGGAAATCCGTCCCGTCCCCATGGATTCTCATCCGGTAAGGAAATCCTTCCCATTCCTCTTCGCGGTCACCAGGTGGTAATCCTGGCCTGTGCGGACTGGATGCTGCCGGAAACGGTGCAGGCGGCCGGACAGCATGAGCCCGATCTGATATTGGCACCCACGGATCAGTATTCCTGGACACGACACAATCGGTCCATCCTGCGCAAAGCAGGTCAATCCGCGTCGTTCTGGTTACAGGCGCCGCTGATTGCAGCGTTTAATTCCACAGTAGGACCTTCAGATGAAGATACCTTTGTCTTCGCCTGTCTCGCGTACGACTCCAGCGGCGATGAATTGATCAAAGCGTCGAAGAAAGTCGGTGAAAGCACTGTTCACACGATCGACGTGGAATTCCGGAAAGCCCATCGGAAATGGGGTGGGTTTCGGGACCGGAAGAGATATCTTGATTCCGTTCGACGACAATCGCAGATAAGCGACTAAGAGGATTACACCATAGACGTCGATGTTGATTCGTGTGGATACCCAATAGCCAGATGATCAATACATGCATTTAAACAGAAATGCCACTTGCGCTATATCTCAATTTGAGATATATTAATCAGGTGCACGTAATTTCCCGCAAAGCCCTACGGTTGTTCTGGCTAAAGCATCCCGATAGCGAAGAGCCGCTGTCTCGATGGTTCAAAATCATGCGGCGGACACAATTCATCAATTTCGGTTCATTGCGCCGAACCTTTCCCTCGTCGGACAAAGTTGGAGAATTGGTCGTGTTCAACATCGGGGGCAATAAGTATCGTCTCATTGCGTCGATACACTTTAACCGAGGCAAAGTATATATTCGTCAGGTACTTACCCACGGAGAATACGTCCGTGGAGGATGGAGTAGATGAACATCATAACGCCTCAGTTGCAGCACTCGTGGTCACATGTAAGTGACCTGCTCAAGATTCATAACGAGCGGGAATACGATCTGGCCGTGGATCGCCTTAACGGCCTGATTGACGAAGTGGGTACGGACGAGCGGCATCCGCTATATACTCTGCTCGATACGTTGGGCGCCCTGGTCCACGCCTGGGAGGAACAGCATCATCCGATGGATGCGGCGCCGGGCAGGGATGTTCTTCGATATCTCCTGGACGAACATGGGTTGACTCAGTCTGAATTGCCGGAGGTAGGTTCGCAGGGAGTGGTTTCGGAGATTCTGAATGGACGCCGGGAACTTAACGTCCGGCAGATTCGGGCACTTTCCAAGCGATTCGGCGTCTCTCCGGCGGTCTTCATATAGGCATGACCTGCGTCGACGGGAAGGAGATCCGTATGGGACGATTCGACGCGTATGACCCCATTGCCGGCGTCTACAACAGGCATTGGGGTTATTTTGCAGACAGGATATATCCGGTTCTGAATCGCCTGGTGCTGAGGGACCTGCCGCCAGGAAGCGCCGTTCTGGATCTCTGCTGCGGTACGGGGCAGCTTGCGGCGGTGTTATACGATAAGGGATACGCCGTTACGGGCGTGGATGGGTCCGCCGGGATGATCGAGATTGCGCGGAGAAACGCGCCGGACGTTGAATTCCTGGTACAGGACGCCCGGCAGCTTGCCTTGGACCGCCGTTTTGCGGCGGTGTTTTCGACCTTCGACAGCCTCAACCACGTGATGAGCCTGGACGACCTGGAGCGGGTGTTTCGAAACGTGCACTCCGTCCTCGAAGACGGCGGGTACTTCGAGTTCGACCTCAACATGGAAGAGGGGTACGTGCAGCGATGGCGCGGCAGTTTCGGAATTGTGGAGGATGATCTCGTGTGCGTGGCGAGATCGTCGAGGGATGAGGAAGAGCGGATCGGCAGGATGGACCTGACCGTGTTCGAATTGGAGGGGACGGGTTGGAAGAGGATGGACGTTTCCCTGCTGCAGCGGTGGTATCGGGAAAGAAACATCAACGAGCGACTCAATCGCGCCGGATTCGTGGGGATCAGGACTTACGATGAAAACGATTCGATCTTGGAAGGTGCGCGTCAGTCGGGCAGGATGTTCTTCGTGGCGAGGAAATCGTAGGATCGACTCATAGACAAGAACGGTAGTGTCGCAATTTGCAACACTACCGCGACTGTTTTATAAAGAAAACATCAACATCTTCGTGCCCGGGATCGGTTGGCGAGGTCGTTGCAGGACAAGTCGGTGCATCTGGCGCGTGGGTGGAAGCGGTTGTACCGAATGCCGGGCTGAGAGGGGAGAGGACCGCATTTTGGGTCGAGGCCGGACGTCCCCTCGATCGCTGTTCTCACGGATTCTCAGCCCGAATGCCGCATGCGTTTCAGTCCCTGTCCATGTTGTGTTTCTTGAGTTTGCGGTGCAGAGTCGCCCGATGAATGCCCAGCGCATGCGCGGCACGCGTAACGTTGTCATCAGCGGCTTCGAGGGCCACGTACAGGGCTTGACGTTCCACCTCTTTTAGTGAGAGTACCGACGTCGGCGTGGCGTGTTCCTGTCCGGACGCAATTGCCGGTGAAAGTTGAGACGGAAGATTGCCGGCCTGGATGACATTTCCCATTTCCAGGAGCACGGCGCGCTCGATAGCGTTTTCCAGTTCGCGTACGTTACCGGGCCAGTCGTACTGCAGCAGCAGACGCATGGCAGCCTGGGAAATGCCGCCAATGGTTTTGTTCATAACCTCGGCATATTTCCCGATGAAATGTTCAGCAAGCAGGGAAATATCCTCACGCCGCTCCCGTAGCGGCGGAATCGCGATCGGGAAGGCTGCGACTCGATAGAACAGATCTTCGCGAAACTCGCCCGTGCTGACCGCGCGCTCCAGGTCTTTGTTGGTGGCAGTAATCACCCGGATGTCGACGGGAATCGGGGCTTTTCCCCCAATCCGCTGGATTTCCCGTTCCTGCAGTACGCGCAGTAGTTTTCCCTGCAGCGCATAAGGTAGGTCTCCGATTTCGTCTATCAGAATCGTACCCCTGTCTGCACGCTCGAATGCGCCGACTCGCCGGGTGGTCGCCCCGGTAAATGCTCCCTTTTCGTGTCCGAACAGTTCGCTCTCGATGAGCGACTCGGGTATGGTGGCACAGTCAAGAGCCACAAACGGACCATCTTTCCTTGGACTGTTGAAGTGAAACGACCTTGAGACAAGCTCCTTGCCTGTGCCGCTCTCGCCTCGTATCAGCACCGTAATGTCGCTCTCGGCAGCCTGTTTCATCAGCGCGTACACGCGCTGCATACCTCTGCTCGTGCCCACCATTCCCGCAAACGAATAGGTCGTTTCCAATTCGGTGCGCAGCCGCCGGACTTCCGCCTTCATCTGCTCGGCGTCTATTTCCCGGGACACGTCGCGAAAAAGCACAACATTGCCGATGACGTTGGCCTGCTGATCGCTTACTGGTGCGGATGAGCGATAAAACAGCCGTTGTTTCGGCAAGCCTTCAGCTCCCGTAGTTTCCACCAGGTCTCCACGATGATCGAGGAACCTGCCCTTCAGGTGGTTGATGTCAGGTTCCCGGAATCGTACCGTGAAACGCGCCGCAAGATCAGTCGGCGTGATTTTTTCCAGTTCGAGTCCCTCCAGACCCAGAAGATTCAGGTACATTTCGTTGGCGAATACGAGCCTGCCGACGACATCGTGCATACCGATGGCGTCGCCGGTTGCATTGAGCAAGGCTTCGAATCTTCCATGGCTGACGGCAAGTTGTCGCCTTTGTTTCGCCAACTCCTGTTCGACGTTCCATTTTTCGGCCAGAGAGAGGGTAATCTGCTGTATTTCCTCGTGCGTAAAGGGCTTTCTTATGTAAAGAAGCTTGTGTAACAGTTCCATATCGCAGACGATCTCGGGCAGCGATCTATCGGTGTAGGCGGTCATGATCACAATTTCGATGTCGCGGTCGAATTGCCTGACCCTGCGCACAGTTTCAATACCATCGATGCCAGGGGGCATTCGAATATCGATATAGGCCACAGCGATTGGACGGTTTGATTCCCTGCCCTTTCGGATGATATCGCAAGCATCCACTCCGTTATTTGCGTGCAGCAACTCGAACTCAGGGAGATAGTTTCCTTCCTGTTCACGCACAAACGCGGCCGTCAGATCATCATCGGAAGGCCTATCGATGCTTGAACAGAGCATTTCAGCGAAGTCGTCGTGTATCTCGGGTTGATCGTCGACGATCAGAACGCGATTGTTTCCGTATTTAAGGGATTCCATCGACCACCTTCGCCATCGTCCGACTGACGGACTCTGTGAAAACGGCGCATTCACGTCTCATCCCGCCCTTTGCGGCTTACTGCACAATCCGTGCCAACTGTTGTTTAACATGATCAATTGATTGATAATTATGTAGTTAGAACCGCCTTATCATTGCAATAAAATCCGTGTGCGTAGCAAAGCGCGCCACTGGAAATCTCCCGCACAACTGCGTGAAGACTGGAAGAAGCACTCATAAGTGTCTGTTAATAAGTCATCTTTGAGAACATTCTTCAGAAACTGTTCAACAACTGTCGCAAAATGCGACAGTTGTTGCCTTTTGCAACGCATCGGCCCGGTGGGTGTTTTTCTGTGTTTCTTACTTCATAGATTCTCCGACCCTATTCGTACGGCCACAGCGGAAATCGGCCAGGTAACCCTCATTGTCGTTCCCTTTCCTGCTCCTTCACTAATCGGTTCAATTCTTCCGCCGGAAGCGATCACGAAATTGGCCGCCGAATGGAGGCCGAGTCCACTACCGGATTTTTTCGTCGTGAAGCCGGGAGTAAACAGCGCCCGGATGTCATTCTCCCGAATGCCAAAGCCATTATCGATAACTTCCAGGACGAGATGCCCGTTCGCGGAACTCGCCTTGATCCGTATACGGGGCGTTTCAAGGAGTCCATGAAGCGTGGCAAGTTCGTCGATCGCCTCGATGGAATTCTTGACCAGATTGACCAACATCTGGTGAAATTGGCTTTCACGGACACGAACGTGCTGTGGCGCGTTTCCACAGTCGACATCGGTTCGGATACCCCTCTTTTTGAGGGAGTCTCGCAATACTCTGAACGCTGCAGACAGCGCACTGTAAAGTTCTATGTCCTTGCGGTCCATTCCGGATCCGTCCAATGCCCTTTGGGTGCGGATAATGTCCGCGATACGATTCGCCCGATCCCTGACGCGGGATACGGTCTTAATCAGTTCGTCAATCCTTCTGCCAAAGTCGTCCGCCAACTTGATGATGAAGGGAAACACTTTCCTGCCCTGGGGGTCGTGTGCGATATAGTCGATCCAGTCGTTGCTGTGTTCGCCGATTGCGGCAGCCAACGCGAACAGACGGCGTCCCGCACGGTCATTCGTCAAATTACGACGGAGGGTCTCAATTCCCGTCGTGACACTGTTCATTGCATTGCCAATGTTGTGAAGGATGGTATCGACCATCTCCAACCGCCCCTGGTCGAATGCCCGCGCCAGTGCATCCTCTGCGAGAACCCGCTCGGTAACATCACGAAAAATCACGACGCCGCCCTTGATTCCGCCAGATTTATCGAGCAAGGGCCGTCCGCTCATCCGGATGTAAACGCCGTCCGGCTTTTTCTCGTTCCGCAAGAACACGTCTTCCTCATCCGTGGACTCGCCGAAGCGTATGGCTCGCATCATCGGCAGGTCCTCCGTCTTCGTGGGCGTTTCCCGGTCCGGAAAGTACAAACCGAGTTTCTCCGCACAATTGTCCGGAAACCGGTCCAATATATCCACGCCGACAATCTGACGGGCCCCGGGGTTTGCGTAAAGGAACTTTCCTGCGTTATCTGCAACGATGATTCCGTCACTGATACTATTGAAGATGGTCTCCATCAAATTGGCTTGTTCCTGCAGTTTGGCGACCGTCCGCTCCAACTCAGCTTCCGCTTGCTTCAATTTCGTGACGTCACGTATGACTGCTACGCCACCCATCGGAGACCCGGCCCTGTCACGCAAAGGTCTGGCGTTGACGCTCACCTGGACACCCGCGGGCTTCTGAGGGTTGCGGATCAGAAACTCGGTTTCTTCCGTCGACTGACCTCTGAGGGCAAGCAACAGCGGGTTCAGGTCCTCGCTGAGGACGGTCTCGCCATCGCGCTCAAAAACACCATGTTCTTCGGGCCATCTGGCGATGTCCTTCACCAGGTGATGCCTGCCCCCGATGCGCGGACCGCTTGAATTGTGAAACAGAATCGTCCCGTCTTCACCAACGGCAACCACACCCTCGCCCATACTGTTAAAGACGGTCTCCATCAACTCAGCATGACATTTCAATTCATCGATGGACCCTTCCAGACGGACTCGCGTGTCTCGATGTCCGCAGTCCCTTTCGTGCAGACACAGGGCGGTCCGGATGTTCAGGTCAAGTTGGCGTGCATCGAATGGCTTGAGCACGAAGCCGTACGGATTCGTTGCTCGCGCCCGATCGAATAGGTCTCCCTCCGCCACGTCGGTCAGGTAAACGACCGGTACGTCGGACCCGCCGCGTAGTCGGTCGCCGACTTCGGGGCCATTCAGGTCACTTTGTAGGCCGAGGTCGACCACGGCGAGGTCGGGTCGTGCGTCTGACGCGAGTTCAACGCCGTCGCTCCCGCACGAAGCGACCGCGGCTACCGTGTAACCCAATTCAGCCAGAACCGCTTCCAATTGCATTGCGACTGCCCGTTCTTGTGCGACGATGATGATTTCCATGCGTGAATTCGCCATATATCTCGCCTTCAATCTGTTTTTTCGGCGGGTTGGAAAGGGAGTACGTCAGTTGAATGGCGGGGTGAATCGAGGACTTCTGGGAAGGGAATATTCACTGGGCGTGACGCTTTCCGCCGGCGGAAGTGACAATCGACCTGCTGCCGGGCAACGGCAGGACGGCGCCAGACGCCAGAACCGTCATGAGGGAAGGGCGCCCGGCCTGTGGCCGCCCTTGCAGGCATTCACGCCCGGTTTGACCGCCGCCCGGCACAATTCGCGTACACTTCTGGTCCATACCGATGGGGCGGCAGGACAACGCCGGGTGTCAACGGAGGTATTCTTGAAGAATTCCCGGCTTTGGCTGCCCTTGCGGGAATAAGCAGCGTCCCCGGTTTAACCGCCCCAACGAAATAGAAAGAGCCGACCGGTCCGAAATGATCAGGTCTGTTTCGGGAAGTCACTCTAACATAAACCGGTCGTTTCGCGCCTCCGTTCAAGTGTGTATGAATCGGGATCAGGCGCCTTCCATTGCGAAACAACACAGATAATGCCGCAACTATGACGCTTCGCCGGTGGCCTTTTCCTCTTCGAGCGTCTTGATCATTCGCCGTGCGATCTCGATTGCGGTATCTACGGTCGCCTGTTCGTGCCAGGTGTTGTCAGACCTGGCGGCCCCGCAAAGCGCCATCCCGGCGAAAAACTCCAGTTTCGTCAGTTCCATTGCCCACTCCTTGGAAATCTGCTGGAAACCGTTTCCTGAATCAGAACCTGGTATGTTCCACAAAAGCCGCCGCGCTCCCCGATTGAACCGCCGGCGTACACGCTTACTGTTCAGGCATCCACCTCGTTTTTCAAACAAACCAATAAGATACGGAAAACTTGTTGAAGTTACTTTGATTTTTTGGCCTCTTTTGTTGATTTTATAATGAATTTCGGGTCATTTCGCTCCGCCCGGGGCGAACGGATGCGACAACGACCGTTTTCCCGCCGTGGGATTGAAACGGAGTTCAGAATGTCAACCGGAGTGGGATCGTCGGATTTGGAGGGGATGAGTACGGGTCTTTCCGGTAGCCAACAGGCAGAGGCGTGGGAGAATGTGGAAGCAACGGCAGCGGTTGAGTCGCGGCAGCAGGTGAATCGTCGAAGCATCTCCCGTCGGTGCGATGGTGTCCCTGGTAAAAGCGCGCAGAACGCAATTACGCGTAGGCGCGGCACTTTTACCTGTTGCCAAGACCAGGTAACGCTCACAAATCGGCTAATGTTCCAGGTGACACACGATGGGCGGCGGGGGTGTTCCGAATGAACGTACTGCGGGCCGCTTTGACGCGCCACTGCCCTTGAACCGCGACAGCCCGTCCATGGCGATCGTCGCCCTGCCGCCGGTCGCTTCGTAGAAATTGTACCACTCGTCGAACTGGTCTTCGCCGTCGTGGCTGAACAGGTTCGCGTCCTTGCTGAGTGCCTCCAGGCTCTTTCGGACTGCCGGATAGTCCTCGCTCACCAGAAGGATGACCGCCGCGCGAAACGCCTTCTGGGACAGCGAATGGTCGGGAACGCGCGGTCCATGTTCCGCTATAATATCCTCGACCGTAATTGTCTTTACCCGGCGGGCCGTGAAATCGTCAGGGGCATCGCCGCGTCCGTATTTCACAATTTCGCCGTCCTCGGCGACCCAGAGGTCGGGCACCTGCTCCGGCGGGATGAGTCCGGCAAGGTACAACTCGATCGGGCTGTATGGCTTCAGGTTGAGCGCCCATCCACCGGTATACACGTTCGGTGCGCTGTACCGTCCGCCTCCACGATCCACCAGTTTTGCGATATCAAATCCGCCGAGGATTCCGTCGGCGCTGGTGAAATCCCAATGAGGTACCGCGGGCTCCACGATATGGTTGGCCCAGCGGTGCATCAACTCGTGCAGCATTGGGCCCTGAACCAGACGGGAATGTTCCCAACCCGAGATGGAGACGTTCGCGAAAAAAAGGCTGCCCTGCAGTCTTCCCGCCGACCCCCATCGATCATTGAAGAAATCCCCTTCGCCAATACCCTTCACGTCATTCCCGACGTGGTCGTAGAAAGCGCCCTTAAATGCATCGGCATCGAGTTGCGACCACGACAGACTCGGAAAGAAGACCAGGAAATCGAATGCATCTCTGAAATAGGTATAGAAGCGCGTCGCGTAATCCTCCAGCGGCAAATTGCCAGCGGCAAGGTTTTCGGTGACGGGCAGAACGAACACGTTGTCGTTGTATATTCGCGGCTCGGTGAAGACGATTGTCTCTTCGAAAGAAACGCGGACCCCCTTGGCCTCGAGCGCGGGAACGTGGACGTTGATTGAAGTGGCGCTCAAGGGATTGCCTTTTACGTCGACTTTATCCCGCGGACCCAAGCCGCTGTTTGCTACCAGAGGGGCAAGGTCCAAGATCCTGTTGTCTTGAAGTTGCAGATCATGAAGGTTGGTCAAACCGGACAATGCAGACACGTCCGTGATTCTGTTGTTGTAAAGATACAGATATTTCAGTGCGGTCAGACCGGACAGGGGACGCAGGTCCGAAAGCCCGTTGTTGTCAAGAAACAACAATGTCAGGCTGGTCAGAGGCGACAGCGGTGAGAGGTCCGTGATGCTGTTATCCGAAAGATACAGTTCTTCCAGGCCGGTCGATTCAGCCAGAGGCGAAAAGTCTGAGACATTGCGGCAGGACTGAAGGCCGAGCGCTCTCAGGTTCGTCAATCCGGAAAGGGGAGAGACGTCCGAGATGCTGGTATAGGATAGTCCCAGTTCTTCCAGATTGGTCAGCCCGGAAAGCGGCGATACGTCTGCGATGTTGGTGACGTCAAGAACCAACGTCGTCAGGTCGGTTAAACCGGACAGCGGCGATACGTCTGAAAAACCGTTGAAGGCAAGGTCCAACTCCTTCAAGTTGCTCAATGCAGACAGCGATTGCACATCCGTGATGCCGTTATCGAAAAGCCAAAGCGTTCTCAGATTGGTCAAGCCAGACAGGGGAGACAAATCCGCGATGCGGTTGTCGCCCAGATACAGAACCAGCAGATTGCTCAATCCGGACAGCGATGACACGTCAGAGATTTCATTAAACCTCAACTCCAGGTGCGCAAGATTGGTTGCGTACTCAAGTCCGGTCAGATTGCTGATGTCCGCCCTCTCCGCTTCAAGTTTCGTTAAGCTCGCCATCTCTGCACGCGTGATCTCGGCGCCCCGCGCCTTACCGAGGCTGTCTTCAATCACCGAGCGCAGGTTCGCATCGGGGATGGACACGGGCGGGGAAGGCGGTGTTGGACAGGTGGTTCCGAAGACGCCGGCAAAGTCCAGGAAATCCGATAGATTGATCGCGCCGCTGCCGTCCATGTCCATTCGCGCATCGTAATTTACATCCCCAGACCTCGTGCCGAACGCCCCCGCGAAGGCCAGGAAATCTGCCAGGTTGACCATCCCGTCACCGTTGAAATCGCCGGGGCACGCCGGCGCCTGCGTAAGGGACAGCACCGCCTGCGCCACGTCCAGATTCTGAACGCCGCCTGGACCGGCCGTCGACGCGGACTGGACCGCCAGCACGTCCGATGACGTCAGCGACCGGCTTATCCTCAGGTTCACCTGGCCCAGGTACCCGCCTGCAGGGACCGCCACGGCAGACAGGGACAGCATCGACAGTGTCGGGTTGCCCGTTCCCGAGACCCGGGACAGAAGGGCATTACTGTTCCAATCGACGCCGGAAACATCGTCGATGTAGCTACCGAACGTCTTGCCCGTCAATGCCAGTTCGACCGTGTATCCCTGGATCTGTCTCCCCGCCGCCCCTTGAATGAAGAGCTGGAACTGGATGGTCTCACCCGCCTGTTTTTCCGGCAGCTCCAGCACGTTGTTGTTTCGCGCAGGCGTCTCGATCTGGGTATCCAGACGCAATTGCTGCCCGAACGAGTGCGATGTACGCCCCACGAGAATCGAGGTTGTTAATACGGTGATTACCAGCAATGTCCTTTTCGAATACATCGGGTTGCCTCCCTCAGCGCCGATTCGATCAATCCTTCCTGTCCCGTGGACGCATGCCAGCGCGGCGCGACAGATTGAAGTGTATGCGCAAGCCTGTTTGCCGGTTCATTTCCCCCGGAAAACTCCGGATCACTCAAGGGGACGAAGTTTATAGGCTGTGCCCGTACTGTGGTTGTTTCCTCGATTGCCTATTGACGATATATAACAAGTTCGTTATGTTTACCGGGTGAACTGGGAAATCAGATACTACAAACGAAAAGGTTCAACAGAACATCCTGCGCTTTCCTCCAGTCATTCAGGCATTAAATAAAACGAGGGCACCCATGCTCAGTCACGAAGAACTCAAGAGAAAGGCACTCGCAAATCCCGAAACAAAGGCCGAGTATGAGGCGCAAAGGCCAGAGTTCGAATTGCTGGACAAGCTATTGGAAGCGCGCAAACGTGCCGGCCTGACGCAAGGACAAGTCGCGGAGAAGATGGGTACGAAACCAACCGCGATCACACGCCTGGAATCCGCCAGCCGCCTACATTCTCCCAAAATCGAAACGTTACAAAAATACGCTGAAGCCGTCGGCTGCCGGCTCAACATCGAACTGATCCCCGAATGACGAATTTCGCACGGAGATTTCAATTCACTCAACTGCGGCGATGAGCAGTACCAAGCCCGTTACTGCTCAACCTCGCTCGATCCCGACCCGCCTGGCTCCAGACATTGTCCCCTTTCCCCGCACGCCGGTCCGCCAGTTGTTGGAATCCTGCTACCTCCTTACCGAAGATCCGGAATCCCCCGGCTGAAGATCACCTCCACACCCTGTTTGGCTGCAAAGACGCCTTCCGCCGCCTGCGCCGTTTCTTCCGCGGTAAGGTCCGACAGGAAGCCGCGTACCTGGCCCGATCGCAGATCGCGCAGGATGGCCATCGGACGGTCAGTACTTCCGTCCAGCGTGGCCGAGCCGCCGGGGCCGGACAGTGTGATGCTGGCCAGATTGCCGGCCCATTCGGGCTGCAGAGGCAGGGCGAATACGAAGCTTGAGCGACCGTCGCCGTCGCCTGTCTCCGGCATGTCGAAGCTGAGGGTGAATAGCTCCGCGTCGCCGACCGCTCTCCCGATGAGCATATATGGGCCAGGTACTTCAGGAACTTCCGGCGGTGAATCAACCACGAACGCAGGCTCCATGAAGGGTACACCTTCGGCGTCCACGCCGCCCCAGAGCAGGAGGCCTCGTGACGCCGACACGGAACGGCCTGGTTCCGAGGCGCCTGCGTCGCTCAGTCGGTAGCGGAACGCATGGATAAAGTGGTAGTCGCTTATCCATTGAGGGTGGCAGTAGGACATCAGATCCGGTGAAACGGGATTGAGAAGGCGGCCGCCGCCGGTGAAGTCGTAGCCCCAGGCGCCGATGGAACCGTCCGGGTACGGAAAGCGGGGGTCTCCGTTAACATTGCAAGGCGCGTGTCCGAGGCTCAGATTGTGCCCCAGTTCATGCGCGATGACGGGCCCGTCAGGTATCGAGAAGCTTGTCCGGCCGGGGCGTTGGGCCTGCCCGCTTGGTCCGGTCACCGGGCGCGGCATCATGCCCATGTAGTGGCCGGGCGCACCTTCCATCACACGAACGGCTTTGGTTTGGGCGTGCAGATCGGAGCCATCATTGCTCGAACTCAGAACGGGTTCGTGGGCTCTGACTTCGAGAACTGCGATGGGCAGCAGTATGCGAGTGTCCGCGAGCATGTCGTGGTTCTGGGGATCCGCGGCCATTTCCCTGATCAGGTCCACGATCGACGAGTCGCCGCCCTCCTGCCAGATGAAGGGGATCAGCGTGAGGTCAAAGAGAGGCATTGACCCAACTTCCACGGCCATCCGACCCGAGGTCGGGATGCGCGCTATGACTCCCAGTGCGGGATCCAGCGTCCCTTCCGGGTCGATCTCGATTACCATCTCCAGCCCCGGCTGAATCAGGTGTCCCGGAATTCGGGCATTCACAGACCTGTCCAGATGGCCCTCGTCCACCTCCATCGGGATTGCCACGGTGCCGCCCGGAATCTCCTCCACGTGGGTCTCTCGGCCATCGAGGTAGAACCGGGCCCGGGCCGCCGGAATGCGCTCGCTCGTGGCACGATTGGCCGTTGGAAACACGCGCAACAGCGCCTTCTCGCCGGCAACCAGCGGCACCGGGAATCGCCGTGACTGCACGGCCTGGGTCAGGTACGCGGGCGGCAGTTCTTCGTCTGAACAAAACCCAATCCACCTTTCACCTATACCCTCGAGCCAGGTGCGAAAGCCGGGATCCGACGGTGCGCGCAGATTCGTGCCGCCGGCCTGGAGTTGCTCCAACCGGTTCAGTGCCGCGAGTCCGGTTGGCAGGGGTCCCGCCATGCCGGGGTTATTCGAGAGCCATAGCCCCCGTAAGCTTGTCAGGCCGAGGAAGTTGGAAGGCACGGGGCCGGTCAGCCGGTTCCCGTTAAGGTAAAGTTCCGTCAAGTTGGAGAGGTTCCCGAGCTCCGGAGGTATCGGGCCCGTTAACTGATTCTCTGCAAGTACAAGCGACACCAGGTTGGAGAGGTTCCCAAGCACGGGAGGTATCGGGCCGTTCAATCCGTTGCCGTTCAGGAACAGTATTACAAGATTGGCGAGGCTGCCGAGTTTGTCCGGGATCGGGCCCGTCAACTGGTTTTCGTCAAGGTAAAGTATCGTCAGGTTGGAAAGGTTAAGGAACGCCCGCGGTATTTGTCCCGTGAGCCGGTTCTGTGAAAAGTATAGCCGCTTCAGATTCGAGAGTTTGCCGAACTCCAGTGGTATCGGGCCCGTGAGCCGGTTGATACTAAGACGAAGATACGTCAGGTTGGCGAGGCTGGCGATCTCCCCAGGTATCGGGCCCGTTAGCTGGTTTTGTGAAAGACTGAGCGTCCTCAGGTTGGAGAGGTTACCGAGTTCCGGAGGTATCGGGCCTGTGAGCTGGTTCAGGTGAAGGGAAAGCTCCGTGAGGTTCTCGAGACCACCAAGTTCCGGCGGGATAAGACCCGATAGCCTGTTTCGGCCGAGCGAAAGCACCTCCAGCCTCGTCAGATCTACCAGTTCCGCCGGAATCCGCCCCTGGAGGCCCTGGTAGACATATTCACTCCGCTCTTCATCCCAAAGGTCGCCCAGATCAAGCACGATCACCCGTCCTGACGCGTCCGTCTCCACGCCGTACCACTCCCCCAGCGGCGCGTCGGTCAGCCAGTTGGTGTTATCGACCCAGTTGGGTCCGTCCGTCGCATTGTACAGCGCGACCAGCGCCGCCCGGTCCCCGCTGACCGAACCGCGTGGACGGTCTTCGCATGTTGTCCCGAATACCCCCGCAAAGGCCAGGAAATCCGACAGATCGATCGCGCCGTTGCCGTCCATATCCATGCCGGCATTGTAATTGGTATCCCCGGACCTCGCCCCAAAGCCGCCGGCAAAGGCGAGGAAGTCCGCGAGGTTGACCTTACCGTCGCCGTTGAAGTCGCCGGGGCAGGACGCACCCTGCACAGAAACCGATTGCGGTTTCATAACGCCAACGTCTCCGGTCCACGTCGCAGCGACAAGAGCCAATGCTGGGAAGATGCATATAACCATGATCCTTCCCATGACAGTCTCCAATTGCTCGTTAACGGTACGTTGACTTGAGAGAGCGCTGACGTCCGAGCGAGCGCCCGCTACCAATTGAGTATCCGCCGGATGTATTGCCGGGAGCAGTAAAAAGTCGACATCTGTTTCGCCGGCCCTTCGATAGGCTCAGGGACCGGCTCGGGTTGAATTCGAAGATGAAGGCGTTTCGAGGACAGTGGTTCCACGCGCGTACGTCCGTCGATGGAAACAGGCCAGGGTGCGGTATACGGATTGAGCCGATCATGGGCAGACTGGCGCGCATACCAGCGAATGTCGAAGCGGAACGGATTGACAGACGATGCGAAGAAGGAGAAACGAAAGGAAGGCGGCTACTCGACGGGGAAAAAACAGCTGAGCAAGCCGGTGATTCAGGTTGGCCTGACGGGGATGCCAGGCTGAAGGTTGCCTCTGATGGAGGTATCCTGAACCGCAACCGTGGCACGGTGCTGCTCAGGGCGGTGGAATCCCAGGACGACATACAGTCTCGAATCTTGATACGATACCACTCGAGGACGACTTCGCGACGCTATGGTCAGCGAATGTGTTGCAAATTGCGTCAGTGCGCAGGGCATAAGATAACACACAATTTTTGAACTATCACTGATATTTAGGCCATTTATGATGATTTATTGGCGAATTCCGGTATTTTTTCGCCGGGTCACATACGGTTTTGCAACAGTGGTGCGTATCACGTCGCGTTTTTGGCAACAATGATGAGGGCATCATCGGGCGATACGACACCGAAGGAAGGAAAGGCGGACGTGCTGCCTCTTGGATGTCGTCACGTGCAAGGCGTACAGGGATCATCTCATGCTGCAGTAGATCCTTCGTCGGCCTGCTCTGTACGGCCGTCTGCGCTCACGCGTAACGGACGTGTTTCACCGACGTCGTACGCAGGCCACTTCGACAGGCTCAGTGCAAGTCCTCTGGATGACAGTGGGGTTTCAGTGGAATCCGACAGCAAAACCACTTTGCGGGCAGACAGGAATGTCCGCCCCACCCTCACACCGTAAACGCCTGCCTGTGCGGGCAAGTACGCAGAGTGGCCCGGCAGGTAGGCCCTACCTCTACGCTTCGATCCCTCGGGCTATCCTCAGGCTCGAGTGCGTACGTTCTACCCGCTGGTTTTTCCGAAATTCGAGGCAAAAGTCAGAAAGTCCTGGAAATCCACGTCCCCGTCACCATCGAGGTCACCGAGCAAACCGCTTTGACCAGGCGTGCCTCCCGTCGTCATTGCAGACGTCCACCCGACACTGCCGTCGTCCGCCAGCGTCTCCGCGACGCCATTCCCGCTTTCGTCTACAAACGCTCTGAACTTCCCTCCGGAAATCGCCAGCGTACCGATGCCGTCAGGATCGGCTGTGAGCGTGCCAATCGGTAGACCGGACTCGCTAAGTGCAACCAGAAAACCGTTACCGTTTGCATCCGATCCAAAAGCGGAAGCGGGGTTTCCATTGCTGTTGAAAAACGTCATAGACGCATCTCCCGACTCGCCAAAAAACACCCCGGCAACAGACCCCGATCCGCCGCTGACATTCATAAATCCATTGCCCTGGTCCGTATCGTCAGCGCCCATGACCGCAACGGGCCGATCAGTTGAGTTGAAAACGTTCAACAAGCCTCCTCCGGATTCGTCCAAGCCGGCCATTATACGGTACTTTCCCTTACTGTTGCGGATGGCCAGCACCCCGTCCCCTGCCTCGTCGTAACCCAGGAACGCGACAACGTTACCCTCTTCATTCACGATCTGCAACCTGCCGATCTTCAGGACTTCGTCAGCAGCCAGTGCAGTCTTGCTCAACCCGCCGGCCTCAGACTCAGGTGACGGCGCCCATTTCGAAATGACGCCTGCCGAAGACCGGTCCGCAGATAATCCCGGAACCGGCAGGCTCGCGGGTCGCAACTGCCTGAACCATTTCGACGCCGTACTCAAGGCCGGTGAAGCCGTGAAGAGAAACAAAAGAAGCAAACCGATGATCGCGCGCTTCTGCCATCGCAATTTCTGTTCCAGAATATCCATTCTCCGCATGTCTGCCCGGTACATTCTGCACCTCCTGACCGTTGTGGGGTTTTGAATCATGCTGCCCGAAATCTACGCAAAGTGCGTGGCTGCCGTGTTCCTGGTATCGTTCAAGCAAGATGGCTATAATACAATAGGAAAATCCGTTTGAATTTGCGCTGAAATTTTCGTATTTTCTGTTGATTTCTGTTGATTTTTGGCGCAAATTGTACCTTGGTTGCCGTGTCGGTGCAAGCGGTGCAGGGTTGATTGGATTTCACGGCCGTCCAATCAGACGGCGTCCAGCCGGTTAATCGGGAGGCGACGGGAGTCGCAGGAGGAAAAAAGCATGGAACTCACAGAGAAACTTCAGGCGGAGAACGGAAAGCTTCGGGAGCGTCTGTCACGGTTGAGCCAGGCCAGCCAGCGCATCAACGAAAGCCTTGACTTCGAAACAGTGCTTCAGGGGGTCGTGGACAGCGCCAGGTCCGTGACTGACGCGAAGTACTGCGTTGTCACACTGCCTGACGACGAAGGACAGGTACAGGAATTCCTTGTCTCCGGCATACCGCCTCACTGGGTCGGACAAATGCGAAACTTCCCGGAGGCGGCGCCGCTACACGAGTACCTCGGCGGATTTGAGGAACCCCTGCGTCTGCGAGACTTATACAGCCACGTAGGCGCTCTCGGCCTCCCTGTTGTGAGGGCGCCCGGATCGACGGCCGAGACCATGTCCTTCCTGGCCGCGCCGATCCGTCACCGCGGCGAGAGCGTCGGGAACTTCTTCCTGGCCGGAAAGGTGAGCGGCCCGGAGTTTACCGATGAAGACGAAGAGACGCTGGTCATGTTCGCCTCCCAGGCGGCGCTGGTAATCGCCAACGCCCGGCGCTACCGGGACCAGCAGCGGGCAATGGCCGACCGGGAAGCCGTGGTCAACACAGCCCCGGTCGGCGTGGTTGTCTTCGACGCCGTCAGCGGAGAGCCGGTGTCGTACAACCGGGAGACGCTGAGGATCCTGGGGGGCCTGCTGACTGGCGAACCGCGGCTGGAAGACTTCCTGGAAGCTGTGACCATCCGCCGGGCCGACGGGCGGCAGGTTTCCCTGAAAGAACTGTCTATCGCCCAGGCACTGAGCGAGGGCGAGACGGTACGTGCCGAGGAAGTCGTTTTCGAGATTTCTGACGGACGCAGCGTCAAGGCGCTCCTGAACGCCACGCCCATTCGTTCGGACGACGGGCGCGTGTCGTCCTCTGTCGTGACCCTGCAGGACACCGCGCCCATGGATGAACTCGAACATATGAGGGCTGAGTTTCTTGCCAAGGTCAGTCACGAATTGCGGGCGCCGCTGGCGGCGATCAAGGGTTCCGCTACGACGGCGTTGAGCGACACATTTCCGTTCCGCCAGGCCGAGATGTTCCAGTTCCTCAGAATTATCAGCGAACAGGCCGACCGGATGACCGGTCTGATCAACGACCTGCTGGACGTGGCGCGTATCGAGACCGGCACTCTCGTTGTCAATCCCATGCCTACCCTGGTCATGGCGATGCTCGACCAGGCGCGGAATACCGTTCTGAGTGGTTGGGACCGGGACAATATCAACATGGAAATGGCCCCAGGCCTTCCGCCGGTTATGGCGGACCCTGGCCGAATCGTACAGGTTCTGGTCAACTTGCTTACGAACGCAGCGAAGAATTCGCCGGGAGCATCACCCATACGTGTCGAAGCCGCCCAGGATGGGGACAGGGTTGCGATCAGTGTAACCGACAGGGGGCGGGGAGTGTCTCTAGAGCAGATGTCGCAACTCTTTCGCAGGTCCTCCCAAAGCAGGCAAGACGCAAGCCTCGAAATTGACGGCGGAGGCGGCTGGGGCCTGTCGATATGCAAGGGCATTGTTGAGGCGCATGGGGGCCGGATCTGGGCGGATAGTGATGGACCGGACAAGGGTACACGGTTTACGTTTACCATACCAGTTGCCGAAGAAGCCGGCGCGATTGTCAGCGCGGATTCCCGTTACGGCGTCGCCGGCGCGAGATTGGTGGGTGCGGACCGGACCAAGATACTCGTCGTTGACGATGATCCACAGACGCTGCGGAGCGTTCGTCAGGCCCTTTCGGGGGCCGGGTACGTTCCAGTCGTAACGGGTGATCCTAATGAGGCCCTGGACCTTCTGAAGGAACATGGCCCGGGACTGGCGTTGCTGGACCTGGTGCTCCCCGGCAGCGACGGAATTGAACTGATGAAGGAAATCTTCGAGCGTGTGGATATACCGGTTGTTTTCCTTTCCGCCTACGGGCACGAAGACGCCGTTACCCGGGCTCTTGACGAAGGTGCTGTCGATTACCTCGTCAAGCCGTTTGCGCCGACGGAGTTGGTGGCCAGGATCAGGGCGGTTTTACGCGCCCGGGCGCCACGTCGTAAGGCAATACCCAAGGAACCGTTCGTGTTGGCCGAACTGAAAATCGACTACGTCCGCCGCAGGGTAACGATTGCCGGACAGCCGGTGGACCTGACGAGAATCGAGTATTTCGTACTCCAGGAACTTTCCCTCAACGCGGGTCAGACGGTCTTCTACGAAGACATTCTGAGACGTATCTGGTCCAAGAGAGGCAACAGCGACAGGCGGCCGCTCCACGCCGCGGTCAAGAACGTCCGGCGAAAGCTGGGCGACAACGCAAAGAACCCCAGGTGGGTTTTCAACGAGCCACGCGTCGGTTACAGGCTGGGAAGGGCGGAATAGGCCTGGTGTCAGCTTGCCCTGCGGAATGGAAACCTCCGCCGTCACGGGCGTACCGGCGGCGTCGAGGATGGCGCCCATCGATGCGAGGTTGGATCGGGCCCCGTGACCCGTCCCACTCAAAAATTCCGGAAAAGGGTTAACCCGACGCGATAGTCTCGGGCACCGACGGGTGCTTCAGACTCTCCGATGACAGATTCCATTCGGGGAAGGCGATATTCGCCCAGCAACTCCAGCTTCAGGTTCCTGGTGAGAGCACCTGCAGACACGTTGGATGAACCCGGCACGTTGAGGCGCAGACCGCCTCCAAGACGGTGTACGGCCAGGTCCTCCATATCCAGCTCGATAAAGGGCTCGAGCCGGCCATTCCCTGCCCGGGTCTCCATTCCGTAGCCCAGGGCGGCGCGCGTCCGGTTGGGACGGCAGTCCAGCTTCTCCTGCCCGTTTATGCCGTTGCGGTAAGCGGCCATCCGTTCACCCTTCCAAAGCCCATCGCCGACGGCGCCGGCATTATTCCCCCACGAGGGCTCCAGCGTCAAAGCCAGTCCCTTTCTGTCGGAGCCCGGGTCCAGACGCAGCGCCAGACTGAGTCCGCCTTCCCTGAAGTCCCGGTCCTGGTGCGCCAGGAGCCAGTGCGAGCGGATCTCCAGGTCCAGGCCGATGCGTCGGTCCGATAGGGAGAGCGCTCCGGCCAGTTCGGTGCCCATCCCCGTTTCAGCTTCCCCTCCGTCGAGCCGGCCGCCCAGCGCCAGGCTCAGATCCATGCGCGTGTCCGGCGTGACGGACCAAGCCGCGCTGCCGTTGACCATCATGCGAACGCGCCGGGCTTCGCCGGTGGCGGCCCTCAGCCCCGCCACGGCATCGGAGACGGTGTTCACGGCAAACGCGTCCGCCGTCAACGCCAGGTCGACGTTTCCCACCCTCGTCAGGTCCATCCGCCCGCCCACCGCGGCGGAGCGGCTGCTGATGTCCGTCTCGATCGTACTGCTGCCCGTGCCTGCCAGCGGTCCGCCGTAACCGCTGTACAGTTCGGCGTCGCCCCGGCCGAAGCCCAACATACCCCACAGGCCCAGTTTCCCGGGGGCGGCCCGCGAGCCGTCGTCGTCGGTGATGGTGCCGGTGGCGTTGCCAGCGCTCACCCCGGACGGTGCATCGGACACGACCAGACGCAATGTGAACGTTTCGACGTCCTCCACGACCTCATCCTCGATGGTCGACACCGTGAAGGTACGCTCCTCGCCCGCGGTCCCGATAAAACCGAGCGCCGACGTATTCTCCGTGTAGTCGTCGCCCGACTTGGCGGTCACGTCGCTGAAGACCGGCGTCACCGTTAGACCCCCCTGAACCGCCTTGGCCAGCCTCACCATAAACGAAAGCGCCTCGCCCTCGACAGCCGTTGCGTCGGACACCGTCACTTCGGACGCCGCTGTCACGGTGATTCTGAACGTCGCATCGTCAAGCTGTCCGTTGACGTTAGCCGCGTTGATTGCCACGGTATAGGTCTCCACTGTCGCGTCTGCCGACACGGTGCCCTGGACTTTCCTGGACGTGTACGACAAGCCAGAAGGCAGACCCCCCACCGTCACGGTCGGCAGGTCGCCATTCGGAGCCGTCACTGTACCGGTGTTGCTAAAAGCCCTTTTTGCGCCGCCCGGCGACTCGCCGCCGCCCACGTGTATCACCGGGATGCCGAACGAAGTGATCGTCTCGCCCTGAGTATACGTCTTGTCTCCAGGTTCTATGATCTCCAGCCCCGAATTCGAGACTTCCAGACTCGCCGTCGCCAAAAACCGGTCTGCCGCGGTGTAGCCGTTGCCCACCGCGTCTGTGGCGGCGTTCGCCGCCACGTCAACGGTCACCATTCCACTGCTCGCCGGCGTGATGGTGGCTGTGTAGGTGTCTCCTGATCCTGAAAAAGCCGTCTCGGTTCCGTTGCCGACTGTCACATCCCCCTGTTCGAACCCGGTGACGTCCTCCGAGAAGGCGATCGTTGCGTCGAATGGACCGTTTTGCGCAGCCGCCGGCCCCGTAATGCCGACCGTTGGCGCATCCAGGTCTGCCATTACCGAAAACTGGCCGGCTGCCTCGTTGCCGTTGCCCGCGGCGCCAGTGGCGACGTTTGCCGGCACATCTACAGTGACAGTTCCGCTGGCTGTAGGCGTGACGGTGGCTGTGTAGGTGCTTTCCAAACCTGAAAAGGCAGTCACGGAGCCGTTACCGACCGTCACGTCTCCCTGCCGGAATCCTGAGACGCCCTCAGAAAAGGTGACGGTTACGTCATATTCACCGTTCTGAACATTCGTCGGCCCTGAAAGGGTGACAGCCACCGCCGCTGTGACCGTGATGGTGAAGGACCCCGTCACGGCCGCGTTCACGCCGTCATCGGCCGAGACGGTGACGGTGTAGTCCTGCGCGGTCGCGCTGGCGGACACCGTGCCCTGCACCAGGGAGTTCGTGTATGACAGCCCGGAGGGCAGCCCCGACACGGTTGTGGTCACCTCGTCACCGTCTTCATCGGTCACCTTGAAATCGATGGCGATGATGGTCTCTCCCTGCTCGTACGTCTTGTCGCCCGGCACCGAGAACTCCGGAGGGCTGTTCGCCGGCGGCGTACTTTCCGCCGTGGTCACCGTGATAGCGGCGGTCGCCCCAGCGGCGACCGTCATCAAGCAGGTCATCGCCGAGCCACCCACCCACCTATTGAGACTGACGATAGCCAGGGAGAGCTTGATATACGGTAACAGACCGGGAAATCTGATGAAGATTGCTGAGCGTTCAACGTGCATTGGCCGACTCCCTGTTTGCATTGGGTGATCGCAGCCCGTGAGGGCCCGGAGTATTCCCGTCCCCCCACTGCAAGCAGTAGCCGTGCCAAAACCACGGATTATTCGCAAACTCAAATAAATAAAGAACTTACAAACTATCCCTCTCAGAGTATACATGACTCGCAATCGTCTCGAAACGGAACGACAGCGAAGCGATCCGGCCGACCGCAATCCATACAAGGCAAATGAATACAATAATTTATACGAAATCCCATCTGATGTGTCACAAATCAACACGTAGGTCTCAATTTGAGATAAAAAACAGGCTGAAAAATGAGCCCCGCCAGAAAACGAGATGACCCGAACGGTCAGTCGCCTGTATGCCCGGTCGCCTCGTGAATGTGACCATGAAATCGCAACCTGGTTCTGGCGAGTTGCGGTCCGGACGGCACGGAGTTTCATGTCCAAACCTTGATTCGTCATTTTTCGGGGCGGTTAATTCGAATTTGTGCGAGTTAATAAAGGCGATTAGACTGCTGATTACCAGGATACACCAGGTCACTGGACGTGAGCTGAAAGAATGTCGTTCCGGACGACGTCTGCGCCCCGTTTCGGAGGGTTTTATCACGACGCCCGGTTACCGTTTTTTTCGAATTGGGGCTAAAGCGTGGCGACTTTCGTACAGAAGAGTAAGCAACGCAGTCTTGTCAGCTCAGGCCCGCCGAGACGGGATTCGCCAGTGCCCGGTCCATCGATCCGGCGCTGGTCCCGGAAGTATATATTAAATATAATATGTATATTGAAAAAACGTGTACGAAGGGCCAAAATGGCATATGGGTTATAGTATGTTTACGAAATCGGCCATCATTCGCCGGCACACATGACAGGCAGACCCTGATTCACCAAACACAAAGCCCGGAGCAATCAGAGATTGCTCCGGGCTTTGTGTTGAAGTGATTGGCCGGAGGACGCTTACATCCTCTCCCTCAGGGAATCGAGCCGCTTCAGGTCACGTCCGTCGTCCGTTTGCCTGAAGAAAGACCCACAAGACTCTCCATCCATGTTCCCTGCAGGAAGGAAATCGTTGTCCCGTTCGGACCTCGATTCGGTCCTTGCAGGGGCATAAGCCGAAGGCCCGGTAGATTCCGGCGGTCTGACAGATTTGTCCGGTTTTTGGCATCTGTATGTTCCTACCGTACCCCTCGATCCGCCATCACCGTGGGTGTCTTTCGCGTTGGATGCACGACCTCCCCTTTGAATATCCAGATGGAACCTTCATCCCGATTCAACACATACGCCGTTGGTTGATCCGAGCCGGCCGGATATATCGAGATTCTCTCGTAACGATAGACTCGCTCAGCAATCAGGAAGCCGCCAACAACGACGACAATGGAAGCCAACAAGACAGAGACTGCCGGGAAACAAATAGCGCGTATCAGTTGTTTTTCCATAGCTCACAGTTCCTTTAGGACTTCAACAGTCTTTGGTAGAACCCGAGTATTGGGACGTATCAGCATCTGCCGAGGTTCACACATCGGCAGTCAGGTTGAATTTTTTTAATTTCCGGTACAGTGTGGCTCGACCGAGACCGAGGGCCCGCGCCGCTTCGGTTACGTTGTTGTCCGACGCTTCGAGGGCGTTGACCAGCGCCTGCCGTTCGACTTCCGCGAGGGGGAGGACCGACGTTGGCGCCGCGCCGCCCTTTCGGGGATCCACGATCGGCGAGAGTTGCGGCGGCAGGTTTTTCACCTGCAGAACGTCGGTCGTCTCCAGCAAAACCGCTCGTTCGATGGCATTCTCGAGTTCACGGACGTTTCCCGGCCAATCGTACTGCAACAACAGACGCAGCGTGGCCGTGGAAATGCCACTGATGGTTTTGCCGTTGCGTTTCGTGTGCTTTTCGAGGAAGTGTTTCGCCAGCGACGGAACGTCTTCGCGGCGTTCGCGGAGCGGCGGAATCGCGATCGGAAAAACGGAGATTCGATAGAACAGGTCTTCGCGGAATCTGCCGGTCTTTACCGCATCCTCCAGGTCCTTGTTGGTGGCGGCGACCAGCCGGATGTCTACCGGGATAGGAGTCGTTGTACCGACGCGCTGGATCTCTCGCTCCTGCAGGACGCGCAGCAATCTGGCCTGAAGGGCCAGGTCCATGTCTCCGACCTCGTCCAGGAAGACCGTTCCCCCCGTGGCTCGTTCAAAGACACCTATCCTCCGCTTCGTCGCCCCCGTAAAGGCGCCCTCTTCGTGTCCGAACAGTTCACTCTCGATCGGCGCCTCCGGAATGGCAGCGCAATTGATGGTGAGGTACGGACCCTCTTTGCGGTGGCTGTTGAAATGAAAGGACTTCGCAACAAGTTCCTTGCCCGTGCCGCTCTCGCCCTGGATCAACACGGTAATGTCGCTCTCGGCAGCCTGCTTCACCAGCGCGTACACCTGCTTCATCGGGGCGCTGGAGCCGACCATGCCTGAGAAGGAATAGGTCGCCTTGAGTTCGGTGCGCAGGCGAAGTACTTCGGCCTTCATACGCTCGACCTGAATCTCCCTGGACACGTCGCGGTACACGTACAGATCGCCTATGATTTCTCCCTGGATATCACTCACCGGAGCTACGGATCGATAGAACAGACGATTCCCGGGTAAATTGCCTGCTTCGGCCCTTTCTACGACTTTACCCTTGCTCCCGAAGATGAACCTCCCCTCCATATCAGTCAGATCAGGTTCTCGGAATCTCTCATCAAACCGCTCCTTGAAGGTCTTCGGAGACATCTTTTGCAATTCGCTCTTCGGCAGGTCGAGTACCTTTTCGAACCGGCGATTGGCAAACACCAGGTTGCCGGTGACGTCATACATGGCCAGTGCGTCTCCGGTGGCATCGAGAACGGCTTCGAGTCTTTGATGACTGTCAGTGAGTTGCCGCCGTTTCTCCGCCAATTCCTGTTCCACGTTCCACTTGCCCACGAGCGAGAGGGCAATCTGCTGGATTTCCTCACGCGCGAAAGGCTTTCGGATATAGAGTACTTTATGGAGCAAGTCCATATCATGGATAATCTCCGCCAGCGACTTGTCCGTGTAGGCGGTCATGATGACGACCTCGAGGTCTCGATCGATCTCTCTCACCCGGCGGATCGTTTCGATCCCGTCGATTCCCGGCGGCATTCTGATGTCCACGAATGCGACTGAAACGGGTCGGCCGGCCTCCTTCTCCGCCTTGATGACGTCGACGGCCTCCTCGCCGCTGTTCACGTACAGAAGCTCGAATTCCGGAAGAAACGACTCTTCCTTCTTCTGCGTGAACGCGGACGCCAGATCATCCGTTACGGTCTCCAGGAATCTGGGCCGCAACATTTCCGAAAAGTCGTCGTGGATTTCCTTCTGGTCATCAGCGATCATCACGCGGCGATTTCTGAGATTCGCGAAATCCATCGAATACCTCTGCAATATTGGTGCTGTGCAATATATCTGTTGAATATCGTCTTCAGCCGGCCGATTGGAGGCGAAGGTGGACAATCTGACAAACGTCAAATGACTCAGAATCGGGGTTCATACCTGTGCCTCCCGCTCGTCGGCCACTGATTTCAACGCCACTGAGGCAAGTCGCATCTTGACGCGCATCGTGGTTCCCTTCCCGTTACCCGCGCTTATCGGGTAGATCTGTCCGCCGGAACCGATAATGAAGTTGGCTATCGAATGAAGGCCCAGCCCGCTCCCTACCTCTTTGGTTGTGTAACCGGCCGCGAAGATGATCTTGAGACGCTTTTCTTCGATACCGATGCCGTTGTCAATGACGTCGATCACGAGGTAGTCCTCGTGAACGTAGGACCGGATCTGAATGCGGGGCTTCTCCCGGACTCCGGCGGTTTTCTCCAGATCGTCGATTGCTTCGATGGCGTTCTTGATGAGATTGACCAGCATTTGATGAAACTTGCTCTCCTGGATTCGAATCTCTTCCGGCGCATTCCTGCAGTCGACGTCAACCCGGACACCTCTCTTGCCAAGGGAATCCTGGAGCAGCTTGGTGGCGTCGGTGATGGCTTTGCAAAGGTTGATGTCTTTGCGCGCCAGGGCCCCCGTGTCGATCGTCCGCTGGGTTCGGATGATATCGACGATGTGCGTCACGCGGCTTTCCACGCGTTCGACAGTCTGAGTCAGTTGCGCGTTCTGCCTGGCAAAGTCCTGGGCGAGACCCAGTATGAACGGCATCACTTTCTGGCCGTGCGGATCCGTACTCAGATAGGAAATCAAGTCGTCTCGATGTTCCTCTATGGCCGCTGCAAGCGCAGACAGGCGGTGTACCAACTCGTTTCTCGACAATTTCCCCCTGAATCGTGCCCAGGCCTGTGGCGACGCTGTTGATCGCGTTTCCGATGTTGTGGAGGATCGTATCCACAATCTCCAGCCTTCCCTGCGCGAACGCCTGAGAAAGGGCTTCTTCCGCGAGTCGTCGCTCGGTGACGTCCCTGAATACGATCACGCCGCCCTTGGCGACACCCGACTCCTCCTGGAGGGGTCTGCCACTGACACTTATGTAGACGCCCTCCGGCACGTTCGGATTGCGGATGAACATCTCCACTTCATCGGAGGGTTCGCCCTGGATGGCGCGAACGAGCGGAAGTTCGTCCATTGGATACGGCGTTTCCCGATCGGGAAAGAAAATGCCGTATTGGTCCGTCCATTGATCGGGGCCCGTGTCCGTCATGCCGATTCCGACCATCCGTTCAGCACTGGGATTGAAGATCGTGAAGTTCCCGTTTTCGTCGGCGACGACCACGCCGTCGCTGATGCTGTTGAATATGGTCTCCATGGCGTGAGTCTGCATTCGCAGGTTGTCGGCCGTTCGTTTCAGATCTCTCTCTGCTTCCTTGATCTCAGTCACCTCCCGGAAGGTGGACACGGCGCCCGTAATGGCATCCGTCTCGCCCCGCAAGGGTCTGCCGCTGACGCTGATGTAGACACCCTCAGGCTTTTCCCGGTTGCGTACGAGCAGCTCGACACCATCCGACGGCTCCCCGCGGACGGCGCGCACCAGCGGAAGCTCGTCCTCCGGCAGGACCGTTTCTCCATCTATGGTATGAATGCCGTATGTATCGGACCATTGTGAAAAGCTTGTATCCGGAACGTGGAGGCCGAGAATGCGTTTCGCACTGGGATTGAAAATCAGGGCTTTCTTATTCTTATCAATAACGATCACACCATCGCTGATGCTGTCGAAGACCGTTTCCATTAGATGCGTCTGTTCCTGAAGTTCGCTTACGGTTGTCTTCAGCTTCGACTCGGTCGCCTTCAGAGAAGTGACGTCCCGCAACACGATGACGCCGCCTTCGATCTCGCCGGAATCGTCCTGAAGCGGTCTGCCGCTGACACTGATGTATACCCCGTCCGGTCTTTCCTGATTGCGGATGAACAGCTCGATGTCATCGGTTACTTCGCCGTGCATGGCGCGCATGAGCGGAAGCTTCTCTGATGGATAGGGTGTCACGCGGTCGGGATAAAAAGTACCGTACGTCTCGGCCCATTCATCGGTTGGGGAGTCCGTGGGCCCCATGCCCACGATGTCTTCCGCGCTGGGATTGACGAAGAGGAACTCACCGTCCTTGCCGGTCACCACCGCGCCGTCGCTGACGCTTCTGAAAACAGTTTCCATGAGCAGGGCTTGTTTCTTCAACTTGCTGATGTTTTCCAGTAATGTCGCTTCGTGTTCCTTATGCCTCGTGATGTCGCTGAAAACGACCACAGCGGCTTTGACTTTCTCGCCGGTACCGTTGGCCGCCGGTTTGTATCGTCCCTTGGCGTTGACGTAGGTACCGCCCGGCTTTTTATCATTGCGCACGAAATATTCCAGATCGTTCGTATTTTCCCCCTGTAGAGCGCGCACGAGGGGAAGTTGCTCGGTTGGAACGCGAGTTTCCTTATCCAGATAAAAAGCGCCGTACGTGTCCGACCATTCATCGGGCGTCGCATCCATCAGGCCCATGCCCAGAATGCGCTCCGCACTGGGGTTGAACAGGAGCAGCTTGCCCTCCGCATCGGCGAACGCCACGCCCTCATCCATATTGTCGAAGACAGTCTTCATGAGCTGGCTTCGGTCGTTCAGTTCGGAGACCGTCTGTTCCAAACGGGCCTCGGTCTCGGTGATCTGCTCCAGCGCGCGCTCCAGTTGTCTCCGCTCGTTTTCGAGCTGTTCGTTGTTGGCCAGAAGGTGGTCATACAGGCGTTGGCTGGAAGATTCGTCGCCCCACGCGATGATTGAGACAAAGACAAACCCGACGAGGAACCTGATAATTTGCTCGGTTTCATAGACGAACGTGCCGGCCAGCCTCGGCGCCAACAACAACACGGCCGCTACGAGAGAGAAGAAACCGGTCAGGATTCCGCTCTCGCGTCTGCCCAGGAAAAAGAAAAACAGCAAGGGCATCAGGATGTGGAAATAGAGGAAGTTATGTGTGAATGCGGAAAGCCATAACAGCCCGATCCCGACTCCCAACAGGACGACGCGGAAGGCCATTCGAGCTTTAGCACCCAGCAGGAGTCCGGCCAGACCGCCGGCCACGAGCAACGTCAGGACACTGTGGGTCCACATCGCCAGTAGCTCGCCGCTCAGGTAGTTGCGAATAGAATATCCGACGAGGACCATCAATCCGACCGTGCAGGCGACAACGAAAACCTGTTTCCTGTGACGGGCTTGCGCGTTCCTGGATTCCATTTTCAACTTCCTCCGCGGTCCGGCTTGCGCGGGACCATTGTCCTGTTCCCTGAGTCTCCCGCCGTATTTGGCCAACCCTTTACCGGGACAGAAACCCACATTTCGTTCAACCGGTATATCCGTTCTATCCGGAACCAGCAGATTTCAAGCCATCTGAGATGGAGACTTCCACGAGTCGTTTCTTTGTAAGGTGATAACTTAACGATTTTTTGTTGACCTAATATTGAATTAATCGACATTTCTAATGATTTTATGATGAATTTTGGCTTATCTTACTTGCGAAGGTCCGAAATCCGCGAAATGCAGATACAAATGACAGCACTTGATCTATAATATCGTGATTACAGACAGACCTGGCGGGACGGCCTGGACACGGAGTGAGGGACCAGGAACCGATCGTCAAAGACTGTGGGAAAGAGGAGGCGTGTATGTGCGATCGGCCGGGTGCATCGCGGCGGAGTGGACATCGCATGGAAAGGAAGTCTGAAGCTTGCCGATGGCGCAGAAGGGGGTCGGTACAGAGGCTTGTTTGCTTAGCAGGACAATGTCGGCGTCTTCAATCCCAAATGGACCATCCGGACCTGTGATTCACTCAAACGTCGTCATCACCGGGATTCAAGAGACCCTCCCCAGGCCCCTCCGCCCATTCTTCGTATTTTGATCGTTTTGTTCCGTGCCTTCCACATATCCGGTTTTCGGGTCCGGCGCTGTTAAACATCCTCGCGCATTTCAGGCACTTCCGCATCTTGCGACTGTCATGGGCAACGTAATCTCTGCCGCGATAAGTTCGAGAATTCATCCAAGGATTTGCCAAATCCGATTGGGGAGTTACAAATTTCGTTTCTTCATCAATGCCGGCCACCGATAATTCCGCGTAAACACCACGTGAGGCCCCGACATCGCAAACGGGATCAATGGCTACGTGCTTGTTCGCCTTCCCTCCTGACCGAAAGATGCCCCGGGCTCAATAGTCGATCGTAACCGTCTTCGGAATACCGTTCTTCCGCCGGCGGTTCCTGCAATCCTACTTTGAATTACAAGTCCAGTTACGATCGCTTCAGCAATCACGCCCGCGGGATTCACGAATCTCGTCCGATTGAATCGAACGACGAGTACCCCGCTCTTTACGTTTGATTGCCCAACCGATATACCCACAACGATCCGCGATACTCTCAACCGCACCCGCTAACCGATGCGCCAGAAGAAGCAGGGAAATGGCAGTTCTCGTGACCGCCGCCAGACAAAGGAGAACGACAAGATCAATCCACAGCGCGGATTGTGAGATAATCTATCCTCCGACTTTCCTGGTTGGTCGCAATACCCGTCCCCCGAAGATCCGGAATCTCCCTGGTCTTGCGGTCGACGATTCAGGCGCGCGGATTCTTGACAATCACGGCAACAATCTCGCTCCTGATGTGTATGATCCACCACTGAACCGCCGTGAACAGACTTACAGGATGTCCACGCTGGCGACCGCGCTTTTCATTGTGAAACACAGCCTGATCAGCTGGACCGAAGTGACGAGCGAGAATCTGACGATCAAGACAGACGTTAATATAACGAAATCTTGTTGAACTAACGTTGAATTGTAGCGCTATTTTGATGATTTAATGATGAATTTCGTTGCACTTTGGGTCGGAGATCCGGCGAATCGGACATTTGATCATGTCCGTGGCGTTGAACCCGCACGGCGTTTGGCCCGGTCGCAGGCCAACCGGTTTGCGCTGTTCACATTCGTATCCTGTATTCGGGGGATTCCGGATAGAAGGATGGGGCGTTACCGATGGGAAGTCTGCGGAGGAGGGAATTATGATGGCGGTAGGGAAGGGCAGGTCTCTAAGGTGGGTGGAGACGCCGTGCGTGGGAGGGGGATTCGCAAGCGGCCAGGTACCGCCGGGAATCGACCTGTGGTGAGGTTCGCGCGACCGTCACTTCGTCGAAATGGGGACCGCGCTCACGAATCTGTTGTGGCAACCCGGGTTGCAGAACCCAACGACGCGGCCGTCGTATTCGGTGAGCGAATCAGCCTGCACGGGTTGGACTGCCGGGTCTCCCCGATAAAGGTTGGTCCTTATTGGCGCTGGCTGCTACATATGAACCCTTGGAGTTCGTGGGCAGTCGGACCGTCAGTCAGCTTCAGACAGCAATCCGGTTTCTGATGCGCCGGTTGGCTTCTCTGCTATTCCACATGTTAAACTGCCCTCCTGTCGCGATTGCGAGTTCATCCTTGTTTTTTCATTCAATAACGCTTGACGTTATTACTCTTAGTTGTTATGCTTAATGGGTGATCAGATCCTTCAGGGACAGGGAAGCCGAAAAGATATTTCGCGGCCGGTATTCCCTGAAATTGCCGCAGAATATTCAAAGAACGGCCGCACGCAAGCTCGAGCAACTGAACGCCGCGACGATCCTTGAAACGCTTCGCGTACCTCGTGGCAACCGACTTGAAGTGTTAAGCCATGATCGTAAAGGGCAGCATAGCATTCGCATAAACGATCAGTGGCGTGTGTGTTTCGTGTGGCGAGACGAAAATGCCTATGACGTCGAGATCGTCGACTATCATTAGGGAGCAACGATGACGACACGTGACTTTCCGCCGATCCACCCGGGCGAGATTCTGTTGGAAGATTTCCTCGAGCCGATGCAGATGAGTCAGTATCACTTGGCGAAGGCAATCAATGTGCCGCCGCGCCGCATCAATGAAATCATACACGGGAAGCGGCGCATTACTGCAGATACAGCCTTGAGACTGGGGCGCTTTTTTTCAATGGAAGCTCAGTTCTGGATGAATCTGCAAACCCGTTACGACCTTGAAGCCGCCCGCGACACCCTGTCTGGCAGGCTCGATCAAGAGGTGCGTGTTCACGGCGCCTAAGGTATCCCGGTGGAGTCTGGATCACCATCTCCGCTGTGGTGTATTCTCCCGTCCATCTCAAGTCACCCCGCCTCTGCTCACATTCTTCCTTCTACCTTCTTCCTTCTACCTTTTCGTCTCCATCCCGCGCACCGGATACGTCTCCCTGAACCTCTGAAACTCCAACCACGCGTGGTCCGCCGCGTACCCGTTCGGGACCGCGTCTGTCTTTGCGGGACGTTTGTAGGCCACACGGACGCGAAGCGAGACCGGTTCGTCCACCCTGAGCCCATCCGTCTCCCACGCGAAATCCCACGCCGGACTGCTTTGCCCCGGCAGCAGCGATTGCCCCGCGCCCGACGGTGAGAGGAAGAACCGGAAGCCCGGATAATCGTCCGCCATAATCTGGTACATCATCCCGCGGATCATCCCGAAATAGAACGGATAATCAAACGTACGCCCGGAATCCGAGTGGCCGAAATTCCTCCGTCCGTCCAGAAACACGGTGGCCGGCTGCTGTCCCCAGGGCTCCCGATCGGCCGCGTTCAGATCCGTCGGGAAAACCATTGCGCCCTGCCCATGTACCGGATTGCAGTAATACGTCCACAGGCCGTTTTCGAGAAAGTGAATGCCCTTTTCCGCCGGGGAGTTTACGTAACAGCACCAGCTGAATGACGCGCGATGCTGCGGCCGGTGCCCTGAACGGGCGGCGGCCGTCATCTCGTAGTCGATATAGTGCGGCGCCACCAGGCGATAGGTCCCCCGCGTTTCCACGTGGTTGTTCGCCTCGACCGCCTCCTTGAACAACTCGACCGAAGTTCCATCCACCCGCCGCACCGAGGGCCGGGTGCCCCTGTGGTGACCGAACAGCAGCACGCCGTTGCCCCGAGACACTGCCGTATGGCCGTCCTTGATGGATGTCAGAAACCAGACGCCGCTGTGCTCGTCCCGTCCCCCACCGTGGTCCGTATCGTCCCCGACAAACGCCCGCAGTTCTCCGGCGGATATGAAATAGCAGTGTTCACTCACGTCGTACTCCCTGTCGATGAAAGGATGAAGGAAGAAAGAAGAAGGAAGAAGGAAAAGGCAGTCAATCTCTGGATAAAATGCGTCTTGTGTTGACCGTCTAAACCAAGGTACGAAGAACGAGGGTCAATGGAAGCGAAAAACGCGATTTTTTCGAGGCGCAAGACGCAAGAGCTCTCTCTCGCTCCAGTCGTTTCGGATTTCTCCCGCGACATGCGCCTCACGTCTTGCCGCCTTTCGGTTTTTTTGAATGAATCCCTTCTTCCGTCTCTTTGCTTTTCAGGTTTTTCTTCCTTCTTCCTCTTTCCTTCTTCCTTCTTCCCCTTTCCCTCTCCCCACCTCTAGCGTCTTGCCAACTGGATTGACGATCTACCGGCACAGTAAACGCGACATCCTCTCGCCCTGGCCGACGCCTAAAAGTGGAAAGACAGCGCGGCCCTCAGGCCGTTATTCCTTGTCGGCGATATGCTCAAATTGATCCGGGAAGGGTGAACTTCGACCCATTTTTCGGTAATCGTCCTGCCGCCGACCAGGGTGCCGCAGACTGTCGCGAGAGGCACCACGAGAACGGCGTAGAAGAATCGGTCGGCGCGGTCCCTTTCTTCAACTTCCCCTCTTCTTTCGTCGTCAAATGCATCATATGGATATATCAGAAGTGCAGAGCCAAGTCCGGCAAGAGCCCCTATGGCCATACCCTTGATCGTGTTTCGATGACGACCCATGCTGACTTCCAGAGTTCTGACTGAAGCGTGGTGGATCCGTTCTGCGCCGCGTTCGGACAGGACCTCGAGTGTGTCCCGGACGGCGCCTGCGAACCTTCCGATCATCCAATGCGGCGATATCGATGGCGCCTTCAGCCGGACCCGGGGACCCTGAAGGTCACGCATGGCCTTTCTCGCATTCCGCCAGCGATCCATTTCGCCGCGTTTGCGAAAAGATAAAATGCGTTCGACGTCGCCCGCCCGGATTTTCTGTCGGACTCCCGGTTTTTTTCCTGACTTAATCTCGATATGATTCGCGTCAATACCCGTTATCACTCCTGTGGCGGTGCGGCTGATGCCGGGGGTCCGGTAGACGACATGTACGTGCGATCCGATTCTGAGATTCTCGAGATTGGGGTTTTCGCCGGATAATTCCGACGTCGCCGTCTCCAGGCCCTCCAACATCTCACGCCTTGCCATTCGCCACAGCTCGATACCGCCCGGGTTGTCGGCGACGGCGAGGTGCACGATATCCCGTCGCAAGATCTCCCATCCTTTCCCTTCGCCCGGTGCGATCACGACTCGACTCGATTCGCTGGCGACAATCCGGCCCATCGCCGCGCCTTCCGCCTCGTTAAATTTGAACACCACGTAAGCATACAATCCGGGATAGAGCCTGTTCAGATCGACCTCCTCACCGGACATTACCGTGACCGCCTTCGTGTGAAGCATCCGTATGGCCGCTTCCACGGCCGTATCGGCCTTCTGCGCGCCCCTTAGCGGCGAGGCCGTCTGCGCAATGAACGGAGTCGTCGCAATAAACACCATTGTCACGGTCAGGATGAGTGCGCCAATCTTCACGATCTTCCTCCTGTGTCTCTCGCGGCACGAATCGATGTGTCGATCAGTTATTCCTCAAGGTGCTTGCCCGTGGTGCAATGAAGCCGTGGTTTCCACTCGTTCGAGACCGTCCTTCTCCTTCGGCGTCCTTAACCGGATGGTGCGGGACCCCAGAAGCAGCAGGAGCAGGCCGAGCAGCATCCAGAAGATCTTACGGATCCGCCGTACGATTCCCACGGCCAATCCGGTACCTGGCTCCAGTCCCATCAGATGGAAGAGAAACACGTGCCCGCCTTCGAAGACCCCCATGCCGTACGGGACAAAACCGAAAACCACATTGATCACCATCATCAGCGAGTGGAACAGGTAAACCGAAACAAACGGCATCGGCTCGCCCAGGACATGCAGGATCACGTAAATCTCCAGCGTTCCGAGGCCCCATGTCGTCAGGTGCATACCCAGCAGGCCCGCCAGACGCCATCCTTTCAGCCGGTAGAACGCGGCCAGATTGCGATCGATCTCCGCCGCACGATTGCGGAACCGCGCCACAAACGAGATCCGCATCCGCGCCACGAGGTTCACAAGCCCGGTGAAGGGATCGCGGCGCTGTCTCACCACGGTAAGTACCGCGCCAACGACGGCGATCGTCAGTGCGGCAAATAGCGCCCATTGGATTTCCGCTGGAAAAACGTATCGGTGAAGACCCGCCAGAACGCCGCCCAGGACGAAAAGAACGCCGCTGACCATCTCTCCCGTCTTGGTGAGTACAAGCGACGACACCCCGGCGGTCACGCCCATTCTCTCCCGCAGCATCATGACCTTGGCGACTTCTTTGCCGATCTGCGAGGCCGGCATCACGTTGCCCAGGGCTTCGCCGACCAGCTTTACCCACAGCAACGGTCTCAATCGAGGTCTCTCGGTCCCACCGTCAAAACTCTCCCGCCACGCGAAGACGTTATTCACATAGGCCGCCAGGGTTATTCCGATTATCGGGACGTATCCCCAGCCCATCATCACCACGTGCCGCCACACTTCCGGCTCACCGAGCTGATGAAGCAGCACGCCAAGGCACGCCAGCCCCAGCAGCCAGAGCAGTATATAGGCTTCCTGTTTCATCGCGTTCTCCTCGAGAACCGTTCCGTTAGATGACAACCCTTTTTGCCGCGGTGATTACCGGAATTCCCCGTATCGCGCAGAGGGCGACGGTCAGATAGGTGGCTGCGAGAGCGACTGTCTCTACGCCCGACCCCAGTCCGGGATCAAGGCTCGTCGAGTATTGAACCGCGTTCAGGATGAACAGCGCGACAAATGCGATGACCTTCGCGACGCCGTACGCCGCCCTGCTTGTGCGGGAAGCGACCAGACCGTAACCGATGGGCGACCGCATCATCGTCGTCTCTCCGAATGCGGTCTTTCCCTGCGTAAGGGCGCAACTCCGAATGGCGTCCGTCACGAATCCCCTGCTGAGTACCACCAGCGGCACCCAGAGGGGGACCAGATGCAGCCACGCGAACACCACCCACCACACGTTCTCCGCAATCCGGTCCCCCACGATGTCGAGCAGGCCGCCCACCTTGCTTTCGCATCCCAGCCGGCGCGCGGCGTACCCATCGAGCCAGTCCATCAACAGCGCGGCGAACGCCAGGGGAACCGCAATCCATGCGAGTACGAAATCTCCGGTGACCGCAAAGGCCGCCGCCAGAAACAGGCACACGACCCGGAAGGCCGTAATCAGGTTTGCGGTGTGGCGTTGAAGGGTGGCTGCAATCGTCAATGTGTGTGTGGACATAACGTCCTCCTTTCCTGCAGGACACCTTGAGCAAACCTCGTGCCATAACGGATTGAGCCCGAAAACAGGCCGATTCCACGGAAATCCGGCCGTCTAAACGGATGACAGGTGCCATCCAAATCTTGCACCTGCAAACCGCGGCTTGCAGGTAGCGGACCAGGAACCGTAAAAAACCCGAAGACAAATCTTACGTCTTCGGGCATCGTATGGGGCAATAACATCAGGTTTTATTCTATGCAATTACAATCTCACGCCTTCTTTCGCCTTTCGGTTTCTTTGGAACTGCGTTTCGTGCGTGGGACGGTCCAAAGCGATAGGTCGGCCGCACGAAATCCTATGCCGTCGTGGAATCTGTAGGGGCGACCGGCCGGTCGCCCCTACCAACACCAGGTGTCCTCGAATTGATATCGCCAGGCCTTGTCGATGCCCGGTGGTGTGCGGTGTGGCCCTCTTCCTTCTACCTTCTTCCGTCTTCCTTTATCTGTATATTCCCGGATCGATCCCCAGTTCCCTGACCTTCTGCTGCAGCGCCTGCCTCTTCATGCCGATGGCCGGCGCGGTTCTGCTCATATTGCCCTTGTGTTGCTCCAGCGCCGACCGTATGAACGCGGCTTCGAAGTTCTGTACAGCCTCCTGCTTTGCATCCTGGAAGAAAATACCGTCCCGCCATGCGGGCGCTCCAGTGGCGCTGGATTCCTTACCGTGAGATCGGATTTCCTCCGGAAGCACGTCTCGGCTGAGGACGGTGCCCTCCGCGAAGATGACCGCACGCTCGACGGCGTGCATCAGTTCGCGAATATTGCCCGGCCAGGCATAGGACGTCAATCGCTTCATCACACCGGCCGGAACTTCCTTGATTGCCTTTCCGTGTTTTCGATTGTATTGCTCAAGAAAGTGCCGGACCAGCAGCCCGATATCCTCCCGGCGGTCGCGCAGCGGGGGCAGGAAAATTTCCACGACCCTAAGCCGGTAGTAGAGGTCTTCCCGGAACCTCCCTCCGGAGATCTCGTCGGGAAGGTCCCGATTGGTGGCGCTGATCATCCGAACGTCCACCGCCACCGTCTCCGAGCCGCCCAGCCGCTCGAAACGCTGCTCCTGCACCACACGCAACAGCTTCGCCTGGGTTTCGAGGTGCATGTCCCCGACTTCATCCAGAAAAAGTGTTCCGCCGTCCGCCAGCTCGAATTTGCCCTGCCGCCTTGAAGCAGCCCCCGTAAATGCGCCTTTCTCGTGGCCGAACAGTTCGCTCTCGATCAACTCGGTGGGCAGCGCCGCGGCATTCACGGCCACAAACGGACGGTCCTTGCGACAACCCTGTTCGTGAATCGCCCGCGCCACGAGTTCCTTGCCCGTCCCGCTTTCGCCGTTTACCATCACGGCCGCGTCGGTCCCGGCCACCTTGCCTATCATGTCGCAGACCCGATCCATGGCGCGGCAGCGGCCGACTAATAGTCCGAACCCGGACTGCCGCCGGAGCTCGTCGCGCAGCGTTTCGTTCTCCTTCCGCAACCGTACGGTCTCGAGCGCATTCTGTGCGAGGCAGCGAAGTTCATCAACGTCGTAAGGCTTGCTCAGGTAGTCGTACGCGCCCGCCTTCATCGCATCCACGGCGATCCGCTCGGATCCGTACGCGGTCATCATGATGACAGGCGGCGGGTCTCCCCGTTCGGCCAGCCGCTTCACCAGCGTCAGACCATCCATTCTCGGCATCTGGATATCGCAGATCACCAGATCGGGACCGCCGCGTGCGATTTCCTCGAGCGCCGCCACGCCGTCTCCCGCCTCGACAACCTCGCAGGACAGCGCCGCGAGCGCCCGCTTCAGACCGAGCCGCGCGGCGCGTTCATCGTCCACAACCAGAATCTTATGCCGCATGGTCCACTCCAGGAAGTTGAACCTCGAACTTCGCGCCGGCCTGCTCCCCATTCACAACTGTAATCGATCCTCCCATGCGCTCCACGTCCCGCTTGACGATGGCAAGCCCCAGCCCCGTCCCCGAAGCCTTTGTCGTGAAGAACGGTTCAAAGACGTGAGGCAGCGCCTCCCCTGAAATTCCCGGTCCGGTATCCGAAACCCACACGGAGACGCTTCCGTTTGACCGTCCCGCCCGCACGGTCAGCCGCCGGTCCGACGTCCGGTCCGAGTCGTCCATCGCCTGGATTCCGTTCAGGATGAGATTGAAGAACACCTCTTTCAGGTCCTCAGGATCTCCGGTAACGACCAGGCCGCCGGCAACCTCGGCCCGGATTTCCACCTTCCGCCGTTCCGCCTCGTGCGACAGGATCAGGACGACGTCGTCGAGCACACCCTTGATGTTCAGGGGCTCAAATGTATCCACGTGTTTCGGCTGCGCAAACCTGAGGAGCCGGTCCACCACGCGGCCCAACCGATCGATCTCGTTCAAAACGACTGTCAGATCGCCGGCCTTGTCCGGGTCGTTCTCAAGGTCTTCCCGCAGCACGGTGGTTATCGCCTTCATCGAACTCAAAGGATTCTTCACCTCGTGAGCGATGCTCGCCGAAAGCAGTCCCAACCCGGAGAGGCGCTCCGCCTCGTACATGCGCCGTTCCAGCTGCAGGCGGCGCTCCACCAGGCGCGTATTCTCCACTGCCAGCGCAATCTGATTGCACAGCGTACCGAGCAGTTCCCACTCCTCTGACGAAAAGGGGACGCTGCGTTTCTTCTCTCCGAGGCAAAGAAAACCGGCGAGCCTCTCCTTATGCAACACCGGAATGCAAAGCCGGACGCCCTGTTCCGCGAGGATCGCGGCGAGCGCCGGACGATGCAATTCGCCGGCGTCCAGCGCTCTGCGGTGGGACAACATCCAGTCCGCCACCTGCCGAACCTGCTCCCGGTTCCCCTCGCTTCGGCTGAACGGCGCCGCGGGAGGATCGAAACCGGCCAGTCCGCCTCCCGAGATTACCCTCACGTGATCGACGCGCCCGTCCTCGCTGTCAAACAACACCAGCGAAACAAGGTGGACCTTGAGTACCGTACCCACGGCGTCCACAACCGCCTTCAACCGGCTCTCCAGCGCATCCGGCACGTTCAGCGTCTGGCTCAGTGTCCCCAGCAGGTGCTGGTATTCGTACCGCGCTTTAAAGAACAGCCGGTTGATGACCCCCTGCAGCCGATTCTTGACCGGCTGAAAGAGGAAGATCAGCAGCGAGATCAGAACCGCCTCGACGACTTCCACCCGGAACCCGCCGCCCAGGCGCCCGAGCTCTTCGGCGACGCGCCGGATCACAAGCAGATAGACGGTGAGCACGATCCCCGTCAGCGCCGAATAGAGCAGCGCGGGATTCACCACGATCCGGAAAAAGCTGTACCTGTAAATGTAGTAACCGAGGATGTAGGCCGGCGCGATCGGCGACAGAAACAGCGCGAGGTCGAACGCCGGTCCGGCGAGAGGGAGGTTGATTCCTCCCAGGGGATATGCGACAAAGGCCAGAATGGCGATACCGGTCAGCGCGAGCGCCGTCTGCCGGTAAAACGACCGTTGCACCTCCGTTGTCAACTGCCTGGCGAACCCACGGCAGAGCCACGCCGAAGACAGCAGCGCGGCAATGGCGTATACGCTGAAGGCCACTCGTTTCAGCGGCACTTCCCACAGTCCTGTTGCGAATACGATCAAGCCGGGGACGATCGCGAATGGAACGAGATTGCGTCGCAACCCGTCGGCGATCCTGTTCCTTTGTTCATCAGCTGAAATCAGGACCGTCGCCAGCAAAGCTGAAGGTAGAAAGCACGTTCCAAAGCGTGCGATCTGTGCCGCATAGGCCGCCGCGAGAGCACCCGGCGACGCTTGTTCTATCAGGATCCGCAGCGCATCGCCCGTATACCACAGCGCACCCGCCACAATCAGCAGCAGCAGTGGAAGCGGCGTGCCCCTGCGCTTTATGGCGGATACGAAAATGCCCCAGAGCAGTCCGGCGGCGATTGCTCCGCCAACCAGCCAGATCGCGTCATATAGGGAGAGATTGATCATTGTTGGAATTGCGAGCGACTCGGCGAGGACCCGGGGGGAGAGATCACCTAATAGCGGTGAGAGGGAAGAGGGTAGACGGTAGAAGAAATCCTCGCCCGTTATGTAATTCCCTCTTGCCTCCGGCACGAGCAGAGACCTCACAAGGCAGGCAATCTCTTCCGTCTAACGTCTCCCGTCTCCCCGCTTTTATGGAAATTAGCCAAATCCCGAGGCGATTTCAACCAAATCCGTCGCCAGCCAACGCGAGCGCTGTGCCGGGAACACACCCGCATACGCGGCGAATTAACGGTGGCCTAACTTCCGGTGGACCGATAGTGACGGACGCCCAGATTCCAGACGCGTAGCGCGATGAGCAGGAATATGATGCCGGCCAGAGGGGACATCCACCGCACCCATGCGGCCGTCCCGAGGGGATCGGCCCGGTCCAGTATCTCGAGGGCGGGAAAGTAGGAAATGCCGGCCAGTGGGACCACGTACGTGAAGAAACGGCGGAACCAGCGGGGGTAGATCACCAGAGGGTACTGGGCGGTTTCTGTGCCTCCGTTGGTGAGCGCGTTGGCGATTTCCAGGCCTTCCGTGGTCCAGAAGGCGAGGGTGGCCTGAAGGATGAACAAGCCTATAAAAAGGCCGACCCCGCCCAGAATGGCGCCTGCAGCGAGCGCGGCCGAGGCGGCCGTCCAGGGCACCTCCAGCGTGTGCTGTGCCCAAAGAAGTACGGCGAGTCCCTGGAGCAACCGCCCGATGCGCAGGAGGTGGAGTTCCTGGCCAGCCAGTTGCAGAACCGTACTTCGCGGTCGTAGCAACAGCCGGTCGAAATCGCCGCTCTTAACCCACGTCCCAAACGTGTCGAATCCCCTGGCTGTAGCCTCGGCGAGGGCGAAGGCAATATTGACCAACCCGTAGAGCAGCGCTACTTCCGGAAGGGTCCATCCATGGATGCTTCCGAAATGATCGAACAGCACCCAGAGAGCGGCGAAATCCAGCGCGGTCATCAGAAAGTACCCCGCGGCCAGCATCACGAACGATGCCCGGTACTGCATCTGGCCGCGAATGGAAATTGCGACGTAGCTGATATAGAGACGAAGGGCGTTTTTCATCGCATTATCCTCCCTGGAAAACCAGGCGGCGGGTCCCCCGGGCAAGCAGAAGGCGTCCCAGAACGATCAGACCCAGCGTCCAGGCCAACTGGTGCGCGAAGAGTGAGACGATTTCCGAAGGAGAAATGTGACCCATATAGAGGCGGAAAGGCACATCGACAAGGCCTCGGAACGGCATGATGTTCAGTACGGTCTGCGCCCAGTCCGGAAAAAAGGGCAGCGGGACATACATGCCGGAGAAGATCGCGACCGCGGCGACCATCAGCGTGGAGATGCCCTGCCCCGAGACGGTCCAGAGCATGGAGATGTTGAGCAGATTTGCAATCGAGGCCCCGAGCAGAAGGGCCCCGAGGGTTGCCAATGCCCACGCGCCCGCAGATGCCCACGATGCCGGTGGCTGAAGGCCCAGGAAGAGCCCGGCGATGACGAACATCGGGACCGCCCTCAGCAGCGTCGGGGCGGTTCGCCTGGCGAGGTCCCGACAGAACCAGAAGGCGTACAGGTCCAGGGGCCGGACGAGTTCGTAGGCTACCGCGCCCGACCGGATCATCTCGCGCATTTCCCGGTCGATAATCCAGGGCAGCATGCCCAGAAGTGCCTGGCCCAGCCAGATGTAAGTGATAACGTCGGTCAGGCTCATCGGCTGCGGAGCCGTTGTCGAGTTGTAAAACGCGGTGAAGAACATCATTCGGATGAGGCCCCAGAATACCTGCGTGCCAAGTCCCGCCAGGGCCGCCGCCCGGTATTGCAGCATCATCCGGAATCTGGCGCCGATCACGGCTGCGTAGGCTTTCATAGTTTCTCCTGTTCGTACATCCTGGCGATGATTTCTTCGATGGGCGGGCTTTCCACATAGAGGTCCCGGACAGGGTGCCGGGCAGCGATACGACCGATGAGGGTTGCCGCGGAGACCCGCTCAGGATCGAAGCTGAGGTGAATCCGGTGTCCGTCCCGCCGGACAACTTCGGCGTCCGGGTCCTGTACGGTTTCAGTACCGTCGACCAGGTCCACGGTGAGCCGCCGTTCCCGGGTGACGCGTTCCGTCAGGTCCTTCAGTGTACCGTCGGAGAGGATTCTTCCCTGGCCGATGACCATGACGCGGGTACAGAGGGCTTCGATATCGTCCATGTCGTGCGTCGTGAGGATGACGGTAACGCCGCGTTCCCTGTTGAGGCGTTTGACAAAGTCGCGGACCCCAAGCTTGGAGACGGCGTCCAGACCGATGGTGGGCTCGTCCAGGAACAGGAGCGGAGGAGAATGGAGGAGGGCTGCGGACAGGTCGCAGCGCATGCGCTGGCCGAGGGAAAGCTGGCGTACGGGGACGTCAAGAAGCGAGTCCAGATCGAGCAGGGCGACGAGTTCGTCGCGGGCGCGGACGTAGTCGGACTGTGAGACGCGGTATATGTCGCGGAGCAGGTCGAAGGATTCGATAACCGGCAGGTCCCACCAGAGCTGGGTGCGCTGTCCGAAGACGACGCCGATATCGCGAACGTGTGAAATGCGTTCCTTCCATGGTACGCGTCCCAGGATCTCGCAGCGGCCCGAATCGGGCACGAGGATGCCTGAGAGGACCTTGACGGTCGTGGACTTGCCTGCGCCGTTGGGGCCGATGTAACCGACGAGTTCACCCGGCTGAATGGTGAACGAGATTCCGCCCAGCGCGCTTACGGTGCGGTGGCGTCGGTTGATCACGCCCGTGAGCGCGCCCCGGAGGCCAGGTTTCCGTTCAGCGATGCGAAACGTCTTCACCAGTCTATCAACGAGAATGTGAGGCATCGTCGCTCTCCTTCCTTTCCGAATTGGCATGCGGCTGCGACCAGCAAACAAAAAGCCCGCTGTCGAGATAACCTCGACAACGGGCGATAGCCGTCAACCGGGCCTGGCCTCCGAAAGGCCGCCGTATATTCAGCCCCCAGGACACTTCGGATTTGCCCTGAAGGCGCGGAGTGATGTTTTCATGTTAATTATTTTCAATGATTTATAGATAGACTCGCAATAGTTTCGAAGATCTGTATACGTCGGTCCGGGAACAATGTATAATATATCGGAGTATATAAGCGTGGTCAAGGTCAATCGCACGCTGAACTTTGCAGTCCATACGCACTTATACCACAACCCGAACCCTGAACGGCCGTTCCGAGTGGTCTTCGGACATAGGTCTAAACCCCCCGAAGTCCGCAGTCAGGGGAGGGCCGCGCGAAGCGGGGATTCGGTCTAAATACCGATACAGAAAACACTTGCGTGCATGATTCAGGCAAGTTATAATGGTCCGAATCTGGATTAATAGAGTCCGTCGCAGGCATTTTGGGGCCGTCGTTACTTCGCCCTTTTCCAGCCCGGAAAAACAAAATGAGAACGGCATTGAATGCCCGTCGTTGAACGGATAAACGATGAATTACCATGCGTACATCACTGTTTCCAGCGAAGACAGGATTCTGAAGTACCGGATGGATCCCGGAACGGGCGATCTCGATTTCGAGTACAGTATCCCCGCAGAAGGCGCGCCCGGACCGCTTGCCGTCGATCCGGATCGAGGATACCTGTATCTGAGCAGGCGCGGCGTGCGCGAGATCTCAGCCTATTCAGTCGATTCAGGCACGGGCGGCCTTACCCCTCTGGGCTCGGTGTCCGTGGAAGCCGACGCGTGTTATCTGAGTACGGATCGAAATGGACGCTTTCTGCTCTCAGCCTCCTACGGCGGTGGGATGGCATATGTGCACGCCATCCGGCAAGACGGGACGCTCAGCGACTCGCCCGTCCACACAACCAAAACGCTGCCTAAGGCCCACTTCATTCTAACGGATCCGTCGAATCGTCTGGCGTTCCTGCCACACGTGGGAGAATCCAATACGATTATAGGATTTCGTTTCAACGAGGACACAGGCGCGTTACGGGAGGTCTCACGGACGTCCCACGGACCCGATGTGGGTCCCCGGCACCTGGCGTTCCATCCCGAATTGAATACGGTCTACGCGTCCAATGAACAGGGCAGCAGCGTCACCGCATATTTACTCGACCCCGGTTCAGGCATACTCGAATCTTTGCAGACACTGTCCACCCTGCCTGAGGGCTTCAACGGTGAAAACACCTGTGCGCAAATCCACATCCACCCGTCGGGCAGGTACCTTTATGTTTCCAACCGGGGCCACGACAGCATCGCGTGTTTTGCGGTTGACGGGACGGGCCGTCTCACGGGCATCGGCATTCAGCGAACGGAACCCGTGCCCAGGGCATTCGGGATCGATCCCACGGGTCATTTTCTCTTTGCCGGCGGCCAGGATTCCGGAAGACTGGCGTCATACCGGATTGACGCACAAACCGGCCGGCTGAGTCCATTAAGGACCTATACTGTGGGGAAACAGTCCATGTGGGTCCTGATCCTGGCGCTGCCGGCGTGAAAAACCGCTGTACGTATTCGTGATTCTCCACGGCGGTCTCCGTCACGTCATCCGGCCCTTCAGGGAAGGGGTCGGGCCGTTCACAGGAGCCGAATTCCGGCGCCCGAGTGAAGATACCGGGACCATCCTTTCCGGCAATTGCGAAAAAGCAGTCTAAATGCCTTATTTTCCGTAAATAACGACGCTCAATCTATTGACAAAGTCGACTTTGTGCCGTAATATATGGTATAGTACATTTCTCGATACAACAAGATGTTGGGACGGCTGGCCGTGTCCTGTTCGATCACACGACGATTCGGCGTTCTTTTCCTGGGTGGTCTGCTGGCGTTAAACGCGGCGTGCACGGCTCCCAGCCGGGGAATCGCTCCCCCGGCAGCGGTCGTTGAGGAGACCTTCGATCCGCAAAGCCTCAACGACGATGACTTTCTGCTGAAACCGCCTGCCGGGGCGGAAACGCCTTCTGTCGATCAAACTGCCGAGACAGCGCCTTCCGTCGTCCAACTGGACGGATATCGCGTGCAGATCGCGGTCGTATCGAGTCCCGGACGAGCCGGAATCGTTAAAGGCGAAGCGGAAACGAAACTGGGCGTTCCGGTTCACGTCTACCGTGACCCGGACACAGGCCTGCACAAGATTCACGCCGGAAACGGTCGAACCGCGACAGAAGTTGAATCTCTGCGTCACCTGGCCAAAAGCCAGGGGTATCCGGAAGCATTCATCGTACGAACCAGGATCGAACTGCCTCGCGCGGCAGTCTACGGTCCGGATCCTGTGTTCGGCTTCCGCGTCCAGGTTTTCGCGACATCGAACCGGGCGGCCGCTGTGGGCGAGATGGCCAACGTCCGGGACACCCTGGGACAGGACGACGTTTACATGGAATCCGAGCCTCCGTACTTCAAAGTACGGATTGGTAATTTCCGAACGAGGGAAGCCGCAGAAGGGCTCGTGGAAAGGCTGCAGACCTACGGATACGATACACCCTTTATAGTCCGGACACAGATCGAAGCATCAGCGGATCAGACAACCGATAACTGAACGCGTACGGGTATGACCGCGAGCGGTCATGATGCCGTGGCCGCCGCGAATGCGAGGCTGCTTTGCGCGACCGGTCCGCTACTCGTTCATCGGAGTCTCCGGTGGCCGTGTTTATGGATCGACTTTTCCAGAATGTCCAGATGAGAGACAGTACGCTGACACCTGTCGTCGCGTATTGCAGCCTTCTCCTGACGTTGCTGCTTTCGGGTTGTTCAACGACGAAGCAGGTTGCAACATTTCCCGAAGCGGAAGCAACGGCGCAAGCCTCCAGGCCGCCGGAGGCCGTCGTGGATTCCGCGGCGGTCACCCCGGATCGCCGTCTGGCGGACGACGAACGACTTCGGCGAGCCTTGGAGACTCTCAACGAGGTCCGGCGAAACAACTCGGCGATATCCGTGGAACGCATAAGCATTCTGCTTGCCGATTCCGCGGTCACCGGATCCCTTTCGCCGGCGCGCCACCTCGAATTGCTCAGCGCGACGCTCGAGCGCTATCGGGAGATGCTCCCTCCGTCGGCGCTCGTGCTGCCGAATTCCGTGTTGGCGCGGCTTCTCGACGCCGTTCCACACAGCCTCGCCCCGAACTTGCGTGATGACGTTAACTACAGAGATCTCTATGTGCGCAAACTGGCAGGTTCCGCAGACCTTCCGGTCGACTACAACTCCGAGGTCGTCAAGACCATCCGTTATTTCCAGACGACCGCACGGAAGGCATTCAAGGCCTGGCTCTCACGATCACCTCTGTATGTCCCGATGATTCGCAAAGCCCTGCGAGAAGCTGGGCTGCCCGAGGATCTCGTCTATAAGGCAATGATCGAAAGCGGCTTCAATCCGAGGGCCTACTCACGGGCCAGGGCCGCCGGTATCTGGCAGTTTGTGAGTGGTACGGCGCGGCTCTACGGTCTCAAAAGCAATACATTTATCGACGAACGCCGCGACCCCGAGAAGTCCACGCACGCGGCAATCAGGCATATTCAGCATCTGTACGGGTTGTTCGGCGACTGGCGCCTTGTCATTGCGGCATATAACTGCGGGCAGGGTCGCCTGGAACGCATTATCAGGCGTTCAGGCACAGACGACTTCTGGAAGTTGAAGGGCCTTCCACGGGAAACACGCAGGCACGTGCCGCGGTTTATGGCGGCACTGATTATCTCCAGGGACCCGGAGTGGTTCGGGTTTGACGACGTGGTCTTTCAGGTTCCACCAAAGTACGATGTGGTACCTGTATCGGAGTACGTCCATCTTCGGGTGGCCGCCGAATGCGCGGGAACCACTTACGCGCGAATGCGCAGTCTCAATCCCGAGCTCCGTTCAGGTTACACGCCGCCTTCGTCGCGCGGACCCTATGAACTTAGAATTCCCGCGGGTACCGCCGGCAGGTTTATGGCCAACTATTCGCGTATTCCACCTGACCGGAAAGCGCGAATGGTCGAACACCGGATGCGTTCCGGGGATACCGTATCCGCTGTGGCAAGGGATTATGGCACTTCAACTCGCGCGGTGCTCGAGGCCAACAACATTGTGAATCCCAGGCGCATACGCGTGGGTACACTGCTGAAGATTCCGATCTTTCCGAAAGGCAAATCTAGTCGTGCGGCAAGGAACCTTGCGCGCGCGGACGCGGCGCCCGATCCGGACACCCACAGGAAAATCGCGCACCGTGTCAGGAAGGGGGACACCCTTTGGGGAATCGGACGCAGGTATGGCGTCACGCCACGTCAGATCCGGGTGTGGAACAACGTCAGGAAATACATAACGCCCGGAGACCGTCTGGTAATCTGGAGACCTGAGGCGCCTCAGGTTGCCGCGGCCAATCCTGCGGACCGGCGTCGCGGCGACTTCTATATCGTGCAACGCGGGGATACGCTCTGGGACATTGCCCGCAGTTTTCGCATCCGCGTCAACGACCTTAAAAAATGGAACCGTATCCGGAAACCCGCAAACCTCAGGGTGGGCGCCCGGCTCCTGATACGCCCATCCGGGTTCCGGACGGTGGACTGAGTCAACCGACAGAACCAATGGGAGGATTCGCCCACGCCCCAATCGTCGTTTGTGAGAGTCGTTCGAAACCTTCTGCTCATCGCCCTGGCGCTGCTGATTCAGACTTCCTGGGCGCATTCGGTCCGGATTCTGGATATCGGCCCGGACCTCGTGATCATCGTGCTGGTATACCTGGGCCTAAACGGCGGACAGATTGAAGGCACCCTTTACGGATTCGCATCCGGTTTTCTGCTGGATGTCTACAGCCCGGAGACGATGGGAGTCAATGCGCTTGCAAACAGCGTGGTCGGGTTCTCCGTCGGAAACTTTCGGACGGGTGTCAGCGTCGAAGATTTCCGGGTACAGGCTCTGCTATTGTTCGTGGCGGTTGTCTTACACGATCTGATTTATTTTCTGTTCGCCAACATTCTCTCGAGTCCGGATGCGATCCTGGGATTGATTTTCAGGTTCGGATTCGGGACGGCATTGTACACCGCGGTCGTTGGAGTCGGCATTTCGCTGGTATTGTCCGTTCGTTTCAACAGGGGGATTTACCTCGATGCACGACGACTTTATGGATAACGGCTTTCGGAAGGCCCGTGCGCGTTGGATGATGTCGGTGGTGATCGTTCTGTTCGCCATGCTGTTTGTCGGGGTTTTTCGGCTGCAGATTACAAACAGCGAACGCTACCGCATCCAATCCAAGAAGAATACGATGCAAGTCGTGCCTATTGAAGCCGGCCGCGGTCTCATAAGGGACCGGAACGGCGTGGTCCTCGTAGACAATCGTCCCTCGTACACCATTTCCGTGCTTCCCCAGCGACTGCGCCGAAATTCCGATCTGGCGAATCACGGGCACGTCGTCAACCGACTCAGTCAGGTTGCCGGTCTGCCTGTACAACACATCAACCGACGGCTCGCGGACCGAAACCGTCGTTTCCACGAGCCCGTAAGAATCTTGCGCGACGCTGGATTCAATATCGTGTCCGTCGTGGAAGAAGAACGCCACGATCTGCCAGGCGTGGAAATACAGTTCGAATCACGGAGAGGCTATTTGAGCTACAACGGCGGCCTTCCCCTGGCGCCCCATATCGTCGGATATGTAGGCCTGATGGATGCGAAGACCTATAAGCGCAAGCGGGAGATGGGTTACCGGCTGGACGATCAGATCGGCAAGCGGGGCGTCGAGCGCTTGTGCGAGTCGGAATTGAGGGGACGGGAAGGCATGAGATTCATCGAAGTTGACGCCTTCGGCCGGGAGGTCGGAAGCTTTCCCGACAAAACAACCCGGCCCGTGCGTGGCAACGACATTCACCTGACCCTGGACTGGCGATTGCAGCAGGCAGCGGAGTTCGCGTTCGCCGATTCGCTGAGAGGCAGCCTGGTGGCAATGGATCCGAACAACGGGGAGATCCTTGCCATGGTCAGCAAACCCGGTTTTCATCCGCGGTCCATTCGTGATTTGCGCCAATGGCGGACCCTGCAGGCCGACACGTCAAATCCCCTTCTGAACCGAAGCATAAAAGGTGAATACCCGCCTGCGTCGGTATTCAAGATGATTACGGCGATTGCCGGCCTCGAAATGGGCCTGATCGACTCAGAAACGGCGCGTTTCCGATCGTGCAGGGGCAGAATGGAGTTCGGAGACAGGGTTTTCCGCTGCCACAATGCCAAAGGGTGCGGGCGGCTGTCGCTACGGGGAGCGCTCGTCCGGTCCTGCGACGTCTATTTTTACCAGTTGGGTCGCAAGGTAGGCATTGCCAACTGGAGTCGCTACACCAGAATGCTCGGATTCGGTCAACCGACCGGGATCGACATCGCAGCGGGAGGCGACGGTGAAGCCGCCGGCCTGGTGACCGACCGTTCGTATTATAAGGAACGTTTCGGACACTGGGCGGAGGGGTACATGCTCAATCTGACAATCGGACAGGGCGAGACGTCTGTAACCCCCGTCCAGATAGCCCGCTACATCAGCGCGCTGGCCGTCGGAAAGCTGCCCCGGCCCTATGTCCTTAAAGAAACGACGCCCGAGTCCACGCCGGTCCAGATTTCCGCACAGACCCTGAAGACCATACGAAGCATCATGCTGGACGTCATCGAGGATCCGTACGGTACCGGAAAACGCGCCCGGGTGGAAGGCGTGCGTGTGGCTGGCAAAACAGGCACCGCGCAGAACCCCCACGGCGAAGACCATGCCTGGTTCACCGCCCTTGCGCCGGCGCATTACCCCGAAATCGTCGTCGCTGTCGTGGTCGAAAACGCGGGCCACGGCGGCGCGGTTGCGGCGCCGATCGCAGGACGGGTCCTGGAAGCGTATTTTGACCTGGCGCAGCCGAAGAAGAAACCGGAAATCATCGTCGCCTCGCACGCCGATGCCGAACCCGCCGCGGAAGCGAAGGACGTCGAGTCCGCGCAATCGGGCGATACAGCGCCGGCAGTCGTCTTGCGATAGCTGGGTCCGGCGGAACATCCGGACCCCGGTGTTCCGTTTTGCAACATCCGTTTCGCAGGAATCTTCACGTGATTCTCTCGCGCATTCTCAAACAGGAATTCGACCTTCCGCTGCTGCTTTCGGTGATTCTTGCCACGCTGTTCGGAATTGGTGCGATTTACAGCGCTACCTACAACTGGGAATACGGCGCCGCTGGAAGCATATACGAGAGGCAGATCATCTGGAGCGTGATTGCCGCGTGCACGCTCCTGCTGACCCTGGTCGTACCACCCAGATATTATTATGCATTCGCGTATATCCTCTACGGCGCCTCAATCTGTCTGCTGGTGCTGGTTCTGCTGTTCGGAGAGAGTCGCTGGTTCGATCTGGGCCCTTTTCATATGCAGCCGTCGGAACTGGCCAAAATCGCAACCATTCTTGCACTTGCGAGATACCTCTCCACGCGCAATCTGGATCTGGACCGACCTCGTTCGCTGTTCACGTCGTTCTTGCTGGTCTTGCTTCCGGCGGTTCTGGTGTTCAGACAGCCCGATCTGGGCACTGCGCTTGTTTTCATCTCGGTGCTTCTGCCGATGTTGTATTGGGCCGGGATGAGACCCGTTGTCCTGTTTTTCCTGATTTCACCCCTTTTGAGTGTGATCTGCGCCTTCCACTACGCAGCGCTTGTTGTCCTGGTGCTGATGATTGCCGCGGTCATTTTTCTGGTTCGACCAGGCCGATTGATGACTGCCGCCATAGTCGTGGTCAATCTCGCGGTCGCGGTTGGCGCGCCGTATCTGTGGGAAAACAAGATGCACGACTACCAGCGCCGTCGGATTCTGACGTTCTTGAATCCGGACATGGACAAACTCGGCGCGGGCTACCAGGTCATGCAATCCAAGGTGGCGATCGGCTCGGGAGGTCTTAACGGTAAGGGTTACCTGCAGGGGACGCAGACCAAACTCTCCTTCCTTCCGGAACAACATACCGACTTTGTATTTTCCGTAATCGGAGAGGAGTTCGGCTTCCTGGGCGCAATGCTCGTACTCGCATTGTTTATTCTGATCATCTGGCGCGCTATTCATATTGCAGGTCTTGTGAAGAGCCGGTTTTCAAGTCTTGTGGCCATCGGCCTGGCTGCCATGCTGACGTTTCACGTTTTTGTCAATATAGGGATGACCGTCGGCGTCGTACCGGTTACCGGCCTTCCTCTGCCGTATTTCAGCTACGGCGGATCGCAACTCGTAGTCAATCTGATACTCGCAGGCCTGTTGCTGAATTTCTATGCCTACCGGCACGAGTATTATTAGTGTTACTAGCAGGCGCCTTGCAGGCATGGTTTTCACACGAAAAGGCGACCGTACGGTCGCCTTTTCGCGTCTCCTCCCGGAAGCGCCCCTGGACGCCGGATGCAGCGTGTTCAGGTTTTCTGAGACACCCACGCGCGCCGTTCTCCCAGGAATGCGCCGATTTCCGAGATCAACGCTTCAGAGGGGTTGACGCTAAGCCTCCGGGAACGAATGACTTTCGTTATTCCATCGCCCAGTTCAAGGTGCAGATAAACCGTACACCCGCCCCGGTGACCTTCAAGCATCGCCTTCAGGTGTTCAAGTGTCTCCAATTCCAGCATTTCAGATGGAAGCTTGACATTCAGCGCGTCGGCAAGCGTCTCCCTCGCGTGCTCCATTGACAGGACCTTCTCCACTTGCAGCGATTGTCGACCGTTGCGTCCGGAGAGCCTGCCCTGGATGACCACCATTGCGTCCGTCACAAAGGAAGCCCTGACCCTTTCGAACGTATCCGGGAACACAACCAGATCCAGGGCGCCGTCCAGATCCTCGATGGTGCCAAACGCCATCGGCCGTCCGTTTCGGTCGGTATGCGACCTGGTTTCGGAGATCAGCCCGCCGAGTTTCACTTCCGCTCCCTCGGGCAGGGCGGCGACGTCCTGGGACGAACGGATCCCCAGTGCCGCCAGGTCCGTGCGGTACCTTTCCAGAGGGTGACCGGAAAGATAGAATCCGAGCATTTCCTTTTCGTGTGCAAGCCTTTCACGCTCGGTCCATTCCGGCTCCTCGGGAAGGACGTGGTTGTTGATGACCGCCGACTGGTCTGCAAGGGCTCCCATGTCGAACAGCGAAATCTGACGACGCTGCCGGGCTGCCTGCACGGACTGACCCGCGTCGAGCGCCCGGTCCAGGCCTTGCAGAAGTTGCGCTCGATGTCCGTCCAGGTGATCCATGGCGCCGGCGCGAATCAGGCTCTCGATAGCCCTGCGGTTAACCGCGCGCAAATCCACGCGCTCACAGAACTCGAACAGGGTGTTGAATGCCCCGCCCGTTTCCCTTGCGCTGACAATGGCATCAACCGCGCCGCGACCCACGTTTCGCACAGCCGCCATCCCCATCAGAATTGCTGTCTCTGAAGCCACGAAGTCCACGAAGGAAGTATTCACGTCTGGCGGCAGGACTTCCAGTTTCATCCTCCGGCACTCTTCGATCACGACCACCATACGCTCGATATTGCCGATTTCACCGTTCAGGCTGGCGGCCATGTATTCCTGAGGATAGTTCGCCTTGAGGTAGGCGTTCCGGTATGCGACAACCGCATACGCCGCCGCGTGCGCCTTGGGAAACGCATACCCCGCGAAGACTTCTATATCGGCGAAAATCTTCCCGGCCAGGCTCGTACTCACACCGTGCGTTTCGCACCCATCGATAAACGCGTCCTTCTGCCGCGACATTTCTTCGGGCTTTTTCTTGCCTATGGCGTCCCGAAGGATGTCGGCCTGGCCGAGGCTGAAACCTGCCAGAACCTGCACGATCTGCATCACCTGCTCCTGGTACACCATGATCCCGTACGTGTCCTTCAGAATGGGTTCCATCTTCGGATGGTCGTAGACCACCTCTTCTTTTCCGTGCTTGCGCGCGACAAAATTCGGGATGTACTGCATCGGTCCGGGGCGGTAGAGGGCATTCATCGCGATGATATCCTCGATGCAATCGGGTTTCAACTGTACCAGGTATTCCCTCATTCCGGGACTTTCAAACTGAAATACGCCCACGGTTTCGCCGCGACCGAACAGATCCAGCGTACTTTCGTCGTCTTCGGGGATCTTTGTCAGGTCGAACGCCGGTTCCTTCGCTTTTATCAGATCGACCGTTTCGTCGGCAAGCGAAAGCTCCTTGAGGCCCAGGAAGTCCATTTTCAGAAGGCCGATGTCCTCGCAGGTCGGCCCGTCGAACTGGGTAGTCACCTTGCCGTCTTTCGGGGCCTTGTAAAGAGGCACGAAGTTCGTCAGATTGTCCGGCGCGATAATTACAGCCGCCGCGTGGACGGAAGCGTGCCGGGCCAGCCCCTCCAGCGCCCGCGCGTGCCTGATCAGCTGCGCCTCGTCGCCTTCCCCGTCCGCCATCTGTTTCAACTCCGGTACCTGCTGGATCGCCTTGTCCAGCGTCATCTTCAAATCGTTGGGCACCAGCTTGGCAATCCGGTCAACCTCGCCGAATGACATGTCGAGCACGCGGCCCACGTCCCGGATCGCCGCTTTGGCCTTCAGGGTTCCGAACGTGATGATCTGACACACGTTGCGCTCGCCGTACTTTTCCGAGACGTATCTGATCACCTGGTCGCGCTCCTTGTCCGAGAAATCGATATCGATGTCGGGCAGGCTCACGCGCTCGGGGTTGAGGAATCTCTCGAACAACAGATTGTATTTTATCGGATCCAGGTCGGTTATCTGCAACGAATAGGCCACCAGGCTTCCGGCGCAGGAGCCCCGCCCCGGCCCGACCGAGATTCCATGTCCCTTTGCATAGTTGACATAGTCCCAGACAATGAGGAAATATCCCGCGAGTCCCTTGCTTACAATCAGGTCCAGTTCGAATTCCAGGCGATCCCGCAGGTCCTGCGAAATGAGATCGAAACGGTCTTGCAGACCGCCTCTGGCCAGATGTTTGAGGTAGTCGTCGGCCGTCTCGAACTCAGCCGGTAACGGAAACTCCGGCGCAAGGTAATCGCCGAACGCCAGTTCCAAATCGACCTTTTCCGCGATCTCCAGCGTTTGCTCCAAAGCCTGCGGGAGATCCGAAAAGAGCGCCTGCATCTCGTCCGCGGACTTGAAATAGACGTCTTCCGGATAACACATCCTGCCTGGGTCGTTAAGGGTTTTTCCGGTCTGTAGAGCCACGAGAACGGCGTGAGCCTCGTGATCGTCGGCGCCCAGAAAATGGGAGTCGTTCGTCGCCACGAGCGGCACGCCCATTTCGCCGTGAATCCGGATGAGTCCGTCGTTGATTCTGGGTTCTCTATCGATGCCGTGCCGCTGGATTTCCAGGTAATAGTCTTCGCCGAATATGTCGAGGTACTCTTCCACGGCGGCCATCGCGACATTCACGCCCTCGCGCTCGATCAGATGCGGCACTTCGCCGCTCAGGCATCCCGACAGACAGACCAGACCCTCGGCGTGTTCACGCAGCAATTCCTTGTCGATTCTGGGGTGGTAGTAGAATCCTTCCATGTAACCGGCCGAGACCAGCTTTACCAGGTTGTAATACCCGTGTGCATTCTTCGCGAGCAATACCAGATGGTTCGACCCGCTGGGCACGCCTCGCGACGGTTTCTTGTCGAACCGGCTTTCGATGGCGCAATAGACCTCGCAACCGATAATGGGCTTGACGTCCGCTTCTTTCATCGCACGGTAAAAGTCCACCGCGCCGAAGAGATTGCCGTGGTCCGTAATGGCGGCAGCGGGCATCCCCCACTCGGCGGCCCTTGCGGCAAGACTGTCAATCTTGCAAGCGCCATCCAGCAGGCTGTACATACTGTGACTATGGAGATGCACGAATTCGGCCATCGAGGGATTCTCCGGATGTGCCGGGTCGGGTGGAATTTTTCGGGAGAACAGGACTGCCGGAAACGGGGGAACTGTGCCGGGGGAGGGGAAGAACGTGAAACCCGCAGGCGCGTCGGCCGCGGTGAGCACGGATATCCCGGCTATTGAATAATCTTACCTCCCGTCCACCGGAATGTCAAGCGAGAGATTGACAGGTTTGCCTCACTGAGACGACCCGGGCTATCATTGGAAATCGCCTGCAATGCCGCATCCGGATCTACACGGTGTCCTGGGTGCATCCGCACGAAAATAGCGTTTTTCAATTGGACTTCCCGCGTCATTGCGTTACCTTATTCCCGTCCACGACGAGGCTGTTACGACGCCCCTGCCTCAATTCAAACTCCTCACGATGTCCGATATTCTTGAAATCCATCCGATCCAGCGGCGCGTCGACGCCGACGTGTCGGTGCCCGGCTCCAAGTCCTACACCAACCGGGCGCTGTTGATCGCGGCGCTTGCCAACGGCCGGAGCCGTCTTTCCGGCGCCCTCGAAAGCGACGATACACGGTATATGGCGGATGCGCTGTCCGCGCTTGGCGTCCGTATTCGGATTGAAAGCGAGGGCACCTTCATCGTCGACGGCGCGGGCGGCCGGATACCGGTCTCCAACGCCAAACTCTTCATTGGCAACTCGGGCACCACGGCCCGTTTCCTCACGGGTTATGCCTCTCTTGGTTATGGCGAGTATACTCTGGACGGCGACCCCCGCATGAGAGAGCGGCCGATCCAGGACCTGATCGACGGCCTCCGACCATTGGGCGTTCACGCGCGGAGCCTGGCTGGAAACGGGTGTCCTCCCGTGGTCGTCAACGGAACCGGCCTCGAGGGAGGGCGCACGGTTATGCCGGGAAACCGGAGCAGCCAGTATCTTTCCGCCCTTCTGATTGTTGCGCCATATGCGCGAAAGGACGTCCAGATCCAAGTCGCAGGCAACCTGGTCTCCAGGCCGTACATCGACATGACCATTCATATTATGCGCGACTTCGGCGTGAATGTCGACACACGCGGCCCGGACGTCTTCCACGTGAATGCAGGGCAGCGCTACACGCCCGCCGAGTATCCCATCGAGCCGGACGCCTCCAACGCTTCCTATTTCTTCGCGGCCGCGGCGATCACGGGAGGCCGCATCAAGGTCCGCAACCTCTCTCCGGGTTCCGCGCAGGGTGACGTGGGATTCGTGGAGGTTCTGGGCAGAATGGGCTGCGCAGTCAGCAATCGGCCGGACGGCATCGAAGTCCGCGGGCCTGAACGGCTTTCGGGCATCGACGTGGACCTGAACGCGATGCCTGACGTAGTCCAGACCCTCTGCGCGCTGGCTCCATTTGCAACCGGGCCGGTAACGGTGCGCAACATCGCCAACCTGCGCATCAAGGAGACCGACCGCATCGCTGCCGTCGCGGCCGAACTGACGAAACTCGGGATTCGTGCGGTCGCCGGGCCCGACTCTGTGACGGTCTATCCCTCCACGCGCATCCGTCCGGCCGAAATCGACACGTACGAAGACCACCGCATGGCCATGAGCATGGCGCTGATCGGCCTGAAAACGCCCGGTATCGCGATACGGAACCCGGGCTGCGTCGACAAGTCCTTCCCGTCGTACTTTCAATGTCTGGACAAGCTGCGGGGATAGATACGACCCGTGGCCCGGTCCGAGTTGTTATCGTCCCCGCCTTTCCTGCCCGCGTCGCACCCGCTCGCGTTTTAAGATTCTCTCTTTGATTGCCTGAAACCGTCTTGAGTCCGTCGTCAAGCCGGCTTTGGGAGGCAACCCACCGATCTGTGCCCGCACATTCTCAACCCGCTCCCCGCTTGGAGGATGGGTGGAAAACATCTTCGCCAACTGTCCGGGTTCTTTCTTCTGCATCGCCATCAGCTTCTGAAAAAACGTGGCCGTACCCTCCGGATCGATTCCGGCCGCGTATGTTGATTCCACGGCGAACCGGTCCGCTTCCCGCTCGGCGTCGCGCCCGTATTTCAACTGTTGAATTCCGACGAATAAACCGGCGATCTGCCTTCCTGCCCGGCGCTTTGCGGATGCGTCCGTTCCGCCCATAGTCGCGTCCAGCAACAACGTCGCGCCAAGCTGCCTGCTGATGGCCCTGGCGCCGTGTTTCCTGTCTACGTGGCCGATTTCGTGGCCGATAACCCCCGCCAGTTCCGATTCGTTTTCCGCGGTTGTAATCAGCCCGCGGTTGACATAAAGCCAACCTCCGGGAATGGCGAAGGCGTTAACCTCGTCCGTATCCACGACCTTGAAATAGTACCTCAGACCGGAACGACCGGAATACCGTGCAAGCATCTGGCCGAGGCCGTTGATGTACGCCGTCACGGCAGGGTCTTTGTAGAGTCTGAGTTCGCGTTCGACTTCACGTGCCGCTTCGCGGCCGATTTCGACTTCCTGTTCCGTGCTCAATACGTTGAACCGGCCTATCGTCGCGCACGACGCCATCGATCCAACCAGGCAGACCACAATCAGCCGACGCAAGCAAGTCATCCCTGACGTCATGAGAGCGGACCTTCATTGAGATTCGATTGTCAACGTCCCCCGGCTAGCGTCCACGGTCGCCCGAAGGCCGATCGGCAGCACGCGCCGTCCCTCGCCGTGCCCATAAGGCAGTCCCCAAAAGACCGGGGCGGAAACGGAAACTGAAAAATCACGGAAAACGTCGTCCACGGTTCCCTCCTCTTCCCGTTCCGGCTCGCAACCTTCGAATTGCCCGAACACCACGCCGGCCGCGCGGTCGAACACGCCCGCCATCCGGAGCTGCGTCAGCATGCGGTCCACCCGGTAGGGGGCTTCGTTTACGTCTTCCAGAATGAGAAGAGCGCCGCTCGTATCCGGCATATATCCGGTACCCATGAGCGAGGCGATCACCGAGAGACAGCCGCCCAGCAGCTTTCCTTCCGCGGCTCGACCCCGAATCGCCACGACACCGGCCATGTCGTCAAATCGCCCGCGCATGAGCGCGTTCCACAGAGACGTTTCCGTTGCTTCCGGCATTCCGGAGGCCGTAACGTCACCGCACAGTGTTACGCCGGAGTAACTCACCATCCCCGTGCGACTGTAAATCCCCATTTGCAGCGCGGTCGTATCGCTGAACCCCAACAGGGGCTTCGGACATTCGCGAATTGTCCCATAGTCCAGAGACCCGAGTACCCGCGCCGCGCCGAATCCCCCTCGGGCCGCAAAGACGGCCCGGACCTCGGGATCGGCGAACATGGCATTCAGATCCTTCGCGCGATCGAGATCCTGTCCCGCGAGGTACCGATCCCGGCGGTAAACCGCCGTTCCGACCCGCACCCGGAAACCCCGCTTCCGGAGGTACGAAAGACCCGGACGCAATCGCTCCCGTTCGAACGATCCGGATGGCGACACGATGCCGATCACGTCGCCAGGTTGCAATTTCGGTGGAAGAATCAAAAGACGCTCCCAGATTCATGTCGAACGACGTCAGATGAGCGAAAAGCGCGCATGGGACTTCAGGACGCCAATGATTTCAACAGCCCGTTGGCGAAATCGGTCAGCGTGTCGTCACGCGCGCCCATGATGACCACCCGGTCCCCCGGGCTCGCTTCTTTGGCAAACCAGCGCGCGATTTCTGTCCGTGTGTTGAAAAACACCGCGTTAACGCCCTGACCTGAAATCGCTTCGATCAGATCCCGGGACGAAATATCGCGCACCGCGGTTCCGCCTGCGTAGAAAATCTCCGGCATCGCAAGCTGGTCTCCACACTCCAGCCCCGCTGAAAAGGCCGCGATCAGCCCGTCCTTCAGGAACCGTGTCGGCGCGAATCCGGTTGGCTGGAACATCACCAGCAGCCTTCCGGGTTGTTCCTTGAGCGTGGAGAGCGTGGCCGCAATCTTGTCGGGATTGTGCGCGAAATCGTCGATCACCGTCACGCTGCCCTCGGTGCCCAGCACCTGCAGGCGCCGCCGGATACCCGCGAAGGTCGCCAGCGCGTCGGCCGTTTGCGCCAGGGGAACATCCAATGCCGAGCAGGCGGCCACTGCCGCGAGGGCATTCGAAACATTGTGCCTGCCGGGCACCATCAGGCGAAAGCGGGTCCCGCTGACGTCAAACGCCACGCCATCCGCAAGAGGCCGTACATTTCCAGCGCAGACCTGTGCGCGGCAATTGTCCACGCCAAAACCGATCCCCTCCACGTCGAGCGCCGCGGATAGCTCGCAATCCATATTGATCACTGCCGCCCGACGGGCCTTTTGGACAAAATCAAGAAACATCTCGCGCAGTTCCCGTAGTGGCTTGTGGTCCAGCGAAATATTGGTCAGGACCGAAATTGAAGGTTCGTACAGGACAATCGTACCGTCGCTCTCATCCGCCTCGATTACCTGCAGACCGGAATCGCCGCAGATGGCGTTGCCCGACATCCGTGACGAGTCGTTCAGCAGCGAACCTCCAAGAATCGCTGTCGGGTTTCGGCCGGCCTGCTTCAGGATATGGCCGATCATTCCGGCAACAGTCGTCTTTCCACTCGTGCCGCCAACGGCTACGCCCTCGGCCCTGTTGAACAGTTCCGCCAACACCTCCGCGCGCTTTCGCACCGGAATCGCCCGTCGCAGTGCGGCACGCACGTCGGGGACATGTTCCTCCACCGCGGCAGACACGATCAGCTCGTCCACGGAATCGTCAACACCAGACCCGTCCTGCGGGAACAACGCGATGCCATCGGCGCGGAGTCTCTCGAACAGCTCCGTACTCTGGCCGTTGTCCCGGCGACGGTCGGACCCTCTCACCGCAATTCCCTGATGGCGCAACACCTGCGCCAGCGCGCTCATACCGCTTCCCCCGATGCCGCAGAAAAAAACCGTCTTGAGGGCCGCCACGACCTCTCCTTTCACCTTAGAAGCTGTCTTAAAACCCCCAGCGGTCTTCGCGCGGCTGCAAAAGCGTCGGTCTGCGTTGGTCAAATCCACCCAAGAGTGGCGAGGGGCGTGCAGCCACGATACATTAAATATGGGCGAATTTGCCCGCCTTGACCGACACACTTTCGCTCGCGCTCGGGACTCACCAGGAATTTTAAAACAGCTTCTTACAACCAAAGCGCGGATTGACACCATGCTAAAGACCGGCGTAGGGATTGTCAAGTATACCGGAAAATCAACGTGAAACCGGTACTCGAAAATCGTCCGTCGGCCCGGGCGGAGGATGCCGTGCGACCATATCCGGACGGGTATCGGAGGGCTTCTTTCATTGACACGCAGTCAGGTGTACAGTATATTTCGACCTCTGGGCTTCAGGCACGTCTTGTATTACAACCTCCTATTATTCAAGGAGTTCTACATGGGCGGCGTGTTTCGTTACGTGCTGACCGACGTGGATCGCGGCCAATGGGTCGAGTCCGGATGCGTGGATGAAGAAACCCTCTCTCTGGGGACCGGATATGCGTGGAGCGTAAAAAAGAAAACCCTTCACGGCGGCCTGCAGGCGGGTATCGACCTGGTTGAAGTGGACAACGGCGCGTTCTCGTTCACCATCGTCCCGACCCGCGGCATGGGGATCTGGAAGGGCGTCTACCGGGGTATCCCTCTCGGCTGGGAGTCCCCGGTTCGCGACCTGGTCCATCCGGCCCACGTCGATGCGAACGACCGGGGCGGTCTCGGCTGGCTGAAGGGCTTCAACGAATGGATCGTTCGCTGCGGCATGGAGAGCAACGGCGCGCCGACGAACGACGTTGTCATCGACAACAACGGAAACGAGGCCACGGTATTCCTTCCGCTACACGGGAAGATCGCGAACATCCCCGCGCGCCGCGTCGAGATACGCATCGACCTGTCTCCGCCGCATCGCATCACCGTGGTCGGCGTGGTGGACGAAGCCATGATGTTCGGTCCCGCGCTGCGGTTGACCACGCACATTTCCACGGAGCCCGGCTCCAACAGCTTTACCATTTCAGATCGGATTACCAATCTCAACAACAAACCCGCCGAGATGCAGATGTTATACCACTGCAATTTCGGCCCCCCGCTGCTGGAAGAGGGCAGCGCCCTTGTGGCGCCCGTGAAGTCCGTATCTCCGAGAGACGCCACGGCGCGGAAAGGGGCCTCCACATACGGCAAGTTCGGGGCGCCGGAATCCGGCTTTGTCGAACAGGTCTTCTTTTACGAACTGGCGGGAAAGCGGGGCAGCGGACAGACGGCGGTCTTGCTCAAGAACGCCAAAGGAAACCTGGGTTCCAGTCTGCGCTGCTCGCTCAACCAGTTGCCCTGCTTTACGCTGTGGAAGAATACCGCCGCTAGCGAAGACGGATACGTCACGGGCCTGGAACCGGCCACCAATTACCCAAACCCGAAGCCTTTCGAGCGCAAACAGGGCCGGGTCGTCAGCCTCAGCGCCGGCGAGACCCGCCGGATGGACCTTACGGTTGGCGTTCACGACGGCAGGAAAAAAGTCCGGAACGTCGAGCGGACCATCAAGCAGATACAGAAAAACGTAAAGGCCAGAGTTTCCACAACACCCATCGAGCGGATCTCCGGGGCAGGTTAGGGAAATCGTCCGCCGGGAACACGGAAAGGAAAAGGCCCGTGAAGGCCGCACCGAGTTTCCAGGAACTCATTCTTCGCCTCGAACGATTCTGGGCGGATCACGGTTGTGTTATCTGGCAGCCGCTCAGCGAAAAGGTGGGCGCGGGTACATGGAACCCGGGCACCGCACTTCGGGTGCTGGGGCCGGAGCCCTGGAACGTGGCCTACGTCGAACCCAGCTTTCGACCCGACGACGGTCGATTCGGCGAGAACCCGAACAGGATGCAGATGCACACGCAGTACCAGGTTGTTCTCAAGCCCGAGCCGGGCAACCCCCAGGAACTCTACCTGGACAGCTTGGAGGCGTTGGGTCTCAACCGGAGGCACCACGACATCCGTTTCGTGGAGGACAACTGGGAATCGCCCGGCCTGGGCGCGTGGGGCCTGGGTTGGGAGGTCTGGCTCGACGGCCTGGAAATCACCCAGTTCACGTATTTCCAGCAGGCCGGAGGCCAGCAGCTCGACCCGGTGCCCGTGGAGATCACCTACGGCATGGAACGTATCGCCATGTACGTGCAGGACGTGCGCGAAGTCTGGCAACTCCGCTGGAACGAACGGGTCTCCTACGGCGACATTCTCCGGCAGCAGGAAGTGGAGTATTGCAATTACGAGTTCCACCACGCGGACGTCGGGCGCCTGCAGACCATGTTCGATCTGTTCCATGGTGAAGCAAAAGCCGCAATAGACCGCGGACTTGTGATTCCCGCCCATGACTACGTACTGCGTTGCTCTCACACCTTCAACCTGCTGGACACCCGTGGCGCCGTAGGCGTAACCGAGCGTGCGCGGTACTTCGCCCGGATCCGCGACCTCGCCAGGCAGGTCGCCGAGGGGTTTTTGAAACAGCGTGAAGCGTCAGGCCACCCGCTCATCAGGAAAACAGTTGAGGCGGGCGCCCCGAAACCCGATCGGGTCGCTGGTTCACAGGAGCGCGCCGACCTGCTTCTGGAGATCGGATCCGAGGAACTGCCGCCAGATGACGTGCGGTCCGGCATCGAGCAGCTCGAACGGTCCCTTTCCGAGCTTCTGCGAGAACAGAGGCTTGGCTTTGACGAAATCGAAGTAACGGGCACGCCCAGACGGCTTGTGGCACGCGTCAGGAATCTCCAGGGACGCCAGCCGGACCGGGAGCGCGAGGTACGCGGTCCGGCTGTCAGGGCCGCTTACGACGACGACGGCAAACCGACACGGGCTCTGGAAGGGTTCTGCCGCGGTCAGGGCATCTCTACCTGTGCGGTTGAACACAGGAAAGACGACAAGGGCGTTGAATATGTCTATGCACGGCGCCACGAACCCGGTCTTGAAACGCCGGACGTCCTGACCGAACTCCTTCCGGGGCTGATCGCCGGACTGAACTTTCCCAAGACGATGCGCTGGGACTCCGACGGGTTCGCCTATCCCCGTCCACTGCGCTGGATTGTCGCCCTTTTCGGAAGCCGGATAATATCGTTTCCATTCGCAGGGATCCGGAGCGGACGGACCAGTCACGGATTGAGGCCCGATGGCGACCCGCCCGTTCAGTTGGCGTCCGCCGATGCCTATCGCCCGCAGATGGAAGAACTGGGCCTGATCGTCAGCCGCGAACGGCGACGGGAAGCCATACGGAATCAGGTACTCGAGCGGGCGCGCGAGGTCGGCGGCAACGTTCCGGAAGATCCCGATCTGCTCGACGAAGTGACCGACCTTGTGGAAGCGCCTTTCGCGCTGCGCGGCAGTTTCGACGAATCGCATCTCGAACTTCCCGAAGAGGTCCTGGTCACCGTACTCAAGAAGTACCAGCGCTGCTTTCCCGTGGTACACCCGGAAACAGGTCGGCTGCTGCCCTGGTTCGTTGCCGTGTCCAACGGCCGGCCGGCCGATCCCGGCCCTGTCGTCAGGGGGAACGAGAATGTCGTTCGCGCCAGATATGCGGACGCCGCCTTCTTCTACAGGGAAGACGGCAAGAAAGCCCTGGAGGACTACCTGCCGCGTCTGGATACGCTCACATTCCAGGAAGAACTGGGATCCGTGAGGGACAAGAGCGTTCGAATCGAGCAGCTGCTCCCTGTCGTCGGGTCGGTTCTGGACCTTGGAGAAGAGGATATGAATACGGCCAAACGGGCCGCCCGCCTGTGCAAAGCCGATCTGGCCACCGGTATGGTCGTGGAGATGACGTCCCTTCAGGGCGTGATGGGCCGGTACTACGCCTTGTTGTCGAAGGAGACTGACGCAGTGGCGACAGCCATCCAGGAACACTATCTTCCCCGGTTTCCCGGCGATATGCTGCCGTCAGGCGAATCCGGGTTCGCGGTTTCCATCGCCGACCGGCTGGACAGCCTCGCCGGCCTGTTCAGCGCCGGAATCAAACCCCGGTCGACCGCCGACCCCTACGGGTTGCGCCGGGACGCGCTGGGGCTGCTGGCGCTGCTTGTCGGGAAACGTCGTCACTTTTCACTGAAGAAGGGTCTGAAGGCCGCCGCAGCCGGGCTTCCAATCCGGGTTGATGCCAATCGATTGGACGAAGCGTATACGTTCATCCTGCGGCGTCTGGGCGTACAACTCAAAGAGGAAGGATATCGTCATGACGTCGTCGAGGCGGCGCTTGGGGGCGGATGTGACGATCCCTTCGGGCTCAGAACCATCGTGGAAGGACTCAATCAGATGGTCCGTTCGGAAAACTGGACGGAAACGCTCCATGCATACGCCAGATGCAAGCGCATCGTACGTGACCTGGATGAATCCTGTTCCCTGAATCCGGAGGCAGACCCGCACCCTTGCTCGCGGGCCCTGCATCTGAAATGGGAAGCGGCCAAACGCTCAATGGACCGTTCGGATGACAGGATCGGTACTCTTGGCGTGGTGCTGGCCGACCTTCGCGGACCGATCAACCGCTTCTTCGAGGACGTCCTGGTAATGGATGAAAACCCGGTGCTTCGCCAGGCGCGCCTGGCACTGGTTCAACATATCGCATTGCTCGCCAACGGCGTTGCGGACCTGAGCAAACTGGAGGGGTTTTGAGGCGCGACCGTCCATGACTCACTGACCGCCCGCGATACCGCCACGGTCATCCGACTCATTCGCTTCTTTCTTTCTCATGCGTATTATCACCGGCAAATTCAAGGGCCGGACCATCCCCTTTGACGTCAGAAAACACGGTAACGCCCGCGTAACGCCGTCAAGGATCAAAGAGGCCGCATTCAACATTCTGGGCGCGAGGCTCGATCATCTTCGTTTTCTCGATCTGTTTTCCTGTTCAGGCCAGATCGGCCTCGAGGCGTACAGCCGCGGGGCCCGCGTGCTTCTGAACGAACCGGATCGGCGCAGGCACGGCTTTATTTCGAGACTGCTGAACGAATGGGGGGCTGAAGAACAGGTCCGCCTCACGAACCATCGCGCGGCAAGACTCCTGCCGCTGCTGGAGTCTGAAAAACGGCCTTTCGATGTCATTTACGTTGACCCTCCGTACCGGCTGCAACTGAACGGCGTTCCTGCGGCACGGTCTGTACTTTTCCGCCTGAGCGGATCGGACCTCGTTACTCCTTCCGCCCACATTCTCATTCAACACGCTGCAGACCTTGACATGCCCGACACTGTCCAACGCCTTTCGTTGAACGCCCGGAAGACCTACGGCGGCACTTCATTGTCCATCTACCAAAAAACGCGCGGGGCAGAGTGAGCCTCTGACGTCAATATCGACTTGCATTTGAACTGTGTTGCCTGTATTCTTTAAATTGTCCAACAACCATTCGGAAAGGAGCTGAAGAGATGGATGCCATGCACGAATCCATCGAATTCCGCCCGCGGGGCAGAACACTTGCCATGGGCGGCATTCCCTGGCTGCCGAGGATTACGGACAAGGCCCGGGCGATGCTGCGGAACAACATCGGCGACTACGTCTACCCCTGACCGGCCGACCAGAAGTTCCTGGAGGAACTCGGCTTGCCTGCGGAGGATTTCACGAAAATCGTGTCTGAATGCAAACTGGACACGGAGGTCATCGATCGCGTTCGTCCCTATTACGAAAGTGCCCGCAGGGCAACATAAAAAAAAGAGCCGCCACGCACGCGTGGCGGCTTTCGCTCATTTTGCTCCGAATCAGTACACTAACGCCTTCCGCCCTCCGGCAGCGACTGTCGCGCCAGCGCCCGGACCTCTCCGGACGCCAGTCGCAGCAAACCGTCGATACCGATAACATCCGCCGCGAAGAGTTGCGGACACTCCTGGGCCGCCAGGTCATATGCTTCCAGGACGTCGTAATTCACCCCGCGGTACCGGTAGAGATGTCCCAGGCTCTCCAACTGTCCGCTTCGTCTCAGCGAATTCGTTACGCCCATCTTGAAATAATACAACTGCCGATCCCTGCGGTCGCCCCACCTCAACGAATCCGGCTCGGGGACGTACGCCATCGACCTGTCCAGCTCCTCCTGGCAGGCATCGATCCGTGCGTCGACCATTTCCAGCAGTCCTCGCAGGACTTCCCGTCGTGCGGCTTCTCTTTCTTCCTGGAGCATATCCTGAAGCACCAGGGCAGCCTTTCCGTAGAATAGGTAACGATCGCGCTTCCCGTCTCCGAACAGATCCATTTCTATGGCTTCGGCCTTGCGTACCAGCGCCTCGAGATCCAGGTGGTCATCGCCCACACCGGCGTAGTCATCGTCGGCGCGCGCCAACTGAATCCCCACGAGCAACGCCCGTTCTACAACCTGCATCATGTCTTCTCCAGGATCGAATAGCCTCAGATTGCGGCCCCTTTCGTCATCCGCGCGTGTCGCTCCCGCGGTTCGCGCAAAGCCTCGATTGACCAGTACCTGCTCTGCTTCTATCCCGAGGCGGTCCATCAATTCGCGAAGCACACCCCCCAATACCGGCTGGCTGACAACCGGCAGAAACTCCTTCCGGCCTTCGATGACCAGGTCCGCCATGTCTGCGGCCAGTGCGTCGTCTCCTTCCGGAATCTCTCTTCCTCGCGTTCCCCGTTCACGCGTCAGCGCGAAAATAACCGCGAGCATCAACAGGACGATCACAGCGATATAGACCATCTCCGATGTTCTCCTATGGCTACGCGCGGAACAGCTCTCCCATGCGCCGGCCCAGGAAGCGTCCGGCCAGGAAGAGGCTGAGCATGAGAAGCAGCATGCCCAGCATCCCCATCGCGCTGGCGATGTATGGCCCATCCGCAATCCTGCCCATCAGCGCGTAGATGGCCTTGGTGATGGGGTAATACTGCGTCTTCAACGCAAGTATCAGGCTGTCGCTGACTTCCAGCATGGCAAAGGAAAAACAGAGAATGGCGCCCGCGACCAGATTCGCGAGAATGAGCGGGAATGTAATCTGCAAAGTCGTGCGCAGGGGAGAAGCGCCCAGATTCCTGGCCGCTTCTTCAAGGGCGACACTGCTTTGCTGGAATCCGGCGTAGGCAGACCTGACCATATACGGCAGGCGTCTCACCGCGTATGCGATAACCAGCAGAGGCACGGGATTGTGTCGTGCATCCAGAAAGGTGCCGGAATACCCGGCCAGATACCCGAAAGCCAGCACCGGGCCAGGCAATGCCAGGGGCAGCATTGCGACCGCATCCAGCGCGCCTCGGAACGGGATCCGGGTGCGGGCAAGCAGATAGGCTATGGATATGCCGAGTACCACGTCGCAAATCGTACTTAGAGAACTCAGCATCAGGCTCATGGTTACACTGGGGCCCGCGATCGGGTGCCGGTAGACGAGCGGATAGTACTTGCCTGTGATTTCCTGCGGCCAGATCGACATGAACCAGCGCTCTGAGATCGAGGTCAGGAATACACTCAGGTGAGGGATCAGCGCGATGGCTGTCAGTGAGATCATTACTCCGTAGATAAACGCGGTCATCCCTGGCGTAGCACGGCGCACGGCCGATCCCACGTGTCCCCGTGCAACCATTTCGTACCGTCCTTTGCCCAGCAACAGCTTGGACAGGTAGAAAAACAACACGGTCAGCAACAACAGAAAAACCACGAGCGCATACGCCATTGGATTTTCGTTGATATCTGATATTGCGTTGAATATCTCGACCATCACCACCTGGCGATAGTTGAAGATCAGCGGTGTACCAAGGTCGGTAAACGCCCAGATGAAGACAATGATCGCACCGGCGAAATAGCCAGGCAACATCAGCGGAAAGGTCACGGTTCGAAACAGCCTGAAACCTCGGGCCCCCATGTTGCGGGCGGCCTCTTCGAGGCTGGGGTCGATATTCGCCAGCGCCGCGGCAACGTTCAGGAACATAATGGGATAGAGGTGCAGCACCTGCAGAATGACCACACCCGCAAACCCGCCGCCGAACCAGTCGATGGGCTGGTCGACGATTCCCAGCTCGAGCAGCAGAAGGTTGATCGATCCGAAGCGGGCGAACATCTGTTTCATCCCGATCGCGCCCACGAACGGCGGTAGGACCATGGGCACCAGGATCAGACCGTTGAGGACGTTCTTGCCCCTGAAGTCATATCGTACCAGCAGGAAGGCGACGGGAAGGCTCAGCAGTGTCGTTGCGATTGTGGTGAACATGCCGAGGCGGAAACTGTTCAGAATCATCTCCGTGTAGACAGGATTGCCTGCCATCAACTCAAAGAAAACGAGCGAGAATTCTCCGTTCACCCACAGCGCTCGCACAACGGCGTACCAGAGCGGATAGAACAGAAAAAACACAAAAAAGGCAGACAGTCCCGCCAGAAAGAGGACCCTGGACCCGGTCAGATCGTATCGATCAAGCAGAGTTTTCACCTTCGTCCCGTAGTATTGATATCGAGTCCCGGGCAAACCGGATGCTCACGCGATCGCCGGGAAATGCGCTCCGGACCCGCGGATGGCTCTCCAAGAGCTTCACCTGAGTTCCGTCCGAAAGGTCCACAACATACTGTTCCATTTCGCCCAGGAATATCGCGTTCCGGACCGTCCCGGCGACGACATGGTCCGCCTCGCCCGGACTGCCCGCGTGGAATTCCATGGCCTCGGGGCGGATGGCGCACAATACACGGTCGCCTCTCCGGATGCCGTCGTAGCCCGGCCCGCCGTACAGGACACCCACCCCCGTTTTGACACCGATGTTCTCGTCGATCAGAACGACCTTGCCCGAAATCAGGTTGATTTCACCGATGAAGTCCGCGACAAACCGGTTGGCCGGCTTCGAATACAACGTCCTGGGAGAACCGGACTGCACGACCCGACCCGCCTGCATCACGGCGACGCGGCTGGCCATCGCCAGCGCTTCTTTCTGGTCGTGCGTGACATAGATCATGGTGATCCCCAGGCTCTGGTGCAACGCCTGGATCTGTTCCCTCATCTCCAGCCGCAGCCGTGCGTCGAGATTGGAGAGCGGTTCGTCCAGCAACACCACGTCGGGTTCGATCACGAGTGCCCGCGCCAGCGCCACGCGCTGCTGCTGCCCGCCTGACAGCTGATTGGGGGACCGGTCCCGGTAGCCTTCCATTCTCACCATCTGCAACGCCCTCCGGATCCGATCGGCGCGTTTTCGCGGCGCAATGTCGCGCAGGGAAAGGCCGTACTCCACGTTCTGCCAGACCGTCATATGGGGCCATAGTGCGTAGTTCTGAAAGACCATTCCAGTGTTTCGCTTTTCAGGCGGGACACCGGTAACGTCCCGATCGTCAAAAAACACGCGTCCGTGCTCCGGCCTGTAGAATCCGGCGACCGTTCTCAACAACGTGGTCTTGCCGCATCCGGAAGGTCCCAGCAGAAAATAGAATTCGCCTCTCTCAATTTCGATATCCACGCATTCAACAGCGACGACGCTGCCAAATCGTTTTGTGACGCCCTGCAGTCGAACACGCACCATGGTACGCCCTCATGTCCTCTGGAGGCTGTTTTTAGCCTCAATTCGAAGAAAGGCAACAGTCATATTGGCTACAAAGAGCCTGAATGCGGGTAGAGGGTAGACCAAAAGCGGTGAGACGGAAGCGGTGAGACGGTAGAAGAAGCCCTTGCCGATATGTTCCTCCGTCTTGCCTGCGGAATGACAGGGAATCTTAGGCGGCATGCGATCTCTAACCTCTCCCGGCTTACGTCTCACCAGGTGGTGGGGCGGGGTGTGGTCTTCTACCTTCTTCCGTCTACCGTCTACCCGCTTCTGAGGGGCCGGGGGCGAGTTACCGTCTGAACGAGGGAAGCGATGTCTTTGCGAGGTAGATCACCATGGCGCCTGCAAGGCCCAACGGGAACAGGAGCGTCAGCCTGTCCAGAAGACGCCTTCGAAACGGAGGCTCTGACACTCCGTATTTGTTCCGTGCGAATTCCGTCCATGACGCCAGGTTCCTGTTGCGCAGTTCTGCATCCCGCCAACGGGGGCCCAGACGGCCGCAGGCTTCTTCGCTGACGGGTACTTTCGCGAGCCGTCGAACACGCTCAGGGGTTATTCCTTCCATAATCGCCGTTTTCCATGCGGTCTGAAGCTGCTGGTGGGAATCGATCACCATGACGCCGATCAGGTCGTTCAATACGCGCCATCGGTTTGACGCCTTCTCCGAGTCATAGACGAGGTCGGACTTCCACTCGAATGGGTTCAGCGCAACGGCGGCCTGATCGCGGTACCGCCGGTAGAGATCGGGCAATACCGTAAACCGGTTCAGCGCGGTTTCCCGGGGGCCGCCCGGCACACCCTTTTTCAGAAACCAGAGTTTCTGGCCCGAGTCCGACATGACGAATTCGACGAAACTCCTTGCCGCCCGCAGGTTGGATGCGCCTTTAAGGATGGCCACCCCGTCTGGATTGACGATGGTCAGGTTGTCGGGCATCGTGAATCCGATATAATCTTCCCCCACCTGGCCGGCCTGGGCCCAGGCATAGAAGTCGATGGACAGGCCGTAGGCCACCTCGCCGACGGCGACGTCCTTGGGCGCCTGTGAGCCGCCCGAGGTGAAATTGCGCACATTGGCCCCCAGAGTCGTAATGACCTCCCAGCCTCGCTCCCAGCCATATGCCTGAAGGATCAACTCATAGGCCATGTGTACGCTGCCGCTGCTTCGTGGATCTCCCGACCCGACCCACGAAAAGAGCTCCGGATCTCCGAGGTCGGCCCAGGTCCGCGGGGCCGGCAGGTCCACAAGGTCGAGAACGGCCCTGTTGTACACGATTCCGAAACCGGCCAGGGTGGCGCCGTACCAGCGATAGTCCGGATCGAACAGAGGTACGCCCCCGATTTTTCGTGGCAATCGATCCAGCAGGGCCTCAGGCAGGCGATGGGCAGAGCAGAGGCCCATCTCGGCGATTTCCATAAACGGGTCCATGCCTCCGCCGAAGAAGACGTCGATACCGATTCCGCCGGGCGCACGGCGAAATTCCGATTTGACGTATCTCAGAATCGAGCTCGTGCCACCGCCGACGTCGAGCCATTCCAGGACAACCTCCCTGCCCGTCAGCCTGGAATAGTGGGACTTAAAGGCCGCTTCAAACTCGTTCTGAACGCCGTCCGGATGGGGCGAGATCAGAACCAGCCGTTCGGTCGCGGCCTGAATTGTGACGGGAATGAGTATACAGATGAAGAAAAAGGGTAGAATTCGGTGCTTCATGGCTGGTCCATTCGCTTCTATTCGGGGTTAGCCTCAAAAAAAAAAACAGCAACGCGGCGACGCGATAAAACCCTCCGAAACGGGGCGTTATCGACGTTAAGAAAGTCGTTTCTTCCCTCACTTCCAGTGACTTGGTGTATCCTGGTAATCAGCAGTCTAATCGTCTTTATTTACAAGCACATATTCGAATTAACGTCCTCGAACACTTACGAATCAAGGTTAGACTCTACAACTGCAACGTCGGCCGGAATGGTACCTAAGCCACCTCGCCGTGTCAATTTCTTTCTATCGTTACAAAAAAAAACGCCGCAATCTCTGAGATTGAGACGTACACGTCGGGCAATGAGAGAGACGTCTCAGGGACCGATGTCCTCCACGCTTCCGATCCGGTTCCCGGTAGGATCGGTAAACCAGATCTTTCCGAGCCGATCCACTGTCAGCCTTCCCACTCCTGAAACCGAATTCGGCAGTTCGAGTATCCTGATGCTGGTAGCCTCCGGATCGAACCTGGCGGAATACCTGGACTGATCGGCCGCGTACCAGATACGTCCGTTAAGGTCCACAGCCAGCGAGGATGGATCGGGCCCATCTTCAGGCAGGATATAACTTGTGAAGTTACCCGTGGCAAGCAGGTCCCACATGTGCAGTTGGAAAGAATTCGCGGCAAACCAGATCTGATCTCCCGCGTCCAACACGAACTGTCTGATGGTCAGATCCTGGACGGGTATTTCGATCTCGGCAATCTCTTTCGTCTCCGGATTCATCCGGCCGAATTTTCCGACGGCTCGTTCCGAAAACACCAGTATGCCTTCACTGTCGATCTGTATCTCGTCCAGACCAGCCGAGGGTGTGAACACAGGATACTCTTCGAACGTGCCGCGATCAGGATCGAGACGGCCGATCTGGTTGCCGGATTCCTGGGTGAACCAGAGGTAACCCTTGCGGTCGAAAACCAGGCCGCTGGGCTGGCTTCCCGGGGTGGGAACGGGGTACGTCCGGATTTCTTCAGAAATCGGGTCGAGCCGGCCGACCGCGTTCGCGACAATATCCGTAAACCAGACAATACCGCGGCCGTCAACGGCAAGCCGGGCCGGCCGGCCGCTAGGGGTCGGCAATGGAAATTCGACAAATGTCTCGGTTGAGGGATCGAAACGGCCGATCTGGTTTGCGCCCGGCTGCGTAAACCAGACGCGGCCAAGGACGTCGACCACGATATCCTGAGGCTGGCTTCCCAGGGTCGGCACGTCATAGACATCGACCGAACCGACAGCGAGCTCCTCGTCGACATGAGAATGCATCACCGTGTGTTGGGATTTGTCGTACAGGCGCGCGAAGATCAGAAAGTCCTGAAAATCGACGGCACCGTCGCCGTTGAGGTCAAACCGCGCGTCCCCGGTCCCGAATGCCTGCGCGAGAAGGACGAAATCCCCGAAATCGACCACGTGATTGTCGTCGAAATCGATATCGGTCGTGGTCTGTGCCGATGCGGTCGATATCAGGATACAGACCACAAACAACCAGACCGGTATATTGGAACGTATGCTCATCGGTCCTTCGCAACTGGTGTCCTGTCCCAAAAATTCCTCACCATTCGGCCGCCGATTCATCCCGTCTCGCTACGTTCCCCTCGCTCGCCGACCATACGCAGGTCGGAGGCGCCTTGCGAGACGGGCGACTCAGCGGCCGAATTCAGGCAACTTATTTCTGGGACAGAACACTAGAATTCCGCAGAATAACAGGATGAAGAGACTCCCGTGTCAGCCCTGCTGAATTTCCCCGTAGGCGAGCTCGAAGATTCCTCTGGCGGCTTCCAGGCGCAAGCCCGGTTCGGCGTTCTTAATGTAAGTGCGGAGCGTCTTCAACTGTTTCAGATCGCCGGACCGCGCCAATCCTCTCAAAGCCGCCGCCTGTAGAACCGCTTCTTCGTTCTCCGAAAGGATTTCGTTCAGCGCTTCATTCGCCTCTGTCAGGGCAATCTGTCCAAGCGCGTCAATTATGGACTCCCTGATTTCCAGCGACGCGTCCCGATGAAACGCCCACCCCAGCGCCTCGACCGACCCGGCGCTATGGATTTTACCCAGGGCCTGCACGACCGCCAGACGAACGGAGAATTCCCTGTTTTCCGAGAACGCGTTCCTCAAGGCCGGGATCCGTCGTTTATCAGCAATGATACCCAGGATCTCCGCGGCGCGCCTTCGAAACGGAATGTGCTTGCTCTTCAGGTCGTCTTCCAGTTCCTCGGAAATCTCGAACCCGTGGCCAAGCCGGGCCAGCGACCACGCCGCGCTGAGCCGGAGCGGCTGGTTACCCGGTCCGAAAAAGGCCGAACGCAGGAGTTCCACCGCCGTTGAGTCCTGAATCCACCCCAACCCGTCCACAGCCAGCAACCGGTTCATCGGGTGTCCTTCTTCCAGCATCTGTTCCTTGAGGTAGACGCCAATCGACCTGGCGGACAGTCCGCCCAGCGCTTCCAGGCAACGGATTCGCAGGGAATGTTGCCAGGTTGTCTGTTTCGCGACAGTCTCAAGATGTTCGATCGCCCCGGCGGTTCCGAATTCTTCCAGAGCCTCCACCATGACCAGCGAGGTGGAAAGCTGCCGGGTTTCCAGCAGGGTATCGGCGATGGCAGGCAGACTCTGCAGATCCTCCAGCCTGGCCAGCGCCAATGCCGCGGAAGATCGGACAACCGGGTCCGGATCTTCTCCAAACGCGCGTCTGAGCGGCGGGACGGCCGCCGGGTTCTCCAGCTGACCGAATGCGGCGGCGGCCCTGGATCGAACCATGGCCATCTGGCCGTTTCCGAGCGTTTCCGCCAGCCAGGGAGCCATTGACTCGGCGTTCAGACGTTCCAGCGCGGCCGCAACCTCCACTTTCACCAGGGCGTTTTCTGTTTTTTCGAACACGCCTCTGAGGGCGTCGACGACGCCGGGACCATCGTGTCTTCCAAGCGCTTCCACCGCCCGCAAAACGACGATTTCATCCGGATGATCCAGAAGGGTCAGGAGTGCGGATCGAACATCAATGCGATCCAGACTCCCGAGGACCGATACGGCCTCCGCAACGAGGGCGACATCCAGATCGCCGTCGTGAACGAGACTGAGTACGGTATTCCGCGCGTCTCTTTCTGCCAGCTCCACTTCCTGCCGGCTGACACCGCAAGTCCAGGCACCGATACAGATCAGAATGAACCAGGCAGTCCGCCAGACCACACGCGGCCGCCTGTGTCTTGAGTTACGCATTCCTATTCGGCTCCCACCACACAGCGAAACCCAACGTCCGACCGTTTGTCATCGGGTTCCGCCCAACCTGCGCCAGTGCATTTCGCCCGCTTTTCGTCGTCAAGCCATGAGCCCCCGTATATCGCACGGAGTTCCCGGTTGTTTCCATACCAACCGTCCACCCATTCCCAGACGTTGCCCACCATATCCGTAGCGCCATAGACGTTGGGATCTCCCCTGGCCACTTCGCCGGCACCGGCATTCCACGCCAGGCCGGTCCGGGCCCTTGCGGGATCGTAGCGCTTCCCGTACGAATAGATATTGCCCGTTTCACCCAAACACGCCGCAACCCATTCCTCGGATGTAGGCAGCCTCTTGCCGAGGGAACCGCAGTATTCCCGCGCCTGTTCGTGGTTTATTCCGGTGGCCGGCATTCGTGGACCGTTAGAGAATTCGTCCGGCCTGTAAGTGGAATTAAACGCCCGATACGCCTCAACGCTGACTTCGTGAGGATCGATGTAAAAGGTCTGGAAAGCGGAGGTCTCAACCTTCAGCATGCCTTCGACCTTTTTGGCAAAAGCCGCGGCTCTTCGCTCCGCCTCTGCCGCCAGGGCCTGTTCTTCGGCAAGTTCGGCTTCCCGGGCCGTTTTCGCCTGTGCGTCGATCTTCGCCTTTTGGGCCGCCTCTGCGGCCTTGATCGCGGCCTTGCGGCGGGCGGCTTCCCTGCGGACACGCGCCTGAATTCTGCGTCGCGCCTCCGCCTCCGCCCTGGCCAGGCGGTTCCGGTCTGCCTCCGTCAGAGAGCGGGCGCACCGGAAACCATAGTTCAGCGATTTCAGATCGACCCTTGCCCGCCTCGCCGAACCGCACCGCGTCAACCTGGGACCATCCGTCCAGGATCCGCCGTACACCTTTTGCATCCCGCCTTCGCCGCCACCGTCTTCAACCCACTCCCACACGTTTCCGGACATATCGTACAGTCCCGCCTTGTTCTTCCCGTAGCTCATCACCGCCCTGGGCCCGTCGGTCCAGTTCTTTCGTCCCACCCGCGCGTGATTCGGGTCGAAGTTGTTTCCATAGGCGTAGGCCGTTCCCTCCAGACCGCCGCACGCAACGACCCATTCGTCGGACGTTGGAAGACGCTTATCCTGCGCTGCGCAGTACGCCTTCGCCTGCGTGAACGTGATCGCTGTGGCAGGCATATTTGCATCATCGAAATACGTGTACGCCGGATGATAGTCCGGATCGAACGCTTTAAACTGTTCGACCGTCACTTCATGCCTGCTCATGTAGAACCGTTCCTGGCCGGACTGTACCAGGACCATTTCATCTCCGGTGGATTGGCCGGGCGCCGCCGCCGGAGTGAAAACAACCAGAACCGCGATCCATAGCCGTTGCACCTCAAAATTCCCCGAGCAATTCCTGGCGCTCTTCGCCTTCGCCCAGAATCAGGCTGATATCCCATTCGTACAGGCCGTTGGCCGGCACGACCCCGCACGCTTTGAGTCCCCACGCGGTATCCAGGCGGTCGACCTGCGACGTGGAGGGCTCCAGCGCCGCGTGGTGGAGGTTATTCCAACCACCCTCGTTAATCCACAAGCCCAGATGGGGGAGTTTTTTCGCCGGAAACAGAAAGCCGACAAACTCCCCGTTCGGGTAGACCAGCGCGCAGCGGCCCTGCTCCAGACGCGTGGAATAAATCTTCTCTGCCTCCTTGGTACGGCTGGACCGGATCGAGGACCGGTTATAGGCCTTGTCCAGCGTCACATCCGTCACCTTGGGCCAGACATGTCGTGTCATTGGCGGCCCAAGGCGGTCTTCAGTACTCATGTAGGAAACCACGTCCGTACCGGAAGGCATCAGGATGCGCGCCCGGGTTTCCACCTTAAACAGCGGGTGGAACGCATACACAAACGGCATTTCAAACGGACTCTCGTTTCGGACGGTGTATGAAAACCGGATATACGGCTTTTCTCCGCGCGCCAGCGTCTCGAAGCGGATGTCACGTTGAAACACATATGGAAACCGTACGCCCCTCACCCACATCTGCAGGCGTCCCTGCTTGACTTCGTATTGCCAGGGCAGCATCCAGACCTCGCCATGGTCCGGAACCGGCACCCCTTCCCATGGAAAGGCGGGATAGGGGCAGTCTTCGACAGTGGGAAAACACTCGTCCGCGCCGTCCCGTTCGTAATTCTCGAAACGGTCCGCGTAGGTGCGCCTCCGGTAGGGTATATTGGTGCGCGAAAGAAACTCGCGCCCTGTCGTCTTATTGACAAGAGAAGTTATCTTACCGCCCAATTCCGGCGCGACAACCATCGAGAAAAAATCGGTGTCCAGCTTTATTCCGGTAATGTCCGGCGCCAGTTCCAACTCATCCAGTTTGAATTTATCCATATATCCGTATCCTGTTCGTCGGAATAAGGTTCAGACGGCCGGACGTACACCCGTGAGCGCGTTATTCTGACGCCGGGCGAAGCAATACCGTTCCACGGATCATGTTATGGAATTCGTTCCGGGATTCTTCGTTGAACCATGCGGCCCATCTGTGCGACGCCGAGCAGATCGAAATATTCCCGATCGTCGTTTCTGGGGCGAAATGAAACGTATTCAAGCATCCGTGCGAGTACGCTGTTCCGTCTGGCGACTTCCTCGGGGATGGGAATATTGAGACGTCCCATCACGTTTTTCAATCGCACTCTTCCCTTTTTGAGCCACCCGCCGTCGTACGTTATGTCGAGCGAGCCTTCCGCCGTGCGTATTATCGGGACCGGATGTTCCGCAAGCTTCAAGTCCCGAAGCGAGGTTTGGTATACCGCGATCTTGTACGCATTCGGACTCCCGTGCTCGTCGTAGCCGTCCGGATAAAGCGGTTCCTCTACCACGATTTTTCCCAGATTGTCATATAGTTCCTCGGTACCCAGCGCCGCCGCTTCCAGCCCGTAGAACGACTCCTTGCTTGCGACATGGTAGAACCTGGCGTTGAGAAAGAGATGCATGCCCTCGAAAGGAGACGACCAGCTGAAGCCGTCGAATTTGCCAATCCTGTGGTTACGCTTTATATAGTAATGCGCCGCACACACGACATCCACGTCGGTTGACCGGGCGATCACCTCTCCCAGACGCATTCCATTCCAGTTGCCCAGGTGCCTGACCTCGTATCCTCTCGCCTGCAACGCCGAACGGATGGCTTCGTATAAGCGGAGTTCGTACCTGCGCGGCATCCGAATCGGGTCACCCTGCAACTGACGCGTGAATCCCAGTACAACCCGGCCCACGTATTGGAGTCCGGGAACAGGGTCACGGTCCGACGCCAAGACCATGAGCCCGATCCGATTCGGGCGAAATCTCGCAAACGCCGCATCCGCGGAATTCGTCCCTTCGGCGAATGACTCTTTTTTTATTCTTCCGCCTTCGCATGGTGTCGCCCAGATGCACAACAACCCACACAAGAGGAGTAAGCGCATAGACGTGTCCCGCATCGGCCTCAATTCCGTAAAAACCCCAACGCGGCACCGCGACGAAACTTTCCGAAACGGGCCGAAATGGTCGTCAGGAAGGACGTTTTTTCCGTTCATGTCCAGAAACCTGGTGTATCCTGGTAATCAGCTGTTTTAATCACCTTTATCAACATGCATAAATTCGAACTAACGTCCCCGAAAAATGACGAATCAGGGTCGGTTGTTGCATTTCAATCCGTTCAGCAATTCGAGGGTCGCGGATTTGATCATTCGTTCACAGGCCGACGTAATCATCAACGTTCCGTAATATCGGTATGCGTGGTCAACTTCGTACCCGCCTTCAGGAAAGGCCTCCGCCGTCGGCACATACCCGATGCATCCATTGGTGTACGCCAGGGTGAACGTTTTTTTGAATGGCGACGCCCGGTCCATTTCGAGTTGATAGTCCACGAACATTTCGCCCGGGTACGCCACAATCGCCGCCTCTCCGATTCTCATCGCCTGGATCTCGAACGCTTCCGCCCGGGGTCGGCGGTTTCGCGCCGCGCGCAGATAATCTTCAGCCCACTCGATCTGTCCTCGGTACTGGCGGATGAGATAGTCGGTTGCTTCGGGGTCCTGCTCCGATTCCTGCACACGTGTCTTCTGATCCTCGAGGGCGCGTTCCGCCTCATCCACCGAAGGGATTCTCGTGGGAAGATAAATCACCTGGCGCACCACCCCCAGAACGTTCGATTCCAACGGCTCCGCGTGACGGGCGGCGTTCACGGCAGCCCCTCCCAGCAGGTCGCCTTGCCGCATGGTTGTCCGCAATGTACCGTCCATCGGCGTACAGTTGATGTCGCCGCAACAGCCCTGCGCGAACATCGGAAGCGCGCCGTCGAGTTCCCGCCGAATCGTCCGAGCCGCGTATCCGGGAAATTCCGCGCTGAACGCCAGGCCCCGAAGGTTGACGGGATGGGCCGCCGTCATATACAGGAGCCCGAGCGGTGAACCGGACCGGGCGTCGATGCGAAGCACGTCGACCCAGGGGGCTTCGGCGCCTTCAGGGTTATGGCCGATCGTCATTCTTCCGTTACGGCGGGCGCGTCGGTTAATGGCGATCCTGACGGGCGCCCGGCCGACCCCGAGCGATACGGGCTCCAGCCGGTCCGCCGCCATCCGGACGGCGCCCGCGACCTGCCGGCACAGCACGTCTTCGTACGCGGCGTCGCGCGATCCCATGCTGCGAAACGACATCACCGAGGGTCCGGAATGAGAGTGCGATCCGTTCAGCAGCAGACCCTCGCCCGGCACACCCGCAGCGCGTTCGACCAGGTCCCGTAGCCGATGAACCAGGTCGGTCGCGAAGGAAATGAGATCCGATGTAACGATCGCCAGCCGTGTCCGACCGTCATCCAATACCAGCGCGCGAGCGAACAGATCGTCGTGAACCGTATCGGCCGGCCCCTTCCGGTTCCCGAATCCGCAGAGGGAAATACCGATGGGCGGGGTGATCGTGACCTCGGCAACGCCGGCTTTCAGTTCGCCCATAACCGGAATCTCCCGGTCAGCTCGCGCATTCCGCAAATCCTGGGCCGTACACTAGAATTGCCCGTTCCGGGATTCATACTTGGTGGGCTTGCCCAGCGTCGGACCCCCGTTCATCACCCAGGCCGCCACCCATTCCATCATCTCCCCGGACGAGACCCGGGGCGGTCCCAGAAGGCTGAACAGCGCGTTCGCATTCCCCAGCAGGGCAGTGCGGCTCTCTTCGCCCTCAAAGACAGGTGTCCGCCCCATCAGCGCGCCCAGCTTCAACGCGACGTCGCGGATCTCAAGCTGTTCAGACCCTGTCATGTTGAGGATCCGCGCGGGGCTCTCACAGAGCGGAAAGCTCCGCGCAAGATAGGCGTTCGCGTCTCCCTGCCAGATCTGGTTTACATATCCCATGCTCAGATCGATCGGTTGTCCCGTCCAGACCATCTGCGCGATATCCAGAAATACCCCGTAGCGCAACTCCGTCGCGTAGAACAGCCGGACAATCGCGAGCGGAGTTTCGTTCCGTTCCGCGTAGTAGGCCGCCAGCCGCTCGCCTCCAAGACGGGACTGCGCGTATTCGCCTACCGGGCCCAGAGGCGACGACTCCACCGAACCGCCGGAATCCGGTGACACAAACCGGTAGACGTTTCCGGAAGAAACATAGACGACTCGTGAATCCGGGAACCGCTGCATCACCTTGCCGGGAAGCAGCGCGTTCATTGCCCATGTCAGGGGTTCGTTTCCGGTGGAGCCGAACTTGTGCCCGGCAAGCAGGATGACGTGGCCAACCTCGGGAAGCGCGCGGAGTGAATCGTCGTCGATCAGGTCGCACCGTACCGTCTGTACGCCCCTCGCCTCGAGGTATTCCCGGTCACCCGGACTGGAGAACCGGGAGACCCCGATCACGCCACTGGCGCCGGAACGCACCAGAAGTTCGCCCAGCGTCAACCCCATTTTGCCGGCGATGCCGAGTATCATTACCTCGCCGTTGATTCTGGATACGGCATCCCTCACCTCGGGAACCGGCTCGGTCATCCGATCGACAAGCGCCGTTTCGGTCTCTATTGGATCAATGCTAGACTTCGACATCTCCATCGCCGCTCCCTCTATGAAGCTGTTTTAAAATTACCGGTGAGTTCCCGAGCGCGAGCGAAAAAGTGGCGGTCAAGGCGGGAAAATCCGCGACCGGAATTCCATAAGCGTATATTTTAAATATGCGCACACAGTTATTAAAAGCACTAAATTTATGTACGCTGGAAAACAATATAGAATGTAAGTTCTTCTTACACAACTGAAAATTCGAGTGCGTACTCCTCCGTAGCCAAAGGAGTTGACTTTACTCCCGTGGAAACCTAGGTTTATGTTCTCAAACGTGAGTTCCGGTCCGTACCCGAACGAACCTGCATCGGACTCCGTACGAACACAGGATCGCTCCTTCCAGCAGGAATCGTCATTGTCCATGGGCTTCTTCGCACAACTCTACAGCATTCTGGCGGGCAAACGACTGCTTATTGCCCTCACCGTCGCCTGCGGGCTCCTCTTTGCCGCCGCGAACCTCCTGCCGCCGTTGCTGATCAGGGAACTCATCCGGTGGCTGACGGAAGGCGCCCATGGCGCCGACCTGATTCAGATCAGTCTGCTCCTGATAGGGGTCTACCTTTTTCGGGGCGCAACCAGATACGGTTACGGTTACTTTTCACACATTGCCGCCTATCGCGTGATGCACGACCTGATGGTGAGGATCTACCGGCACCTGCAGAGCCTGCCCCATCGCTTCTTCAACAAACAGCGGACCGGCAATCTCATTTCCCGTTCAATCAACGACGTTGAAGCGCTTGAGGACTTTGTCGCCCACGGCATCCCGGAGACGGCATTGGCCGCGATCATACCCGTTTCGATGATTGTCGTGCTGTTTACTCTGAACCCCGAACTCGCACTCATTACCCTGATCCCCATTCCGCTGACAACCCTGCTGATCTACCGTTACGTCTCGAAGGTCCGCGCGCTCTGGAGCGCCGTGCGCGCGCATCTGGCCGATCTCATCGCGCTGGTCCAGGACAGCTTTTCCGGCATCCCGGTTATCAAGTCCTTCGCGCAGGAAACCCGTCGCGTCCGCCTGATCGAAGCCCGGAGCCGGAAGTTCAGAGACAGCAGCGTAACCGCCAACCGTGTTTCCCTTCTGCCCGCCGGGATCATTGAGGCCGCGGGCGGCATCGGCATCGTTCTGGTCATCTGGAGCGGCGGCAATATGGCGCTGGAAGGCGTCATTTCGGTTGCGGACCTATTTGTTTTCATCGTCTACATGGGCCATATCTACCAGCCCTTTCTTCAGCTCGCCTCGTTCAACGATATCCTGCAGAAAGCCGTGGCAAGCACAGACCGCGTCTTCCAGCTCCTTGCCGTCGAATCAGACATCGATGACGCCCCCGACGCCATTGCGCCCAAAGCCATGAACTGGGACATCGGGTTCCGGGACGTCACATTCGGATACGATCCCGAAAATCCCGTGCTCCACGGGGTCGAATTCGACGTCGAGGCTGGAGAAATCATCGCCCTCGTCGGTCCTACCGGGGCCGGCAAAACCACCGTCGCCAGCCTGATTCCGCGCTTTTACGACCCTCAGCGAGGCGGCGTCTTCATAGGCGGGTACGACATCCGCACGCTCCGGCTGGCCTACCTGCGCTCGCAGATCGCAACCGTGTTCCAGGATGTCTTTCTGTTTCACGCCACAGTACGGGAGAATCTGCTCGTCGGCCGACCGGACGCGACCGACCGGGAGGTCCGGGAAGCGGCCCGAACGGCCAACGCGGATGACTTCATCCTGGATCTGCCGGAAGGCTACGACACGCTCGTCGGTGAACGGGGGATCCGGCTTTCCGGCGGCCAGAAGCAGCGGTTGTCCATTGCGCGCGCGGTGTTAAAAGACGCCCCGGTCCTGATCCTGGACGAAGCCACGTCCTCCGTGGACGCCGAGACCGAAATCCTCATCCAGGAAGCCATCGCACGCCTTACGCGCCATCGTACGACGATCGTGATCGCGCACCGGCTGTCCACCGTGCGCAATGCCGACAAGATTCTCGTCTGCGATGGCGGACGCATCGTCGAATCAGGCGATCACGAGGACCTTATGACTCGGGATGGTCTCTACGCCCGCATGGTGCGTACGCAGGAGATTTCACGCGGCTGGCGTATTCCCCAGGCCCGGGAGAACGCCGCCGACTAAGGCAAAGGGGCGATCTGCCGGATCGCCCCTTTTCAGGCCTCGCGTCATCTTGCGGCGGTTGCCGTAGCCTAAGAACCCACCGCTATCCTCACGCGCTCCCGGAGCACCATCGTGTTACCCCAGCGCCACATCTCGCCCTTGTGTTCCAGAAGCGCTTCGATCCGTTCCGCCCAATCCGGGTCCGGACCTTTCACAACACCGGCTTCCACTCGTTCGCCCGACTTCAGCGTAATCGTGTCAACAGGTTCGTACATTGCATTCCTCATTCCCGAAACCGGATACGGGAGCCCCGCCGGCCCGCCCGGTCTCACGTTTCCGCAGAGACACTATTTCGCCCACTCGGGTACGCCCGTCAGCTCGATTCCCAAAGCAGACCCGCCCAGCAGATAGATGGCGCCGGCGACGATGGCGACCCCCGTCAGATTCAAAATCAGCCCCACGCGGACCATGTCCGTCATCCGGACGCGGTCCGTTCCGAACACGATCGCGTTCGGCGGCGTGGCGACAGGGAGCATGAATGCGAATGAACAGGACAATGTGGCCGGAATCATCAGGAGAAGGGGATTCACCTGAATCGCGACGCCCAACGCCGCCAGAATGGGAAGGAACATCTCGGCCGTGGCGGTGTTCGACGTCAATTCGGTGAGGAATGTAATCATCAGGCAGAGGACGGCCACCAGCAGCAGGGGATGAACCGCGCTGAGCCCCGCCAGGCGATGACCGAACCACAGGGACAAGCCCGATTCAATGAACCCTGTCGCCAGGGCGAAACCCCCGCCGAAGAGCAGTATGATATGCCAGGGCAACTTCGCCACGGTCTCCCGGTCCAGGATCTTCTCCGCGGAACCGCCGCGTGCCGGGATCAGAAAAAGCAGAAGCGCCATTCCCATTGCAACGGAGCCGTCATTCAAATACACGCCGCCCGGAAACAGTCCCGACCACCCCGGTATTACCGTATCGCCGACCCGGATCTCATTTCGGAACAGCCAGAGAAACGCGAGCAGAACGAAATCAGCCAGAACCACCGCCTCCTCGTACGAAAGCGGTCCCAGCGCTTCGTACTGATCCCGAAGGACACGCTGGTCGAAAGTCCTCTCCTGCCTGCCGCCGGCGTGGAGCCAACTCAACAGGATCCATGCGACAACCAGGAACAGCACGGAAATCGGGAATGCAAACAGGAACCAGTTCGCGAAGGAGATCTCCGGCGCGTCCGGGAAATGAATATTCAAAATCCTGGCGAACGAGAGATTCGGCGGCGTGCCCACCAGCGTTGCCACGCCGCCGATGGAGGCGCCGTAAGCCACGCCCAGAAACAGACCGGTGGCAAGTTTGCCCTGCGCCGCTCCCTCCTCCAGCTTCAACACCACCGCCAGTACGATTGGCACCATCATCATGGTGGTGGCCGTATTGGAGATCCACATCGACAGGAACGCGGTCGAAACCATGAATCCCAGCAGAATCCGGCGCGGGCGAACGCCGCACCAGAGGAGGACGCGCAATGCGATCCGACGGTGCAGATTCCAGCGCTGCATGGCCAGAGCCACCATGAAGCCGCCGACAAAGAGAAAGATGACGTGGTTGAAATAGATGGGCGCAACTTTCTTCCCGCCCATTATACCCAGCAGGGGGAACAGCACGACGGGGAGCAGCGCGGTTGCCGCAAGTGGCACGGCTTCCGTCATCCACCAGACGGCCATCAGCAGGGCCACGGCCGCCGTCCGGGTCACGGCCGGCCGGCCCGGTTCCAGATCGGTGAACAGGAGAAGCGCGATGGCCAGAACGGGTCCGGCGATCAGACCGATTCTCTGCATTTTCGTGCCGGATGGTTTCTTTCTTTCCATATCTGGCTCCCGGACCGACGGAGACTCACCGACCGCCTAATATATACACGGCCCGATTGCTGAAAAGCGTAAAATGCCCGTTGACATCCCGGCGGGCATAACCTACATTGCACACGGCTCGAAATCGTCCCGGCGCGGCAACTTTCCGTTTCGACCGCCGGGATTCGCCGAGAACGGAGGCAGCGAATGGCGGACGTCAAATTCGGTTTCGGCATCATCGGCTGCGGCGTTATCGCGCCCACCCATCGCCTGGCGATCGATGCCTGCGACGAGGCCGAACTGGTGGCGGTCTGCGATACCGATGAAAACCAGATCCGGTCATTCCTCGCCGGTATGGATGGCGGTGCGGCCGGCGTTCGCACGTATTCAGATTACAGAGAGCTTGTTCGGGACCCACAGGTCGACATCGTCAGCGTCTGCACGCCCTCCGGCCTGCACTGCGAAGGCGTAACCGCGGCCGCGGGGGCCGGCAAGCACGTGCTGTGCGAGAAGCCTCTGGAGATCGACGCCGACCGCCTGACGGAAATGACGGCGGCCTGTCGCGATGCGGGGGTAAAACTCGGCTGCGTTTTCCAGAGCCGGACCAGTCCGGACATGATCAGGGCCCGCAAAGCCATTCAGGACGGTCTTCTCGGCCGGATGATTCTGGCCGACGCCTATCTCAAGGACTACCGCTCCCAGGCCTATTACCGGAGCGCGGGCTGGCGGGGCACCTGGGCGCTGGACGGGGGCGGCGCCCTCATGAACCAGGGCGTGCACGGCGTGGACCTTCTACTTTGGCTGATGGGAAGCCCCGTCGAATCCGTGTTCGCGCGCGCCGAGCACAAGGTGCGCGACATCGAAGTGGAGGACACGGCCGTGGCCAATCTGAGATTCAAGAACGGCGCGTACGGCGCGCTCATCGGCACCACTTCGTGCAACCCCGGCGAGGCCCGCCGCATCGAATTACACGGGGATCGCGGCACGATCACGGTCAGCGGCAGTTCGATTACCCGCTGGGCGAGTACCGTTGAGGAAGACGGCCGCGCCGAAGACAGCGAACCGCCGAAAGAAATCGAAATCGAAGGCGCGGTGGCCGACCCCAGTGACATCGGAAGTTCGGGCCACGTATTCCTTGTCCAAGATCTTATCCGTGCGATTCGGGAAGACCGTGAACCCTACGTTACCGGCGAGTCCGCCCGTGGCGCGGTCGACCTCATTCTGGCGATCTACGAGTCCGCGCGATCGGGAACGGAAGTCGATGTGCGGCACGCCGGCTGACGCCACGCGGCCACCTCGGGGAACGCCGCTCTCCAAAACCCAGAAGGGGACGATGCAAGAATGGCGAAAAACAGCAAACTCGGATGGGGAATCATCGGCGCCGGCATGATCGCAGCCCATTTTCGGTCGGGCATCGAAGCATGTCCAGACGCGGAACTGGTCGCGGTATGCAATTACAATGAGGAAAAGGGAAGGAATTTCGCTGCCGAGTCCGGTGGTATCAGATATTATAAAGACTATCAGGACCTGGTCGCGGACCCCGATGTGCACATTGCCGGTATCTGTACGCCGTCCGGCATGCACGCCGACAATGTGATTGCGGCCGCCCGTGCGGGTGTGCACTCCCTGTGTGAGAAGCCGCTGGACGTCACACGCGAGAAAATGAACGGGATGATCGATGCCTGCCGCGATGCCGGCGTCAAGCTCGGCTGTATTTTTCAAAGCCGAACCAGCGATGAAGCCATCAAGGTCCGGAACGCCATCAAGAACGGAGAGCTCGGCAAACTGGTGCTGGCCGATGCCCTGATGAAGAACTACCGCTCTCAGGCGTATTACAACAGCGCCGGCTGGCGCGGAACCTGGAAGGACGATGGGGGCGGCGCGCTGATGAACCAGGGTGTACACGGCGTGGACCTTCTTCTTTGGCTGATCGATGACGACGTCGAATCCGTGTTCGCGCGCGCCGAACATAAGGTACGCGACATCGAAGTGGAAGACACCGCCGTCGCCACGATCAAATACAGGAGCGGCGCCTTCGGGACGCTCATCGGAACCACGTCCTGCAACCCCGGAGAGGCGTCTCGCATCGAACTCCACGGCAATTCCGGGACCATCACGATGAGCGGCACACAGATTACGCGATGGGCGACGACAACCGAGGAAGACGGCCGCGCCGCCGACGCGTTTCCCCCCCGGCAGATCGCAGCGGCAGGCAACGTGGGCGCCGCCAGCGCCGTCGCGCCCGGTCACGGCTTTCTTGTGAACGACATTACCCGTGCCGTACTGGAAGACCGTGAGCCCTACATCCCGGGCGAGTCCGCACGCAAGTCCGTAGACCTGATCCTGGCCATCTACGAGTCCGCCCGGACCGGACGGGAAATCGTCATGGGCGCGTGGTAGACAGCTTCCTGGCAAGCAAAACAAAAAGGAACAGCCGGTTTCACGTGCGGCTGTTCCTTTTCTTGTTGATGTCCGGCGTATTCAGGCGCTGCAGTTCTCCACCGTCACGACCCTGCCCGATTCCGCGGCGGCATAAATCGCTTCCACGACTTCCACGGCCCTCAGCCCGTCCATTCCAGATATACAGGGGGGCTTCCCGTCCAGTATGGCGTTGACCGTTTCGCTCAGATACACCCGGCCGGAAACACCGCCGTAACCGTCTGCCGCTTCGGAAGCGATCCTCAACGTCGTCCGGGGCCCGTCCGCGAAGTCGGGATGGTCGCTGACCACGAAGACTTCGTCGTCGGTCCCGCCCCACGCCGGGCTCCACGACACCGTACCCAGGCTGCCTCGAAGGCCGATGAAGAGATCCCTGCCGGCGGGAAAGGCCTTTGGTACGGAATAGCTGATATCCAGCGTGGCTGTCGCGCCGTTCCTGAATCTCACAATACCGAAACTGTTGTCTTCGATATCCAGCCGGTGTTGAAGATGGCTCACCATGCCTGTCGCCTGCCGGACCTCGTCCTTAAGAAACCACCGGAACAGATCGATCCAGTGCGTACCCAGATTGTGCATCGGTCCGCCGCCCGCAACCGCCTTCTTGTTCAGCCAGGGTGAAATTCCGTTTTCCAGGTAGCGCAGGGGCGAACCCGCCGCGCACCTCCCCTCGAGCGCGACAATCCGCCCAAGGATGCCGCGATCGACAAGCGCCTTGATCCTTCTGGCTGCCGGATGCGCGCGCCAGCAGTAGGGCGATGACAGCGTCACGCCCGCACCTTCAGTCGCCGCGATCATGCGCCGGATACCCTCGGACGTGTCCGCCATCGGCTTCTCGACAATCACATGCTTGCCCGCCGACGCCGCCCGTTCCACCGCGTCAGGGCATTCCGCGTGCGGCAGCAGGATCACCACCAGGCCGATATCCTCCCGCGAAAGAAGTGTGTTGTAATCCACGTATCCATCGATCCCGGTCTGCCCGCACACCCGCTCCAGACAGACGGGATCCGATTCCGCGACGGCCCGCACCTCTGTCCGTGCGATGGCATCGAAATGCGGCAGATAGTCCAGGGAATGAAGGTGATGAAATCCGATGATCCCAACCCCGAGACGCTCCATCGAATCGCATTCTCCGTTATGGCCGGCCGCGCCTGGCTGGCAGCGGTATCCGGCGGTGTACATTCATCCGCACCAGTCCACGATGGCGCGTGCGAGGACTTCCGCACCCTCTGCGAGACTCTGTACGGGGATCTGTTCCTGGCTTGAGTGTGCAACGCCGAGCGTTCCCGCGCCGATCACGACCGCGGGGACGCCGATCAGATTCGAATAGAACCACGCATCGCACGACGCGGGCATCGCCGCCACCTCGGCCTTCTGTCCGCTGGAAAGGCAGGCCCGTTGCAGCGTCCTCACGATGGGATGCTCCGCGGGCACCTCGTTGCAGTCGTGACGGTACATGAACTCAATATCGAAGTGGTCGGGGAGCCAGTCTCCTCCCTCGTCCTTCAACGCTCCTTCCATCTCCCGCATGACTTTCTCTTTGTTCCGGTTCGGCAGGAATCCGAGAACGCCCTTGAACGTGGCCCTTCTCGGCGCCATCGCCGGCCAGTCACCGGCCTCCAGAGTGCCGAACGTGATGGGCATCGGGTTTTCGTACGCATCGTATAGCGGGTGTCCTTTGGATTCAGCCAGCAGTCTGCCGTGATATCTCTCCAGGATCTCGATGGCGCGCATGGCCTCCTTCAGCGCGCTCACCGTGCGCCCGGCCTGTCCGCTGTGGCCCGCCCGCCCGTAGACATTCACCGTAAACCACACCGCGCCGCGAATCGACGGGAGGATCTTCATTTCGGAGGGCTCCAGGACCAGCGCAGCATCGGCCCGGTCGTTTCCACGCACGAACGCGAGCGTTCCGTTGCCGCCGCATTCCTCCTCGATCACCAGGTGCCCGATCAGGTCTCCCTTAAGCGCCACGCCCGTCTCTCTCAGGGCCGCGAGCGCCAGGTACAACATGGCCGCCTGTCCCTTGCAGTCGCACGCGCCGCGGCCGAATACGACCCCGTCTTCCACACGCCCGTCGAAGGGACGTTCCTGGTCCGACGAGGCGGGAACGACGTCCAGGTGGGTATTCACGATCAACGAACGTCCGTCGCCGGTTCCCTTTTTGACCACCCTCAAATTCGGCCGATCGGCATAACTGAGATCCGGTAGCCTGAACGAATAGTCAGGGTCCTCCTGAATCGAGTCAGCAATGGACACAAGTTCACGTTCGTTGACCACCTCGTCCATCCGGGCGTGCAACAGGCGCATCGCTTGTCCTTCATTTCCGCGCACGGACGGGATGCGGATCAGGTCGCAAAGCAGCGCTACCGCATCTTCCTTTCGAGACTCGATTGCGGACTTCAATAGCCGGTTATCCAAGAGCGCGCTCCCGGGATCCGGCGAGTTTGCATCCCCATTCCGGATCCTTTGTTATACGGTATGACCGACCTTCCGGGCTTCCGAAAACCACCTGCCGTGTCATCCGGCGAGTTCTTCCAGCGCATGATCGAGGATGTCGATGCCCAATCCCGCTTCCTCTTCGGTAATAACCAGAGGAGGCGCGATCCGTACGACATTTCCGTACATCCCGACCTTGCCAAGGAGAAGACCGTACTCTCCCGCCCTCAGCAGCAGATTCGACGTCAGTTCCGGCGCGGGCGTTCTCTCCTCGGGGTCCATTACGAACTCCAGCCCGATCACGAGGCCCTGCCCGCGCACGTCGCCCAGCACCTGGTGTTTCGCTTTCAACGCCTGAAACCGCGCCATCATGTAATCGCCCACACGTCGGGCGTTTTCCGGCAGGCTCTCGTCTTCCATGACGTCCAGAACAGCATGGGACGCGGCGCTGGCCAGTGGATTTCCGCCGCACGTACTGGACATCTCGCCGGTTCCCATGCACTCGAAAATGCGACTCTCGCCGGCAAGCGCCGAAGCCGGCATGCCGCTGCCGATACCCTTGCCCAGACAGACCATATTCGGCCGCAGGCCCTCCCACTCCAGCGCGAACAGCTTTCCGGTTCGCCCGAACGACGACTGTACCTCGTCCAGAATGAAGACCATCCCACGCTCCCGCGCCCACGCTTCCAGCCCCTTCAGCCAGCCGGCAGGCGGAAAAATGAAACCCGCGCCTCCCTGGTAGGGTTCGGTGATTACGGCGCCCACGTCGCCCGTGGACGTGGAATCGATGATCCTGTCCAGGTTATCGAGGCAGCGCCGCGCGCATTCTTCTTCGGAATCGCTGTTGTAAAAGTCCCGATAGAAATAGGGAAACGGCGCCAGTATTCCACCTGGCAACTGGGGTCCGAACGCACGCTTTGTGTTCACATTCCCGGCCACGCTCATCGGCCCGTACGTACGTCCGTGAAATCCGCCGTAAAACGACAGCACTTCGTGCTTGCCCGTGAACCGTTTGGCAATGCGGATGGCCGCCTCGGTGGCCTCGGCGCCGGTTGTCAGCAGAAACGTCTGATCGATATTGCCGGGAAGCAGATCAGTCAGGCGTTTTGACAGGGTCACCCGCTCCGGGGTGGGGAACGAATAACAGTTCATCAGCCGCCCGGCCTGTTCCCGGATCCGCTCCACGTGGCGCGAGTGCGAGTGACCGAGATTTGTCACCAGGACACCGGAAGTAAAGTCCAGAAACCGGTTGCCGTCCACGTCCCACACCCAGACGCCCTCGCCGCGGTCCCACACCACCGGAACCTGGTCGGCCATACAGGGCGGCTCGTATTCCCTGGAGACCTCGAGCAGTTCGGCGGAGCGGGGTCCCGGAATCTCTCGCTTTTCCAATGTCATCGTGTTCGCCACGAGCGCCATTTCGGATCTCCCGACAGGTTCAACCAGGATTCGTATGTTTTCTGGACGTTAAATCGAGTATGTGTTTGTTAATAAAGGCGATTAAACTGCGGATTACCAGGATAAACCAGGTTACTGGACGTGCACGAGAATATCATCTTTATGGACGACCGCGATACCCCGTTTGGCACCGGTCCCTTGTTTGTCTCTTGTGCTTTTTGTGGCCAAATTGACTGTTGTCTTTTTTCGAACTGAGGCTATTAGGCATCCGCCTATGCGAGTTCCTTGTTGATCAGGAACCGCGGCGGCCGCCCTTCAATGAACCGCACAAAGTCCTCCATCACCTTTTCGCGCATGCTCCAGTTCGCCTCTTCCGAATACCACGCGAGGTGGGGCGCCAGAAGCGCATTCTCCAGATCGAACAGGTCCATTTCAGGATCGGGCGGCTCCTGCTCGTATACGTCGACGGCCGCCCCGGCGATCCACCCCTCCTTCAGGGCCCGGGCAAGCGCATCCGCGTCCACCAGACCGCCCCTGGCCGTATTCACCAGATAGGCATGGGATTTCATCGCCCGGAGTTCACTTTCGCCGATGAGATGATACGATTCATCGTCGAGCGACGCGTGAACCGTAATCATATCCGCTTCTTTCAGTACCGTGTCCAGATCCACCGTCCGAACACCCAGTTCCTTCTGGCGTTCTTCGGACAGATACGGATCGCAGACCAGGACATTCACCTCGAACCCGGCCAGCTTCCGAAGCGTCAGGCTGCCGATGCGTCCGCACCCGATAATACCCACGGTCTTGCCCTTGACGGAATAGACCGGATAGACCTCCGTGAAATCCCAGATTCCGTTCCGACTCGAAGCCTCCAGAATCCTCCTTCCCACGTTCAGCTTGCGCCAACCGGACAACAAAAGCGTAATGGCGTGTTCAGCCACCTCGTCCGAACAATAGTCCGGCTCGTAGGCGACGCGAATTCCCTTCTTCGTGGCAGCGCCCACGTCCACGTTGTCGTAGCCGACGCCGTGCCTCAGGATCAGCTTGCACCTTTCCAGCTGATCGATCACTCCCTCGGTCATCTTCACCATGTTCACCAGAATCATATCCGCGTCGACGATCTTTTCGATCAGTTCGGATTCCGGCAAGAATTTGAGCTGATGATATTCGAAGGTGACGTGCCCGTATTTCCCGAGCTCCTCCTCTTCCCATTTCAGGTCGGGTTCGATATAGTCGGTCACCACAATCTTGATCGGCTCCATAAAAAGCTCCCGGTAGATTGAAAAATCCCGGCTCACCCGCTGAAAGGCAGCGTTACGGGATTGCCCGACCTGGCGGACTCGTATATCGCCAGGATGATTTCGATCGCCCGTTTCGACTCCGGCCCGTCGATTTCCGGTTCACCGCCTTCATTCAGAATACGAACCATCTCCGCGATCTGCGCCTTGTGTCCCTCCGTTCCGAAGGTCTTCGAATCCGATGCCGCCCTGGCCACGTCCGTCGTGTCCGCCGCCGACTCCTCCACGCTCTCGCCCTCGACGTCCCATCTGGTTATCTGGTCCGCTTCCACCACGACCGTACCCCTGTCTCCGGAAAACTCCATCCGCGCCGGCAATCCGGGATACGCCGCGGAAGACGCCTCAATCACACCCAGCGCTCCGTTTTCGTATTCCAGCGTGGCAACCACCGTATCTTCCACCTCGACGTCGTGGATCAATGTGCCCATTCTGGCATAGACGCGTTTTACGGGTCCCATAATCCACTGGAGCAGATCCACGGTGTGGCTGCCCTGCGTCATCAGCGCCCCGCCGCCCTCCATCGCCCAATTGCCCCGCCAGTCGTCCGCATCGTAATAAGCCTGTGGCCGGAACCACTTGATATAGGCGTCAGCCAGCACCATCTTGCCGAGAGCGCCGGTCTGCACAGCTTCACGCACCCTGTTGACAGCCTGCCCATACCGCAACTGAAATACCCCCATGAGCTTCACGCCCGCGACCGCCGCGGCCCGGATGATCCGATCCATATTCTCTATGGATACATCCAGAGGCTTTTCCACGATCAGGTGCTTGCCCGCATCCGCCGCGTCCGTCACGATTGGAATGCGGACGCCGCTGGGCGTGCAGACACAGACCACATCCACTTCCGGCTGGCGGAGAATGGCTTCGTGATCGGTAAACCAGGGCACGCCGTGCGCTTCGCCAGTGCTCCTGGCGCGTGATTCGCTGCGACTGTATACGGCGACCAGTTCCGCCCCGTCGGTATCCTGCACGGCGCCGATGTGATAGTCCGCCACCACGCCGCATCCGATCATTGCAAAACCGATGGTGCGATTACCCATAATGGAATCCTCCCGGAGGATTGTTCAGGTTGGCTGAATTCGGCCGAAGCGTCATCCGGGCTTGTCCGAAACACGCGGGCGGTGTATCTTTTCCGGAAGATCGGCCGCCTGTCGCACCGGAGCATCTGATCGGGACTTGACGCCATTGATCCGAGTTGCGAGACTCGCTATCACATACGGAGGTCACAACTGTATGGAATACGTACATCCTGAACTACTGGCCGGCAAAGTCGCCTGGGTCACGGCGTCCGCGCGGGGCCTTGGCCGGGCAATTGCTGAACGTCTTTCCCGTTGCGGCGCCTCGATGGTTGTTCACGCAAGATCCGACCGGACCGCGGCCGAGTTCAGCGAAGCCCCCTCCACGACTCACGCGGCGCGGGAAATCGCGAAAACGGGCAACGCGGTGATCACCGTATTTGCCGACGTATCGGATCCCCTGCAGGTTAAGGCAACCGTTGAACGCATTGAATCCGAATTCGGTCCGATCGACATTCTGGTCAATAACGCCGGAGGTGACATTGCCGCGGCGGGCGGCAAACCGAACCCTAACGATACGATCGGTATCCCGCTGGAAGATATCGAGGCCGTGTTCAAGAGAAACTTCGACACAACCCTGCACTGCTGCCGCGCGGTCGTTCCGGGCATGATTCAACGCGGGGGAGGCAGAATTGTCAACATCGGTTCGGTGGACAGCTTTACCGGCGAGCCCGGAGGAGGCCCCGTTTACGCCACGGCCAAGGCGGCGCAGACCCACTATACCCGTTGCCTGGCAGCCCAACTCCGCCAGCACAACATCACCGTGAACATGGTTGCGCCGGGCGACTCCCCAAGCGGCCGTTTTCTTGCCACGGGTCAGGCGGCCCCGGAATTTTTGGACGCAATGAACCGGCCCACGCTGATCCGTTACGCTTATCCGGATGAGATCGCGCGTGCCGTGCAGTTCTTCGTTTCGCCGCTGGCAAGCTTCGTGAGCGGCCAGATCCTGCGTGTAGACGGCGGGGCGCAGCTTTCTCCCGCGTAGACCGGTTCCGGACGGCGTTGAATGCGTCGTCGGTCAGAGTCGATCCAGTTCCGCCCGGTATTCCTCCGGCGTATCGATATCCCTCAGGACGCCGTCGTCCTCCACCTCCACCTCCCGCGTGTCGCCCGGGTGCCCCCGCATGACGGGTTTCAGCCCCTCCTCGCCGGCCAGAGACCGGATCTCGCAAAAATAACGACCCAGATCCACCAGGGCCGGATGCCCTCGTCTTCCGCGGTAAACCGGAACGACGATCCCCTTGTTGCCGTTCCGATACGCCGCTGCCACCTTCCTGACCACGCTCGCACGGACGTTCGGCTGATCCCCAAGGGCGATCAGAGCGGCGTCCGTCGATTTCTCCAGGACGGAAAGCCCGCACAGAATACTCGAAAACATGCCCTTGCGATAATCGGGATTCAGATGAAACGATACCGGGCGCCCAGCCATGCTTTCCCGCACGGCATCCGCCCGGTGGCCAAGCACGACCAGGATACCATCCAGATCGACTTCCAGCAGCGTATCCACCACGGTCTGAAGTACAGTCTTTTCGCCAAACGGCAGCAGCTGTTTGGGAGACCCCATGCGCGTCGACAATCCGGCAGCCGGCACCAGCGCGCAGATGCGTTTTTTCATTTGGATGTCAAGTATAATAAAAAAAGGCTGATGAGACCACTACTTCCGACCTGCGACTGCAAATGCAGTCCGAGGCGGTTGCTCCACGTTAAAAAACAAACACTTAATCGCAACAGTCAAGGAAATTCAAAGGACGGGGACAGGAAGAACGCACCGGCGCCGGGCGTGCGTGCGCAGATCCGTGAGAACGAAATCCCATTATTCATAAATAACGTAAAAACAAATAATTAAATTCGTTCAGTTACGCTTTGACTTGACTTTTCCACATTAAATGGTACATTACATTTCTTTGAAATATCGACAGAGTCGAATTTCGCGCAGCGTCAGCTTCCGGAGAAGCTGTGACAGGTGCTCTGTGAAACATGTAAAACGCGTACCGCCACACGGGTCTCCACCCGGGTTCTGAATGGCGAGAAACAGGTCACATATCGTTGCGAAGTCTGCGAATCGTTGCCTGTGGCCCGGTCGAATACCCGCCTTGAGCGTCCCTGCGAGCGCTGCGGAGAGAATGAAGGCCGGATCAAACTCACCCGCATCGCGGAACGCTATCGGACGGTAACGTATCTGTGTGAAACCTGTGCGACAGCTTCTTAAGCCCCGCGCGCTTCCGCAACCGGACATCCGCATGATGGACACCAGCACATTCCTGAATCCTCCGGCGCCATATCGGGTCCTGCCTTCCTGGGCGTGGAACAGCACGATCGAGGAGGGTGAGATCGTGCGCCAGATCCGGGAGATGAGCGAAAAGGGCCTGGGGGGTTTCTGTCTTTCTCCGGGGCCGGGGCTTCGAATACCGTACCTTTCCAGGGTCTGGTTCGATCGGGTCAGGCTGGCGGTCGAAACCGCCAGGGAGTGCGGACTTCAGGTCTGGCTGCACGATGAGTTTCCCCACCCGCACGCGATCAGCGGCGGCCAGGTATCATTGGGCCATCCCCATTATCGCGGTCAGCACCTTACCTTCGATGAGATCACGGTTCAGGGAGGCCAGCAGGTCGACATGGAACTGCCGTGGGGCACCGTTTTGCGCGCCCTCGCAGTGCCGCTCAAACGCGACCGGTGCCTGTGGGAGAGTGTTGAGGACATCGGAGAATATATCGGCGCGAACCAGCGACAGGAGATCTACAGGGAACACGCTGCCGACGGGCGATACCACAACAAGAGATTTCTCGCCCGCCATCTCACGCATCGCCTTTTCTGGAAGGCGCCGCCGGGACGCTGGAGGGTGCTTGTCTTCATCCAGAGGGAAAGCGATGCAGAAGAACCCCATGGTATCCACTTCGATCCATTCAACGCCGAAGCCGTGGCCTGTTATCTCGAGACCACCCACGGACGGTACGCCGGCGGGCTGTCGGACAGCTTTGGCGGCGTGATCCAGGGCATTCTGACCACCGAGGCGTTTTCCATACCGGGCAGATGGCCCTGGTCTCCAACATTGCCCCGGGTATTCCGGGAGCGCAACCAGTATGACCTCCTCAACTGTCTGCCCGCGCTGATGACCTATTTCGGTCCGAATACGGCCCGGATCCGGTACGACTACTTCCAGACGCTGAGTGAGATGCTCAGAGACAATTTCCATAAGGCATTCGAGACGTGGTGCGCGAAACACAATGTGCTGCATGCGTCTGACGTGACGGTCTTCAGAAACGCCCACAGGAAACACGTCCACATTCCCGGTACCTGCGGAGGCGGGGAAAAGATCGGCGGATTCAGAGACCGGGACGCGCATGCCGCCGCTTACCGTCGCAACCCGAGGTTCTCGGTATCCGTCCACGACGGTGGCCGCGCGTTCAACACGTGTTTCAAGGATACCGGGTGGTCGCTGACGCTCCAGGATATGAAGTGGACGATTGACCGGATGGGCGCCCTCGGCGCCAACCTGTTTCATGCACGGGGATTGTCCTACACCCTCGACGGGCTGCGAAAGCACCACAGTCCGCCGTCGATTTTTCGCCAGAACCCCTACTGGAAACATTTCCGGCTGCTCGCGGACTACGCCGGCCGTCTCTCGTACGCCCTCAGCCAGGGACGCCGAAGAGCCAATCTGGCCCTTCTCGATCCGGTAACGAGCCTTTGGGCGCACCTCGGCAGTCCGGGCCTCGGTTGGGAATATATCGGTTACGATGACGACGAGGCCAAGCTTACCGATCGTCTCGCTTCGGATTGGGCGTATCTCATCGAGTCCCTTTGCCAGATGCAGCGCGATTTCGACTCCCTGGATCCGGAAACCCTGGCGGCGGCGCGCGTTGCCGGAAGCCGACTTCAGACCGAGGCAGCCAGCTACGACGTGCTCATCGTGCCGCCCATTACAAACCTGGAGCGAGACGCGTTTGAGCGCATCCGGGAGTTTATCAATGCAGGCGGCAAAGTCATCTGTCTCGGCCTGCTTCCGATCGAAGACATCCAGGAAGGCCCCTCGGTCGCGGAGGCATTCTCCCGCCTGACCGACATGGAACCCGGAAGAATGAGGCGCGACTACATCGGCCACGAACTGGGCGTACATCTCATTCAGAGAGGCGACCTCTACTTTATCAGAACGGGGGGTTCCGTCGAAAAGAACCGCGGCGCGCGAATGCTGGCCGATCTACTCCACCGAATCCTCCCTCCCGACGTAATCGTGGAGACCGACAAGAAGAACGGTTCGGCGGTTATGTCGCAGAGGAGAGAAACGGCAAACGAAGATCTGTTCTTCTTTACGAATACGGACCAAAACGCCTTCACGTCCCGGGTCGCGGTACGCGTGGCGTCTCAACGGCGAAAGGTGGAACGTTGGGACCTGGAAACCGGCCGCCGGACCCCGCTGAGGGCGGAGCGTGACGCCGATCGGTTAAAGTTCAATCTCAACTTCGATCGCCTGCAATCCCACCTGATCGTCGTAACGGAAGACAAACCCCAGCCGCTTCCGGAATCGGAAACGGCGGCCGTTTTGCGTCCCGACGCGAATGGCGCGTGGAAAGTCGATGCCGAAGAGGACAACTGTCTGCGTATGGACAGGTTCCAGATGCAACTCGATCCGCAGAACAAGGGGATCGAACAGGGCTGGCACAAACCCGGTTACAGAGACAACCGCTGGACGTCCGTAACCCCCAAACCGGTGGTTGAACAGATCGGCGATCTACCGTCCCTTTCCGGCCTGCCCTTTACGTTCAATAGCGCCGGCCCGGGCAAGAAGGCGGGTCCGGGCATCGAGTTTCCACTGGTCTGCTGGTTCAGGACGGCATTCTCAGCCGACGTCGTGCCGTCCAAGCTCTCACTTGTGATGGACCGCAGCGCCATTCTGGGTGATTACCAGATCTATCTGAACGGTGTCCGCCTGCCGGGAAAGGCCTTCCGTCCCACGTTTCGTTACGACCACAACAACGTCACCTGCGCGGTTGTGCGCCGCGTAAACACCGGCAGGAACGTCCTTGCAATCCGGGTGGAACTCGACGATCTCAATCAGGGCCTGGTCGACGCCTTCTATCTCTTCGGGAAATTCGGCGTCAGGCGCTGGCTGAACCACAACCTGCGAATGGTCGCTCCGGTCGACCGTGGTTTCCCGGGAGAACTCGACGATCAGAAAATGCCGTTTTATGCGGGCACGGTTGTGTATACAAAGGATATGACGTTTGCCGAGCCCCCCGAGTCCGATCAGTTCGTCTTCTCGCTCGAGGAGGAACTCAAGGACGTTACCGATATTGTTGAGGTGGCCATCAACGGCCGCTCCCTCGGGACAAGGGCATGGGCGCCATTCAAGTGGACCGCCAGGACGGAGTGGCTGAAACAGGGGAAAAACCGCATTGTCGTCCGGATGACCAACACGCTTTCCAGGTTGCTCACCGGGTGTGAGTTTGAATCCCGTACCCATGCCCTGAAACCCGTCGAGCTGTAGGTGACTCACCGCAGGCGGCGCGGATCGACTCCGTAAACAGGGTAACCGGATGAGCCATTTGGCCCGTTCTCCAGGGTCGGATATACCGGATTGCGAAAAGAAGAAGCGGCCTCACTTCGAGGTCGCTTTTGTGTTGAAGTCAGGATCGTAAACCGCAAATCTCGACAGATCTCATTTCAAACGGAGACGAATATGAAAAAAGGATGGATCGCGGCAGGCGTGATGGCAGCGCTTCAGGGATTTCTCTTGCTGGCGGCAGGGCTCATCTTCGCGGCCCTGTTCCTCATCAAGATCCTCTGGGCGTGGACGATTCCCGATCTCTTTCCCGGCGCGGTGGAACAGGGACTCATCGCGGGTGAAATCTCGTGGTTTGCATCCCTGAAGCTGGCCCTGTTCCTCGGAATCCTGTCGGCGATTGTCGGGAACAGAAGCGTGTCCACGTCATACTCCAGCTCCAGATAGAAGAAGCCATACACTTCCAGACGATTGTCTTCTGGAGACAGGAAAGTCAATTGAACTTCGACGACAGCACCTACTTCAAGGCATACGATCACAATTATCGTGTCGCGTATGCAGAAGGCCTGGCGTTCCTTGGTGAAGGTGGATCGCAGGGGGTACTTCGGCGCCTGGAGGGAATGCTCCGAAAAATCACGCATTCGCCGCCGGAAACCCGGATACTGGACGTGGGATGCGGGGACGGCACGGTCGGACTCTTCCTGGCCGGGCTGGGATATCGATACCTGGGTATCGACATCTCGGAGGCAGCCATCGTACGCGCGAGACAGCGTTCCTCCGAAGCCGGCTCAGATGCGGAATTCCGGGTCGCGAATGCGCTGGATCCGGAGTCGTTGCCAGCGGACGGGTTCGACGTCGTTGTCGACTGCTCTTGCTTCCATATGCTGGTTGTCGACGCGCACAGGAAAGACTACCTTGGAAACGTGAGACGGGCACTGCGGGACGGAGGCTATTTCATCCTTTTCGGTTCGCATGACCCGACCGCCTGCCAGGGTCCGGTGGGGTCGTTCGTCGAATTCTGCAGGAAGACGGGCGCCAATACGTCCGGCGTCCCTCTCCAGAAGCGCCAGGGAGACCGTTGGGAGGCCGTGAATGGCAAGAGTGTATTCCTGATGGGTCGCTCACAGAGCCTGAAGGGATATCGCGAGGAACTGACCGCGGCGGGCTTCAGGATCCTTTACCGTACGACATACCGTCGCGACCGCCGTGACGCGGGATTCCTGATGCGGAAGGACGTGGATGCGCCTAGATAGACAAATGATTAATTTTACGAGGTTTATGTAGGATTTATCCGGCGTTTTTGATTGCGGTTTCCGTACGACTCGGGAGTTGAGGACTTTAATGTCAGATTGTGACTTCAGTCAGACATGGTACCATGGTTCCCAGCAAAAGTTGACGGAACTTCGCGTTGGCAGTTCGATCACGCAGATCCGCGACCTCGCTAAGGCGTTTTCGCATAGACCCTCGCTTGTCAGCAGGGTTTGCCCGGGGGAGTTCCTGTCTGACGATTATCGGGTGAAGCACAATGGCGTCACACCGGGGTTTCTCTATACTGTTTCCGAGGAGATCGGCCCTGAGGATATCTATCCGCATCCCCACGCCGCGAACGCGGACGGCTGGGAGTGGCTCACCAGGCGTGAATTGAAACTGAAATTCATCGAAAAGACGATCGTATCGGACCATGAACGATTGACCGACGAAGACATCACGGAGATCAGACGGAAACAGAGAGAACGTGGCGAGGAGACCTTTTCGGAGGAGTCCGATTGAAAAACAACAAACCACACCAGGAGGTGCGCGACTCATGACGCCGTGGAAGATCAATCTGGACGACGTGCCTGAAGAACATCAGAAATGGACCTGGAGCACCGGAAACTACGAACGCTATCGTCGCCATGTCTCGGTCGCACTGGGGAACACCCCGGAATCGCCACATCCATTCGACGTGGAACTGACGCGTCTTCCCCCCGGCGCGCGCCCATGCCCCGTGCATTCACACGCCCGGATGTGGGAGTTCTTCATCGTCGTATCGGGCCGAGCCGTGGTCGATCGTGAAGGAGAATCCACCGAAGCGGTCGCCGGAGACTGCTTCATGCAGCAGGCAGGCACCCGGCACCGGATCCGGAATGGGAGCGACTCCGAAGACCTGGTCTTCTACGTTATCGCCAATGAGCCGGACGAGCCTGACACGACCCGCAAGTTTGATGTCTGACCGGCGCACAATCGCGTCCGATCCCCGCGCTTTCCGCGATTGCGTCGTGCGGGTCGAGCTGCCGGCGCCTGTGATGGGATCGTCGAATCACCTCCCCCGACAGTCATTAGTATTGATGTTCTGAAAACGCATGAGGAATCACGTTGGGGTTCTCGATCCCAGCCGGTGAGATCTTCGGACTTTCTTGCTCGCTGGTCTGGGCGGTGAACAGCCTGATGGTCCGCACGCAGTCGCAGGCCATCCCGCCCGCGATGATGAACGGCATCCGATGCGCCGTGGCCACGGTCTTCTTCTGGGCGATGCTTCCGTTCGGACCGCCGCTTTCCAGCTATTCGCTGGTAACCGGAACAGAATGGGCGCTTCTGGTGGGCGGACTGCTGATCGGAATGGCCGTTGGCGAAACGATGTACCTCGCGGCGATCAGGGAGATCGGCGTATCGCGCGCGATGGCGCTGTCGGGAACCTTCCCTCTGTCCACTTTTTTCTTCGAGTGGGCCCTGCTCGACAACCCGTTCAGCCGTCGCTTCTTTCTCGGGATCTGCCTGGTGGCCGTGGGGGTCATCTTTCTATCCAGCCGGTCTCGACAGCCTGAGCGCGAGCGGCCGGACCGGCTCGTCCTTGGCGTTTTCCTCGCGCTGTTCGCCTGCCTGCTCTGGGGTCTGAGTACGGTGATGCTCAAACCGGCGATTGCGAATATGACGTCGGTACAGGCCAACAGCGTCCGGGTGCCGCTCACGGCCGCGGTTCTCTTCCTGACACGGGCATGGGCGGGTCCGGTTATGCGCATCCGGGATATCGACCGGCGGGCGCTGCTGGTCGTTGCCGCAAGCGGGATTGTGGGCGTGGGTGCCGGGTCATTGCTGTATGTGATGGCGATCGCCCGGATCGGCCCCGCCAAGATGGCCACCCTGGCGTCTGTGTCTCCGGTCCTGGGGATGCTGATGTCGGTGTTCCTGCTCAAGGAGAAGCTGACGCTGCCGCTGGTGGCGGGCGTGGTACTCTGTGTGGGTGGCGTGTGGATGGTGCTGTGAAACAGGGGAGAAACAAGACCACACACACTTGTGTGTGTGGATCGTGTTTCTATGGTTCGTCGGTTGGGGTACAGATCGGTACCCGGGCTGCGGGAGATGGACCGGGAAAACACGGGGCGAACTTATGATCAGCGAGATTCTGGATGACCTGTTCGGCAGGGAACTGCTTGACGCCCACCCGGATGAATGGGGAATTGCCGATTATTGCGACCACCCCTCCACCGTGGGCTATGCGACGACGATTACGCCTGAGACGATTCGGACGGCCGTCGAACTGAGCGTGGACCTCATCGTCACTCACCACGACGCGTGGGATTTCATGTTCGAGCAGCGGGACGAGGTCCAATCCCTGTTGAAGGAATACCGACTCACGCACGTGTGGGCGCACCTCCCTCTGGACCTTGCGGATTTCGGGACCTCCGCAACGCTGCTGTCGGAGCTGGGTTGTTCTCAGGTGGCGGTATTGCCTCATGCTGAAGCGAGAGTGGGCGAATTCTCCGAACCCGGCAGTCTGGCTACGGTGCGCGCGAGCCTCACATCACTGTTGTCCGAAGCGCCCTGCAGAATGCACGACGCCGGCCGTCCTGTGCTGAGGGTGGCAGCGGCAACCGGCGCGGGAATCTATACCACGCTTGTAAGAGATGCGCTGAGTCACGATATCGACCTCTACGTCACCGGGGAGACGAATCTCTACCTCCTGGAGTACTCGAAATATAAAGACGTCAACGTATTGGTGTATTCACACAACTATACCGAACTGCCCGGTGTACGCGCCTTCGCGCATAGAATCGCCGGCGCGCTCAATCTCGATATGAAGGGCCATCTCGGGGATTCGCATTGGTAGTGGTGTGAGTTGCCAGTGGAGAACGGGATTCCTCTCGAATAATTGTCCTGGCCCCTTGTATCTTGATTCGACGGACCGTATATTTTCAGGGCATTTCAGACGTCTGACAATCGAGTTGACTGGAATCGGAGACTGCGCAATGGCGGATCGAGAACGAAACACGATCAACTTGCAAAAGGTCGTTTCACGTGATCCTGAAATTCACAGTGGGGACCTCGTTTTCGCAGGCACGCGTGTTCCGGTAGGCAGCCTTGTGTGTTATCTTAAAGGGGGGTATTCGATCGAGGAGTATCTCAAGGAATTTCCTTCGGTACAGCGATGGCAGATCGAATCATATCTCGAACTCTCGGCGGAGGGATTGGATCACTTGAGGATGCAGAATGCGGGTGCTTCTCGATGAAGATATACCCGTAGGCTTACGGCTCTACTTTCGTTCGGAAGTAGAGGTCGAAACCGTGGAGTACCGGGGCTGGAAGGGGTTGAAAAACGGCGAATTACTTCGTGTAGCTCAACGACATTTCGATGTTCTGGTTACAATGGACGACAATCTACCTTATCAACAGCCGGTTCGACAATTCGACCTGGCCGTGGCGGTATTGCGTACATCCAGCGAAGCGCTTGACGACCTGATTCAGGTCGTACCGGAACTCGAACGAGTGCTTTCGAGAATTCGACCTGGTCAGGTGGTGCGGGTCTTCCCCGCCGGGTAGATTCGCTATTGTGCCGGACCACTTACTACGGAGTCGTCCGGCTCTGGCGGCGATCGCCAGCGTTTACCAGTGTCATGATGATTAGGGTAATGAAATCTCGGGGTTGCATGTTTTGGCTGGACTTGAATCGGCCGGCAAGCATCCCCGAGTGACGTTTTGGATCTGAATATCCAGGCGCTGCGCAGATCAAGAAAGCGGACATGGGTCGGCATCTTCAGGAGAAAATTCGATGTCGAAATCGAAGCTGATGGTTGTCGGCTACGGCAGGATGGGGCGGAAGTTTGCGAAGGTCTTCACCCGAGGGTTCGATGTTCACGTCTACTCCCTTCGGGACGTTGGAGACGACATTGCGAAATCGGGTTGCACGCCTGTGACGGATTTCGATTCCTGTGCGGCGAGTTCCGACTATGTCTTCCTCGCCGTTCCCGTTTTTGCTCTTGAGGGTTACGTCCAACGACTGAATCGTTGCATAGGCAGGGATGCCTGTGTGTTCGACATGTGTTCCGCAAGGATTTCTGCTGAGTCCAAGATGCGGAATTTGAAGTGTCGCTGGTTCGGGGTGCACGCCGGCGGATGCTTTGGCGATCCCGATCCCCGAATTCTCGAATTTATCGCCGGAAGGGGCGTCAGATTCCAGCGGATGTCTGCGGAGGAACACGACCGGAGAAACAGCCTGATCGCCATGGCGCACTTCTTGGGTATGGCGCTTGACGACATGATGAACGAAGAAGATCGTGAGGCGTTTGAGGCATCGCCCGCCGCACGAAATCTTCTTGCCCTGGTGGATCACCTCAAAGACAACGCGCCGGCCACCTATTGGGAAAGCCAAATGTGCAATCCGTTTACAGGCAGCAGCCGACACCGGTTGATCGATTTCATGATCGACTGTTCGGATCGGCTGGATCGGGGAGAATTCCCTTTCGCACCCGAATTGTCGAACAACTCATGTTGAAACGCGCAACTCGCGACGAACTGAACGCGGTTCAAATTGAACATTGGCGAGCACTGCTGTCCAGGATAGGTTCGGAAGGACGACCTTGGATGCGTAAGTACCTGTTTTTATTGAAAGTCGTCTCGAAGTGCCAATGCAGGTTCCGTTCTTTTGGCCACGACTGTCCAAGACAGAAACCGATATGGGACTGGCGTGGTTGGCGTTCCCGGGAGCGAGGGCATCCTGCCCTCGACATCGGATAACTCTTCGCACACGGTGTTTTCCGCGAACAGGAATCGGATTGAATGGCCCTGCCAGTCCCTCGACGCGAATAGGGATCGGTGACACGAAGTTCGGGGGCAGGATGCCCTCGCTCCGGTTACAGGTGGATCATGTCGTGATAGCCGTTGGAAAAGACGATTTTGGACATGTGTGCCCGGAAACCAAATCTCAACAATGAAGACGCAGCGTTATTCGATCGTGGCCTGCCTGAAGTCGTAGACTGGGAGTCCTTCTACGCGGAAGGTAAGCGGACGCCGCCATTTCTAAGGAACGTCCCGGATGAGAATCTGGTCGGTTTCGTAGGGCAGCGGCGCCTCGAGTCCGGAAGCGCAATCGATCTGGGATGCGGAATCGGCCGCAACGCGGTCTATCTGGCGAAAGCAGGCTTCAGGGTTGACGCCGTCGATCTGTCGCGGACGGCGATCGCGAGAGGTCGTCAGTTCGCAGAGGAAGGGCGGGTCCACGTCAATTTCATCGTCGGGTCGGTCTTTGACATACGATTGCGTGAAAACCACTACGACGTTGCGTACGACTCCGGTCTGTTCCATCATATACCGCCTCATCGAAGGCCACACTATCTCGATACAGTACGACGGGCGTTGAAGACGGATGGATTCTTCGGCATGACGTGCTTCGACACGACAGGCGGGCAACCCGTAGAAGACCGGGAAATATACGAATGCGGAACAATGCCCCCGGGCATCGGATATACGGAAGATAGGCTTAGAGATATACTCAATGGATTCTTCGAGATTCTCGAGTTGCGGCCGATGAAGGACTGTCCGGAAGACGCTGATGTACTATGCATGCCAGGTCTTTGGACGGTCCTGATGAAGCCGCTGGCACTCGCGGAGAGGAGTCAATGAAACTCGCGGTCCAGACCCGCCGTGCGGTTGAGGCGGACGTTCCGGCGCTCATCGACCTGGCGCAGCGGTCCTGGCTGTCCGGAAACTGCGAAATGGCGCCGATCGAGGCTGTCCGCGATTGGATCACGGATGATTTCGAGAGTACTCGATATCCGGAAATCTGGCATAAGGTTACCGTAGCAGAACATGGATCCCGAATTCTCGGCCTCACGAGCACCGACGGCCGCGAAGTCGCCGATCTGTGGGTCCATCCGTCTTTCCAGAGACGTGGCATCGGGAGTATACTATTGCGGGTGGCCGAGGAGGAAATTCAGCTCGCGGGACATCATACCGCCCGGCTGTGTTATACGGAATACAACGTCGCGGCGCCCCGCTTCTACCGCACGCATGGATACACAAAGGCAGGCCGGTCTCCGGAAACACTCCCTTGCGGGATCGTGCGGGATGTCGTCGTTATGGAGAAGAAACTGAACAGTTGAGGGATACCGGAGCGCTGCCAGAAGCAAAGCCTCGGGAGGAGGAAGCGACACGTGAGAGTAAAGGCGATCGACTTCGTGATTTCCCACGTGACCGATACCAGGGAGGCGGTTCGGTTCTACCGGGACGTGCTGGGGATCGATCAGGATTTCATGGACGACGGGGTGATCAAGGGGGACGGAAGCCAGGACACGTGGACGGAATTCGACACGCGTCCGGTCAGCCTGGCCCTGGTGCGGTGGGACGACGAGGCGGGACGTCCGGGGATCGCGCTTGCGGTGGACGACGTGGACGGGGCGGTGGCCGAACTGCGCGGGAAGGGCGTGGAAATCGTGATGGAGCCGGCCGACAGCGGAAGCTGCCGGATGGCATGGATCAAGGACCCGTGGGGGAACCTGCTCTGCATCCATCGCAGAAACGACGGTACTTGCGGATAGGTCATATACGTAGATGAGGGATATATTATTTCCGCGGTGTCGTCCGGATGTTCGATGCCATCCGGAGCACGCGGGGAGCACACATTTGGACGTGGGATCATCTTGATTCCGCGTTCGACTTGTGTACGGCGACGAATTTGTCGATCTGGCGGAAGATGCGGTGCAGCGTGGCAACGTCCCGACGATCCATGGATGTGCGGCCGAAGAGGCGTCGGATGGACCGGGGAAACGCCTTTGGCATGTAGTCGGCGGGGAAGCCCAGCTTGTCCAGTGCGGAGTCGACGTGGGCGTAGAGCGATTCCATCTCTTCAAACGTCGGCAGATCCAGTTCCGGTTGCTCGACCGGCTTCGCCGCCGTGCGGTAGAGTTCATAGCCGAAGATGAGGACGGCCTGCGAGAGGTTCAGCGAGGGATATCTGTGTGCAGTCGGGATATTGGCGATGATGCTGCAAAGACCCAGTTCATTGTTGGTCAGTCCGTTTTCCTCCCTGCCGAAAACGAGGGCGGCTTCCTTGTCCCGGGGCAGGGAGACCAATTTTTCCGCCGCGTGCCGCGGGCCGTACAGGACGTCGAAGTGCTCCCGTTTCCGGTGGGTCGTCCCCACCGAGAGTATCGTGCCGGACAGGGCTTCCTCAAGCGAGTCGCAAACGGTGGCGCCGTAGAGTACCTCACCGGAGCCATGAGCCATCTTTCGCGCGTCGCCGCACGTATGGTCCGGCGGATCCACGAGGTAGAGCCTCGATAGTCCCATGTTCTTCATGGCGCGCGCCACCGAGCCGATGTTTCCGGGCTCCTTGGCGCCCGCCAGGACAACGCGGATGCGGTTGAGTACTTCCGGGGCGGAGGTCTGTTGCGGCATCTGTTACTCCTTGTCTGATCTCATTTGCGGCCCCATCTCAGGAAGGCACGAACCAAAAGCCGACTCTTGATTCCCGGCGCGCAGTTCGCCCGTCCGCTATTGACTCAACAGACGTTTCCACCCCTGGGGAACAGTATTTGTCTCGAGCAGCATCTGCACCGCCCGTCGCTTCGAGATCTCCAGGCTGTCGTCGCGGGCCTTCCAATAGGCCGCGCCTCGCCGGGTCGCATCCGGACGAATCGAGAAAGCGTCCCGGTTGAAGAGGGAGTCTTCAAGCGCGGGATTCAGCGTATAGCCGCCGATGCGCGTGGTCTGTTCGGCCAGCGCGCCGGAGTCGGTCCTGATGCGCACGGTTTGCAGGACCGGCAGCCAGTAGCGTTCGTAGTAAAGCGCGTTCTGCTGATAGGCGCGCAGTTCCTTGATGCCGAGCGGACGTCGGCCCTTCTTGTTCAGGCGCAGGTCGTAGCCCACCAGCGAGAAGTCATTCGCGGAAATCCAGATGGCACCCACAAGTCCGGGGCGTCTCCTTTTCCGTGGTTCGACGTGAATCTTGTACACCGCCACGTCGCCCATCTGCACGGTACTGACCAGACGATAGCGATAATCCTTCCTGGCATCGGACTCCAGCGGCAGAGGACCCACGTCGAAATCACGCCCGTTGAGGCGGCCGCTTCGGATATTGACGATGACGCCGGGATGCATGCCGAATTGCTGCGCCGGCGCGTGACGCGACCGGTACGCGGTGATGTCTTGGACGATCTTCCCGGGATTCCGATAAAACCCCGTGCCGTCGTAGTCAATCTGTGCCATGACGTGAGGACCGGTCCGGCTGTCCGTGTACAGGGTCTGGGTCCCGCCCAATGCGAATCGATGTGACTTCAGGTCCGTGTAGCGCGTGTGGAAGACGTTTTCACGGGGTTCCCGTCCGATTTCTTCGAGAAGGGTCTCGAGGGATGGACGCGGCATCGTAACGTGGGACTTGAGGGTCATTGGCGTTGGGGAAAGCAGGATTTCCGGCCCGCGTTCCGCGGTGTCAGGTAAGACAATCTCGCGCAATGCCGTCCCATAACCGACATATGAAACCCGCATGCCTACGCGGCCCGAGGGAAGGCCGGAAACCGCGAAACGTCCATATAGGTCGGTAAGGTCCCCGCGCCTGAGTTCCGGCAGAACGACCGTCGCGTACGGCAACGGCGCGCGCGTTGCGCTGTCCCGTACCGTGCCGGTCAGCGTCGCCGGGTTCGCGGGCGCCGGAACGAGGTGCAGCGCGAAAAAGCCGGCGAGAAGATTAGCCCCAATACGAAAAAAACGGCAACCGGGCGTCGTGATAAAACCCTCCGAATCGGGGCGCAACCGTCGTCCGGAAGGACATTCTTTCAGTTCACATCCAGTGACCTGAAGTATCCTGGTAATCCGCAGTTTAATCGCCTTTATCAACTTGCGCGTATACGAACTAACGTCCCCGAAAAACGACAAATCCTGTTTAAAAAAAAGCCGCACGGACATCTTCCATCGCCTGGATGAGACGGTTGATATCATCCTCGCTGTGGTCGGCCATCAGCGTGAGCCGGAGGCGGCTCTCGCCATCGGGAACGGTTGGCGGCCGGATGCCGCTGAGGTAGATGCCCTCCTCGAAGAGGTGGTCGGAAATCGCCATGGTACGCTCAGTGTTACCGATAAGGACCGGAACAATCTGGGATTGTGTGTCCATGATATCGAAGCCGAGTTCATTCAGGGCGTTTTGCACGGTACGGACGTTGCGCAAGAGGTTTTCTCGCAGGTCCGGACGGCTTTCGATAATTCCAAGTGCGGCCGTGGCAGCCGCGCAGGCGTCGGGCGGCAGTGCCGAGGTGTAGATGAAGGCCTGCGCCCGATTGATCAGCAGATCGACGAGTTTGGCATTTCCGGCGACGAATCCGCCGTACGCGCCGAGGGCCTTGCTGCCGGAGGTCGTCAGAACGTCGATGCCTTGCGTGATGCCGAAGTGTTCGTGTATGCCCCGGCCGGAAGCGCCCAGGACCCCGGTCCCGTGGGCGTCATCCACCATCAGAATGGCATTGTGCCGGTTCGCGGCGTCCACGAGACCGGGGAGGGGGGCAAGGTCTCCGTCCATGCTGAACAACCCGTCGCTGACGATCAGCCGTCGCCGGTACTCGCGTTCGGTCCGGAGCAAATCGTCCAGATGGTCCACGTCCCGGTGGCGATAGACAAAGGTCTTCGCCCGGGAGAGTCGGCACGCGTCGATGATGCTGCGATGGTTCAGACGGTCGCTGAAGATCGCATCTTCCGCGCCGACGAGGGCGCCCACAGCGCCAAGGTTCGCCATGTAGCCCGTTGGAAAGCAGAGTGCGGATTCCGTACCAAGGAAATGGGCTATCCGGCGTTCCAGGTTCCGATGGGGTTCCATGTTTCCGGAAATGAGCCGGGAGGCTGCGGCGCTCGACCCGTACGAACGCAGGGCAGCGTCCGCGCCGTCCTTGAGCGCCGGGTGGTTTGCAAGCCCGAGGTAGTTGTTGGAACAGAAGAGGAGGCGTTCTTTGCCGTCGATGCGCACCCGGGGACCCTGCGCGCTTTCCACGAGGCGGAGGCTGCGATAAAGGCCGCGGGATCTGAGACTGTCCAGCTCCGTGGAAAGATTGGGAAGCACTCGATGGAGACCGTTTCAATGGGGTTGGGGACCGGCGAAGGGTAGACGGAAATTATGGAAATCCCCCTGGCTTGTCAAGCGGGTGAGCGTGGATGGTACTGGTTTGACAACAGGGTTCATTCGCGTATATTCTGTCTTTGATTTTGCGGCGGATTCAACCGGACCGGTTGGCGGGACTCACTGCTTGCGTCCAACCGGTTTTTCTTTCGTCCAACCCGATCCGTGAAACCGCAGCCTGCGAAGATCCGGCGGACGGGTTCCGAGGAAACGGCACGATGACCGAGGCACGACGGGGCACGGACTGGAAATGGATGGTGGTGTTTCCCGCGGTCACGGGCCTTGTCCTCGGCGCGGCGTTTCCACCGCTGCCTCTTGGCTTCCTGTCTTACGTCGCGCTGGTTCCGCTGCTGGTCTCCGCGGAACGGGTGCGCGGCCGGGCGGCCTTCGGCGCGGGTTTCGTACAGGGGATTTTCTTCTATGGGACGACACTTTATTGGATTGGATCGATCACGCCGCCAGGCATGGCCGGGGCGGCGATCTACATGTCCCTGTTCCGCGGACTGTTCCTGTGGACGTTCGCCCGCGTCGTCAGCCGGTACGGGTTCGCGGGGATGTGGAGCGCGCCCTTCCTCTGGGTCGGGTTCGAGTATTTCAACTCTCTCGGCGACATGGGGTTTCCCTGGGTGGTGCTGGGAAATTCGCAGACGGCCTATCTGTGGCTGATCCAGTACGCGGAAGTGACGGGCGTGTACGGGGTGTCGTTCTGGATTGTGCTTGTCAATCTGAGCATCATGATGCTCTGGAGGAACCGGGCGCGGCGCCGGGTGTGGGCAGCCGCATTGGCCGCGCTTTTTGCGGGACCGGCGGCGAACGGGTATCTGGCGCTGAAGGACGATCCGGACGAACAGGCCGTGGCGGTGGGCCTGGTCCAGCCGGATATGCCTCCGGTGGCCAAGGAATACCGGGGATTCGACTATAATTTCGGCAAACTGAAGCCAATGACCGCGGAAGCCGCGGGGCAGGGGGCACGGCTGGTCGTGTGGCCGGAGACGGCGGTCGGCTACCTTGAAGGGGAATTGTACCGGCACCATCGCGAGCGCGTGCAGGCCATGGCGGACTCCCTCGGCATCTACCTCTATACGGGCGCGTACAGGCTGGAAGCCGGCGACCCGGTGAAGGTGTTCAACTCCTCTTTTCTGTTCGTGCCCGGAAAAGGGATTTCCGGATATTACGACAAGACCCGCCTGGTGCCCTTCGGCGAACGGGCGCCGTTCCCGGAAATACTTCCTTTCTTGCGAAAAATCCGGTTCACCGGCGGCGGATTCGTGGGAGGCAACTGGGATTCCGGAGAGACCCTTACGGTCTTCGAGGGCCCCGATGCCCGGTTTTCCGCGTTGATCTGCTACGATTCGGTCTTTCCGGGATTCGTCAGGTCATTCGTGGACCTGGGCGCTGAATTCCTGGTCATCATCACCAACGACGGCTGGTTCGGTCGGACCTCCGGACCCTATCAGCACGCCGAGGCCGCGGTATTTCGCGCGATCGAGAACCGGCGGGCCGTGGTGCGCTGCGCGAACACGGGCGTTTCAACGTTTATCGACGCATGGGGACGGAAGTCGGGGACAACGGGGATCTTCCATCCGGCAGTTTTGACGCACGGGGTGACGCCGCGAACCGCAAAGACGTTTTACACGAGGTACGGAGACCTGTTCGCGCAGCTCTGCATGGTCCTGGGTGCGGTCCTGGCGTTGATGGCCTTTCGCCGTCGCGCGGTGGTTGCAGAGCATTCCATTCTGCCCCCCGATTCGGACACCTCCGCGGAACCCGCGCCGGTACCGACTTCGGGCGCCGACGACAGACCGATGCCCTTTCTGGACCATCTTGAGGAACTCCGCTGGCGCCTGCTGAAGGGGTTGGCGGCGCTCGCTGTGGGCGCGGTGATCTGCGGGATATTTTCGGACGAAATACTTGGCTGGCTCGTGTTGCCGGTCCGGGAGGCGACCCCGGTCATGAAGCTGTTGGGGGTGGCGCCCGTTGAGCCGCCTGTCAAGCTGATTTATCTGAAACCGATGGGGATGTTTCTCGTTAAACTTCAGATTGCCCTTGTTGGCGGCGCGGTCCTGGCGCTGCCGGTTCTCCTGTATCAACTGTGGATCTTCGTTGCGCCGGGTCTGTTGACAACCGAGCGGCGGTACGTATCTTTCATCGTCTTTTCTTCGTCGATCTGTTTTGTCCTGGGCGGCGCTATCGCTTACGTGAGCGTGGTGCCGCTGTCCTTTCGATTCCTGATTCTGATCGGCGAAGGGACCGGCGTCGACCCCCAGTTCGACATCGGCTTCTACATCGGTTTCGTGTTGAGACTGCTGGTTGCCTTCGGCGTCGTGTTCGAGCTGCCGGTGGCGGCGTTCTTCCTGAGCCGGATCGGCCTGCTGACCGCGCAACTGATGCGCCGCGGCAGGAGGTATGCAGTGGTGATCGGCTTTGTACTGGCGGCGTTGCTCACGCCGCCGGATCCGATCTCCCAGCTGATGATGGCGCTGCCGCTGGTGCTGCTCTACGAATTCAGCATCTGGGTGGCGCGGGTGGCCGGCAGATGAGCGGCGCGTTTCGCCACCGTCGTCGGAGCCCCCTGCACGGGCCAGATGGTGAGTGTCTGTTTGGACTAATAAAGGATTGTTTTATATGAGTATAACGGTTGCAGTCGGCGTTCTGGCGGTGTGTTTCGTGGTGCTTTCCAAGTGCGCGTCCTGGTTTGTGGACGGAGCCGTAGGGATTGCCGAGTACCTGAATGTGCCGAAAATGCTGATCGGCATCGTGCTGGTGAGCCTGGCGACGACCTCGCCCGAACTGGCCGTTTCCGTGCTTGCCGCACTCGAGGGCCATCCTGAAATGGCGCTTGGAAACGCCATCGGGTCGGTGATCGTGGACGACGGCGTCGCGCTCGCGCTGGGCGTCCTCGTGGCCGGGTCGCCCATCCTCATCAATCCATACCTGCTGTGGACGACAGGAATCTTCCTGATCGTCGTGGACCTGGCGGCTTACGGGATGGCGTTCGACGGTACTCTGGACCGGATCGAGGGCGGCGTGCTGCTCCTGCTCTTCGTGGCATACACGGTCTTTACCTACGTCACACGCAGTCGTTCCTCCGAGGCCGAAGGGAACCGGATGGAGGATCTCAAGGAGATCGAGGCGTCCATTGAGGGTCGAGGTCTCGGGACATTGATGCTCTGGTTCTGCGTCGGACTGGTGGGGGTGCTGATTTCCAGTCATTTTATCGTGGAATCCGCCGTGGTCATCGCCGAGGCGTTGGACGTCAGCGAAGCGGTAATTGCGCTCACGGTGATTGCCATCGGCACGTCGTTGCCTGAGATCGCCACCGGGGTCACGGCCGCCAGGAGAGGGCACGGCGAGATCGTGGTCGGCAATATCCTGGGCGCGGATATCCTGAATATCTGCTGGATCGCCGGCGCGTCCGCGGTGGTCAATCCGCTCGTGGTGACGCAAAAGGTAATCCACTTTTCATTTCCAGCGATGCTGGTGATCGTCTTCGCGATGCTCATCATGATGCGCACAGGGCACCGGCTGACCCGGCTCGAGGGAGTCGTGTTGCTTGTGATATACGGGGCGTACCTGGCGTTAACCGGGGTGTTGTTCTTATAGCAGCCCGTTGAAAAAGTCCATCCGGGCTACGGCCGGCCCCTGCGGTCGAAATACTGCGTTGCGCTCCCTTGCCGAATCGCTGGATGGGACTCGGTCGCGCGCCTTGTCTTCGACCACATTGGCAAGTGTTCCGACCCGGAAATAGATTGCCGAAATTCGACCGCCGAGTCGCCCGGCTGGCAAGGCGCCTGAGCAAGGCGACCTGCTCACGGTCACCGAGCGAAGGCAACGCCGCCAGACGGGATGAATCGGCGGATGAATGGTGACATATTTCCGGGACGGGACACCATGCCTCGCCTGCAGAGCGACTTTATCAACGGACTTATAGGGGACCAATATGGGCAGGATATTCGTGACGGGCGGGGCAGGGTTCATCGGATCGAACTTCATTCGGTACTGGCTGTCCAGGTACCCGGACGACACCGTCATCAATTACGATCTGCTCACGTACGCGGGGATTCCGGAAAACCTGGCCGACGTGGCCGGCGCCTGTGCCGGCAGGTACGAGTTCGTTCAGGGCGATATCGGCGACTATGGGCTGACGCGGGACCTTCTCGAGCGGCACAAGCCGGACTGCATCGTGAACTTCGCCGCCGAGTCGCACAACAGCCGTGCGGTTGTCAATCCCGACATCTTCTTCGAAACCAATGTGCTGGGGACCCAGCGTCTCCTGCGGGCGGCTCACGACGCCGGCGTGGCCAGGTTCCACCACATTTCCACCTGCGAGGTCTATGGGGACCTGCCGCTGGACTCTGAAGCGAGCTTTTCGGAGACGGACCCGTATCAGCCGCGTACGCCTTACAACGCATCGAAAGCGGCGGCCGATCTGGCGGTCCGGGCGTACCATCTTACGTTCGGGCTGCCGGTAACGATTTCCAATTGCGCGAACAACTACGGGCCGTATCAGTTCCCGGAAAAGGTGGTCCCGCTGTTCGTCACGCACCTGCTCGACGGAAAGAAGATGACGCTCTACAAGAGCAGCCGGAACAAGCGGGAGTGGCTGCACGTGGAGGACCACTGCCGGGCGATCGACCTGATCCTGAAACGGGGTATAATCGGGGAGACGTACAACGTTGGGAGCGGCGTTGAGGTGGACGTGGAGACGATTGCAGATTCGATTCTGGATGTACTCGGGCTGGACCGATCCCACAAGGTCTACGTTCCGGACCGCCCCGGACACGACCGGAGATACCTTCTCGACTCGAACAAGCTGCGCACGCAACTCGATTGGCGGCCGGAAATTTCCTTTGAACGCGGATTCAAAGAGACGGTACTCTGGTACACCGATAACCGGGCCTGGTGGGAACCTCTGCTGAAACGCCTGGACGTGGACGAGGAAGGATGGAAGCAGGAATCGTCCACACGGTCGTAGTGTTCTGTCCCGGAAATAAGTTGCCTGAATTCGACCGCTGAGTCGCCCGGCTCGCAAGGCGCCTCCGACCTGCGTATGGTCGGCGAGCGAGGGGAACGTAGCGAGACGGGATGAATCGGCGGTCGAATGGTGAGGTATTTTTGGGGCAGGACACTAATCCCCGTCGTGCGAATTTTTCCGGGAAAGGAAACTGAATGCCGTTCCGGTTTCAGAGATTGGGAATTTCCGGCCTTATTCTGGTTGAACCCCGGGTCTTCGAGGACAGTCGCGGTTTTCTGATGGAGTCATACAAGAAGTCGGATTTCGAGGCCAACGGAATTGCCGCCGAGTTCGTACAGGATATCCATTCCCATTCGGTAAGGGGCGTTCTGAGGGGAATGCACTATCAACTGCATCCCGCGGCGCAGGGCAAGCTGGTGCGGGTTGTAAAGGGCGAGGTGTTCGACGTTGCCGTGGATATCCGCAGGAATGCGCCCACCTTCGGACAGTGGGAGGGGGTTGTGCTGTCGGAAGGGAATTTCAGGATGTTCTACGTTCCGGAGGGATTTGCGCACGGGTTCTGCGTGCTGAGCGACGAGGCCGAATTCGTCTACAAGGTCACGGCGGAGTTTGCGCCCGACCTGGACCGGGGCATCCTGTGGAACGATCCGGCCGTCGGCATCGAATGGCCGGTTTCCGATCCGATCCTGTCAGAGAAGGACCTGGAGCTCCCCACGCTTGCCAACTCAGAAAACAACTTCGTCTACGATCCGGAAGCGGGGATATGAGAACCCAATGCGGATCGCACAACCTGTTTCTTCAGTCCCGCTAACTGAGCTTCAGCCGCCCCCTTTACACTGGAAGTGAGCGCCATTGTCTCAGTCGCTGCGTATTGACTCACCTCGACGATGCTGACGTTTTTCGTGGCTGCGTTGACCAGAATGCCGGCCGTGAGACCAGCGAGCAGCGCCAGGCCCGCTGGCCCGCCGGCGACCCCGACCAGCCCAACCGCCGTCAGCGTCGACCCGGCGCCGATGACCCCTTTGAACTGCCCATCCGCAAACTCGGTATACTCCCCTGTTTGTCGTGCCCTATGAAAGGACCTGGCAAGAGCGACCAGGGTGACCAACAACAGCAATGGATTCGCGCTTATTGACGCGGACAACCCCATTCCGCCAACGATCTTCGCAAAGGTCTCCGTGTCGGCGCGGTTCCAACTGAAGACAACGGCGACCGCGCCGAGGGCGCCGGCCAGCAGTTCTGCCGCGTCGTAGGTGTTCAGGTCGTAGAACCAGTCTCGGGGTATGTGGAACTTCGATTCGAGCGCGCCTGCCACGCGTTCGAAGGTTTCCTTGTCCCAGTTCGCCAATGGTAGTCCTCTGATCGTCGTTACGTCTTTAAGGAGTCCCCTGATGGTTCCCAGCGCTTCCTGGATGATGGTGTCGTCCGGCAACGCGTCGCGGGCGGCGTTGAAGGCCCCGCTGATCGTGTGGCCGCCATCAAACAGCCTGTGATAACTGCCGCTTAGATCGGCCTTCAGCAACGGGTCAAGATAATTGGCGTCCATGGCCTTGTCGTAAATCGTGGCGCCGCTTTGAACCATGCCTTCTAACATCCTGTTCAGGTCACCGGCAATGCTGTCTGGCAGCAGGGCCTGCGTAGACGCCATCACCTGACCTGCAGACGAGGCCGTTACTTCCCAGACTTTCCTCCCACCGGCCCTGACTCGTCTCGCGGCCACACCCGTCCCGCCCGCTGCATTCGCAAATGCGCCCCGGGCGGCTGACGCCGCGGTGTCGGCGACCCTGCGCAACACACTCGAGGCTTCTTGTGGGGAGTCTTCCACGCCGCGTTCCGTCCCTTTAGTTCCATCCTCGGTTTCCCGAGTGGATTCAGGCTTACTGTTTTTCAGGATCACTCGCCTATTGCGCTTCTTCAAAATATCAGGCTTCTTCACGTCACATTCTCCTGTTTCCATATGATGCCGGGGCTGCGACGAAAGCGATGCTTTGACCTCAGCGCATCATCCGGCTTTGCTGACAGCCGCGTCTGTTCCTACGAAGTCGAGTCCATCAGGATCGTGAATCCCTCTTGCTTGAAGTGGTGGTCGCTGGTCAAAACGTCGGTGATCCCCTCTGCTTCCATGACGTTCATGGAAATGCAATCCTGAAGGCTGTAGGACTTGTCAAGACGTTGGCGGAACCGATTGAGACCATCAAGGAAAGACGGACGCGACTGCGGGACGACGCGGATATTGCCGTCACGCAGAATTTCCTGCACCGCGTTCAACGCCTGCTCTCGCACAGCAGGACTCACCCTGGATATGCCGGTCAGGAACTCCATCAGGATTTCGTCGGTAGTCACCAACTCGACGTCGCCGAGTCGCCTGCGAGCCTCTTGCGTGACGGCCTTCCACCGGTCTCGAGGGCGGAACAGGGCGATGAAATAGGAAGCGTCCACGAATACGGCGCTCACACATCGGCTCCCGAGGTATAGTAATCCAGCCGCTCTATCAGGTCCGGCGGAAGCCTTGCCCATTCCTCCGCCGGCACTCGTCCCACGTAGTCTTCCAGTATTTCTTCGACGTTCCTTCCTGGACGGTCGGCGTTTTTGTCCGCTCCGGCGGTGTAATGGTCCAGGTTCTCGATCAGGTCGTCCGGCAGCCGATCCCATTCCTCTTTAGGAATGTCGTTGGCGTGTCCAGCGAGGATCTCTTCAAGGCTACGTTTGTCTTGCGCAGGAACGATGCTTCGTTCTGGCTCGAAAGTCGTCATCTTTTGGCGTACCGAGTGATCGGCCGGAATTTCGTTTTTCGGCAGATGGCCGGTTTGCAGATAGTACTCTAATGTATTGATGATACCCTGTGTGTGCTCGATACATATTGGAAAAACAGTTAATGCGTCGTGCTTTTTGCGGATGATCAGTTGACTCGGACCAGCCCGTGTTAAGAAAACGTGACCTTTACCTGTGGGGAAGACCCACCAGCCGCCGTCTTCCCAAGTGCTCCGCCCCGTATCTTCTTGAAGAACAATCGTCAAGCTTGTTGCGTGCCGTACTTTCGGGAGGCTGCGGTGTTTCGCACTACCGCTTTCACCTCCGATGAATTCCAATACCTGATTGCCATGATATGGCTGCAAATTTTCTATCCAGCGTTTGACGGGTACTCCCACGTACTTCAAAGCGCGCTTCGCATGCCTTTTAAAACTCATCTCGTTGGGTGCAATTATGAATTGCACAGCTCGCTTCTCTTTCTCGACCATATCGGGCTTCGTCACGTTGGCTACTTTGGTAATGCCATAGTCTAGTGCAGATCGCAGGTCTTCGGTTATACTCCCACACAATCGTCGAATCTTATTGTTTACTTTTCCCTTATGTGCCAGATCTGCCGGCGGTAAATTTACAACGAAGGTATTGCGCTCTCTCGACCAGCCTCTAATCATCTGTTCTACTGTCTTTCGAACGAAATTGTTGACCTCGGCGTGTAACAGTTCCAAGTTTCTTCTTGACATGTCGATCCGCGCGTACGCGTCAGCTAGTGATCTATGGTCTTCCACGGATCCGGGCCACTGTCTGTTGTCCATGTTCTGTCCATCCATGTCCAATACTTAGCCTGAATAATTCACAAAAAAGGTAGTTTCCATACCCAAGTCATTGTATTA
>JAPPJY010000045.1 GCA_028874335.1 Gemmatimonadota bacterium | reverse complement strand
ACTGGGGCGACATGCCGTTTACCGATTTCCCGAACTACCTGGGCATCGTCGTCGTCGTCCTGGCCGTGACGGGAATCGTTCTGAACAGATCGCGCATGACGCTGTTCCTGGTCATCGCGGCGATCCTGGCCCTTTTGGTATCCTTCGGACGGCACCTTCCTCCCGTATCCTACGTCATGCTTCACTTCGTTCCTTTCTTCGGCAAGTTCCGCGCACCCGTCATGATCCTGGTACTTCTGCAGTTTGCCGTCGCCCTGCTCGCGGGTTACGGAATGCATGCCCTGGTCGGCCGAATCAGGGCAGGGAAAGACGGCCTTCGTATCTTTACGGGCAGACTGATCTCAGTCGTTGGCGGTGTGCTCCTGCTTGTTCTGCTGCTGACCATGTTCGAATTCTCCTTTCAGGCCTTTATGACCGGCATCTATGAACGTGCAGACGCAGCGCACGGATCGCGGGGAGCACTGGTGAACAACCCCGACTACCAGGCTCGGATCAATGACATGCGTTTCGACCTGCTGATGAGAGATCTGTGGATCATGGCACTGTTTCTGTGCGCAGCAGGTGGACTGATATTCACTACCCGCAGGAATCCGGCCCTGTTCGTGACCGGCATCAGTGTTCTGCTCGTGGTCGACCTGCTGCTGGTAGCCGACAAGCTCATAGATCCTCAGGACGATCCTACGCGGATCGAAACCTACTATTCCGCCCGGCAGACCGAAATCGTAAACGCAATGCAGGACGATACCGGTTTGTACCGGATACTACCCGTCAATGAGTTCAATTCGAACGAATACGGGTACTTCGGAATTTCGACCATTGGAGGCTATCACCCTGCGAAAATGGGTATTTACCAGGAACTCATGGACCAGGTCGGGTTAAATACCTTCCCTGTGCTGAATATGTTGAACACCCGGTACCTGGTTTCCCAACAACCCGTTGAGAGCGGTGGACTTACGCCAGTAGTCGAGTCCGAGGGCGGTTACCTGTACCGGAACGAAACCGCCCTGCCGAGGGCCTTCCTGGTGGACAGCGTGCGGGTCATCGCCGAGAAGGACGCCATCTTCGAAGCGATGAGAGATCCAGGATTCCGTCCCGGCGAATACGCGATCCTGGAAAAACCGGTCGCGGAGCGGCTCGGTCCACTGGGCGACTCGTCCGTGGAAATCACGCTCCACACGCCGCACCGCATCGAGATGGCCGTGGATGCGGCCGCGCCTTCTCTGCTGGTGTTGAGCGAGATCTACTATCCAGCCGGGTGGCGGGCCACGATGGACGGTCTCCCTGCCGAGATACACAAGACCAACTACGTGCTTCGCTCCGTGGTCGTACCGGAAGGCAGGCACGAAGTGGTTATGACGTTCGAACCACTGAGCTTCACTGCAGGCCACCTGGTGAGCCGGATTGCCAGTACGCTGGTGCTGGCCGGTTTGATCGCCGCGGGTGCCATGCGCATCAGAAAACGCCTGAAAAACCGGGCCTGAAACCGACTGGAAATCATGAAATCCCTGATCATCGTCCCCACCTACAACGAACTCGAGAACATCCGGCGGCTTCTGCCCGAATTGATGGCGCTGGGTCCGGACATCCGGGTGCTCGTAGTGGACGACAACTCGCCGGACGGGACGGGGAAGCTCGCCGATAAAATGGCCGCGGAGAACGAACGGATCACCGTCCTGCATCGGCCCAAAAAGCTGGGGTTGGGCTCGGCCTACGTGGCGGGTTTCATGTACGCCATCCAGCAGGACGTGGACTGCGTTTTCGAGATGGATGCGGACTTTTCCCACGATCCCGCCATGATCCCTAAGTTTATTGAAGAGATCGCGTCCTGTGACGTCGTGATCGGATCCCGGTACATCAGTGGCATCAACGTGGTGAACTGGCCCATGTCCCGGCTATTGCTCAGCTATTTCGCCAACATCTATACACGCGTGGTCACGGGCATGACCATCCGGGACACCACGTCGGGTTTCAAATGCTTCCGGCGCGAAGTGCTCGAGCACATCGACCTGGACCGTGTCCGGTCCGACGGATACGCCTTCCAGATCGAGATGAATTTCCGATGCTGGCGAAAGGGATACCGCGTGCGTGAAATCCCCATCATCTTCGTAGACCGGCGTTCAGGTACCTCGAAACTTTCCCAAGGCGTGATCAACGAAGCGGTCTGGATCGTCTGGTGGCTGCGCCTGCAGCGCATACTGCGCCGTTTATAGAAAGCCTCGTATCGGAGATCGCATATCGGAAGCCGCAACCTGGAGAATGAAGGAGCCGCGTCATGTTGACCGAACAACAGTATCGACACTACAAGACCTTCGGTTTCGTCGTCCTGCGCCAGGTCTTCACGCCGGATGAACTGGACGTGATCAACC
>JAPPJY010000001.1 GCA_028874335.1 Gemmatimonadota bacterium | reverse complement strand
AAAATGTCCTTCATGACGACCATTTCGGCCTGTTTCGAAGGGTTTCGTCGAGTTGTCGCGTTGCGGCTTTTGCGGAATTGAGGTTAACGGTGGTTTCGGGGTGTTCGCGGGAGACGGATTCATGACCCTGATGGAGATTCTTTCAGGCAGGTCGGTAATCGCCGGGTTGAGGGGCCGGAACAAACGGGAAATTCTCAAGGAGCTGGTCGATGCCGTAGACAGCGAAAAAGTCACCGATCGACAAAAGGTTCTCGAAGCGGTGCTGCTTCGCGAGGAAATCATGAGCACCGGAATCGGTCATGGCATCGCCATACCGCATGGCAAGTCCGAGTTCGTGAGCGAACTGGGTGGCGTGCTGGGCATCAAGCGGGAAGGTGTCGACTTCGACGCCCTGGACGACCAGCCGACCTTCATCTTCTTCCTGCTGGTGTCACCAATGGACGTTTCGGGTCCGCACATCAAGGCGCTGGCGCGTATCTCGCGGCTGCTCAAAGGCGAGGCGTTTCGCCGGCACCTCATTGAATCGGAAGACAGTGAAGCCCTGATCACCTGTATTGAAGAAGAAGAGAAGCTTCATTCCTGATGGAACCTTTTGGGAGGAACCTCAGCCTGCGATCAATTGATAAGCAGGCTTTTTTTATTAACCGGCCCCACGGATTCATTAGCAGGTTCCGTTTCCGGGTCTGATCGTCATGTTCGGACTGTCCTTTTCATCACCCGCAGTACTGCACGGCTTGTGGGCCGCACTGTTGCCGCTGGCGATTCATCTGCTTAACCGCAGGCGGGCCGTGACGGTGGCATTCAGCAACGTGGCTCTCCTTCAGGCGCTTCAACAGGATCGAATGCGCCGGTTCAGGTTGAAGCAACTCCTCGTGCTGATTCTTCGCACACTGATCATCGTATTTCTGGTACTTGGCTATGCGCGTCCCAGGATAAAGGGCGTTGAGGGCGATGGTGCGGTGCGAACGTCTGCGTCGCTTCTGCTGGACCGATCGCTGAGCATGAGTTTCCGGGTACCCGAAGGAACCCTTTTTGACCGCGCTCGAAACCGGGCGAAAGCAATTCTGAAGCTGTTCGATGCACAGGACGATGTGCGTCTGTTCCATGTGGATGACCGGGTCGAGGAGATTGAACCCGGGCGTCCCGACCGTCTCGCGGCAAGGCTCGAGGTCTTGCGGTACACGCAACGTGGAACGGATTTTCAACCCGCGCTGATAGCTGCACTGGCGCGCGCGGCTCAATCGGAGATTCCGAACAGGGAGATCTTCGTCGTTTCGGATTTTGCCGCGAACGGCTGGTCTGAGATTCCCGATACGCTCTTTTCGGGAACGGGCATTACGGTGTTTTGCGTACCGGTTCGAACGTCTGAGCCGGACAATACCGGCATCCGGCATGCGGCCCCCGTCGAAGGGATCCTTGGCGCCGGAAACGCTTCGACACTGAGGGTGTCTTTAACGGATTACGGTGGTCCCGTCCGGCTGCGGTCGCCGGTACAGGTTTATCTGGACGGACGCCGGATCGGTCAGCAGGTGATACGTACAGAGCCCGGTACCTCCCGGCGTCTCCACTTCCGGTTCGTTCCGGAAAGGGGAGGACAGGTTCCCTTGCGTGTCGAGCTCGTTGACGACGACATGGCGGCGGACAACGTCTACACGTCGGTCCTGAACATCCCCGAGCGCGTGAGCGTGCTTCTGATTGCCGAAAACGATGACGAGACCTATTTCGTCGCAAGGGCGCTGGAAGCAGGTTCAGGGCATTCGGTATCGGTCCGATCGGTCCGGCCAGATGAATTGAATGCGGACCTCTTGCACGGGACGGACGCGGCCCTGTTGTTCAACGTGTCCCGGTTGTCAGCCGGCGCCTTGAAGGCCCTTGAATACCGGGTGCAAAGCGGAATGGGCCTGCTGGTCGTCCTGGGGGACCGGGTGGATTTTCGGCATTACAATACCGCATTGCTGCCGGTCCTGTTTCCCGCGTCGCTCGTCGGCGTGGAGGGTTCTCCCGGACAGAACATCACCTATCACAGGCTGCGTGAAACAACGCCTGACCATGCGGTCTTCAGCGATGAAGGTTCGGCCGAAGTGCTGCGAAGGCCCCGGTTCTACGCGTACTGCCGGATTCGGCTGGGCGGCTCATCGCAGCCCGTTCTCCTGTTCCGCAGCGGCGACCCCGCTCTGGCCGAAACCCGCATCGGCGCGGGTCGCGTGGCGTTGTTTGCCGCCGGCCTGAATTCCGATCTGAGCTGGACCGACCTGCCTCTGACGGGAATCTTCGTTCCGTTCATTCATCGGATGATCCGTTATCTGGCGGCGGGTTCTCCAGGCCGGTCCGACTACTTCGTGGGAGACAGGGTGTATCGGAGCCGATCTGAGGTCCAGGCTCGCGAGGCCCTGCTCAAACCTCCAGAGGGCGAGGCTCGAACGATCTGGCCCGAACAGCGCGGGGCACACTCGGTATGGCCGGTCGGCGAGGTGGATATTCCCGGAGTCTGGGAGATTTACGCGCGGGACCGTCTGGCGGACCGGTTCGCGGTTCGTGTCGATGCCGCGGAGGGGGACCCCGCGTCTGCGTCAGCGGATCGGCTCAAGAGAGTGTTCGAGGGGTCCCGTCTGCGCTTTGTGGAACCGGAGGTCTCTCCGGCAGACGCCGTCCGGGCAGCGCGCGGGGGCCGGGAGCTATGGAGACTTGCGCTGGGCCTGGCGCTTGTTTCGTTGATGTTGGAGGCCATCCTGGCGCAATCGGAACGGCAGGGCAGGCGGATCCAATCCGGCATCCGGCCGCCGTCTTGAGAGACGCCTGGAACCAGCAAGTGATGTTGTATTGTATAAATAAATGTTTTACAATAATTTATTAGTTTATTCTTGACTTTTTTCCGGGGCGCTCGTATTTTTGAATCGGACGGGTTGCATGCCTCACACGATGCAGGCGCGGAGATCGTCGGGAATCGCTTTTCAAGTAATCCGGTCCTTTCTCTCCGTGTCTCAATACCTATCGTAACCGGGCTGAGTCACTCGATGATTTCTTTCGACGTGGCTCGTTCTTTTGGGAGACAATATGCCGGATGCGCTGGTGGTGGTCGAGTCGCCGGCCAAGGCGAGGACGATCAACAAAATACTCGGTAAAGACTTCAAGGTATTGGCCAGCATGGGGCATGTCCGTGACCTGCCGAAAAAGGAACTGGGCATTGATGTCACGAACGGATTCAAGCCCACGTATCGCACAATCCGCGATCGAAACAAATTCGTCAAGGAGCTTCGCGCGGCCTCCCGCTCGGCAGGGCGGCTGATTCTTGCGACGGACCCCGACCGGGAGGGGGAAGCCATTGCGTGGCACGTGGCCGAGGCGCTCAAGCGGGTCAAAGATGCCCAGAGGGTCACGTTCAATGAGATTACGGAACGCGCGGTCAGGGAGGCGGTCGCCAATCCCTCCAGGATCGATGTGAGGAAGGTGGACGCTCAGCAGGCCCGCAGGGTTCTGGATCGCCTCGTGGGTTACAAAGTCAGTCCACTCCTGTGGAAAACGGTTCACGGCGGTCTGAGCGCGGGACGGGTTCAGTCGGTTGCGCTTCGATTGATCTGCGAAAGGGCGGCGGCGATCGACGCGTTCGTTCCGGAAGAATACTGGACCGTCGACGCGAAGGTGAAACGGGAGGATACCGTTCCGTTCAGGGCGCGGTTGGTCCGGCTCAAGGGTGAAAAGCTGGCGTTGAAGAACCGGGTGGAGGTGGACCATATTCTTCTGGATCTGCGTGCGGCGGCCTCAGCCCCCGGATACCGCATCGCAGACGTGAAACGGCAGAGGCAACGGCGCAATCCGGCTCCGCCATTCATAACGAGTACGCTGCAGCAGGAAGCTTCCAGAAGGCTGCGGTTTACTGCGCGGAAGACGATGCAGGTGGCCCAGCAGCTTTACGAGGGCGTCGAGGTACGGGGCGGCACGGCAGACGCGACGGAAACGACCGGTTTGATTACATACATGAGGACCGACTCCACCCGGTTGGCGGGCGACGCTGTAACCTCGGCGAGAGAGTATATCCGGCAGCGGTTCGGGGAGGCGTATCTGCCGGCCCGGGCAAGAACGTATCGAAAAGGAAAGGGGGCGCAGGATGCGCACGAGGCGATACGCCCCACGGATCTGCAGCGTCCTCCGGAGGTCGTCGAGGCGCAACTGACTGACGATCAGGCGAAGCTTTATCGCCTGATCTGGGATCGGTTCATCGCCTGTCAGATGGCGTCGGCCGTTTTCAACCGGACCGCGGTGGATATCCGGGCGGGTGAGTATGAGTTGCGGGCAACCGGGTCGGAGCTCAAGTTTGCCGGTTTTACGGCGCTCTATACGGAGGGCAGGGACGACGAAGCCGAGCAGGCCGAGGCGCGGCTCCCCGATGGATTGAAGAAGGGAGATCTCCTGACAATGATGTCGCTGCTGCCCGAGCAGCATTTCACAAAGCCGCCGCCAAGATTCTCCGAAGCCACGCTCGTCAAGGAGCTGGAGTCACGCGAAATCGGACGACCCAGTACCTATGCCCAGATTATCAGCACGCTCCAGGACCGGGACTATACGGCGAGGAAGAGCGGACGGTTTACGCCGACGGATCTGGGGCGAACCGTCAACGGAATTCTGGTCAAGGCGTTTCCCGATGTATTCAACGTGGATTTCACCGCGAGGATGGAAGATGAACTGGACCAGGTCGAAAACGGCGAGGCAGGCTGGGTGAAGGTGGTGGAGGACTTCTACGGGCCGTTTGCCAGAGATCTGGAAAAGGCGGAAGGGCAGCGAAGAGAGCTGAAGGCGTCACTCCAGGAGGAGACGGACAGAATCTGCGAGAAGTGCGGACGGGTTTTCGTGATCAAATGGGGTCGAAACGGCCGTTTTCTTGCCTGTTCCGGATTTCCGGAATGCCGGAATACCCACCCGCTCGAAGCTTCCGAGCCGCAACCAACGGATGAAGTTTGCGAGAAATGCGGATCGGACATGGCCATTCGTACAGGACGCAATGGACGATTCCTCGCATGCTCGGGGTACCCCGAGTGCAAGAATACGCGGTCGATTTCCACGGGCGTGCCCTGTCCGCAGGAAAAATGCGACGGCCAGCTCAAGGAACGAAGCAGCCGGCGGGGCAGGACGTTCTTCAGTTGCGGCAACTTTCCGAAGTGTACGTACGCGAGCTGGGACCGGCCGCTGAACCGGCCGTGCCCAATGTGTAACGGGCCGTTTCTGGCCGAGCATGCCGGTCGAAACGGACGGTCGTCCTTTCGTTGCCTGAAGTGCAGGCATACGATGCCGGCCGCGCAGGAGGAACGGGTGTAAGACGGCATTCAGGACCACCTGCGGAATGCCGGTTTCGAACCGGTAACCGCCGCCGGCCCCGTTGAATTGCCCGCGGACGCCGATCCCACGGCAGGATCAGTTTGAAATAACAGTCCGTTGATAAAGTCGCTCTGCAGGCGAGGCCGAGCCATTGTGGCCGAAGACAAGGCGCGCAACCGAGTCCCATCCCTCGATTCGGCGAGGGCGCGCAACGCAGTATTTCGACCGCAAGGGCCGGCCGTAGCCCGGATGGACTTTCTCAACGGGCTGATAAGGGTGCCACGCGAATGCGCGTTTTAATCGCGGAGTTTCTGCGCCATCTCGCCGACGAGCGTCGACTTTCGCCGCACACGTCACGGGCCTACGGCACGGACCTGGAAGGGTTCCTTTCATTCTTGCAGGTCAGATCGGGGTTGGAAAACCCGGACGTGAGCAGCGTCGCCCGTGAGGACATACGGGCGTTCCTGGGGCATCTCAACGGCGTCGGGTTCGGCAGGCGTTCCATCGCACGGAAGCTGGCTTCGCTGCGGACGTTTTTCGCCTTTCTGTGCCGCCTGGGCCGTTTGCGGAAGAACCCGGCGCTTCAGGTCCGTCCGCCAAGGCAGGAAAAGACCCTTCCGGTACATCTGGATCTCGGAGAAGTGCGGCGCGTGATGGAGAATCCGTCGCCGGATACGGCATTGGGTTTGCGGGACCGGGCGATTCTGGAGTTGTTCTACAGTTCCGGGATCCGTTTGCGCGAACTTGCGGAAATCAACATGGACAGCCTGGACCTTGACAGCGGTACCGTCCGGGTAACGGGGAAGGGCGGCAAGGAGCGACTCGTACCCGTTGGAATGCCGGCCCGTGAGGCCCTTCGCAGGTATCTCACGCGCCGGCCGGAACTGTTGCCGGGGGATGCGTCCGAGGTCGACCGTCGTCGTTTTTTCCTGAGCCGCACAGGCAGGGCATTGAGCGCAAGCGGGGTTCAGGACCGGGTCGTGGGTCATCTCGAGCAGGCGACGGGCAGGGGCCGTCTGGGGCCGCATACGCTGAGGCATACCTTCGCCACACATCTGCTGGACCGGGGCGCCGACCTGAATGCGGTTAAAGAGATGCTTGGTCACGCGAGCCTGTCCACAACGCAGATTTATACCCACGTGAGTGTGGAACGGTTAAAAAGGGCCTATCGGCAGGCGCATCCGAGAGCGTAGCGACGTGAGAACGGACATGGAAGTCGGCGGATGGCCATATGGGGCATACCTGTCATTTTCCATCCCGAAAGAGACGGTTCGTGTTCTGAAGAGCCTTCTTCCGCTTCTCGCAGTCGCGTGCGCCAACCCCAGACCGCCGCCCGGCGGTCCTCCGGACGCGACCCCGCCGCGGGTTGTCCACACAACGCCGGCGGCTGACTCAGTAGGCGTTGGATCGGATACCCGCATCCGGATCGGGTTCAGCGAATCCATGAACCGCCGATCGGTCACCCGCGCGATCTTCATTTCGCCGCGCTTTTCCACCGATCCGGAATTCAGATGGCGGGGACGGGAGCTTGAAATCCGTCCACGCGAAGGCCTCCGTGAGGATCGTACCTACGTTGTATCGGTTGGCGCAGGCAGTTCAGACGAGTCGTCCAACCGCATGGAGGCGACCTACAGCTTCGCGTTCTCCACCGGTGATCGGTTGAGTCGCGGTGAAATCCACGGAAGCGTCGAACAGAAAACCGGGAAGCGGGGACAGGTCTACGTTTGGGCGTACGATCTGAGGGGGACCGGCGACCCCGATCCCGCGAAAGACCCTCCCGCTTATGTGACGCAGCCCGGCGACGACGGGACTTACCGTTTTGTACGACTGGGGGCCGGACGGTACCGGGTATTCGCGTTCCAGGATGGAGACCGCGACCAGGACTACAATCCGGGTGAGCCCATTGCGGTCCCGCCGGGGGACGTCCCGCTCGGATCAGACGACGGGCGTGTGCGATTGAGTCTGCTGAAGATGGCGGTACGTGACAGCGTGCCGCCGCGTTTCGTTTCGGCGAGGACGCCCGACCGGCGGCGGCTGTCGCTGCGGTTCGACGAACCCGTGAACCTGTCCTCGCCGCCCCGCATTTCCGGCGGCGCTGGGTTTCTCGACGTTCAGGCCGTATACACGGACGCGACGGATTCCAGCCGGGTGTGGCTGGTTACCGGCCCGCAGACCGCCGGGACGGAATACAGCGTGGCGTTGGGTGGAATCTCAGACCGTTTCGGGAATCAGATCGCGCCCGGCGAGGCGGCGGCGGTGCGCGGCGAGGGGCAGCCCGACCGCCGACCGCCGGTTCCGGTTCGTGTCAATCCCGAAGTTGGCGCACGGCACGTATCGCAGGACGTCGCGCTGCGAGTCGATTTCAACGAGGCGATGTCTGACGACTCAAATCCTGACGTCTGGGCCGTTTCGGACAGTACGGACGCCCCCGAGGGACGGATTTCGTGGCCGTTGCCCAACCGGCTTGCATTCCGGCCCCTCCAGGCCTGGGCGCCGGGGAAGACTTACGTTCTGCGAGCCCGGTCCGACCGGCTTTCGGACGTTTCCGGCAACCCGGCCGAAGGTGAGATCCTGTTCCGGTTTTCGGTTGCGTCGCCAGAGGATCAGGGCGCCTTGAGCGGTTCCGTTGTACCGTCTGATACACCCATCGTCGTGCAGGCGCGGCCGGCTTCGGCGCCGAAAGTGACGCATGCGATCACTATTGCGCCCGGAGACTCTTCGTATTTTTTCGAAGCGTTGCCGCCCGGGCCTTATCGGGTGCTCGCCTTCGGTGACGTCGACGGCACCCGCTCATGGACGCCGGGTGTGATCAGACCATTCGTTGCCGCCGAACCCTTGTCCGCACTTGATGATACGATAAACGTCGTCTCCCGATGGGAGACGAGCACTGATGAGCGGCTGAACCTGTACGTTTGGACGTCTTCAGGGATCGAAGGGGAGAAGTAGCCGTGCCTGATGAATCTCAACGCGGTCTTTCCGTCAGGAAACATCTGGCGCCGGTCCTGTTGCTGGCCATGTTCTGCGCCTTGATGATCGTCCGGCTTACGGCGCGGACTCCGGATGAGAGCGAACGTGCGCGCGCCCGAATGCACCTGGAATTGATCTACGCGCTGGAGCGCGCCCACCTGAAGGAATATGGAACTTATCTACCTGTAGACCGTGAAAAAAACGGTGAGATCCTCAAGCTTGACGACGTGCCCGGCAGGTTCCGGTACCGGGTGACGGTGGAAGGATCGACGTTCGTTGCGGAAGCGCGGGCGGACCTGGACGGAGACGGTCGACATGAGGTGTGGTACGTGGACCAGGAGACGCCCGAACCCGTGCTGATTCAACAGGACTGAAACGTGAGATACAATACCCGAAACGGAACGCGTCGATTGTTCGTCTGGCTTCTTGTGTCCCTGACGGTGGGCTCCTTTCTGGCGGTTCCTGCGTTTTCCTACGTGTTTCAGATGCACCGTAACAGGCAGGGTCAGATTGTCACGGTGCGATGGTCGGCGGGAAAGGCGCGCGCGATCGAATTCTGGCTCAAGATCGATCAGTTTCCTTTCCTGGACAGACATGTAAGACGCCTGGTAAACGACAGCTTCGCAGCCTGGGAGGAAGTTCCCATTTCATTCGCCTCGTTCAGGAACCGCGGCGTCGGCAATCTGGAAGTGTCAACCACCGACGGAAAAAACGTCATTGCCTATGACCGGAGCGCCAGTAATTTCCCGGAACGCGGTGGCGGGGGTGTGATTGCATTCGCGCGGATGAATTGGGACGTCCAGGGCCACATAACCGACGTGGACATCGTCTTCAACGGTCGAGACTATTCCTATTCGGCGGGAAATCCCGATCAGGAGGGCGGACTTGTGGATATGCAGGATGTGCTGGTCCACGAGATCGGCCATCTGCTGGGCCTTGCCCATTCGCCGCTGGCGGGTGATCGAACCGTTCGCCCGTCGATGTATCCCTTTTACTTTGGGGAGGAACGAACGCTAACGACGGATGACCGTGCCGGGGTTGCGGCGCTGTATCCATCGACGGAGGCGAGACTTTCCACCGGCGCTATTTCCGGAAGGGTGACGCACCGTGACGGTTCCGGGGCATTTGGCGTACACATGGTGGCATATCGCGTGGACACCGGTGAATTCGCCGCGGGTGTCCTGTCCGGGACAACCGGTGAAAACCGGGGAATCGGCGGAGACGGGGCGTATGAAATCAAGGGCCTGCCGCCCGGTGAATATCACGTGGGTATCGAACCCGTGGGCGGATCGGTTACCACACGGAATTTCAGCGGCATCTACAGCGAGTTCGAATCCGGCTTCCCGGAGGAGTACTACGACAACCGGGCGATTCGGGACGTTGCGGACGTGGTTCGCGTTGCTCCGGGCAGGAGCGTGGCGGAGGTCGACTTTACGCTGGGTACGGCCCTTCCGGGCTTTCCGGATATTCAGCCGACCGTTCTTCCGAACAACACGCCGAGCCCGGCGGGGCCGTATAGACTTCACATTCGCATCCTGGATGAGGACCCGATTGTTCAGGTCGAGGCCGACTACCGGATCGACGGCGGGCCGGTCCGGACATCGGTGTTGCAGCCGGAACATGGACGGTTTTATTCCGCCGAGTTTCCCGGTCGAAAACGCGGAACCGTGTTTACGTACCGCTTCCGGGCTCAGGACAGCCAGGGCAATGAGACAGTCTATCCCGCCGAGGAACTGCCACCACTCCGGTTTGAAGTGCTTGCGCTTTCCGGTGAGCCGGTCGTGTACGTGGCGCTGCGCCGTTCGCGGCAACTGGCCGTGTTCGATACGGGTCTGGACCGTGAAGTGGCCCGGATACCGCTGGGCGGCGACCCCTTGAGCGCGTTGTTGACACCCGACGAGCGGTACGTGTACGTGGCCAACAACAGCGCGGACGCGGACGGTGCGGAAAACAAGCTGATGGCGATCGATACGGCCACGCACGAAGTCCAGGTAATCAGGGTGGGGCGTGAACCGCTGGACCTGGCGATGTCCCGAAACGGATCGCGTGTGTACGTGAGCAATGCCGCGGACCAGACCGTATCGGTGGTGAATGTGGGCAGCCTCCGGGAGCGACGGCGCATTTCCACGCCCGTTTCGGGTGCAGGGGAACAGTCACGGGGTCCATTTGGCATCGCGGTGAGCCCGAATGAAAAGTGGTTATACGCGGCGGACATCGACGGGAATCAGGTGATGGTGGTGGATATCGAAGCCGGGCAGGTGACCCACCGCATCGACGTGCCGGTCTCGCCGCGGTCACTGCTGCTTTCTCCGTCCGGAGACCGCCTCTACGTTTCCAGGTTCGGACGCAGCGGCGACGGGGCCGGCGTTTCGGTCATCGATACCGAAACGAACGAGGTGATCAGCAAGATCGACCAACCGTCGGCGAGCGTCTTCCGGCTTGCCCTGTCGCCGGACGGGAAACGCCTCTATGCCACGGACCGGACCAACGCCAGGATGCTCGTTATCAACACGGAGCTCAATCGCATTGTTCTAAAATGGGCGGCACGCGGGCGCGAAACGCGCGACGTCGCCGTGTCGGCCGACGGCGAGACCGTGTACGCGGCCAACCAGGACTCGAACGAACTGCTGTTCTTCGATGCCGCGTCGGGATTCATTCGCAAGACGCTGCCGCTGGAAGACGGACCCCGGGGTATTGCCGTGCGAGGGCGGCCGGTTTACGAGGATGCTCCGGTTATCGATCCGAGACGCGCAGATTTCGACCGTGACGGCAACGTCGGGTTTGGGGACTTCTTGCTTTTCGCCAGCGGCTTCGGCACAAGCCCGGGCGATCCGAATTTCGATGCGGACCTGGACCTGAACGGCGATGAACAGATCAGCTTCGCGGACTTCATCCTCTTCGCCGCGGTCTTCGGGATGGCGGTGGGGGGGTAGAAAAATACCTTGTTCGATATTTGACACGATTGTTCTCAAACGGCTTGGCGCCGATCTATCACCATTGTCATTGTGTCAGCCCCGGATGTTGTGTGGAATTCCTGACAACTCTCCTCTGGTCACAGTCTAACGAGTTTAGAGTATTTACGAGGTCGGGATCTCCCGACCTTTTTTCGTGGTCTGGAAGCCGTACCCGTTGACAAGCGTTGCCGCAAAGGCGAAATTACCTGTCGGCAGGAACGAACGGAACAGATAACCCCGGCTCGGTCGCCGATTCCTCGAATGGTCTTGGTTTCTCTTGTCGCCACGGGGGTTTCTCACATGCAGTTGAAAGGCAACCGCCAGTTGTTCCTGGATGACGAGGGGGTCGCGGAGACACTTCGTGTTTCGCGGCGATATCACTCTCCGGTCAAATACGTCGGGAACCCGCTGCTCGTAGGCAATCAATTTCACGATGCGCGAGAGGGCGTGCGGTACGAGGAGGACCGGGTACCGCGTGAGGGCGGCGTTCCGAAACTCAATCCTGACCTGACGCCCACGTCGGTGGTTCGCAGCCCCTCCGGGTTGTTTCAAATGTACTACCAGACGAAGCCCCCGGGAATCAGGGACTTCGGATACGGGGGCGGGACGCCGGTTGTGGCCTACGCGGAGTCCCATAACGGCGTTCACTGGCGGCTTCCGGCGTTGAATCGGGTTGAGATCAACGGCAGTACGGAAAATAACGTCCTGTTCGAGCCGCCGGGGAGTTTGCCGAGCGTCGTTATCGACGATTACGATTCAGACGACGCCCGCAGATACAAAATGCTGTATTACCCCCACAACATCAGCTTCTCGCCTGACGGCGTGTCCTGGTCCAACGTGCAAAAGGTGCGCGTACCCAGTCGCATCGGGCATTCCGACGGGCTGAACTGTCTGGCGGGATGGGACGGGAATATCGGACGCTACGTGGCCTATTTTCGCCCGCAGGTCGCCCGACCCGACGAAGCGATCGATCCCGAGGGCCTCTCGATTCGTCTGATCGCCAGAAGCGAGAGCGAGGATCTGACCGGGTGGACCGAACTCGAAACGGTACTCGCGCCGGACGGCGACGATCCGGCCGGGACGGAATTCCAGACGATCGGCGTCTTCTTTTACGAAGGAATGTACGTGGGGTTGCTGTGCGTGCACGAAGGGTTTGCCGAGGAGCGCCCCAAACGGTTCCCCTACCGGCTGCCGGACTGGCCGGCACATTCCGCGATGCTGGGCCGCTGTTTCGTCGAACTGGTAACGAGCCGGGACGGGATTCACTGGAACCGGTCGGAAGGTCGCGTGCCGTTTCTGGACAATACGCCCGGAGGATTGGACTCCGGAGTGATCTGGCCATCCAACTCGCCGGTGGTCGTGGGGGACGAACTCTGGTTTTACTATGGAATGGCAGTGCATAGCCATGGGTTGTCCTACATGAAACTTCCGGGGCTTGCGCGGCTTCGTCGGGACGGGTTCGCGAGTCTCGCTGCCGGGGAACAGGCGGGATGGATTCTGACAGAGCCGATGATCTGTCCGGGCGGGCGACTCCATGTGAACGCGGATGCCAGGGGCGGAGAACTGTCGGCTTCCGTATTCGAAGAGGACGGATACCACGCGCCGGAATACGCCGCGGTCCGGTGCGCCAGGCTGGACGGAGACGCGATCTCCCATTGGATCACGTGGTTTGAGCGAACGGATCTGGATCCGCTGAAGGGTAAGGCAATCCGGCTGAAGTTCTACCTCAGGCAGGCGGAACTCTTTTCTTACTGGTTTGCGTAGGTGATCGCCTGGTCCTGGAACGGAGGAATGGAATCGAAACGGATGTTCGCGGTTGTTGATCGGGTAACTGACACGTCACGGAGCGATTCGGCCGGGCAGCATGCCTGGACCGGCTCGACCGTGTCAAAGACGCGCAGGCCAAACGGCGGTCACGTTGATCATTGACTGGAATCGCACATAATGATAAGTTTCTTCCTTGTGTCTGAACCGGGCCCCAGTTGTTTCGGTTTCCGGAGAGCACGAGACACTCGCCTCGCTGACCGGGCGGGAAAACCCATGCACGCACCCACACCAATTCATAAGGATGGCCTTCACAATGAGGATCCAGAGACGTTTCGATTCCGTCAGTGCCGCCAAAACCTGGAACAGTAAGCCGGAATCCCGATCGGGCGACAGGGATCTCCTGCCTGACATCTTCGGCAAAGACACTTTCGGACTGAGCGAAATGCAGTCGAGGCTTCCGGAAAACGTATTCAATCAGCTTGTTCGGACGATTCACCACGGGAAACAACTCGATTCCGATATCGCAGACACCGTGGCTGCGGCGATGAAGGACTGGGCGCTCTCGATGGGCGCGACGCACTACACGCACTGGTTCCAGCCGCTCACTGGGCACACGGCCGAAAAGCACGACTCCTTCCTGAAAGTAAGCGCTGATGCCCGGGCAATCACCGAATTCGGCGGCGAGGAACTGGTACAGGGCGAACCGGACGCGTCGTCGTTCCCCTCGGGTGGCTTACGGGCCACCTTCGAGGCACGCGGTTACACAGCCTGGGATCCTACGTCTCCCGCTTTCATCATGGGCGGCGAGTCGGCAACTTACCTTTGCATTCCCACCGCCTTTTCGAGCTGGACGGGAGAGAGTCTCGATGCCAAGATCCCGCTGCTCCGTTCGATGGACGCACTCGACCGTGTCACGCGACGGGCGCTCAAGCTCTTCGGTATCGACGCCGGGATGGTAACGGCCAGCCTGGGTCCCGAGCAGGAGTTCTTTCTCGTCGACCGCGAGTTCTACTACCGTAGACCCGACCTCATGACCTCGGGCCGGACGCTCTTCGGGGCAAAGCCTCCGAGGGGGCAGGAACTCGACGACCACTATTTCGGACAGATCCACGAGCGAGTGCTGGCGTGCATCCAGTCCATCGAGATGGAACTGTACCGGCTGGGCGTGCCGATGAAGACCCGCCATAACGAGGTGGCGCCGGGGCAATACGAGATGGCGCCGGTCTACGAAAATGCGAACGTGGCGTCGGACCATCAGCAACTGATGATGAGGATCCTCGAGCGAAGCGCGCGCAGTTACGGATTCATCTGCCTCTTGCATGAGAAGCCCTTCGCAGGGATCAATGGCAGCGGCAAGCACCTGAACTGGTCATTCGGTACTCCGGACCGTAACCTGATGGATCCAGGCGACACGCCACACGACAACCTGATGTTTCTGTTTTTCTGTACAGCCGTGATGAGCGCGGTCGAGCAACATCAGGACCTGCTCCTGGCCAGCGTCTCCAGCGCCGGGAACGATCACCGCCTGGGCGCCAATGAAGCCCCGCCGTCCATCATCTCGGTGTTCCTGGGCAGCCAGCTCGAAGACATCTTCAACCAGCTCGAGAAATCCGGAAAGGCGGAGAAGCGGGAACACGATGGGCTCCTCGGCCTGGGAGTCAATGTCCTCCCTGACCTTACGCGCCACTCCGGTGACCGCAACCGAACGTCTCCATTTGCTTTCACCGGGAACAAGTTCGAGTTCCGCGCGGTCGGCTCGTCCGCGAATATTTCGCTGCCGGCAACCGTCCTCAATACGATCGTGGCGGAGGCGATCGACAATTGGACGGAGCTGCTGGAGCCGATCGTCGACGCCGGCACCTCGATCGAGGATGCGCTCTGGACGCTGTTGGCAAACGAGATCCCGTCTTTCAAGCGGATCATTTTCAACGGCGACAATTACGCGACCGAGTGGGTCGAGGAGGCCGCTCGCCGCGGGCTGTTCAACTCGGGCTCGGCGGTCGATGCGCTGGCAGCGCTCGCCTCACCCAAAAACCGGGAGCTCTTCGACAGGTACGGCGTCTTGACCCCACGCGAACTGGGGGCCAGGCTGGAGGTACTCACCGAACAGTACTTCATCAAGATCAATATTGAAGGCGAAACAGTTGCGCACATGGCCCGCTGCATGATACTGCCCGCTGCGGTCGCCTACCTCGAGCATCTCACGTCGGCGTGGAACGGGACGAAGAAGGCGAGCGGCTCCACAAAGGGTCTCGAAAGCAACATCGTGCGGGTTTCAGGCCTGATCGATGAATTGAGTGATACGCTGGACCGGCTGGACACGCAGAACGAAGAACTCGGCGGAGACGAGATGTCGTCCAAGGTGGTCCACATGCGAGACAATGTGATCCCGGCGATGAACGCGGTGCGCAAGGTGGCGGACAGGTTGGAGAAAGTGATTCCGGACGATCTGTGGCCGTTGCCGACGTACCGCGACATGCTGTTCGTGAGGTAGGTCCCGTGTGAACGCGCGCTAACGCGCAGAGTTGGTATCGAACCCGTTACCACGATGGCTTCATGGATCCGGGTTCGAGAGTGGCTCTCTGCGTAACTCTACAAACGCCGTCAGCGAAGCGGAATCTGCTGTGCCGGCGGCCCTCTCGCCTGCAAGGCGCGGCTTGCGAAAATTCAACTTGACATTGAACCGGCGCGACCCTAAGATTAGACGTTTTGGTGTCTGAAAGAACCATTCGTATTGAATCCGATCCAGTGCAACCGATCGGCATCGTGCCTGTTGCAGATCCAAACCCGCTAACCTCCCCCAGGATCTTTCCCTGGCACGCCGCCTCTATAGTAACATCAACTTCCGTCGTGATCCGTCGGGGAAATCACCGGAAAAGAATGGAGGAATGAAGAACATGCCAAATCGCACGCTCGTTCTCGTCGTCACGCTCAGCCTGCTTGCCGGTCCCGCATTCGCCCAGATAGAGGATATTTCCGTTGAGGGCAGCATGGATCTTGTCACGCATTACGTCTTCCGCGGCGTGGCCTTTACGGATAGGCCTTCCACGCAACCCTCTCTTACCCTGGGCTTCGGCGATTCCGGTTTCTCGTTCAACATCTGGGGTTCCTGGGCACTAAAGCATAGGAGCATTCAGGAGGCAGGCGATGAACTCGACTTCACGGTTACGTACGACCGCAATCTGGGAGAACAGTACGAAAACGTGGGGCTGACCGTCGGGATGATCCAATACACGTTTCCAAGCCTGGAGAAGGGTGAAAGACTTACCACCGAGTTTTTTGCAGGCGCGAGTCTGGATGTTGCCGGCTCCCCGTCAGTTACGATCTATCGCGACCTGGGCCAGTTCGATTACTGGTATGTCAATGGCAGCATCGGTCATGAAGTTCAACTAACTCCGGAGGGGAACGTCACACTGGGCGTTTCCGCCGATATCGGATACAGCGACACCACCGGTAAATTCGAATTCAACCACGCCGGTGCGTCGGTTTCGCTTGGTGTCAGCCATAGCTACTTCTCGTTGTCGCCCGCCATCGGTTTCATACGCCGGACCGAAGAACTAGAGGCCATGGATTTCGATTTCCATCGGAGCAAGGACGAGCAAAACAGGGTCTGGGGCGGGGTCAGTCTCGGTTTCGCGCTGTAGCGGCGCGGGGGCGGCTGATTGCAGTATCCAGACTGATCCTGGGATCGCATGAATCTGCGTCCGGTGTAATTGGTCTATGCAATAGCATCCAGCGCAAACGGACCTGCAAGCATTCGGCCAGACCAATGCGGCTGAGGCGTTTACCGATGTCGGGGCGAGTTTTCTCGTCCCGGCGTCGCTTTTTATGACGATGGCCTATACATTGTCGGATACTCGTATTTTCTGTACGTTCAAGTAAATTCCGTACCTCTCAATGTAAGTCTGCGGCCACCTGCAATATGTGGAAGCGGGTCTATGCGAAAATCATCGTGGGGGTTCATCCTGTCCCTGGGCGTGTCCACGCCCTTTGTCGCCTGGGCTGACGCGAAAAGCGTTGCAGGCGTTGCCCCGGCCGACCCCGCGCTCCAGCGGTTCGTGCAGACGGTTGTCGACGCCAATCCCCGCGTTAAAGCAGCTCGAGCCGCGCTGGAGGCGAGACGGAGCGATCGAGACGCCGCGTCCCGACCGCTTTACAACCCGGAGATCAATGCAGACTACGAAAGAACGCACGAAACACGCTTCTGGGTCGGCCTCGAATATACGGTGGACTGGGGCGGTAAGGGCAGGGCCCACAGCGCGCTCGCGGAATCGGAGCGGCGTCTCGCCGAGACGGCGGTCACCCTTGTACGCCGCGGCGTTGCCATTGACCTGCTGAACGGCCTGGCCGCCCATCGGGCCGGCGTCGAACGCGACAGCCTGGCCGCGCGGCGCCAGAGGTTAATGTACGATTTCGCGGAGCTCGCGCAGCGCAGGTTCGAGACGGGCGACGTGAGCCAGGTAGAACTTGATCTGGCGCGTCTTGCATCCGTGGAAGCGCGAATCAATAGAGCGACCGCGGCGGCTTCGCTTGCAGGAGCAAAACAGGCGGTGCGTGTTTTCGTTCCGGACCTCCCTCCGTCACAATGGCCTTCGCTCCCTTCCTCTCTGCCGGACCTGCCCGATGGCGCCGACGTTCAGTCCCTGATCGAGGCGCTCCCGGAAGTCATCGCCGCCGGGCGCCGGGCGGATGCCGCCGAGGCCCTCATTGAACTTCGCCGCAGGGAACGGCGGCCGGATCCGACGCTGAGCCTGGGTGGCGGGAGCGAAGCAGGCGACCGGCTCACGGTTGTGGAGCTGTCTATCCCACTGCCGTTGCTCAACCGGTTCGGTGACGAAGTGGATGCGGCGGCGGCCGAACGCCGCGGGGCGCAGCAGGCCCGGGAAGACGTGGCGCGACGCGCCCGCGCTCGCCTGATCAGCGCCACTGAGCGCTACCGGTTGGCGCAGACGGCGTGGGAAGACTGGCGGAAGACCGGACAGGCGAGCCTCGAGAGGCAGCAGGAGCAGCTGCGAAGGCTGTGGAAAGCCGGCGACATCGGCACGACGGATTATCTTGTGCATGCCGGCCAGACGCTGGATCTCCGGGAAAGTGCGCTCGACCTGCGGGAAACGCTGTGGGGGGCGTGGCTGGAGTGGTTGTCGGCTTCGGGACAGGTGGACGCCTGGATCGGTCTCGCCACGGACCGTTGAATCGTCGTATCGGGCGAATGGAGATGGAGAAACACCAATGAACTCCAGGACACTCATTGCATTTTTCGTGAACCTGGTGATCGCTGCCCCTGTCTTTGCGGAGGATGCCGGCCACGGAAAGCCGGGAGGCGACGCGTCCGGGATAATCAAACTGACCGCCGAGGAGCAGCGCGCTGCCGGCGTTGTTGTTGACCGCGTCTCACGGCGGGCATTGGGCGAGACCATTCGCGTGCCCGGGAACGTGGAGATCAATATGTACAGGTCCGCCCGGGTTACGCCCCGCATTACGGCTCAGGTCGTCGCCCGCCACGTTATCCTGGGTGAATCGGTCAGCGCCGGCCAACGGATGGTGACGCTGTCCAGCGTAGCCATGGCGGAGGCGCAGGCTGAATTAATCATTGCCAACCGGGAATGGGAACGTTCCAGGAGCCTGGGTCCGGAATCCGTGTCCGAACGACGATACACGGAGGCGCGGGTAGCCCGACAGCTGGCGCTGGCCAGAGTTCTGGCCTACGGCATGACCGAGGCGCAGGCGGATGCGCTGATGAGTACCTCCGAGGCGGAAAGAGCCAGCGGCGTGTTCGATCTGCTGTCACCGCAGGCCGGGACGGTTTTGCAGGACAACTTCATCGTAGGCGAACTGATTGAACCCGGTCGCGTGCTGTTCGATATCAGTGACGAATCCGTGATGTGGGTGGAGGCCCGGCCCATCGCCGTGGGCGTTCCCGACATCCACACGGGCATGCCCGCCCGGGTCACGCCCGATGGCGTGAACTGGATTGACGGCACGGTTGTTCAACGTTACCACCGGGTGGACGAGACCACACGCACCCACGGCGTCCGAATCGAAGTGGACAACGCGGACGACCAGCTGCACGAGAGGCAGTTCGTCGAGGTTGAGATCGTAACTGGAAAAGGGGATACGGTGTTGGCTGTGCCCAGCGCCGCGGTGACAATGATCGGTGACACACCGACCGTGTTCAAGGTCGAGCACGGTCATGAGTTTCACGCGGAATCCGTCGCTTCAGGTCCTACCGTAGGCGACTGGACGGCAGTCTCGGCCGGGCTTCGTGAGGGGGACGTGATTGTGGTCGCCGGCATATTTCATCTCAAATCGCTGATGCTCAAGTCTTCGCTGGGCGGCGGCCACGCGCACTAGGGGAACAGGGTGCTGGAAAAACTGGTTGAAACCTCGGTGCGATACAAAGTCCTCGTCCTCATCGCCTTCGCGGTGGTCGCCTTTCTGGGATGGCGCGCGTATGTAACCGTCCCGATCGATGCTTTCCCCGACGTGACGCCCGCCCAGGTAAACATCTACACCGAATCGCCGGGTCTGGCCGCGGAGGACGTCGAACAGCTTCTCACCTTTCCCATCGAATCCGGTATGGCGGGCTTGCCGAGGGTGCAGCAGATCCGCTCGGTCAGCCTGTTCGGTCTGTCGTACGTGGCGGTGTATTTCGAAGACGACATGGACATCTACTTTGCTCGCCGCCTCGTAATGGAACGCCTCCAGGAAGTCGGAGACCGGATTCCCGAAGGTTACGGCACGCCGGAGATGGGGCCGAATTCCTCGGGCCTGGGCCAGGTGTTCTGGTACACGCTCGAGCGGGCGGATGAAAAGCTCAACGCCGACATCTCGGACATGGATCTGCGGACGCTCCACGACTGGAGCGTCCGTCTGGTTTTGCGTACGGCGCCAGGCGTAGACGACGTGATTTCCTGGGGAGGCCAGGAGCGCCAGTACCAGGTGGTAATGGATCCGTTGAGTCTCATCGAATACGACCTCACCTTCACCGACGTTATCGAAGTGATCGAGGCCAACAACCGGCAGGTCGGGGGTCAATACGTCAACCTCGGCGCAGAGCAGTTTCTCGTGCGCGGATTGGGCCTCGTCGCGAACGAAGAGGACATCGGCGCGATGGTCCTCAAGGTAGAGGACGGCACGCCGGTCTACCTGCGCGACGTCGCGGACATTGTTCAGGGTGGCGCCTTGCGTTTCGGCGCCGTGACCCGCGACGGTAAGGAAGTCGTACTTGGAATGGCCCTGTCGCGCATCGGCGAAAACGCCAAAATCGTGGTCGATGCCGTAAAGGAGAAAGTCGAAATCGTCAACAGGTTGCTTCCGCAGGGCGTTATCCTGCGTCCCGTTTACGAACGCACCGACCTGGTGGAGCGATCGGTGAGCACGGCGAGAAACGCACTTGTGCAGGGCGCCGTTGTGGTGGCCGTCGTGTTGTTTCTCTTTCTCGGCGAACTGCGTTCGGCAGTGGTTGTCATCGCGTCCATACCGCTTGCGATGCTGGTCGCCTTCATCTTCATGGCCCAGGCAGGACTCTCTGCGAACCTGATGTCCCTGGCCGGCCTCGCGGTTGGGATCGGCATGATCGTCGACGGCGCCGTGGTCGTGGTCGAGAACGCTTTTCGCATTATGGCGGAGCAGAAGGAAGCCGGCCGGACCGTCGACCGTTCCCGCGCCGTGCTGGCCGCCGCACGAAGCGTGGCGAATCCGATCGCCTTCGCCATCATAATCATCATCGTGGTGTTTCTGCCCCTGTTTGCGCTCGAGGGACTCGAAGGAAAACTGTTCAAGCCCATGGCGTTCAATATCAGCTTCGCGATGGCTGGCTCGCTCGTGCTGACGCTCACGCTGGTCCCCGTATTGGCCGCGCTGGTTCTCAAGCCGAAAGAGCAGCGCGATACCTGGCTCGTACGCGCGGTCAGGGCGTGGTATATCCCGCTCCTGTCCGGCGCGCTCGCGAACAAGAAGGTGGTGGTCCGTACCGCGGTTGGACTGCTGGCGGCGAGTCTCGCGCTCTTTCCCCTTCTCGGCAGGGAGTTCATGCCGCAGCTGCAGGAAGGCTCGATCATGTGGCGCGTCACGTCCATTCCTTCCGCGTCGCTCGAACGATCGATTGCAATTTCAAAGGACATTGAAAACGCCCTGTCCGGGTTTCCTGAAGTCAAGACCACCGTGGCCATGATCGGACGCGCCGAGAAGGGCGAGACCGCAGACGTAAACTACATGGAGATTTACACTGAGCTCAAACCGGAGGACGAGTGGCCTGGCGACAGGGATATCGGACAACTCGCCGAAGCCATGCGGGAGAGGCTGGAGGTCGTGGTGCCAACGGCCGTCGTGGCGTTTACCCAACCGATCCAGATGCGCGTGGAGGAACTCATTTCCGGGGTGCGGGCGACGCTGGCCGCGAAGATCTACGGGGAGGACCTGTCGGAACTCGACCGGTTGAGCGTCCGGATCAAGGATGTCATCGCGTCAGTCGACGGCGTGGCCGACCTGTCGCTCGAAGCAAATGTCGGCAAGCCGCAGATTCGCATCCAGGTCAGGCGGGACCGGCTGGCGCGTTTCGGCCTGAATGCCGACGACGTGTTGTCGGTTGTGCGGACGGGTATCGGCAATGAACCGGTTTCTACCCTGATCGACGGCGTACGCCGGTTCGATATTACCGCAAGGCTGGACGATGCGTCCAAGTCCTCGGTGCAGGCGATCGAGCGCATCCCGATCAAGACGCCCGCAGGCGCCATCATCCCGCTCTCGGAAGTCACCGACGTGAGCGTGGCGCAGGGGTATTCGTTCATTCGCCGGGAGCAGCTGTACCGTTACGCGGTTATTCAGATGGATGTCCGGGGCCGCGATATCGACGGATTCGTGAGGGATGCGAACGCGGCCATTGAAAGACAGATCGACCTGCCGCCGGGTTACTGGATCGAATGGGGGGGTGCGTTCGAGAACCAGCAGCGTGCGCTGGCGCGACTGTCGGTTATCGTTCCGCTGACGATCTTTTTCATTTTCGTGTTGTTATATACCGCGTTCAATTCGGTGAAGTATGCCACGCTGATCATCGCCAACGTGCCGTTTGCCGCCATCGGGGGACTGATAGCTCTCTTCATCAGCGGACAGTACGTATCCGTGCCCTCGGCAATCGGATTCATCGCCGTATTCGGCGTGGCCATGCTGAACGGCATCGTTCTCGTCAGCTTCATCAACGAACTCCGACAGAATGGACACTCCGTTGAGGAAGCAGTTCGGCAGGGTGCCGCACTTCGTCTTCGTCCCGTCCTGATGACCGCGGGCACTTCCGTCCTGGGTCTGATGCCGATGCTGCTGTCTTCGGGCGTGGGTGCGGAGACGCAGCGTCCACTCGCTTCCGTCGTGGTGGGCGGTCTCATCACCTCGACCCTGTTGACCCTGGTCCTCCTGCCGGTGATCTACGAGTGGATGGAGAAACGCGTCGAACGGAAGCACACGAGCTAAACCACCTCGGAAACAGACGTAGCGCGGGCCTCCCTGAATCTGGACAGGCTGGCTTTCTTGTGGGTTCGAGCGAGGCTTGGACAGGAAGAATCATGGCCGCTCGGCCTTTTTTTTTTGATATGTGTGTGTTATATTCCGAAGCGATAGGCGCAGGCCGTTTTTCCGTTCAAACATTGAGTCCCCTCCGAGAAGGGGGTTCAGGAAGATATGGTGTGTAGGAATCA
>JAPPJY010000055.1 GCA_028874335.1 Gemmatimonadota bacterium | reverse complement strand
ACCAGGTCGGGGTCGGCAAGTTCGACTATCCGCTGCAGGTGCACGAGACGAACATTACCGAGGCCATCGTCCAGGACAAGTATAATCCCAGGCGCATCGCGGCCTCGCTGATGGAGAAGACTCCGGAGTCCTACGAGTTCGAATACGGCGGCGGACCGCTGCGGTTCATGTACGACATCGTGTCCTACAAGGGTCGGGACGGCAGGGCCGAAGTGGAAGCCGCCTACATGATCCCTGCCGAACAACTGGCAACGGTGAAGGACGGGCAGGGATTGCGCACGTGGTTTGACAGCCACATGGTGTTTCATGACGACGATTACAACCGCGTAGCCCAGACTTCCAGGCGTATCGGACCCATCGACCGGCCGCTCGTACCGGCGACCGGGAACGACCCGGGCATCGAACTTCATACCGGTATGATGGAGATGGAAGCACCGCCCGGCAGTTTCCATGCCGCCATAGAAGTCCAGGATGAGACCACCCGGCGTATCGGCATATACGAACAGGCGTATACCGTTCCCGATTACGCCGGCGACGCGCTGGTGTTGAGCGATATCAAGCTGGCGGTATCCATCGCACCAGCCGATTCAATCCACGGCCCCTTCGTGCGCAACGGACTTGAAATCGTACCCAATCCGGCGCGCATGTACCAGCGCACCGACCCCGTTCACTTCTATTACGAGATCTACAACCTCGCCCTGCCTGAGTCCGGTCGAACCGCTTACCGGGTGGAACTGGAAGTGAAGAACAAGGACCGGCCGCAGAATCTCTTCTGGCGTATTCTGAAGGGGATTGACCGGCTGGTACGGCGTACGGACAACGAACAGTCCGTGCTCATGGTATTCGAGAACGAAGGCAACCGCTCGGACGAGTACAGTTACACTTCCATCGATACGGGCGCCACACCCACCGGCGCCTACGAGATGACGGTTCGCGTCACGGATCTGCATTCCGGACAAACCGCCACGCGGCAGAAAGTCTTCGTCGTGACCAATGACCGGATCGCGGAATTCAAGGCGGACCCGGAATAGCTTCCCGCTTACATCCGCGCGCTGAAGGACGGCGCAATATGTCCAACCTGAGCAAAATCACCGCGCTGCTTGTCCTGCTGATGGCATTCACCTGGCTGCCGCCCGTTGCCGGCCAGGAGGCGGAGTCCCTCCTGGATCGCGCCAGGGCACAGTACGACCAGGGAGAATACAGGGAGGCGGAGTCCACGCTGAGGAATCTGCTCGCGGCGCAACCCGGATCGTCCGCGGCCCACCTGTGGCTGAGCCGCGCGCTGGACCGGCTGGAAAGGTACGACGAGGCCGAGCGCGCCGCAAAGGAAGCGCTGGAGATCGACAGCGCATCCCCGGAAATCCTCGTCCAACTCGCCCGGGTCTACATTCTCAATGACAAGAAAAAGGATGCGCGGGAGTTCCTGGACGAGGCCGAGAAACTAGCGCCGGACATGGCGGACATATACTACTACCGCGGCCGCACGTACGGAAAGATCCGGATGGCGCGGTTCCGGCCCCGCACGGCCGAGCGGGAATACGGGATCCAGGACGCGTCCTACCGGCGCGCCATCGCGTTGGCCCCGAGCCATCCCGACGCCTTCTTTCAACTGGGATATGCCATCGAGGAGATCCGGGACGACCCGGAATCCGCGATGGAATGGTATGTCAGGCAGGCATCCGTGAATCCGGCGCACGATGAGGCGGTCCATCGCCTGGCCGCCTGCGCCGTCGAGTTAATGGAGTACCAGAAGGGGTACGCGCAACTGCAGCAGGTCGCCGCGGCCCAGGATTCGGCCGTCAATCCCCTGGTCGAGGGACTGGCGGCACAACTCGAAGCCTACCGGTACCATACCCTGGACCAGCACGAGCGAGCGTACCGGGCCATAAGGCGGTACGTCGCGGTCCTGTCGGAAATCGACTCCGTTAGAGTCGCCCTGTACAGCGATCTCTCCATCGTAGCCTCCTCGAAGGAAGCCGAAGCCTTTCTCGAAGCCCCGGAACGGGAAAGGGAGGAGTTGTGGCGTACCTACTGGGCAGCCCGTGACCCCGATCCCACGACGCGGATCAACGAACGGCTGGTGGAACACTACCGCCGGGTGATCTTCTCCAGGCTGCATTTTTCAACGGGCAAGGACCCGTGGGACCGCCGCGGCGAGATCTACGTCCGGTACGGTCATCCGGATGACCGGCAGCAGTTCATCCTCAAATCCGGGGAGGACGTGGTCAACGCGATTTTCCCGACCGGGATGCGGGCCGTGGACATGATCCGCGAAACCAGCCGGCAGCGACTTGACATGCAGGTCAGCACCGGGGCGCCGATCCAGGACTTCGGCATATTCAGCGCACGGGCCGGGCGCGAGACCAAGTCGGTGGCATTCCCGACGGAAAGCTGGGTCTACGTCCCCTTCGGCCTGGAGATCTTCTTTACGGATCAGCGGAATTCGAAGGTGTTCGATTACCCGCTCGAGGTGATTGATCTGCCCGACCAGTCGACCAACTTCGCCACGACGGACCGGCTCGCGTACAGCTTCCTGAATACGCCGAGGAAACAGGCCGAAGAGC
>JAPPJY010000073.1 GCA_028874335.1 Gemmatimonadota bacterium | reverse complement strand
GCCTGTTTCGAAGGGTTTCGTCGCGGTGCCGCGTTGCGGCTTTTGCGGAATTGAGACTAATGATCGACGTTGTCACCCACGATCCGGAGAACCCGCCCCCCAGACTCAACGCCATTCTTTCGCGGACCACGGATTTCGAGCCGGACCTCCTGGCCTCCGCGCAGGAAATCGTCAATGCCGTGCGGGAACGCGGAGACGACGCGGTCCTGGAATACACCCGCAGACTCGACGGCGTGGATCTCACGGAGGTCGGGATGCGCGTGCCGGAGCCGGACATCCAGGCCGCGTACCGCGAAGCGGACCCCGGGCTGATCAGAACCATCAGGGCCGCGGCGGAGAACATTCAACGGTTTCACGACGCACAGAAACAGACCTCCTGGTTCATCGAAGACGGCGACGGCGTCGTGCTCGGCAGGCGGGTGCTCCCCATCGAGCAGGTTGGTATTCTCATTCCCGGCGCCAGCGCCCCGCTCTTCTCAACGCTGCTGATGGCCGCCATTCCCGCCCGCATCGCCGGTGTGACCCGACTCTGCATGGCCACGCCGCCGCGGCCGGACGGCTCCGTGCATCCGGCCGTACTGGCGGCCGCCCACGTCGTGGGCGTCAAAGAAATCTATCGCGTTTTCGGCGCGCAGGCCGTTGCCGCACTGGCCTACGGTACCGCCTCCATCCCGGGGGTGGACAAGCTCGTGGGCCCCGGCCACCCGTCCGTCCAGATCGCCAAGAAGCTGGTCTTCGGAACTGTTGACATCGACATGGTCGCAGGCCCCAGCGAAATCGTCGTCCTGGCCGACGAGGAGGCAAACCCCAGGCACGTCGCCGCCGACCTGCTGTCGCAGGCCGAACATGGAAGCGGCTTCGAAGCTGTGGTTTGTATCACGCCCAGCTCAGACCTCGCCGGTGAGGTCGCCGACGAAGTCGAGCGGCAGGCCGCCCGCCTGGTCCGCCGCGACGCCGTCCGCAAAGCCCTGCGCAACTTCGGCGCGGTCGTGATTGTAAAGGACGTGGACGAAGGCATCCGGCTGGCCAACCGGATCGCCCCGGAACATATGGAACTTCTCGTGCGCGACCCATGGTCCCGCCTGAACGAGATCAGGAACGCGGGCGCGGTCTTCCTGGGCGCGGCCTCCTCCGAACCCGTCGGCGATTATTACGCCGGCGTGAACCACATTCTGCCTACCGCCGGCGCCGCGCGGTTCGCCTCGCCGGTTGGCGTGGATACCTTTCTGAAGAGCTCGAGTATCGTGTCCTACACGGACCGCCGGTTGAAGAAGACAGCCGGCGACATAATCGCTCTGGCGGAAGCCGAGGGACTCGACGCGCACGCCAACGCCATCCGTGTCCGGCAGGAATAGCGCCGGGATCTTTAGAAGCTGTCTTACCACCGCCCGTCCGCGCAACCGCCGAACTCCGGCGACCATGCGGGCGCGGCGTTCTCATTTTGGATCCCTTCCGATGATCGATCCGCCACTGAAACGCATCAGGCCGGAAATCCGGTCCGCGGACGGGTACCACCTGACGCGCTACGACTGCCCGGTAAAACTGAATCAGAACGAAAGCCCGTTCGATATTCCGGACGATCTCAAGAACGAAATCCTGGCAGACGTCCGGAGGCGGCCCTGGTTCCGCTATCCCCAGCCGATGGAGATGGACCTGGTGGAAGCGCTGGCCGACTTCGCCGGCTGGCGTCCGGACGGGCTGATCGTGTGCAACGGCTCCAACACCCTGGTACAGCTCGTTCTGGCCGTCAGCACCCGCCCCGGCGCGCCGGTGGTCATCCCGTCGCCCAGCTTTTCGTTGTACGGGCTCTACACGGGCTTCTTCGGGGGTCGCGTGGTTCCGGTGGACCTCACGGAGGAATACACCTTCGACCTGCCGGGAATCCGGGAAGCCGTCCGGCGGGAATCGGCAAACATGGTCATCTTCGGTTCCCCCAACAACCCCACCGGCTGCGTCGTTTCCAATGCCGATCTGAAAGTCCTGCTCGAGCAAACCGACGCGCTGGTGTTGGTGGACGAAGCCTATGCGGAGTTCAGCGATGAGACGGCCCGCGACCTGATCGGGGAATATCCCAATCTCATCGTGTTGAAGACCTTTTCAAAAGCCCTCGGCGCAGCGGGTATCCGCATCGGCTACCTGATGGCGCATCCCGAGATCGCCCGCGAGGTTCTGAAAGCCAAAGTGCCGTTCGACATCAACGTCTTCTCCCATTCGGCGGCGCTGCACATTCTGCAACACGACGGCCTGATCCGGGAACGCGTCAGGACGATCCGGGACGAACGCGAGCGGGTGTTCGCGGCCCTTCGGGAAATTGACGGCGTCCGTCCCTGGCCGTCGCACGCCAACTTCATCCTCTTCGAAGTCGACAATCCGGCCCGGGTCTTCAACGGGCTCATCGAAAGGGGCATCCTCATCCGCAACGTGACCTCGTATGCTCTCCTTGAGAACGCCCTGCGCGTGAGCATCGGCAGGGCCGAGGAAAACACCCGCTTTCTGAACGCGCTCGAAGAGACACTCAGGGATTCGTGCGTACAGCCTGAATAATCCACAGAACACAAACTTACATGGATGGACAGGATGAGCAGGATCAGAAACGAAGAGCAGGATCAAAACCGGATCAGGATTGACAAGATTAT
>JAPPJY010000085.1 GCA_028874335.1 Gemmatimonadota bacterium | reverse complement strand
TAATACAATGACTTGGGTATGGAAACTACCTTTTTTGTGAATTATTCAGGCTAAGAAGTTGTTTTAAAATTGCAGGTGAGTTCCCGAGCGCGAGCGAAAAAGTTGCGGTTATGAGGCGCGAAGGGCGTGCAGCCGTGCGAAGACCGCTGGGAATTTTAAGACAGCTTCTGAATCCCCGGGGTCGTTCTCGTGACGAAAGGCCGGTGAGGCGATGGAGCATCCTTGCCTGTTTCGCCGGGCAATGCCGTGGCGAATCGCATAAACGCGTCTCATTCAACGCTTTGGACTTGACTCGAATCGGCAATAGGACTAAATATTCGATGTACGCCCTCGCATCCTGGAATCGCGCCATGCGCGGACGATGTAACTATGCCAGGCACAAACCTGAAAACGTTGTTGATTGAGGACAATCCGCTTCACAGCCGACTGATTCAGGAACTGCTTGCGGAATCCGAAGGCCCGGAATTCGAGGTGGATTCGGCGGGTACGCTCGCGGAAGGGCTGAACCGGCTGGCAGCGGACGGGTACGAATTGCTGCTGCTGGACCTGGTACTGCCGGACAGCGAGGATCTGGAGACATATCTTCGCGTGCGGGCCGCCTATCCGGAACTGACCGTTGTGATCCTCTCCGGAATGGAGGACATCAAACTGGCGGCGCGGGCGGTTGAGGCGGGAGCGCAGGACTATCTGGTGAAAGCCCAATTGGACGGCCCACTCCTGGTGAGGTCGATCCGATACGCCGTGGAACGCAGCCGGGCGCAGCACGCCGAGTGGGAGTCGCCGATGTTCCGCCTGGCGCAGCAGCAGTTCCTGAAGGCCGCGCACCTGATGGAACTGGACGACAATATCCGGCAGCGTCTGCTGTTTCCGCAGCGAACTCACGTGGTCACCTTTCCGTTCCGGCGGGACGAGCACGAATACGTGGAGACGGTTGCCGGCTACCGGATTCAACATCTGCTGACGATGGGGCCCACGAAGGGTGGCGTGCGCTACCATCACGACGTGAACCTTGGTGAAGTAACCGCCCTGGCCATGTGGATGACCTGGAAGTGCGCCCTGATGAACCTCCCGTTCGGCGGCGCGAAGGGTGGCGTGCGCATCGATCCGACCGTCCTCTCACGCCGCGAACTGCAGCGCCTGACGCGCCGGTATACGTCGGAGATCATTGACGTTATCGGCCCGCAGAAGGACATCCCCGCGCCGGACATGGGCACGGACGAAAACGTGATGGCCTGGATGATGGACACCTACAGCCATCAGATGGGACATACCGTGCCCGCCGTCGTAACCGGCAAGCCGGTGGTGCTTGGGGGCTCCGAGGGACGCCGTGAAGCGACCGGACGGGGGCTGGTGTATCTGGTCGAAGAGGCGGCCAGACACATTGGGATGGACTTGAACGGCGCGACCGCCGTCGTTCAGGGGTTCGGAAACGTGGGAAGCAGCGCGGCGAGATTCCTCGAGGCCTGTGGGGTCAGGGTGGTTGGCGTAAGCGACGTGACCACCGGTATTTACAATCCCGACGGTCTGAATGTGGATTCGCTGTTGCGTCACGTGGACGAGAGCCGGGTTCTCGAAGGTTACAAAAGCGGGGACGCCATGACCAACCGGGAGTTGCTGGAAATCCCCTGCGACGTCCTCGTTCCCGCCGCAATACAGAATCAGATCAACGCCGACAATGCAGATCGGATCTCGTGCAGAATCCTGGCCGAGGGCGCCAATGGGCCGACAACGCTTGAAGCGGATGAGATCCTGCAGGACAAAGAGGTGTTTATTCTGCCTGATGTACTCGGCAATGCCGGAGGGGTTACGGTTTCCTATTTCGAGTGGGTTCAGGACACGCAGAACTATGTGTGGACTCTGGAGGAGATCAATGATCGACTCAGGCAGATTCTGCTCAACGCGTTCCTTCGAACCATTCAACGGTCCGAACGCGATGGACTGGATATACGCACGGCGGCGCTGATCGAAGGAATTCACCGCGTGACTCAGGCGAAACTCCTGAGGGGCTTGTTTCCATAGGAAGTAAATGATATGGACGACTACGCAGACCGGCGTCTGGTGCGGATCGCCGCGATGGCCGCGCAAACGGCGAACCTGATCGTCGTCATGCTGTCCATTCTGGTTTTTGCGGGATGGCTGGTCAGCGCACCCGTGGCCGAATGGATGTCCTTGTTGACGGCGGGCATGTTCGTGCTTACCGGCGCGGCGCTGTGGCTGCTCAGAAGCGGCAGGTCATCCGCGCGCAGGCAATTCCTGGGTAAGGCGATCGGCGCGGTCGTCGTGGTCTTCGCGATCCTCGAACTCCTGGGCGCGGGACCCGTGTTTATCGGTTTCGGCGCGGGCGCCGGGCACATGCTGCGCAATGAAGCGTGTAATTTCGCGCTGATCGGCCTGGCGCTGGTTCTCTGGCATTTCAGGGTGCGGGGTGTCGCCTGGCCGGCGCAGGCGTGTCTGTCTATCGCCTCGATCGTATCCTGTGGATATGCGGTCGGTCATTTCTACCTGACGCTTTCTCCGCGAGAAGTAACGTGGGACCTTCAAATGAGCGCCGTGACAACGCTCACCTTCGGGCTGTTGTGCATCGGCGTGTTTCTGTCCCGGCCGGACCTTGAACCGACGACCACCATTGTCAGTTCGACGGCAGGCGGCTCGATGGCGCGCCGACTGCTGCCAGCCGCTTTCCTGATTCCGCTGGCGCTGGGCTGGCTCTGGCCTCACGGGGAAGTGATACTGGGCTTCGAGTCCGGGATGTCGCTGTTCTCTCTGGGTGTAATCGTCGCGCTGAATATCCTGATCTGGTGGTACGCCCGGTCGCTCGCGTTTCTGGACTCCGAACGGCAGCGATCGGAAAAGGCGCTGCGTGAGAGTGAGGCCCGCCTCAAGCTGGCTATGGAAGCCGCCCATATGGGGAGTTGGGATTCCAACTTACTGACTGGGGAACTGGTGTGGTCTGACCTGGTGGCGCCGCTGTTCGGCCTGAAGCCCGAAGAATTCGCAGGCACGCGCGAGGCGTTCTATGAGCTCGTGCATCCCGAAGACCGGGAGATGGTCCGAAGCTCTGTGCGGCGTACGATCAGGGAAGGGGTGGGCTTTGAAGTCGAGCACCGGGTGGTCTGGCCGGACGGGAAGATTCGATGGCTCGGCAACAAGGGTCGCATTTTCGGCGACAGGTCGGGGCAGTCCGTACATATGATTGGCACGGTACGGGACATCACCCTGCGCAAGCGCGCTGAGATACAGCTTCAGGAAAAGAACCGGCAACTCGAAAACACGGCGGTCGCCGAACGTGAAGCGAACGACGCGCTGAAGAAGAGCACCGTCGCGCTGGAGCGTTCGGGGGCGGAGTTGCAGAAAGCAAAAGACACCGCGGAAAAGGCGAATCGCGCAAAGAGCGAGTTTCTCGCCAATATGAGCCACGAGATCCGCACGCCGATGAACGGCATCATGGGCATGACGGAGTTGCTGGGCAATACGGACTTGACGCCCCAACAGCGCGAGTATCTCAAGTTGAGCAGGCAGTCTTCCGAAGCGCTGCTGGCGCTCCTGAACGATATCCTCGACTTTTCCAAGCTGGAAGTGAACAGGCTGGACCTGGAAACTATCGGCTTCGACCTCCGGGATACGCTGGGGGATACCGTGCAGACCCTCGCGGTCAAGGCCACGCAGAAGGGGTTGGAGTTGGCGTGCCATATCGCTCCCGACGTTCCGGACCGGCTGGTTGGCGATCCCGGCCGTCTGAGGCAGATCGTGATCAATCTTGTGGACAATGCCATCAAGTTCACGGCGAAGGGCGACGTACTGGTTGACGTGAAAGTGGACGCCAGGGAGGAAGACACCGTACGTCTGAGGTTCTTTGTGCGGGACACGGGAATCGGCATCGCACCCGAAGATCAGCAACCGATATTCGACTCCTTCAGCCAGGTCGACTCCTCCACTTCGAGGAGGTTCGGCGGCACGGGGCTGGGCCTGGCGATTTCATCTCAACTCGCCGCGATGATGGGCGGACGGATGTGGGTGGAAAGCGAACTGAACAAGGGCAGTACGTTCTGTTTCACCGCGGTCTTCGAAGCGCAGCCCCCGTTGGCGAAGCGGTCGGCGGCCGACCTGCAGACCCTCGTGGGTCTTCGCGCGCTGGTGGTGGACAACAACCGTACAAACCGGTTCATATTCGAGGAGATGCTGGGAACCTGGGGCATGGAGATCGATGTTGCGGACTCGGGCCCGGCCGCGCTCGATGCGCTTCGGAAGGCCGGCGAAACGGATAAGCCGTTTAACCTGTTTCTGCTGGATGCGGTGATGCCGGATATGGACGGGTTCGCGCTGGCGGAGCGCCTCAGGGAGGACCCCTCGGCGACGGCCGTGCCGATACTGGTTCTCTCGTCGGCGGGAAGAACGCACGACGCCGTGCGATGCGACGCATTGGGGCTTGCCCGGTGTCTGACAAAGCCGGTCAAGCAGTCCGACCTGCTCGATGCCACGCTGGAAGCCCTGCAGGTGAGTGTTGTCCAAACCGTGGACGTTCCCAGAATACTGGAACCTGTACCGCCTGCCAACCGGCGCCGCGTTCTGCTGGCGGAGGACGGCCTGGTCAACCGGAAAGTAATTGTGGACCTGCTCGAGCCGCGCGGCCACCAGGTTACATCCGTCAACAATGGCAAGGAAGTGCTGGCGGCGCTGGAGAACGACGCGTTCGATCTGATCCTCATGGACGTCCAGATGCCGGAGATGGACGGATTGGAGGCGACGCGGATAATCAGGGATGGCGAACGGTCGACAGGCGAGCACGTTCGAATTGCGGCGATGACGGCCCACGTGATGCAGGGCGACAGGGAGCGGTGCCTGGATGAGGGGATGGACGATTATCTCCCCAAACCCATTCGGGCGGGAGACCTCTACGAAATTGTGGAAAACGACGTCCCATCGGACAATGAAACGCCGGCGGAGCCCGATGTCGATGCCGGTACGCTGGATTGGCAGGGGGCGCTGGATCAGGTTGGCGGCAACGAGGCGATTCTGGCTGAACTGGCCGGACTCTTCGTTACGGAATACGCCAGGCACCTTGAAGAAATGAAGCGGGCGATCGGCCACGGCGACTGTACCCTGCTGAGGCGCGCGGCGCATACGCTGAAGGGCTCGGCAGCCGTCTTCCTGGCCAATTCGACCGTGGAGGCGGCGCTGCGGCTGGAAATCATGGCTCGCGAAGGAGACCTGGAAGACGTGAATGAGGCGCTCGCAGCGCTCGAACGAGCGGCTGACGAACTCCTGCCCGCGCTCAAGGAAAGAGCCGCCGCGCTGATTGTTTAGTGGTTTGGTCCGGAAAGATTGATTCGAGATGACCGAATTGGATCTGGTCGTTCTCAAGGAATCGATAATTGAACACGGTCTGGTGGCAGGCGACGTGGGGACGGTCGTGCATAGATACAGCGACGAGGAAGCATCCGAGGTCGAGTTCGTCGATACCCGCGGAACCACGATCGCCGTTCTCACCCTGGAAGATTCCGCGGTGCGTCCGCCTATGGCGGGTGAGATTCTACATGTTAGAGACGTAACGCCAGCGGCCCCCTGACTGTCCAGTGGGACCACATCGTATCCGTTCCAAGGCTCATAACCACCAAGAATTCCGCTGCCCGGTCACGTAACAGGATAATTTAACTGCCCGGAGTTCGCCGGATGCATTGAATCACAAGGTGGAGAATGGTTTCAACTATAGTTGATGCCCCTTTGGGGGCATTTTTTGGTATATTGGGAATGCAGGCATTTCAGGGTTAACATTCCGCAACTTTCGCTACATCCTGAGATCTGGTCCGCATCGCGACACCCGTTCGGCAATTCCGCAATTCGGCACCAACGTTAGATATGGATACGTGTCCATCAATAAGAAATCACTCACGCTAGTTTTCTTCTTGTATAACATCATTAATGATGTATATTCAACATGATCCGAAAGTGGCGCATCCTCTATTACATAGCTGAAAACGGACACTCCCCCGTTCAAGAGTTCATCGACAGTCACACCTGTCCAAAATCGTCTTTTCCAACCGCTATAACGACACGGTCCACCTGTAACCGGAGCGAGGGCATCCTGCCCTCGAACTTCGCGTCACCGACCCCATTCGCGTCAAGAGACTGACAGGGCCATTCAATCCGACTCCGGTTCTCGGAAAACACCGTGTGCGACGAGTTATCCGATCTCGAGGGCAGGATGCCCTCGCTCCCGGGAAAGCCAACCACCCCGGTCCCATATCGGTTTCTGTCTTGGACAGTCGTGGTCAAAAGATAGGGACCTGCGTTAGTACTTCGCAACGACTTTCAAGAAAACCTGGCACTTACGCATCCAAGATCGTCTTTTTCAAACTATCTTGGACAGCAGTGATCGACAGTCGCTAAGAACGAGACCAGGCCAAGACGTTCAGTTGGCTTGCTCAATTGGAAACCGACGGTCCGAGCCTGCCCAGGCCATACGCGGATTTCCTGGACAGCGGAATCCACGAACTCAGACTAACGCTTTCTGGCGACCAGGTCCGCATCCTCTACTTTTTCTGTTTCAGAGATTTCATCGTATTGACCCACGGATTTGTGAAACGTACCCAGCGCGTGCCGGTCACCGAGATTCGCCTCGCCAGGAAGTATCGTGAGGATTTCCAGTCACGATTTGACGAGAGCAGTATAAAGGAGGAACTTGATGAGGAGCTTTAGACGTCATCTGAACGAGAAGCTCAAAGATGAGCGATTCAGGAGACTGTATGAGGAGGAGCGACAGCTTACCGAGTTGTCGTTGAAGATCCACCATACGCGAGCGCGGCTGGGTCTTTCGCAGCAGGAGGTTGCCACAAGAGCGAAGGTCACGCAACAGCAATTGTCAAAGGTTGAGAATGGGATTAATTGTAATTTGACGACGTTTTTGAAGGTATGCCAGGCCCTAGATCTGACGGTAGAGTTGGAACGATCCAGCGACAGACAGCCGGTGAGTTGAATCCGGGTGCAGGCGAAGTCATGCTGTCGTGCTGGTACATTCATTCGAACGGAGATTCCGCGTGATTCGAGTCTACGGACTGAGGCAACATCTGGATCCGGTGAAGGCGAAGCTATCAGATGTGATCAACGAATGTATGGTCGACGCCCTGTCATTTTCGGGTAACAAGCGCGCTCATCGCTTCATTCCAATGGATCCTGAGGACTTTTTCTATCCCGATGGCCGTACGGATGCGTACACGGTAATTGAGATTTCTCTGATGGAAGGACGGTCAGCCGAAGCCAGGAAGAAGCTCATCCGCCTTTTGTTCGACCGAATTGAGGAGAATTTGGGTATTGCGCCGATTGACGTGGAGATCACCCTGTTCGAGACTCCTGCCGGCAATTGGGGATTCCGCGGAATGACGGGGGACGAAGCCGCGTTGAACTACCAGGTGGATGTTTAGGCCTTCGGAAGCTGCTCGATCCGCTTTGACTCGCGACGAAAGGCTTAAATTCGAAAGATGTAATCCGAATTAATCCTCGAAACAACTGTAAAAGGACACACCTGTCCAAAATCGTCTTTTCCAACCGCTATCACGGCATGATCCACGAATATCCGGAGCGAGGGCATCCTGCCCTCGAACTTCGCGTCACCTATCCCTATTCGCGTCGTGGGACTGACGCGTCCATTCAATCCGAAACCGGTTCGCGGAAAACACTGTGTGCGACGAGTTAGCCGACGTCGAGGGCAGGATGCCCTCGCTCCCGGGAACGCCAACCACACCGGCACCAAATCTGTTCCTGTCTTGGGCAGCCGTGGCCCATAGAAGGGAACCTGCATTGACACTTCGAAATGACTTTCAAGAAAAACAGGTACTTACGCATCTAAGATCGTCTTTTCCAAACTATCCTCGATAGCAGTGGCAGAAGGAGATTCTTCAGATGAACATGTGCTTCAGACGAACGTTAGTTGTCATCCTGGTGGCCCTGGCCTGGGCCGTGGTATGGTCGCCCGTTGGCGTGCTGGCAGGGATTATCCTGGACCCGGGCGGTTCCATGGATGAAATGTGGGTGGCAATCGGGGCGTATCCGGGCTTCCTCTGCGGTGCGGTCTTTTCCGCGGTGGTGGGAGTCGCGGAGGGCCGTCGCGGGTTCAGTGAGTTGTCGCTATCGCGGGTCGCCGGCTGGGGAGCCGTCAGTGGTCTGCTGGTAGGCGTGCTTCCGTTTGTCCTCGGAACGGTGAATCCCGTCCTGCCGCTCTGGTTGTGGGGCGTCCTGACAGCCGGCGCCGTGACTTTACTGAGTTCGGCCTCGGCCGTCGGAACCGCGTTGATTGCCAGGATGGCGAAGAAGGGTGCATTTCGCGGAGCAAGCGGAGACGCGGCCCACGTTAGAAGATAGTTGGAGGATGAGACCCTGCGCATTTCAGCGATTTCATTTGACGGTGACATGACGTTGTGGGATTTTCATAAGGTCATGAGGCATTCGCTGAAACACACATTGGTGGAATTGCGCAGGATGGTGCCTACAGAACTCGCATCGCGTCTCACCGTCGACGAGATGATTGGCATTCGCGATCAGGTTGCCGAGGAACTGCGGGGCAAGGTCTGGAATCTCTCGGAGATCAGACGGATTGCATTTGAGAGGACGCTCGAGCGGATTGGCTGTCACGACAGCAGCCTGGCACTTGATTTGAATGAGGTATATCGGAAGCACCGTTTTGAAGACATCGAGTTGTATCCGGACGTGGCGCCGGCGCTCGACATTCTATCGCCGCATTTCAAGATCGGACTCTTGTCAAACGGGAACAGCTACCCCGAACAATGCGGACTTGAAGGACGATTCGCCTTTGTTGTATTCTCCCAGGATGTGCGTATTGAGAAGCCCGATCCACGGATCTTTCAGATCACCGCGCGACGTGCGGGCTGTCCGCTGGAGCAGCTTCTGCACGTGGGAGATTCTCTGGAGAACGACGTTGCGGGAGCGCGTCATGCCGGAGCGCCTGCCGTGTGGTTGAATCGTGAAGGCCGGAGAAACGACTCCGGGGTCCAGGCGAATTTCGAGATTACATCGTTGACGGACCTTCCTCCATTATTAGGGGTCGGTCGCAACTGATCTCGTACCGCGGTCGTGGAGTTAGTCCTCAGCTGGAATACCACAACGGCAACGACATTCCGATGGAGGATCCGGATGGTGGGCTGGATCGAATTGACATTCACGGTTGAGACCGGAAGAGAATCTCTGCTTGTCATTGATGACGAACGAGTCAATCTGCTCGCTGACCCCCTGCGCCGGCGCATCCTGGAAACTCTCGGGGAAACGAAAACCGTGGCGGAGATTTCGTCGACGTTGGGTGTGACTGATTCCCGCATCCTCCGCCATCTGGAGCGACTTGCGGAATCAGATATCGTACATCTTCAGCAAAGCGGTGGCGACCCGAGGGCCTGGCGTTGTCTCCCGGCGGCAGCCAGAATCCGATTTCCGGACCCACGTGATAATAATGCCGAAACCACCGAGGCGGTATCTTCAGAAGTTGCCTTCCAGTTCAATCAGGCGTTTCGGGAGAGTGCGGACGGTATTTTCGGCCCAGGCTTTCAAAGCTCCGTCAACCATAACCGCGCTCGACTTTCGGAACGGCAGGCGGCCGAGTTCAACCGTCGGCTCCTGGAACTGATAGAGGAGTACTTTCCACCCGGCAAGGGGGACCCTTCCGGAATCAAGTATGGCTTTTTCGGCGTGCTGACTCCAATTGACCTTGCGCCGCTTGATTCGTGACTTGGGAAATTCGGCGCGATCCCGGGGGTGGACAAGAAAAACCGGAAATCAGGCACACTTGATGCGCTGTCACTTTATTCGCCATGGTAAGAGAGAACGCAGGATCGGCGATCCGCCATTGACACCGGAAGGTCGGGAAGAGGCGGAACGGCTCGCCGGGAAGTTGGCAACACACGGCATCACAAGAATCTTCAGCAGTCCACTGGCACGTACAAGAGATACTGCGGGGATCATCGCCGCTGTCTTGAATCTCGAAGTTACCGAAGATTCGCGGCTGCGGGAACGAGTGAATTGGGGAGACATTGAGGGCCAATCATTCGATGAATTTATGGCTCAGTGGGAGCACTGTTCCAGAGAACGGGACTACCAACCCGCTGTCGGTGATTCAAGCGTAGCGGCCGGGAGGCGCATTGAGGATTTCGTTTCTGATCACTATCGTCAGTTATCCCGGGATACTGTGATCGGGGTGACCCATGGCGGTGTCCTGGCAGACTTCCTTCTCAATGTCTTTTCGTCTGAAGAGCTGACTCGCGTCCGTCCAAGATTCTGCGATGACCCCTACGGTGCTGAAGTCTTACGAGAATGCTCGGTTACGACCATTGCATACGACGGCAGCCAATATCGACTCAACGCCGTTGGGGCCATCCTGATCTGAGGATTTAACCCGCGCAGGAGGCTGCATCCTGCGCCGACCATTGAATCCTTTGGACCTTCGACGGGCTAAGGGCAAGTGCTCAGGGTACGGCTCGGCTTCTGCGACTCCCCCTCAAGGGGGAGTGATTGGTCCATCAAGAGTGCCCGCCCGTTCCCCGCCACCTATCTGGTTGCGACTGGACATCACGAAGGCGCGCCAGGGTATTCATCGGGAATCTGCATTGGAATGTTCCGTATCCCAAGACAACACCGCTATCGATTCAGCCGCTCTCAAGAACACCATGACTGTTAATCGCAATCCGGTTCGGGTCAAGGCGTTTTGTGTCGGGCAGGCCAAGTCCGGTACGGCATCTCTCGTCGGGTTGCTGACGGGCTGCTACCGGGCGGCACACGAGCCGGAGCGACCGGAGTTGCTCGACATGATCCTCCGCGAGTCCAATGGTGAAGTCACCGCGGAGGAATTCCGAGAGTTTCTGCTCGCGCGTGATGCCCGGCTCAATCTGGAATACGATGTCTCGTGGGTGAACCAATTCGTCATCGGCCATCTGCTGGAGGTCTTCCCTGCCTCGAAGTTCATCGTTCTCATCCGTGATTGCTATTCGTGGCTTCAATCGGCCGTCGGGCACCTCGTCAGCCGCGAGATGCCTGGTGAAATCCTGGACTTCCTCCCCTGGTGGACCAAACCGGAACGATATCCCCACTCGGATCACGACCGCGCTCTTGCGGAAAGAGGGCTTGATTCGGTTGCAGCTTTCCTGAATACCTGGAACGAGCACGTGGACAGGTGCCATTCAATCCCGCCGGACCGGCGGCTGGTGATAAGGACCCACGAACTGGCCCGTGCGCATCGGCCACTGGCAGACTTCCTGCAGATACCCGTGGACGCGCTCGACGCGGGAAGTGGATGTCAGAACCGCAGCACCTGGCACGAACGAATCGAGTCTCTCGTCGATCCGTCCTACATCGCCGACATGGTCCAATCAATCTGCGCTGAAAACATGGCACGGCATTTCCCCGAAATCAGAAGTGCCCAGGACGTGCCGGCGTTGTGGAGAGCCGCGCCGCGTCAACCGGCGACCTGATTCAAGCTTGCAATCGGCCGGACATAATTCAAGATAACGGAAATCGAGTAATCCGATGGTCCGTACTGCGGTTCAAGCGATTCTGTTCGATCTTGACGAAACCCTCATTCTCGAAAAACCGATTGCCATCAGAGCGCTCGAACAGACCGGACAACACGCGAACGCTGCCGCCGGCGTCCGTCCGCCTGAACTCCGGGACAGGGTCCTGGAGCGGGCTGGCGAACTCTGGCGTTCAACGCCGGTAATCGACTACTGCCGCCGGGTCGGTATCAGTTCCTGGGAGGGCCTGTGGGCCGGGTTCGCCGGCGAGGATGAGAACCTCGTCTGGCTGCGGGAATGGTCTCCTACGTACCGGTTCGAGGCCTGGTCACGGGCTCTGCAGGATCGGGGTGTCGATGACGAACGGCTGGCCCGGACCCTTGCTGGCGAATTCGTCGAGACCCGCACGGGACTCTTCGAGCATTTTCCGGAGACAACCGAGATTCTGGATGAACTCCAGGGAACCGTTCGATTGGTTCTGGCCACGAACGGCGCGTCCGATCTGCAGCGGTTGAAGCTCGAGACCAGCGGTCTGGCGGGGCATTTCGACGACGTTCTTGTCTCGGCTGACATCGGGTTCGCCAAGCCCCATCCATTTTTCTTTGAGAACGCGCTTCGACGTGCAAATGCCGGACCGGAGCAGATACTGATGGTAGGAGACAACATCCTGAAAGACATCGGCGGCGCGCAGGCGGTCGGAATCAGGGGAATCTGGGTGAATCGAAAAGACAGGGAACCCGGCGACATCCAGCCATTCGCGGAGATCGGGAACCTGCTGGAGCTGCGGAAGTTTCTCTGAGGATAAAAGCGGCTTGGTACGCACATAGAGGAATATTTGGTACTACTGCTGTCCAAAAACCGTGGGATTCTCAGAGACATGGTACGAAAAGTGGGTTCAATTCGCGATCTTGTACGAGTTTGATGCGGACGTGCTGCCTCTCAGGTATCGACACGTGAAAATCGCATGGGGATGATTCGATGCTGCAGTAGATCCTTCGTCGGCCTGGGGGCACCCTTCGACAGGCTCAGGGCAGGTCCTCTGGATGACAGCGCGAAGCCATATGCTTGACAATCGTAAAACATGTCATTCTGAGCGCGCTGGCCTCCTCAGGATGACATGTTCTGCGAAGGCGTGGGCTCAGTGTTTCGCTAATAGTTTTCGCAAAACATGTCAATCAGTGCGCCGCGAAGAATCTCCCGTATTCTCGATTATACTTGTAGTAGACGCCCCTTGTAGATGAACTTGTGCGCGGACACATCGACTGCCTTTAGGCCTCCTCAGGAGAACAGTCTTCGCGAAGGTAGGACCGACTCGTTTCGCCATCAGCTGTGGACGATTTTTCGAGCCACTTATTTCGCGCATTTTCGCGATTATCGTAGTTAATCAAATCCGTTATTCGATAGGTGTGCTTCGGCATGAATGAACACGACTTCGCCCGACTGGCGGCCAGCGTCAAACAGGCCGGTGAGATCACGCGAGGAACGTTGAAGCCGGGGCGCACGATGCAGGTGGATCCGGCAGATATCAGGTCGAACACCAAGGGACATGATAAGTCGCAACAGGAACCGTTTGGGGAAATTGAAACCTGAATGAGCGAGTACGTCAGAAACTATTACGACTCGGCGCCTGAACGCGAGTGGGAGCGGCTGGAAACCGGGCTTTCGCGGATCGAGTTCGCATCCACCCTGCGCCTGATTGAGAAGTACTTTCCCTCCAGCGGCGCGATATGTGACATCGGGTGCGGGCCGGGTCGTTACGCCATCGAACTCGCCAGGCGCGGGTACCGGGTAACGCTGTGCGACCTCTCGGAGAAGCTGCTGGAGAGAGCAGAGAGGGCGTTTGCATCGGAAGGAACAACCGCCGATCGGTTTTTTCAGGGAGATGCACTTGATCTGGGCGTCTTCGAGGTCGAATCTTTCGATGCCGTACTTCTTCTCGGTCCTCTGTATCACCTGATCGAGAGGGACGATCGGTCACGGGCCTTGAGTGAGATGATTCGCATTCTGAAGCCGGGCGGCAGGGCGATTATTGCATTTCTCAACTCATGGGGCTTGCTCCGAAGCGGGGTCGTCGATTTCCCGAAGCGTTTCCGCAATCCTGCTTTTCTGAGGAGCATGCTCGGCGAACAGGCATTTGAAGACCATGAACTCTCCGGATTCACGGAATGTCACTGGTCCAACCCGGATATCGCCAGCGAGGAAATTCAGGATGCCGGGCTGCGGATCATCAGTCGCGCGGGCGCTCAGGGATTCCTGGGAGGCATGGCGCGGCTGTTCGAGGCACTCAGGAAGGATGAACCGGAGGCATACGAAAATGTCCTGGAATTCGCGGCGGAAACGTCGGAATTGCCCCAGTTCAGAGATACAACCGACCATGTACACTTTGTGGTTGAAAGATAACGCGCGTCGATGACCTCGAGGCTTCGGCTCACGGATCGCGGCCTCAATGGCAAGATACGGGATTGAGAATTGTCAGTCGCTTGAGAATAAACGGACCTGGACTGAATATGAAAATCGCTGTAATGACAGACGTACACGGAAATCTGCCTGCGCTTCAGGCTGCCCTGAGGACAATTCGACGTGAGGGCGCCGATGCGGTATATCATACGGGCGATGCCATAGGCATTGGTCCATTTCCGGCAGAATGCTTCGAACTGATGCTCGGTACGCCCGGCATGAAACTGATCCGCGGAAACCATGATTCCTGGTTTGCGAACGGACTTCCGGAACCGCCGCCGCCGTGGATGAGCGACGGTGAGTTGGAATATCAGAATTGGGTACATTCCAGCATTGAACCTGCATTTCGCAATTCAATAGGACAATGGCCCTACCTGATTGAGGGCGTATTCGAAGGTGTGCGAATATCGTTCCTTCATTACGCACTCACAGCGTCCCGTGATGATTTCGCGTCCGTCGTCCGGGAGCCATGTCCTGCCGACCTGGACAGACTCTTTGCGGACATCGAATCCGATCTCGTATTCTATGGTCACGATCATTGGCCGTCAGACTTGATCGGGACGGCCCGATACGTGAATCCCGGTTCTCTGGGCTGTCATTCCGAACCGATCGCCCGTTTCGTCATTCTGGAATGTGATTCCGGGAGTTTCGAATTGAAAATGCGGCACGTTCCGTACGATGATCGCGCTCTGTTCGAGCAGTTTGAAAGGCGCGACGTTCCCCACCGGCATTTTATCTACCAGTCATTGTTCGGTGGAAGAAATGCACCGGCCGAGGCCGGGAAAAATCGCCTTTGAAGGCCCCTTCACCAGATCGCGTTCTCGAATCGGGGTCAGTGAAGCCGTATTCTGAAATCATTGAATGAATGAGCAAGCACGTCAGAAACTTCTACGACTCAGTGCCCGAAAGGGAGTGGGGCCGATTGGAGGCGGGGCTCCAGCGAATCGAATACACTTCCACCCTGCGCCTGATTGAGAAATACTTTCCCTCGAACGGCGCAATATGCGACATCGGGTGCGGGCCGGGCCGCTACGCTATCGAACTCGCCAGGCGTGGGTACCGGGTGACGCTGCTCGACCTCTCGGAGAAGTTGCTGGAGAGAGCAAAAAAGGCGATTGCGTCTGAAGGAGTCAGCGCGGAACGGCTTGTTCAGGGAGACGCACGTGATCTGGGCGTCTTCAAGGATGAATCTTTCGATGCAGCCCTGCTTCTCGGTCCTATGTACCACCTGATCGAGAGAGACGATCGATCACTTGCCTTGAGTGAGTTGGTCCGCATACTGAAGCCGGGAGGCAGGGCGATTGTCGCCTATCTCAACTCGTGGGGTATGCTCCGAAGCGGTCTAGCCGGGTTCCCGAAGCGCTTCATCGATCCCGCCTTTCTTCGGAGCTTGCTCGGTGAAACGACCTTCGAAGATCGTGAGCGTCCCAATTTCACCGAATGTCACTGGTCCAACCCCGAGATTGCCGGCGAAGAACTTCTGGATGCTGGACTGCGAGTTGTAAGCTATGCCGGCGCAGAGGGTTTTTTGGAAGGCATGGCGCCGCTTCTCGAGGCGCTGTGGACCAACGAACCGGAGGCATACAAAAACGTCCTGGAATTCGCGGCGGAAACGTCGGAGTTGCCCCAGTTCAGAGATGCGACGAACCACGTTCACTTCGTCGTGGAGAAGTAGAGAACGTCAGCCTGGTATCTTGATGTCGGCAAGAGACAGGGGCTGACTGCCGGGTAGACATGTCGTTTTGCAGGGTAGCATCAGAACGGTAGAACCGCCGTACGCGCAAGCCGCCGTCAATGGCTTTTTTCGATCTTCGGATGCTTTTTCCTTGACAAATATGTACCAAATTTGGTACATTAATAACGATGAATAGATACACGCCACTTCCTGTCCGCTTCTATCGTACGACGAGTGGGCGTGAACCGGTTAGAATGTGGCTGCGCAGTCTGGATCGCGAGGCAAAGAAGATCATTGGTGCGGACATCAAGACCGTCCAGTTCGGGTGGCCTCTTGGAATGCCGTTGGTCCGAAAACTCGAGAACGATCTATGGGAGATCCGCAGCACACTGCCCGATTCGACAGCCCGGATTGTCTTTGCCTTCTACGGGGGCGCAATTCTGCTGTTGCACGGTTTTATGAAAAAGAGTCGGAAGACTTCCGCCAGTGATCTCCATTTGGCGCGCAGCAGGCTGAAGACGTTACGGGAGGCAAGATGAGTAACCATGTCGGTAGCAACTTTGACAACTTCCTCGCCGAAGAGGGCCTTCTCGGTGAAGCGGAGGCTACGGCAACGAAACGGGTAATTGCGTATCAGTTGAGTCAGTTCATGGAGGAGAACAAACTGTCCAAGTCTGCGATGGCGCGGCGCATGCAAACCAGTCGTTCGGCGCTGGACCGTCTGCTCGACTCCTCCAATTCCTCCGTAACGTTGCGTACAATGGACCGTGCTGCGCGGGCCCTGGGAAAGCAGCTCCGCATCATCCTCACCTGATTTTCTGGCGGCGGAAGGCAGCAACTGATGGAACGCCCACGAGACCTGGATTATCTCGAAGCTCCGGAAAAGCGTTCGTTCAGACTCCCTGATGGAGATACTCAGAGAGTCGGCTTGCCATGACGCCCGTTTGTGATTATTATAGCTGGGGTGCTCGACAGGGAGCCTCCAGTCCGCGGAAAGGGCTAAGCCCACCCGCCTCACCAATCCTGAAATTCCGATAGCACCTTCTTTCTGCCCGAAAATGCGGACGCCGGGCGACTCTGGGAGAGGAGGCTGCTATGCCCCGCCGTCGAAGTCTTCCCGTCAGACCCAACATCGAGAACCTCAGGAAGCAGGCAAAATCGCTTCTGGACGCCCTTCGATCAGGCGATCCTGAGGCGATTTCCGCATTTGAGGGTCTGCATCCACGAGACGTTTCCGCCGAAAGCGTCAGGTTGGCCGACGCGCAACTCGTGCTCGCGCGCTCGTATCGATACCCAAGCTGGCCGAGAATGATGATCGCGGCCAGACTGTGCGCCGCTGTGTCTGGCGATGACCTGGGTACCGTACGCGACCTTGTAACGAAGCACCCTGAACTCCTGACAGAAGAGGCCAGGGGGCGCGGTTCACACTGGGGTGCTGCAATGGGGTTCGCTGCTGAATTGGGTAAGACCGGTATTGTGGAGATGCTGGCCGAGATGGGTAGTCCGGAGATCCAACACGCCTTCGGGCGCGCCATCCTTCAGGGAAATGCCGACACCGTTCGAGCGCTGGTAAAGAAAGGCGCACGGGTAGAGCGAGGAGTCGCGATGGGCGCCTGTGAAACCCTGAATAGCAGGGGACTGCAGATGGTTCTGGATCTCGGCGGTGAACTTTGCGACGCAGACGGGGATTTTTCCGCGCCGGCCGCGATGGTCCTTGAGACATACAGCCGCAGCCCGGTCGGAAAACATGAGTGTCTGAGAATTCTCGCCGAAAGTGGCGTGGAATTCCCGGACACCCCCGCTATGGCGTTCCATTTTGGACGGATCGATTTGCTGGAGCGTCATCTGGAAAAGGATTCAGAGCTTATTTCCCGCAGATTTCGGTATGACGATATCTATCCTCCTGACTTCCGTGTTGGTGACGACACCGGTCTCCACGGTACACCGCTGGATGGGACAACGCTCCTGCACATGGCTATCGAATTTGACGAGGATGAGATTTTCGATTGGGCCATGGAACACGGCGCGGACCCGAACGCAGCAGCTGAAATCGATGTCGACGGCTTTGGGGGGCACACACCGCTGTTCAACTGCGTCATCAAGAAGGGCCGGAAGGAGGACAGAATGGCTGTTGTACTTCTCGAAGGGGGAGCGGACCCGTCCCGTCGAGCGTCCCTCAGAAAGGGCCTTAAGTCAACCCCCGACGAAGGTGTACGCGAATACAAGGACGTTACACCCATTGAATACGCCGTTCGATTTCACGACCAGGGCTATGTAAATCGTGCAGCGGTAGAGGCGATTGAAGCCCGGATATCCACAGGCTGATCGACACTGCAATATTCTATCGGTGTACTACGAGAACCGCCAGGAAATTCCCACACTTCAACAGTGCAAACAGCACACGCAATGCAGACAGACTACGGGTTCAGGCTCGGCGGCCAGGCTTGTATCCACAGACTGGTGAAACGCTACACATAACCGTTGCCTTCCCCATCAGGCCTGCTCCATGGCGTTATTCGGATCAAGCCGTTTTACGACGCTGTATGCTCGAAATCCGTGGGTCCTTAAACACCAATGGTGATAGGCTTATGAAGCAATATATCCACCACATTGTTTTAACGGTGAGTGATGTCAAGAAATCGACGGATTTTTACAGTAAAATTTCCGATTGGCAGATCAGGGAACAGGCGGAGCACTATACGGAATTCGTCCCCTCGGACGACCCCGGCGGCAAACACTTCCTGTTTGTCATTGGTACGCCAAGAGACTATCACGTCACCGACAATGTGTTCGATCGAAATCGAATCGGCCTTGACCATTTTGCCTTTTGGGTCGAGACGGAAGAGGAATTGCAAGCCATCGAACATCGGCTTCGAGCAGAGGACATAGAAATGGAAGATGGAGGCATTACAAATGACGACTTTGGTGGGACAGCGATTTTCTGCTACGATCCGGACGGAATGAAAGTCGAGTTCCATCTTGCGTGATTGAATCGGACGGCTTCTTTGACGAGCGATCTGAGCTGTCCACGAGAGTGTGCTATATTGAAGTCTGATACCTGAGCCGTCGACCCGTTTGCATGATGTTGACGCAGAACCCCGGATCAGGAAACGCAAGTGAGTCATTCCGTCCGCAGCCACCTTCGTCTTGAGATTGATGCCTACGACGAAGCCATCCGCCAGTTCATCCCGGGCTACGAGGAAGGCCTGAACAGGATTGCCGACGAAGTCGCCGCGATCCGACCCGCCCTGGTGCTGGACCTGGGCACCGGAACGGGCGCTCTCGCCGAAGCGATGCTCGAGCACGAAAGCGTGGGCGCCGTGGAAGCCATCGACGTCGATCCGGAGATGCTGGATCGGGCCCGCACCCGTCTGGTGCGTTTCGGTGCCCGGGTGCGCTTCCGCGAATGTTCATTCGAGGCGCCGCTCCCCGCGTGCGACGCCGTGGCCGCCTGCCTTGCCCTGCACCATATCCCTTTGATGGAACGCAAGCGTGTTCTGTACAAACATATTTTCCGGGCGCTTCGCCCTGGCGGGGTGTTCGTGTCCACAGACGTGACGATGACCGCAGACCCGGAGGAAAGGGAGCAGTGCTACCGAATCTGGACGGCCCACCTCGTTTCGCGCGGCATCGACGAACAGCGCGCCCGTGAGCACTTCGACGAGTGGTCCTCCGAAGACACGTACTTTCCGGTCGAAGAAGAGCTCGCCGCGATGCGAGAGACCGGATTCGTTGCCGAATGCACGTGGCAGGATCCGCCCAATACGCTCCTGGTGGGACGCAGGTGGTAGAGGATCGAATCGCTTCAGGAATGCTCAGGACAACGGCTCAGGGCAGGCTATGGGTCTCCTGACAGCGGCTTCATTACATCCAATGAACTGAATAACGCGTGGTCATTGAGCTTGTCGAAATGCCCGCTATTCAACAGCCTTTTGACCCTTCGACAGGCTCAGGGGCCGCAGGCTCAGGGACCGGCTCAGCTTCTGCGACTCCCCCTCAAGGGGGGAGTAATTCGAGCGTCGATTGAGTTCCCAATCCAATGAGTGAGCATCTTCAGCACTATCTGCAAGCCGCCGATCGAGCCCTGGAATACTACGATATCGGGGAAGTCCGCATTCACGAGCGCAAGCAAGTGGGCCATATAGGCTTTTCCGGCTACCGTATGGTCAAGTTCCGTGCGGACGGCGCATCCGGGAGTTGGCTCGTCACCGTGTATTATGCCAGGGGCGACGGAGACATCCATGATTATCGAACAGCAATCCGGTCCCACCTTCTCTGGCTCGAAGCCCTGGACCGCGACACCGATCTGGTCATACAGAAACCCGTCCGCAATCTGTCAGGCGATCTCATCACAGACGTCCCGTCCGATGGCAATCAGTCCGTTCTTGTGACCCTTCTTCGCTGGATTGACGGAGAGATGGTCTGGGACAACTACGGGGACGAGGTGTTCGTTGACCTGCCATCGGAAACACTTTACAACGTCGGAACGGTCCTCGGCAAAATCCACCGGCACGGCAGTCAGTGGACCCTTCCCGAAGGCTTCTTTCGTCCCGGGAGCGAACATGAAGACCTGCAACTCGACCTGAACCGCTTGCGTCCGGCCGCGGAGGACGGACGGATCGCCACCGATGACTTCGCGGTTCTGGAACGGGCTGTGCGCCAGATTATCGAGCACCTCGCGAAAATGAACGGATCACCGAAATCCCCGGGACTGCTTCACGGAGATTTCTCATGCGGGAATTGCATCGTACATCTGGGCGAGATCCGTCCGATTGATTTCGACTGGTGTCGATTCGGGCATTTCCTGGCAGACGTTGGATGGTGCTTCGCCGTAAATCCGATGAGTCCGGCGCTATGCCAGGCTTTTCTGGACGGGTACGAACGGCAGCACAATCTGCCAGATAACCATCTGCGAATCATCGAGAGTTTCCATATCGAGTCCTGCATTCGACTCCTATCCTGGCGTACGGAGAATTCTGAAGAAGATTTCTCGACACTGCCCCGTTTCGTGGAAGGCGCCTGCCGGAAATATCTCGAAGGCGAACCGTTCGTCCTCAAGTGGATGGAGGACCTGTGAATTGGATTTTTACAACAAGACTTCAACGCAATTTTCGTCATTGCTGGTTCACGTTACCTGCATTCGTTAAGGCATTGAAACCCCCCACCGCATCAGCCGTCGCAGGTCCCTTCGGCAGGCGCAGGGCAGGTTACCGGTCTCCTGACATCGGCTTAATGACGCCCAATGAACTGTATAACGCGTGGTCATTGAGCTTGTCGAAATGCCCGCTATTCAACAGCCCTTCGACCCGTCGACACCCTTCGACAGGCTCAGGGCAAGTGCTCAGGGGCCGCAAGCTCAGGGACCGGCTCGGCTTCTGCGACTCCCCCTCAAGGGGGGAGTAATCGGACGGTCAAACGAAACCGCGGGTCCATTCTCACCTGAGTGTTTGCGGTTGAATAAACTGAACCCGTGACAGGGAACAGAGCCTATGTTCCACGCTGGATTTTAGACGATTGGATGGCGATCCGCTCGATTGAGAAAACCCCAGAAGTGTCACACCACATGCGTAGGACCGATTTTTCCAGGGACACGCTGCGAACGAATGTGAGGTGGATGAATGACGGGCAACATGATTGTCTTTCTGACGGTTTTATCAATGACGACATCCGCATTTGCGGATAACCGGCTCGATTCGGAGGTCGATTACGGCCGCGCGCGGATAGGCGGCATGAAGGGCTGGATCCATTGGGAGCCAATGCTTCATGGCGAGGGTCTAAAGGGCTGGACGCCAGACGACGAAAGCCTGTGGTCCCGGGAGGGAAACACGGTAATCGCAAGAGCGGGTGGCCAGGATAACGCCACCAGACTCGTCAAGGGAGACAGTACGTGGTCAAACTATGAGCTCAAGGTCCAGGTTATGTGGGTTAGAGGCGCCAACGTGCAGATCCGCTTCGGTATAACCGACCAGAGCAGGGAATATATGGTCGACTATCTCGGTGGCTGGAAGGCGATGGCAATCAGCACCTACGAGCGCGGCAAACGCGGCGTCACCAAGCTCGACGTTGTCAACCTGGTCCTCGAGCCAGGACGTGAATACGATCTTGTTCTGGCAGTTCGAGGACGTTCCGTTACCACCTACGTAGACGGAAGGCTCGTCAACCGGTTGACACTCGAAGCGAATCCGAAAGGTGCAGTTGCGCTGGGCACCTGGGGACGTCACGCGGTTGCTCGATTCAGGGACCCGAAGATCAGACTTTATAACGGACGCCCTCGAACCGTAATCTTGAATCCGAATCAATCCAGGGAGCGCACTATGCAAGTTACGAAACCTGCCCGACGCCATGCTTCATTTGTGGAAATAACCCGCGATCCCAACCTGCCGGACGTGCTCCTGATCGGGGACTCGATTTCGATGGGATATACGATTCCGACTCGAGAACGCCTCAAGGGCAGGGCGAACGTCCACCGTCCACCTCGAAACTGCGGTCCGACGAGCCGGGGGCTGGCGCATTTGGAAGAATGGCTGGGCACACGGAGGTGGAATGTCATCCACTTCAATTGGGGCCTGCATGACCTGAAATATGTCGATGACGAGGGTAGACTCACCGAGGCGGGAAAGGGCAGACATTTCACGTCTGTCAATCAATATAAGGAGAATCTGGGGAAGCTGGTGTCGAGGCTGAAGACGACGGGAGCCAAGCTGATCTGGGCGACGACGACACCCGTGCCGGCGGGGGCCAAAAGTCGGCAGAAGGGAGACGCGGCAACATATAACGCCGCCGCGAAGGAGCTCATGAATCAGCCTGGTATTTCGACTAACGATCTCTATGCCTTCGCCCTGCCGCGACTGCAGGAACTTCAGCTATCGGAAAACGTACACTTCACACAAGAGGGATCCAAGCGTCTGGCAGATCAGGTTGCCAGAGCTATTCTCAATCGCCTGAGCGAATGACTCCGGAGTACTGGAGCGGCGTTGACGGTGGAGATAGGCGAAAACGTGGTACATCAGCGCAGAGCCTTGCCATTTCCCAGAGGAGATCGGTATGGATCGCCGCGAGTTCTTGCGCATTGCCGGCACGGGTGCATCTCTGGCGATTTTGCCCGGTGGGTATAAAATCGTGGAAGGAAGTAGCGAGAAAAACCGAACTGTGGGACTGGAAAGGATGAGGCGAGGCAGTCCGGAGTCTCAGGGTATTCCTTCGTCGGCAGTGATCTCTTTCATCGCCGAGGCAGAGGAAACGCTCGACGCGCTGCACAGCGTGATGATCGCCCGCAACGGCCATGTCGTCGTCGAGGGGTGGTGGGCGCCCTGGTCCGCGGAGTTGAATCACATGCTGTACTCGCTGAGCAAACCCTTCACAGCGACGGCGATCGGCATCGCTCAAGCCGAAGGACGCTTAAGCGTGGACGACCGGGTGTTGTCGTTCTTCCCGGACGAACGTCCGGAGCAACCCAGCCGAAATCTCAAGGCGATGACGGTTCGCGACCTGCTCAGAATGACACCGGGACACGAAGGCAGCGCAGACCGTGCCGTGATGCAGCCGGGCGACGACGCCTGGACAAAGGCCTGGCTAGCATACGACGTGAAACACGTCCCCGGCACCCACTGGGCGTACAGCAACTCGGTGACCTACATGCTGTCGGCAATCATTCAGAAGGTCACAGGCGCGAGCCTGTTGGACTACCTCAGGCCGAGACTCTTCGATCCACTCGGCATCGCGAATCCGATATGGGGAAACAGTCCGGAGGGCGTAACTCTGGGCGGATTCGGACTACGTATCAAGACAGAGGACATCCTGCGATTCGGCCAGTTGTATCTGCAGCGCGGGGAGTGGGCAGGCCGCCGGCTTGTTCAGGAGGCCTGGATTGCGGAGGCGACGTCGCGACCGGCAGGCGGGGACCCGGATTCGGAAGGCTTCGGTTACCAGTTCTGGCTTAATCCTGGCGGATCCTACGGCGGCGGTGGCGCATTCGGTCAGCTATGCTCGATTATCCCGGACAAGCATGCCGTAATAGCGATCACGGCGGGTGTAAGGCTGAGCGCGGCACGGGCGGTCCTCGACCTGGTGCAGAAACATCTTATCGGACACATGGGCGAGTCCCCTCTGCCCGAACAAAAGGCGAAACACGAATCGCTTCTAAGGAAGTTGAACGATCTGTCCGTGACTCCACCAGCAGGTCGGTCGGATTCTCCGCTCGCGGCAGGTGTGTCGGGGCGCAAGTTCGAGTTTTCGAAGAACAGACACCGGATGAGGTCCGTCACGTTGGCAGAAAGATCCGGCCACACTGTCCTGACGGTCGCCGACGCGAATGGTGAACACGAATTCGTCTGCTCAAACGGCACGTGGATCCACGGACGGACCCGATTCGAAGCGCCCATTGAGGGAGGGCTGGAAGCGCTCAACCCGGAGCGGGAGGCGCCCTTTGCAGCAAGTGGATGCTGGACTGCAGACGACACCTTCACGCTCAGGATTTGCTACACGGAATCCTCGCCGATAAGCACGCTGACGCTGCGGTTCGAGGAACAAAGGGTCGCATTCGACAGGTTCATCAACACAAGACCCATGGATCGGCTCTCGCTCGTCGGCAGCGCCTCCTGACATCGGGCCGGCCTTTCCGTTCCTGCTATCCGTCAATGTTTCGAAGGATAACGAAGCGCCCAAATTGCGGGATTGATTCAAGAATCAAAAATCAACGGGACCGCGCCAGATATGTCTACGTCATATCCGATTCTGGAGTTCGACGGGGAACGGGAAGCCGTCATCGAGCCGTCGAAAGCGATCAGGCATCGAGACGTCCCGGAGCACTGCGTCATTTGTTACTTCCCGAAGACGATCGAACAGGCGAGGCAAGAGCTGGCGCTCCGGGCCCTGCGTCCGGTCAAGTGTGTCATGGGCGAGATTTCAGTCTACTCAGGCTCACGTGATGGTCAGCCGTTTTCAATTCTCTCCGGCGCGGTCGGCGCCCCTCTCGCGGTGGGATGCCTGGAAGAAATCATCGCACGCGGCGGCCGCAAGTTCATCGTGTGCGGAAGCGCGGGGGTCCTGGACCGGTCCATCGCCAGCGGCCATATCGTTGTCCCTACGGCAGCTTTGCGGGACGAAGGCACGTCGTACCACTACCTACCCCCGAGCCGGGAAGTCGAACCAACGCCGGAAGCCGTCAAAGCGATCATCGCGTCGCTCAAAGAGAACGGATACCGGTACGTCGAGGGCAAGACCTGGACGACCGACGCGTTTTATCGAGAGACCCGGTCAAAGGTCAAAAAACGTCGGCAGGAAGGATGCATCACCGTAGAGATGGAAGCTGCGGCGTTATTCGCGGCCGCTAGATTCCGCGGCGTACAATTGGCGCAGATACTCTACGGATCGGACGATGTCAGCGGCGCGGAATGGGACCCGAGAGAAATGGGAAGAGAAAAGTCTGCCAGAAAGGCACTTTTCCGGCTGGCGTTGAATGCTTGTCTCAGACTCTGATGGTAAGAGTAAATGAATCCTGCGGCCGGTACTCGGGCAATTGTCCTCATGGGTCCCCAGGCGGCGGGCAGGATGACGTACACCTCCCCAAAAACGAAATCTGCAATTAGCAGGAAGCTGTCACCCATAATTCCCCCTTACTGATATCCGTCGCCTTCTCAATCCATGTCATGCCGGTATGTTCAAGAACTATCTTGTCGTTGCTCTCCGAGACCTGTTGAGGCGCAAGGGTTATACGTTTATCGTCCTTTCAGGATTGGCCCTTGGTATGGCCCCTGCGCTCATGATCGCACTCTATGTGCAATCCGAGTTGAGCTATGATCGGTTTCGACCCCATTCCGACCGGGTCTACAGAATTCTGAGAGAGACACGGTGGCCGAGCGGACGCATTCAATGGTCGACAGGTCAGAAAGGCGCATTGGCGTCGGCTCTGCGCGAAAATTTCGAAGAAGTGGAAGAGGCAACACGATTCTGGGCTGTATCCAGTTGGGTGAGTTCCGGTGATACGGGATTCAGACAGAGATTCTGTCTCGCGGACAGGAATATCCTGGAATTCTTCGGCATCGAAGTCCTGTACGGTGACCCTGAATCCGTTCTTTCAAAACCGTCATCCGTTGTACTCACGCGGGAAATGGCGCAGAAATACTTCGGGACCGAGAATCCGATCGGGAAGATCATTACGGCAGAACGCCTGTATTTTGGGAGCGTCGATCTAAGGGTCACCGGGATTCTGGCCGACATGCCCTCCAACTCCCACTTCAAGTTTGATTTCATAACAGCAACGCCTACAAATTACATACGCACGCAGCAGCTCTGGGACGTTTGGAAGAAATCCGGAATCACGACCCCCGCCCACACGTATTTACGGATCGCAGAGGGGTTCTCTGCATCGGCAATAGAGCGTAAACTGCCCGATTTGCTCGCCATGCATCTGGGTCGTGGCAGGGGCGAACATGAAGGCACCGAGAATTTCTATCATCTTCAGCCGCTGAACCGCATTCACCTCTACTCCGGTCTCGACTATGGATACCGGCGTGGCGGCAGAGGCGATATAGGAAGTCTGTATCAACTGATTACGATTGGGACTTTTGTTCTGATCATCGCATGTATCAATTTAATGAATCTCGCCACGGCACGCGCCACAAATCGCCTTCGAGAAATCGGGATGCGAAAGGCAATGGGGGCAAGTCGTCATCAACTGATTATACAATTCCTGGGCGAGTCCGTCTTTCTGTCCGGCCTGGCCATGTTGTTTGCTCTTTTCATTGCAGCGTTGCTATTGCCTGACTTCACGGTGTTCGTTGGTGGCGGATTATCACTGGATCTGATCACGAATTCGACGGCGCCAATCTGGCTGATTGGAATTGTCCTTTTTGCAGGGCTTCTTTCCGGCGGCTATGCTGCTTTCTTCATGTCGGGCTTTCAACCGGCGGCTGCTTTACGTGGAATATCGAAGACCGGCTCGAGTGCCGTCTGGTGTAGAAAATCGCTCGTTGTTTTACAGTTTGCGATCGCCACGCTATTGATAATCTGTACGTTCGCCGTGTATCGACAATTGGAATACATAAGCCATAGGGACCTGGGATTCGATGATGAGCATGTGGTGGTTATGCCGATTTTCGACAATACACAGCTGATGATAGCGGAAAAGAGCACCCTGTCGAAGAAATACCATATCGTAAAACAGGAATTTCTGAAACATCCCAACGTCACAATGGCGACAGCGTCGCGAGGAATCCCCGGCGGGCTTCGAAGCGGAAGTTATGCTCCGACTCTGAAGGTAGAAGACGGCAGAGAGATCGAAGTTCGGATGTTTGATGTAGACGTGGACTTTATTCGCTTTTTCGACTTAAGCCTTGTGTCCGGCAGATCGTTTTCAGATGAAGACGCAGATAGCTGGCGCGGAAACTCCGAGATAAGCTATATCATAACGGAAACGACAGCCGAGAATTTGAGATGGGAAGATCCGATCGGCGAGTCATTGAGGGGAAGAGGACATTTGTCGCAAGGACGAGTCATTGGTGTGATCGAAGACTTTCATCTGGATTTGCGGCACCGGATAGAACCGGTCGTCCTGACGGTATCCCCGGTCAGATTGAGGTACCTGTCATTGAAAGTTCGAACGGAAGCGCTAACCGAAACGATGAGCTTTCTCAAGGCAACCTGGAAGCGATTCGTGCCGGACCGACCTTTCAATTATCACTTTCTCGATGAACGGATCGATTCACTGTATCGAAGGGAAGTCCGGCATGGACAGATGTTCGCATTCGGAGCATTTCTCGCGATCTTCGTCGCGTGTCTGGGGCTGCTGGGCTATGCCTCGTTTACTGCCAAGGAACGGACGAGAGAAATCGGCATCAGAAAGGTTTCGGGAGCATCTGTTACGTCTATCGTGGTGCTGCTCGTCAGCGACAATCTAAAGTGGGTGGTCATTGCCAATGCGGTTGCCTGGCCGATTGCCTATCTTGTCTCATCCAGCTGGTTGGAGCGATTCGCCTATCGGATTGATCTCGGTTTGGATCCCTTTGTGCTGGGCGGCTGTACCGTGTTGTTCATTGCGACGCTAACGACGGGTTATCTCGCCCTGAAGGCCGCGACTGCGAATCCAGTTGATTCTTTAAGGTGGGAATGATGTAGCGGGATCACCGAGAATCCGCGTCCATATTCATCGATCCGAATGTCAAATCTGTTGTTGGCGAGAACGACCCGTAAGCTCGGTTGACACGGATATGGCTTCACGAGACAAGAGGAAACACGGATTCTTGATTCCATTTGAGGACCTTACGTACCGCGGACAGCTTCGCCGCCTTCGCCGGCTCGCGCTCGAGGCACTCGCGTTCTACGATCTGGGTGATTTCAAGCTTCGGCCACTGCAACACCGGCATAACGCCACGTTCCGGGTCAAAGCCGGAGGGTGCCGATACGTGTTGCGCGTCAACCGGCCGGGGCACCGGGATCCGGCGCTCATCCGGTCGGAGCTGGAGTGGCTGGATGCAATCACCCGGGATACGGGACTTGCCGTGCCCGCACCGGTCGCGGATCGGGAAGGAAAACTGCTAACGATCGCGTCGACGACGGGCGTCCCGGAACCGAGAGTCTGCGCGCTTTTTCGGTGGGTGAAGGGCCGGTTTTGCGGCCAGCACGACCTGACCGGGAGACATCTGGAAAGGGTCGGCCGCCTGATGGGCAGATTGCATTGCCACGCCGAGGGTTTCGTCCCCCCGCCCGGCTTCACGCGCATCCGCTGGGACGCCGAGGGCTTACTCGGCGGTGTCTACGGAGGAAACACAGCCGATGCGAAAGCAGTGCTCGATCCAGCAAGACGGGCCGCCGTCGACAGGGCGGAATCGATCACCCGCCGCGCAATGGAGCAGTTGGGAGAGGCCCCGTCCGTCTTCGGTCTGATACATGGCGATCTGCACCAGATGAACTACGTATTCCTGAAGGGCGAAGCGCGCGCCCTGGACTTTGACGACTGCGGATGGGGCTACTATCTCGGCGATATGTGCGCTACGCTCGGCCCACTGGTCAGCCGGAAGGACTTCCCCTCGCTGCGAGCCGCCTTTCTTCACGGATACAGGGTCGTCAGACCCCTCGATGCCGGCCACGAGCGAATGCTCACCTCCTTCCTGATCGCAGACCGCCTGAAGATCGCCGTCTGGATGGCCGGCCGCCTCGACAACCCTGGCCTTCGCGACGGCGTCGCGGAATTCGTACGGGACCGGGTCGACCAGATGGACGAAATGATGCGCTGGAGACCCGATGTCTTCGAGTAATCCGACGCCATTGGTTATACGTGTCCAACAGAGTCGGGCGACGCTTGCCATCCGTGCGACCTTTAACGGGGAAATTCAGGAGTATACCGTTCCCGCGAGATACAGGGTATGCGCAAGATTGAAAACCATCTACAGATTGTTGAATCCCTGGTCATCCCTGTTGGGTGAAATTCATGACTGCTACATCCGCGTCAGAGAGGCAGCCGGACGCCAGGACATTCACGCCTTGCTCACTGAAGTCGGCCAGCATCTGTACGCCCAGGTTCATCCGTGGCTCGGACCGGCTTCGGAAATTGAGATTGTGCTGGATGAGACGTGTATTGAGTATCCGCTGGACGCGCTCTATTACCAGGGAAAGCCTCTATTTCTGCATAAACCCGTTACGTACAGTTTGCACCCGCACAGCGACACCGTTCTTACAGTCTCGGAGCGGTGGAAGGGTCTGTTGATTTCGCATCGGACGTCTGACCCCGAACGGGCCGTTCCAGCGGTCAGAACACGCTTCCCCGGTTCCATCTATTATGATGACCTGGACGTCCGCCCCGACGATCTGAAGAACATCCCCAAAGCTGATTTCGTGCTAATCAGCGGTCACGGGGGACCGAAGTCGGGAATTGACTTGGAACACATTCGAATTCGCCCCGAGACGCTTGTACAAATGGCGCCCAGACTCGTGTATCTGGACTCCTGTCGTTTAGGTTTACACCGAGGCTTTTTGGAAGACCTGCACCGATCAGGCACGCGGTATTATCTCGCCCCGATTCTGAATAACGAATCGGGCGAGTCCTCTACAAAGACAATCGAGCGGTTCTTCGGTGCTTTGCACGATGGCGAATCTCCGTCGAGCGCACTCTACCTTGCACGCAAGTCGCTGTATGAACATTACACATCTAAGGGGGACGATTTCGATTTGGTGATGATACGTGCATTCCCCTTCAGAATTTATCGGCTGAATTGATCGCGATCCAACTCGTACGCTGCCGCGAAAGCGGAACGAAGTTATGTGCAACAATTCGATAACCTACAGCGAATCCCGGGACATTCCGCTCGATGACCTGTTGAGGCTCTACTCGGCCGTCGAATGGTCGTCCGCGAACAAGCCGAACGAGCTTCGCGATGCGTTGACGAACTCCCACGCTGTACTGACGGCGTGGGATGGCGCCCGTCTTGTCGGGCTGGGCAATGCCATTTCGGACGGTCACCTCGTTGTCTATTATCCGCACCTGCTGGTGGACCCCGCATATCAGGGTCAAGGCATCGGATCGGAATTGATGAAAAGATTGAAGGCTAAATACAAAGGCTTCCACCAGCACGTGTTGATTGCGGATGGAAGGGCGATCGACTTCTACGAAAAGTGCGGCTTCACCAGGGCAGGCAAAACGGAGCCGATGTGGATCTACGAAGGAAAGGATCACTAGGCGATGGGTGATAAAGATTCGTGCAGCGAGCGCGTGTCCCCGGCCTTCAGGACGACCCTTCGACGGGAACTTGACGTCTGGGTGAACGAAGGCGTTGTCGATTCCGATCAGTCTGCCGCGATTTCAGAACGATATCGGCTGAACGAAGAGACGCAGAAATCCGGCGGCCTGGTCGTCCAGGCCCTCTATCTGATCGGGGCCTGCCTGATCGGCGGGGGCGCGATCAGCTTCGTGGCGTCACGATGGGAAGAGATCCCCGTGCCCCTGAGAATGGCGCTCCTGCTCAGTACGCTACTTGCGTTCGAATTTGCGGGGTTCTATCTCTGGAAGGTATCCGGGACCCGAAAGAAACTGGGGGAGGCCCTCGTCGTACTGGGCGGGCTGGTCTTTGGCGCGAATGTCGTACTGATCGCGCAGATGTTCAATCTGCACGGCGAACCGTACGGCGCCTTCGGCATCTGGGCGATCGGCACGGGGGTCATCGCCTTTGCGACGATGAGCGGGCCCTGCATGTTATTAGCGTGCGTCACGAGCTTTGTCTGGTTCGTTGGTCATACCGAGGTGAACCCGCATTCATCTTGCTGGTATCCTCTCGTGATCGGGGCGGCGGGTCTTCCGTTTCTGAAGCGCTACAGCAATTCGGCTTTCGCCGGCGTTATCCTGGCGGCAGGGGCGGCAATCCCGGTTTGCGCGGGCTTCGACAGCGGCGAAGCCTGGCCCGCCGTTCTGGCCGTTTCGGTCATCGCCGCGCTACTCTACGGCCTGGGTCTCCGGCTGGAAAGGAGCGAACCGGCACGGCTCATGGGGGTCATTGCGAGAACTGTCGGAATAACCGGGACTCTGCTGCTGGCTTACATGATGTCGTTTCGGGAAGTCGCGACCGAACTTATGGAACGCCCGTGGCAGTCGACGGGGTTTTTGTGGACAGTACCGTTCGGGCTGGTTTGTGTGGCCGGCGTTGTGGTCTGGATATCGGTGATTCGGAGGCCTCCTGCGAGGGACGATCTGAGACACCGCTCGAAAGCGGTCCTTCTTGCCGGCGTCCTGCTGGCTTGTGGCACGTTGACGATGCAGCCCGTCGGATTTACTCTCGCAGCTCACCTGGCCGTCGCCGCAATCGGGATCAGCCTGCTGTATACGGCAGTCAAGATCCATCGCAGGATATCCTTCTGGGCGGGTCTGTTGCTTCTGGCATGGGTTATCTTCCAGAACTTCATTCAGTGGGATACCAATCTGCTTCTCAAGTCAATGGTCTTCATCTTGTGCGGAATCGGGGTAATTCTGGGAGGGATCCGGTTCGAGCGGCATCTCAAACAGGGGGGCGCGGACGATGGTTAAGAGATACGTCTGGTTCGCAGCCGCGCTGATTGCACAGATTGGCATCCTGGCCGCGCTGCCCCTGGGCCGGGAAGAGTCGGGAAGAAGGATCTGGCTCTCCGCGAAGGTGACGAATCTTCGGGATGTGATGCGAGGGTCGGGTATCCGACTCGACTATGACGTCGCGCGGCTCAAGGTCCGTCAAAAGAGGGGAGAAACGGTCTACGTTTCGCTAAGCATGCAGTTGGATTCCACGTGGACCGTCCAAAAAACGTTCAGGGAAAAGCCGCAAGAGCTATCGGCGGGAAACGTATTGATCCGTGGCAAAGTGGCCCGCCGTCATATGCCCATTCACGTCCTGCTGAGGAAGAAGTCGACGGGCGAGTGGAAGGCGGATTCGGTGGCGACCGGACACGCGGAAAAGCCCTTTGGTGCCCTGGGAAAGGACGAAGCCGTCGCGTGGGCGTCTATATGGCAGGAATTCGTGGACTTCGGTATCTCCTACAGCGACGTTCCGGAGCGGGAACGCGAGCGGATCATCGAAGATATCCGGAAGCATCCCGATGAATTCGCCGCGCTCGTGCAGATCGACCCGAATGGTCGCGCGTCGCTTCTGGGATTTCGGATCCGGGATCGGGAGCACGAATTCTAGCCTGAATCATTCAATAACATGAGCTAACATTGATGGACAGGATGAGCAGGATCAAAACCGACCAGGATTAAGCAGGATTACAACCAAGAGCAGGATCAAGACCGATCACGATTAACAGGATTAGGAACCAGAAGCAGGATCAAAACCGACCAGGATTAAGCAGGATTACAACCAAGAGCAGGATCAAGACCGATCACGATTAACAGGATTAGGAACCAGAAGCAGGATCAAAACCGATCAGGATTGAGCAGGATTACAACCAAGAGCAGGATCAAGACATAGTGCAGGGAATGAGGCGGGAGCGGGACAAATGCTTACAATTCCGGGTCAGAGAGATGAACAGATATTTCACTTATCCGGAATGGAGCTTTTCGCGCAGTATTCTGCATGACTCTCCTGCTTTCGCTGTAAATCTGAAGTCCAAAAAATAAAGACGGCCTCAAGAGCTCGCGCCCGATGAGGCCGTCTGTGGCCTGCAGGATTTCGTTTTGTCAATACAATCTAATTCAGTTACGGTCAGATGTGCGTTATTCCTCCTTCGTCCTATCCGATGGAGGAGGACTCTTGAAAACCGTGCCCTTTGATTCTTCCTCTCTTATCCACCTGACGTATCTCTCTTCGGCCTCCCGTCGCCCTCTTTTGCGCCCTCTGTTGAATTGCCACTTTCTGACCGTTTCCGTTAACGCACCCGCCATGTCAAGTGCCTCCATGGTAAAGAAGGAAATGACAACTGAAAAAATGCCAATTTCCGTAATGTCTTGTATATTAATTGGTCTGGCGACCGAGAGTCTGAAAATCTGAAAGATGAAATGCGCTAAAGCGATAACATTGAACAGAGCTCGGTCCGACACACTCCATATGGATTCGCGCGTCACCAGCCGCCTCCGGGTTGAAATCTTGCAGCACTGGATTCGCGCTACACAAAAGTTACCTGTACCGGGTCCCTCTGTCAAGAGGAAGCGTTTACTCGACGACCCTAGCCAGCCCACCCTTCAAATGCAGTCGTTCAGTATAAACCTGTCAGATAACACCCATCATATGCAAAGAGCCTGCCGACGTTGTGCTGCTACAAGAAAAAAGCAATTCGACGCCGATCCTCGGTTGTCTAAAGGTTCATGACATGTATTAGGCCGTACATTGTACGCGGCGACGTCCTTCTGACCGGACGTCGCCGCTGTTTTGCTCCTCTGTTCTTCCCTTAGCCTTCCTTCCCTACTCACATTCCCCGTAGCTGTAGACGTGGGAGCCGCTTCCGAAGTAGATGCGTCCGTTCAGCCAGTCCCCGCCGAAGCTGACAGGTACCGGAGACGCGACCAGCATGGTGAGGCTGTGGTCTGACGGGTTGACGCGGACGATTCCCCTGACGAAGAGCATGTAGACGCTGCCGGCCGGCGTGGTCACGAAGACGCGGGGGCCCTGCTGTCTGGCCGTCAGCCCGAAGCTTTCCGCGGTACGTTCGCTGCGAATGACCTCCCTGGAATCGGGATCGAACGCAAAGAATCGTTCCTGGTCTACAACCCCATAGACGAGTCCGTCCCGAGCGAGGCAGAGATCCGTGTACGATTGTGCACCGGCAAAAACGGCCTCCCGCCAGAGGACCCGCCGGGTTTCCAGTTCCATCAGGTAGAGTTCGGCTTCTTTCGCCTTTTGCTCGCCGCCCGTGCCCGGATTTGTAGTGGAGCCGCCCAGGAGGTTGCCGTCCGTGAGGGCGATAAGGCTCATCGTGCTGTGATCGGGGAGAATATCGGTGTGTTCGAGCAGGACGCGCGCCCCGGTTTCCCGGTCCCAGAACAGCAGCCCGCCGCCCGTGCGGCCGTAATCCGGCGTGCCCGCCAGGATCACCGTCTTCCCGTCGGGATGGGCAAGCAGCGTATGGGGACGGTTGATGGCGGGTTTACATTCGGTCAGGAAACGCGGATTGGAGCCGGGGTTGTCCTTTTCCGTAGGCACCCACGCGCTGGCGGGATCCCATTCCAGCAGAATGCCGCCAGTATAACCGCCGGCAAAAAAACGGTCCGTCTGCCTGGTGACCGTGTTCCACTGGCCGAGGTTGGGACGGTTGATCCAGCTGTCCGAATCGGGATTGTAGCAGAAGAAGCGCGCTGGAAACGTGGTGCCCCCGCAGATCGTGTTGTCGGGCGCCGCGGCCAGGCCCATCACGTGGGCGCCTTCGGTCGTGTATTCAAAGCCGACTTCATCGATTTCATCGGAATCTGGATCTTCAACCGACAGCGTACGCGTCTCCAGATCGCAGGCCACGATGCGTTTGCCGTCCGGGAAGTTCCGGTGGAAGAGTCCCTGGCTGCCCGTTACGACCGGTTTTTCGTTCCGGTCCTCAAGCGGCCCGACCGGTATGCGCTCGCCTTTGTGTAGTTCGAACCATCCCCGGGAACTCTCCCCGCTATGTCCGTAGACCTTCCCGTTGAGGTCGCGATAGACGTGGCCGCTACCGTGGACGCGTTCGTCGTTCGACAACACGGGCTCCACGGCCCCCGAGTCCGGCTCCAGGCAGATAATCTGGCTGGCAGTGCTGCCGATACCGAAATAGATCCATCCCGCGTCGTCCGCCGCAACCGAACGCGGATATTGCCGCCAGTTCTGTTTATAGACGTGGCCGTAGTCCCTGAAGGCGCCAGTACGGGGATCGTAACACGTAACGCCGCTGTCCGGGTGGGTGGCCGCCCAGATGCGGCCGCCATCGTCTTCGGTCATGCCCATGGCCATCTGCGGTACGGTCTCGTGGAAGAACGTAAACGCCCGTTCGACGGGGTCGAAGGCCAGGAAGTGGCTGTGAAAATGGGTGCAGAAGAGGTTGCCGCTGGTGAGAATTGACGAAAACGGACACGCGTTGAAGTCATCGCCCGGAGGAAAAGGGAGGGGGAACTGTTCGCTGGCGCCGGTTTCCGCGCCGATCAGCAGAAGGCCGTAGCAGCCCCTGCGATCGTACAACCAGAGCAGGACCACGTTCCGGCCCTCACCGTCCACGGTGGCGACAAGCCCCCGGCTGTTGGCGATGTCGGTCGCGACGCCGTGGTGGCGGAACCCGTTGCCCAGATCTTTTGACGCTTGCATTGGCGGTTTCTCCTCGTTTTGCGACGCAAAATCGACTTCCCGAATGTCCGAAAATCGGCAACGGCATCACGCCGCGTCCGAAAGCGTTCGTTCCATTTCTTTTCGGAGGCGGAGAATGTCGCTGTCTTCGTCGAGTTCCACATCGGTTCTATGGATCTGCCGGCCGGCGGCAATTCGGCGTTTCAGCCTGATTTGGTGAGCCAGGCCGACAGGCAGGATTCCGTCCCTGACAGCACTTGCAGCCGGCATGAGTTTCCCGTAAACACGGTACCCGCCCTCTCCATCGAGGGTCTCCCCCGCCGCGAGGTCGCGCTTGGCGGTGGCAGCCACGTCCGCGACAAACGCATTTGGAGCGCCGGTCGCCTCGCCATGAATCCCGGCACGCATCACGCTGGTGGCAAGTTCCATGCCCACAAGGTGATAGGGGCGGTAGACGGCGGTGTACCGTCCGGAAGCGTCCGTGGGCAGCCCGTATTCCGTGAAACAGCGCCGGATATAGTCTCCCGATCCTTCGATGGTGACGTACACGCCCCATCGCAGGTGTTGTTCAACGGCGGCGCCGTCCGGATGCACGCAGGATACAACCTCGACGGTTCCCTTGTGAGAGAGACGGCCGCCCTCGTCCCGGGGCCGGCAGACGTCCGGGAGCCGGTCGATGCCGCAGGGCGGGAAGTTCAGACCCTCCGGCTGTGGTTCGAGTCCCGTTGCGTTCGAGACCGCGGCCATCTCGATGGCCGATTTCGTTCCGTCCAGGAAGGAATTGAACATCCGCGGGTTCATCCCGCCTCGGGCCGCCGTTTCCGCATCGATTCCATAGTGGTCCCAGACGGTATCCGGGGTGGATGTATGGTAGACAGGACGGTGTTTTGTACCCTTTCCTGCGCAGACGACGCCGAATCCGTTGGTACGGGCCCAGTCGACAAGCTCGCAGATCAGTGCGGGCTGGTCGCCATACGCGAGCGAGTAGACGATGCCGGCGGATTCCGCCCGCTGCGCCAGTGCGGGACCAGCGAGAACGTCGGCTTCGACGTTGACCATGACCAGGTGGCGGCCTTCGCGGATGGCGTTCAGGGCGTAGCGGATGCCGGCGAGCGGATTGCCCGTGGCTTCGACCAGAACGTCCAAGCCCCTGGCGCCAATGAGAGATTCGGCGTCGTCCGTGAGGTGGGTGCCTCCGGACTTGAGTGCGTTGTCGAAGTCCGTTGCGGCGAATTGTGACGGGGGCCACTCTGCGCGCGCAAGCGCTTCACGCGCACGATCGATGGAAAGATCGGCCACACCCAGGACATGCAGTCCCGGAATCCGGCGTGCCTGGGCCAGAAACATCGTGCCGAATTTTCCGGCGCCGATCAGACCCACGCGTACGGGTTGGTCGGGACCGGCACCTCCCCGCCCAGGTAAGTTCCTTGCGTTTTGCATCGGTTCCCTTGAAAGTCAAGTCGATGGTCCTGCACGGACGCCTTCTACCCGCCGCACTCGAAGCAGACGCCCACGTCTTCCAGAAACTGCTCCGTGTTGACCCTGCGATACCGCTCCACGCAAGAATGGCCGGTTCGTGATTCATTCTCATCGTCCGCCAGTGGCAGATGCTCCGCCGACAGACCCTCGAGTTGTGACAGCCGCCATACGCTTTGTTTCGCGACCTTTTTCGCGTTCGAATTGCCGCGAATCTCGATATTGGGCCCGATCGTCCGGTAATAGAACACCGCTTTGAGCCGGGTCCGCATGATCTTGAGCGCGTATTCGGGCAGCTTGTCTTCACCTTTGCCGGGGACAAACGACTCGGGCCAGAACAGCCGGTTGATATGGAGATCGAAAGTGCTCTTGAGTGCACCGTACACGCTGCCGTCGGACGGAACCCACTGGGAGTCCGGCCACACGTCCAGGTTGCCCCACGGCCACCCCAGACGATCCCTGTCCAGGCGAAGGCGTCCGCTTCCGGAATTGACCCCTTCCGCCGAAATGTCGAGAATGGCGAAGTGCTGGGGATAGATGAAGAAGTCGTCCGTCCGGGCGCGCCAGGCGTCGTAAAAGGCCGTGGTCAGAGCCAGAATCGCATGCGAGGTGTGGATGATGCCGTCTTCCAGAAACGGGGAGACGATGCCCGTGCGGTCCGACTCATGGTAATCGGGACAGAAGGATTCGAAGGGCACGCGCTGAAAACCGTTCCCGTCCCGTTGCCGATATTCGAAATCCCGGGCGGAAAGTACCTGACTGGTATGCATTTCGGGCAACCTCGAGTATTGTGATGAACCGAACCGGCGCGACCTGCCGGCCGGTCTTTCGCACGCTCCGCGGGTCAGGGAGACCTCAGCTCATACCTCGCCCTCGGAAACCGCGTTGTCGCGCGCGTCCCGGGTCCGGCCCCTCCGCACGACCGACTTCATGGATCGATACATCGCGTAGATGGAGATCAGCGCCCAGACCAGGGCGATCGGATAGGCCAGGACCGGCGCATCCCAGTGCCGGGCGAGAATGCCGGCGTCGGTGCGTTCGGCATATTGCCAGAGGTCGGTCCGGAAGTCGTAGAGGCTATAAAGACAGAGCATCACGCCGACCCACGTGGCCACCCACCGCGCAACTCTGGGGAGCAGGACCGCTGGCACCAGAAGCATGAAGCCGCTCGCGAGTCCGAACAGGAAATCAATGCTGCCGAACGGGGTATAACGCACTGCCATCCCTATAGAGAGGAAGCCGATTCCGGCAAGCAGAATCCGCTGAAGCAGCGGCCAGGAACTGACGTAGATGAAAAAAGCGCCAAGAAAAGCAGATCCCACGTATCCCGCAGAGGCGATGATCGGAAAGATACCGCCCCGGCTCTGCGCGTGGCCGGATTCGTCCCAGTTGATGCGGACTTCAAGGACTTCGCCTCCCGTCGCCAGGGTGGCCGCCGCGTGGCCCATTTCGTGGATGAGCACCATGAAGACCCGGAACGGTTTGACGTAGGGCGTGTCCCAGAACACCAGGGCGACGATGGCGCAGACGATCGCGGGCCAGAATTGTTTGAGGGTATTCAGCATTTTCGCTTGCGGTACTTGTTGACGATTCTGAGGTTGGTGTTTCCCGACGCCACATCGATAAACTTGACGAGCAGGGATACCCGGTTCGCTTCGTCAAGCAGATTCCAGTAAAAATCGCGGGTCGTTTCGATTCCGTCATGTAGCTCGACGGCATACGGTTCGCCGAAGAATGCCGGCGGGGGATCTCCGTCATCCGTGTATGTCGTGATGCAATGGCCGATTCCGGGTATGGCGGTTTCGTAGCTGAAGTACTGTCTGGACGCGGATTCGCCGTTCCCGGCAAGGGCTTTCAGAATGCCGATCCTGTAGGCGGCGCCGGAATCGTCCAGGTCCACGATGCCGGCGATACGCGGCGTGAAGATGGGAGGATCGGGTTCGAATGTGCGCGTGTTCAGGGCCGATTCGAAGGAGCCGCCGTCCTGTATCGCGTCGCAAATGGTGTCCGTATGGTCGCCGTTGGATACGATGTGACAGGCTTTCAGGACTCGGATCGGACGATAGACGACGAGGCTCGGGTTTTCCAGCACGGACTCGTCGAATGCCCGGGTCCTGACCGTCTCGTTATCGGCGACGAAGACCCGGTTCCGGCTCCCGGGACTCCTGCCCATGATCCAGTAGACCTGGACGAAGTGTCTGGCGTCGGGCGTCCGGCCGATGACGATGCCCCGCCCCGGATATCGCGAGTTCCGGAGTGCGTCGAGATTGGTTTCAACGGCTTTCCCCACTTCGCTGCTCTCCTCCGCAGTCCTATCGGGCTTTTATTCGACCAGCGCGTCGTAGACGGCTCTTGAAAGCGCCGCGAGGCTGAGGTCGAAGGCCATCCGGTCACGGGATGTCACGTGTTTGGCCATGATGGCGATGGTATACGGGCCGGTGGGCGAATAGACGATGCCCGCGTCTGCGCGCACGCCCAGATAGAAACCCGTCTTGTGGGCGACCGTGGTCCCTACGGGCAGCGCGTACGGGATCACGGTCCTGAGTTGCTGGCGCTTCAGGATATCCAGTGCGCCCTTGCGGGACGCGGACGACAGGAGATCACCCGAATAAAGCAGTTCGAGGAGTCTGCACAGATCGGCCGGAGAGGAAACGTCGGACCGGTCGGGATCGTAACCCGCTCCGTCGTGTACGTATGCCTCATTGAACAGCCGTTGGGCGCAGAGTTCGCAGGTGTGGTCGGCATTCTCCGGATCGAGACCGACGACGCTGAAGAGCAGTTGCCTGACCGTCATCGGAATACGGGTCTGATGGAGTCCGAGTTCCCGCATCGTGTTGTCGAGATTGTCGCTGCCAACCAGATCATAGAGGATATCCGTCGCGGTGTTGTCGCTGATGATAATCATCAGCATGGCCAGATCGTGCACCGTGGGGTTGATACCCGCTGTCATTTCCTTGAGGATGCCCGAGCCGGGCACGCGAAGGCTGTCGGTGAGCTCGACGCGCCGGTTCAGGTCGATCATGCCGAGGTCCACCTGCCGGTAGAGTTCCACGAGTACGGGGACCTTCAGCGTGCTCGCGGTGAAGAACACGTCGTCCGCGTTGTGTCGAATCTCCCTGCCGGATTTCAGGTGCCGGGCCGACACGCCCACGGTTGCTTCGATTCCTGATATTGCGGTCTGTATGGATGTCATATTGGATTGCTGATATTATTCAAAGGCCGCGAAATGCCATTTCGCGTTACGGATGGACGGTTTACAGTTCGCGTTACGGTCCGACGTTATACGGTTCACGCAACAGTCGGACGCGGTATTCTGTATCGCTTGTACTGTAGACGCGGTTGCACACCCACATTGCCTGCAAGCGCGCTATCGTTGTGTTTGTAGGGGCGACCGGCGGGTCGCCTATGTAATGGCGCTGACATCGTTGATAGATTCCGCGTGTCCTTATCTCAAACCGGTTTTGGCTGATGGCTGACAGCTGATCGCTGACGGCTTATTGTCGTGCGGCCCTCTGCCGTCGTCCGTCTCCCTGCCTTCGTGCGTTTCGCCGGTTTCAGGATATCTCCATGGAAAGCGCCAGCGCTTTCAATTCCCCGTAGCGCCGGGTCTCATACGCCGGCAACTGGCTTTCGCGCAGATCAAACCCGAACGCGCGTTTGCTGAGCACGATGATCGGCGGCGCCTGGACGCGCTTGAAGTAGTTGATCCGCACCTGCCGCGCGATCCACTCCAGGTCTTCAATCCAGCTGTTTACGTCGGGAAACCACGCGCGGAATTTCTCCCTGTCACTCCACCCGATCTCGTCCAGCAGAATTCCGTTCACGAACCATTGCAGAAAATCCACCGGGTCTTTCCGGTATTCGATGATCTGGCGAAGCATGGCATCGTGGTAACCGTATTTGATAGGGTCGCCAAGGCCCCGGGTTACGTCCTGGGCATCTGAAAGTTCCGCGCTGGGCACCGTCTCGCCGCTGATCAGGTTATCCGGAATGACCTCCCTGCCGAACACCTCTTCGTTCAGGAACCGTGCCAGTTGCAGCACCTGGACCTTATAGAGGTCCGCGATCGGGGCCACGGCGCCGTTCACGTCCCCGTAGAGCGTGGCGTAGCCCAGCGCCGTCTCGGTCTTGTTGCCGTTGTTTGTGAAGACCAGCCCGAATCTGGCGGCCAGTCCGGCCAGAATATCCGCACCACGGATGCGCGCCTGAAGGTTCTCGTCAACAAGGCGGGTATAGACGCCCGAGGTACTGGAAAAGCTCACGCCCTTGATTTTATCGGACAGGTACTCGTACAGGTCCTGGATCGGGCAACTCAGGTAATCGACCTCGAGCGTCCGGCAGACCTGCCGCGCGTTTTTCTGCGTAATGGACGCGTTGAACCGTGTTGGCATATTCACCGCGAACACCCGCTCAGCCCCGAACGCCTGCGCGAGCATGGATACCGCGACGCTCGAGTCGATGCCTCCGCTGACGCCAACCAGAAACCGGTTCTCCCTCTCGCGGATATCGTCCAGATGCCGCAGTCCGGTCAGGATGGCATCGTAGATCGCGGCCATTTCGTCCTGGGAAGCGGCGGGCGGGTCTCCGTTGCGGCTCAGGACCATCTGCTCCCGCCAGGGGCTCGCCCGGCGCAGGATTTCGCCGTCAGGGGAATAGACCGTCGTATCGCCGTCGAAGACGATGATGTTCTTTCCGTTGTTCTGTGCGCCAACCTGATTGACGTAGAAGACAGGTATCGGGGAACGCCGCAGGATTTCCCTCACGACCCGGTTTCGCTTTACGTTCTTCTGCCACGTCCATGGGGACGAGGACAGATTGAACAGCGCCTGCGCCCCCCGGTCGTGGAAGACGCGCAGCGTATCCAGTATCTCTTCGTGATAGCTGTAGTCCCGGCACCAGATATCTTCGCAGAGTTGCACGCCGAACCGGAACGTCCGTCCATCCCTCAGGCGGATCTCGAACGGCACGGTCCAGTCGTAGACGGATTTCCCGCGGGCATCGGCCTGTTTGCGAAGCGAGTAGAAATGGCGGTCGTCGTCGAAGAACCGGTAGTTCGGATGCAGCGTCTTGGGCTGAACGCCCGCGGGAAGCCCTGCCGGGACGTTCTCTCGCGCCACGTAGCGGCCGTCGGCGCAGACGTGGACGGCATTGTACTTCCGTAACCGGCCGTCTTCGCCGATCTGCGCGCGATCCACCGCCACGTTGCCGAAGAGTACCGCAATGTCCTGACTGGCCTCGCGGATCGTTTCGCTGTAAGCCGCGAAGTCCTCGACGAGCGCGTCCACCTCCCACAGGTCGCCCAGGATGTAGCCTGAGATGCAAAGTTCCGAAAAGACGATCAGTTCCGCGCCGGCCGCCCTGGCATTGTCGATGTAACGCAGCATGGTCTCGACGTTCAGGTCCGGCCGCGCCGGCTTCACGTCCATCTGGACCAGGGCGATTTCTGGCAACGCGTCAGTCATGTCTGCCGAACCAAGGATGCACGAAGGGTTTGGCGTTTCAGATTCTACGAGATGCCGAGGGACCGCCTCACGGCGGCGTGGATCCGGTCTTCGGTTTCGGCCACGTAGGGTCCCGTCCGTTTCCAGTACTGCTGGCTGGCCCACACTTCGTAGCCGCCCTCGGGGATCTGGCGCCTGACGGGAACGTAGCCGACGATGTCGTTGGTGTACGCCAGGACCATTACGTTGTCTACGCGCGAACCCAGTTCCCGTTTCAGCCGCAGCCCGTGCTCCACCGTCATTTCCCCCGCGAGCGTGACCAGCGCCAGGGCGTTTCCGAAACGCACGGTCTGAATTTCAAAGGGAATATTGGTGACAACCGGCGCGTTGTTTTCGACGCTATCCAGCAGATGCCGGGCCCAAGCCTGAATGTACCCCTGGTCGGCCTTCAGTCCCGCTCTCACGAGGTCCATGTCGATCGGTTCGGTATCCAGCCCGATAACGTCCTGTCTGACGGAAACCGGACCGGTTACCTGTTCGAGCCCGCCCGAAGCGAGGACCCGGACCACGGATTCCCCCAGCAGAACGCCAATGTCGCGGATTTCCTGGATGTTTCTCTGTATGAAACGGTCCTCGGCGGGGTCGACCGGGCGCGTCTTCTGGTCTCCGGCGCAGCCCTGTAGAAAGAAAGCGGTGACGCCGGGGTGCATGGCCTCCACGTGGTCATACGCGTAACAGACGTAGTCGCCGCCGATGAGCGTGCCGCTCCGGCTGGTGGGATGGCACGCATAGCTGAAAATGACGCTGCGAAGTTCGCCCTCGGGAGATTCGACGGCCAGCACCGGCACCTCGTGGTCGTGGGGCGCGCCGGGACCGGGTTTCCACTCCACGCCGCCCTTCCCGTCGGATTTACGGCGGGATACGGCGATATCGCAGTGCCCATTCCCGAACCGAAGGCGGGCCGGCGACCGGGTCTCCCACGCGGTTTTCGCGCAACGGGTGACGCTGTCCAGGAGTCGCTCGATATAGTCCTCATCAAGGTCGCCGTGGCGATGCCGGTCCATTTCCCGGATGCACGGGCCGCAGTGGGTATGCGATCCGCTCAGGACGATGTTGGCAGGAACGACACCGGTCAGTGCCGAGATGCGTGACCGAACCTCTTCGGTGTGTTCGTAGAAACCCAGGATTTCAGCGCTTGCGATGATGAGCGGTTCGTTGCCGTCGTCTATCGCGATGGCGTTGGCTTTCAGAGGATGGTAGACGGCCGTGGAGGGTTCCGTGCGGGCGGCGAACCCGGCAAGATAGATCCCGACCGGCGGCGTGATGTCTTCTCCGCCCACTCCGATGAGGTACGTATCGCTGGACGTCGTCATTCAATTTGCTCCCTGTCTATAGATGGACTGCCTGTTCTTTGCGCGCGGACTCTACGATAGCCAGACCCACGCACAGGGCATTGCGCGCCTCCCGCAATGTGCCGTGCGCCGGATTTCGACGTCCGATTACGCAGTCCGCGAAATGGATGAGTTCCTGCTCCAGCGCCCCGACGATTCTGCCGTGGACTTCAGGCGAGAGATAGAGGTCCGGGCTGGACGTCGCTTCGCCGGTCCAGATCCAGGCGGCGTCATTGGGTTCCGCGATGTGGGCCGTCCCGTCCGTGCCCACCACTTCCAGGCCCGCGTCGGACCAGTAGAGCCGCCGGTCCGGCATGAAAAAACTCTGTTCGATCACGCCGATGAGACCGCTTTCGAAGGTGAGCATGGCCCACCACGCATCAGGGCGCCCCGGTTCCGCCATGCTGCGGGTCCTCGCATACACTTCACAGACGTCCTCACCGGCCATCCACAACAGCTGATCGATGGTATGTATTCCCGGTTGAATGACCAGGGGATAGGGCTTGAAACGCGGCGCGTCCAGGATGCCACGCCAGATGTTCCGGCGGCCGTAGATGGAGACGAGTTCTCCGAGTTCGCCCGCGTCGATCTTCTGTTTGATGTTCGCGCGCCTGACGTCGAAGCGCTCCAGAAAGCCAACCATGAACACGGCGCCGCTTTCTTCCGCCTCTTCGATAAGCCGATCGTTCTCATCCAGACTGTCTGTCAGCAGGATTTCGCTGAAGACGTGTTTGCGCAATCGAAGCGCGGCGAGCGCGATTTCGGTGTGCCGGTCCACTTCGGTGACGATGTCGATTGCCTCGACGTCGGGATCCCGAATCAGGTCGCGATAGTCCGTATAGTGCTTCGGAACATTGTGCGTCGAAGCGACACTGGCGGCGCGCTCCGCCGAACGGGAGCAGACCGCGGTGAGGTCGACGTGCGGCAACTGAGCGAGGACGCGGGCGTGCTGGACGCCGAAGCGTCCCAGTCCGATGACACCGATTCTGGCGCTGTTCATTTCTCGATTAGTTCGACCACAACCCTGCCCGTCTGTTTGCCCTGCAGGATGCGCTGGAACTCAGGTTCGAGGGTTTCGAGCGTACGTTCGGTTACCAGGTCGTCCGTTGCATCGATCTTCCAGGGGCCGGCGATTTTCTCCCACAGGTACTTCCTTTCCGGCATGGGGCACTCGGCGGAGTCGATCCCCTGCAGGCTGACGCCCCGCAGAATGAACGGGTACACGCTCAAGTTCAGGTCCGCGGAAGCGACGAGGCCGCAGCACGTGACGAGTCCCCTGCTCCGTGTCGACTTGAGGGCGGTTGCCAGGATATTGCCTCCGACGGTATCCACAACACCGGCCCAGCGTTCCGCCAGCAGCGGACGCCTGCCTTCATCGTCAACCGCGTTTCGATGCACGACCGCGTTCGCCCCAAGGCCGAGCAGGAAGCGCTCACGGTCCGGCTTGCCGGTGGCCGCGACAACCGTGTGACCAACGCGGGAGAGGACGGCGACGGCCAAGCTGCCGACGCCCCCCGTAGCGCCGGTGACGAGTATCTCGCCGCTGCCGGGAGCAACGCCGTGGCGTTCCAGCCTGTGGAGCGACATGGCGGCGGTAAATCCGGCCGTGCCGTAGACCATCGACTCGCGAAGGGTAAGGCCATGGGGAAGCGGGACGACCCATCCGGCGGGCACGCGGATGTATTGGCCGTATCCGCCGGGCGTGTTGGCGCCGAGATCGTAGCTTGTGACGATGACTTCATCGCCAGGGGTAAAACGTCCGTGGGAGCTCTCCTCGACAACGCCTGCCGCGTCGATGCCCGGCGTATGCGGATAGCGCCGGGTGACGCCCGGGTGTCCGGTGGCCGACAGCGCGTCCTTGTAGTTCAGCGAGGAGTAGTGCACCCTGATCAGAACGTCGCCTTCGGGAAGCGTGTCGACGGATCGGCGCACTACCCTGCGGATATAGCCGTCATTCACCTGGCTCACGAGCAGGCATTTGTAGTCACTGTCGGACATCGAAGTTTCCCTGTCCTGTCACACCGGAAGCGGGGCGTAAAAGTCGTCCAGGAGGACGTTTTTTCAGTTCACGTCCTGCGATCTGATGTATCCTGGTAATCCGCAGTTTAATCGCCTTTATCTACTTGGATGTATACGAATTAACGTCCCCGAAAAACGACGAATCCTGGTTAGAACCGTGTGATCCGATAGGCGTCCAGGCTGAGCGGGAGGTCCCTGCCCTGAATGAGGTCGGCGATGAGCTTGCCGCTGTACGGCCCCAGTTGCAGGCCCGTGGGCCCATGCCCCGTTGCCAGCCAGACGTTTTTCCTGCCGGGAACCGGACCCAGCACGGGCAGGAGATCCTGGGTGTACGGCCGCAGACCGACCCGGATTTCGCGAATCTCCGCCGCGGCCAGCCCGGGCGCCACCCGCAGCGCCTCGCCGAGCACCTCCCGCACGCCGGCGACGGTAGTACGGGCGTCAAAACCCGAACCGGTTTCCCGTGTGGCGCCCACCACCACCCGGTTGTCCGGCCAGGGGACCATATAGTGGCCGCGAACGGCGCTGACGATTGTCCAGGACGCCGTATCGGCGGCGGGAGGCAATCCCAGATGGATGATCTGACCGCGCTGCGGCTCCACCGGGATCTGGACGCCCAGCTGAAGGCCGAACGCGTGCGACCATGCGCCGCCTGCGATGACGACGTCGCCAGCCGAAATGGTCTCTCCTTCCGTGATGACCCCGGTCACCGCATCGTTGGTCATCTCCAATCCGTCAACACCCGTTTCCCTGACGGTGAGCCCGCGGGCTTTCGCGGCGCGGCGAAGCGCGCCCGTCAACAGCCGGCCGTCGACACGGGCCGCGTTACGGTAGTAAATGGCGCCCTGCACGTCGGCAAGCGCCGGAAACCGCTTGCGGGCTTCCTCGGACGTTATCTCGCCGAGGTCCTCCTCGGAGGGCTTCCCCCGGCGATTACGGCGGTCGAAAATGTGCCGGCGGGCGATGTCAAACGGTTCCAGTTCGTCATCGGAAACCGCGACGATCATCATGCCGCATACGGCGAAGCCGGTTTCCCCCGGCTGTTCGGCCTCGAGATTATCGATCAGACCCGGATAGTATTCGACGGCAAGGGAAGCCAGACGCTGCCAGGGGTCCGGGTCCCGCGTGTTGGTGGCGGGAGACAGAATGCCCGCGCCGGCATCCGTGGCGCGACCCGTGTCCTTTCGGTCCACGAGCAGTGTCCTCGCGCCGGCGTGGACGAGATGCCAGGCGGTGGACATCCCCACGATCCCGCCGCCGATCACGATCGCGTCATAGCTCATTCTTAAACCGTTGTCTGATGGGATTTACCATACGAAATTTCGGAAGAGAACGTGCCGCACGGCGAATTTCGGACGATCGGGCGGTTTTCTTACAGCGCCATCCGGTCGATGGCATCCATTTCGTCTTCGGACAGCGCCCAGTCGAAGACATCCAGATTGGCGCGGAGATGCCGTTCCGTGCTGGCTTTCGGGATGACGTTCATACCTTTTTGTACCAGCCATCTGAGCGCCACGTGTGCGGACGTCCTGTTGTGGCTGCTGGCGATGGTCGTCAGGACGGGATCCTCGAGGATGTTCTTCTTGCCCAGCGGAGAGTAGGCGGTGACAACGACGTCGTGTTCGAGGCACCACTGGAGCACGTCGCGTTGCTCATAACCCGGATGATACTTGATCTGGTTCACGCTGATCGGCGCTTTTGAAACGGAAAACGCCTCCCGCATCTGCTCAACGGAAAAGTTGCTGACGCCGATGCTTCTGGCCTTGCCCGCGTCGAAGATTGCGTTGAACGCGCCGATGGTCTCTTCCATGGGCACGTCAGGGGGCGGCCAGTGTACCAGGAGCAGGTCCACGTAGTCCATCTGGAGGTACTGGAGATTCTCCTCCGCCTGATTGATGGCAACGTCGTACTGCAGGTAGTCCTGACCGACTTTGGTCGTGATGAACAGCTCAGACCGGTCGACGCCGGCCTCGAGGAGCGCTTCACCGATCTCGCGCTGGTTCCCGTAGATCCAGGCCGTATCGAAGTGGGTGTAACCAAGCTCGAGAGCCTGTTTGATCACCCGCTTGCACTGTTCGCCCTTCAGCGGATAGGTGCCGTGGCCAACAACCGGCATCGTGTAACCGGAAAGCAGGGGCAGGGATTCCATGTTCGACTCCGTGATGTCGGGACGCAAGAGTGTAACGTCATCGTACGCTGACAATTCAAGGTTGCCAGGTGCTAATACCGTGTGACAGCGGCACGTAACTTACGAAGAAAAACGCATCGACGGCAAGTTGTAACAGAGCCGGGGACAACGGACGGGATGGCCGCCTTCAGGGAGGAGTGACGATATTCGGGCGGTTGTAGCTATCGGGTTCTTCGCGGAGGGTGTAACCCATGTCCTCCAGCCGGTATTGGGGGCGGTAACCGAGGACTTTCTCCGCCCGGGAGAGGTCCCACCTGCGCCTGCTGCTCTCGCCGACAAGGGTGACGATCTCGTAGCCGACGTCGGGTGCGGTCAGGGCGAGCTTGTAGGCCCGGATGAGGTCGGGGAAGGCGATCCACTGGGGCAGAATCGATGAATTCGCAAGCTCTGTATCGTCGACGTCGAATGGTTTGGGGATGCGTAAACAAAGTACGGAGATACCGTGCAGGTCCGCATAGTATTCAGCGATTTTTTCGCCCATGTATTTGGTAAGGGCATAGGTCCCGACGGGGTTCGCCGGCGCGTCCCCGTCGACCCATTCGGGCGGGGGATAGCCCCAGACGACCGTCAGGCTGCTTGTGTATATCACCCGTTTGAGGCCATGGCGCCGGGCGGCTTCGAAGAGGTTATAGGTGCCCTTGACATTGACATCCATCCGCTGGCTGTTGAAAGCGTCGTTTTCATAGTCGCCCTCTCTCCCTGTGGCGATGGCCAGGTGGATGGCGACGTCCATTCCTTCCGCGGCGTCGCAGACCTGGTCGATATCCGTCACGTCCACCCGGCGCCAGCGGGAATCGCACGAAAAATCACGCCGGCTCAGTAGCCGAAGTTCGTTTTCGCCCTCCAGCGCAGGGACCAGCCTGCTGCCAATGACGCCCGTGGCGCCGGTGATGAGAATTTTCATGTTGGGATCGGGTTGAATCCGGGATCAGCGAACGCCGGCTTCGGTGTAATGATCAATTCGGGAATTCTGGCGTGATGTGTGCTCATAATAATCACGCGTCCGCGTCGGGACGCAGTAAACACCTACGGGTGGTTGAAAAATCCAACACTGATTTTGCCCTTTGTCCTGATGATCGAATGTTCAGGTCTGTTGGTCGAAAACTCACAGTCGGTGTCAGGGCATTGAGACTTCGAGAACTCAATTTTCGTACAGTTGCATTCAAGGTAGTATATGCGCTGCGGTGGCGGTAAAGGCAAGGGAGTATTCACAGGTCCAGCGGTCAAATACCTGCAAATCCCTTCAGGCCTATAGATGTCGTGGCAACTTTTCCACCACGTTCAAGTTATACGATGTCGTTAGCCGCATTATTTGAGACAGGACAAACCGACTAGCGATGACAGTGCCCTGGTGGAGATAAAATTCCCTTTGCAAGAGTATAGAATTTGTGGATACTATTTACAGCAAGGGCGTACCTTCACCACACTCCGCTTTGAGCGCTGGGTATCAATCGTGACGATTATCTTCGGAAATGGAATCGGTAGAACAAAAACGCAAAAATCGGGGTGTGTGGTCTCCTTGGATATACCAGCAGGCGAAATTTAACGAGGTCATTGGACCTGTAGTTTCTGCTAACCTCCCCGAATTCAGGGAGTGTCTTCCGTGAAACTGAAGTCAGTAGAAATCGAAAACTACCGTGCAGTAAAGGAACTTTGTCTGCATTTGGATCCGCAGCTCACAGTTCTTCACGGCGACAACGCACATGGTAAGACTAGTGTTCTCAGTGCAATTGCACTGGGGCTTGGGGCGGTCCCCTCGCTGTTACCAGATGTATCGGGCATCGGGTTCCTGAAGAAGGATCGCCACGCGGCCGGCGGACGCGTACGAGTGTCATTGACCGCAACAAATGGAATAAAATGGGAGCGATCAGCAAGTGGTACACGAAAGGCAAGACGGTTTCTTAACAAAGACGCAGTCGATGAGCCAACACGATACCCATTGAGGGATTTAAAGCAGTGGCTCGAAAAGAGTGCCCTCGCCGCTTGGGGATCACCAGTCGATCTGCCCATAATGGCGTTCTATGACACGGAAAGGGCAGTTCGTGGCCTACCGAAAAAACGCGGTCGCACAACAAGCAACGATTCTCGATATGCTGCTCTTGAAGGAGCTCTTTCTGCACGAACTAACTTTCGGGAATTGTTCGAGTGGTTTTATATGAAGGAGAACGAGGAGCTACGGAAACAACGAGAAAGGCGCGACCACGACTTTCGCTTAAAGGAATTGACCGCCGTACGTGATGCGATATCAATGATGATTGATTATGTAGACGAACCTCACGTCGAACTTCGTCCGTTACGCTTCGTGGTGTCAGAAAAATTAGACGGTGAATCCACTGAACAACGAACACTTGATCAATTGAGTGGAGGCTGTCAGGCCGTGCTTGCATTAGCTGCTGACCTAGCCTGGCGAATGGTACAGGGCAACCCACACCGCGAGACACCGCTTGATTCAGAAGCCGTTGTTCTGATTGACGAGGTTGAATTGCATTTGCATCCTTCATGGCAGCAGCGCATCCTCGGCGATCTACATAGGACATTTCCCAATGCGCAATTTATCGTATCTACCCACAGCCCGCAGGTGCTGACGACCGTTGAGCCGAATCGAATTGTGAACCTCCATCGGGATGGCGATCGAATTGTTGCCGGGACACCGGCTGCTGCTACGTATGGCGCGGAAGCCGGTGATGTCCTTTCTGTCGTAATGGGCGTAAACGAACGTCCGCCAGAGAATGAATTCACAAAGGGCCTGGATCGATACAGGCGTCTGATCAGGAAGGGTCACTGGGAGTCCGAGGAAGCGTTGGCTTTGCGTACGAGTCTGGAGGAAATGTCTCCCTACGATCCGGCGCTTGATCGGGCCGACCTTGAAATCCAACGCCGCAAATTGTTTGAGCAACGGGCCAGCTCTCAATGAAGGCCATCCGCAGACTAAGAACACCCACTTCCGGCCTTGCACAATACCTCGAAGACGTGGGGGACAAAACCAATTGGGACGAGTTTCGTTCTCATAATTCGGGTGCGTCTTATCACGAACTGAGGGAGGCCCTGACCCAAAACCAACACGGAATTTGCGCGTACTGTGAGATTGCGATCAGAAACCAGCGTCGTCAGGTCGAACATGTGATCCCCCAAAGCGACGATAGAGATGGCAAAAAGAGGACGACCGATATCGCCAACATGGTTGCGTGTTGCATGGGTGGGACTGTTCAAATCGACGCAGAGGATCGCCATAGGAGGCCTGGCAGAGACAACATTAGCTGCGGTCAGGCGAAGGGGGGTGAAAAAGTCGTTGATTTCGCCGATCCCCGAACATTGCCGGCGTTGCCATCAGTTTTGCGTGTTATTGATGACGGACAGATTGAAGCAAACAAAGGGAATTGCAAACGAACTGGGTTTTCTGCCGATCGTGTGACCAGTACAATTCAGATTCTGAATCTAAACACCGAACGACTACGGTTGCAACGGGAGAAACGTTGGATTGGTCTCCAGGAAGAGTCTTTGCAATTTAACGATCCCGACAATCCACTTTTAATGGAGACGTGGATACGTCATCTGCTTTCAACGGACGAAAACGACCGGTTGAATCCCTTATTCACGACCACCCGGTCTTACTTCGGCGAGTTGGCCGAGACAATACTTGAAGAAGAGTCTCCAAAGTGGATTTAAACATATGCACGACACCTGCCGTAAAGAACGCTGGTTGCCAATCGCCGAGCTTGGCATCGAAGGCACGCGTGAACGGACGCCAATGACGTCTACACCGCCCCGAACGGCATCCATGTCAGGTAGGTACGGCGGCCGCAAGTTACAATAGATCGAGCGTGTCCTGTTGTTCGTCGAACAAAACGGCGTTTTTCTTTACGGTTTGTTGTCCGAGGTAGCGGCACTGTCCAATGTGACTATCGGCAGGTTAATCTCGCGTTTGATGTAGTTCTGAATCGAACCGTCATTCCCGTGTTCGGCGTGTCGGCGGGTTCAGTTGCCAAGGTTGTTATGCAGGGCCCCAGCTATGGAGGTTCTGATTGTGAGATCTAGAAGACAGCCGATCCTATCTGGATCGGCTGCTTTTCTTTTGTGTTTAACCACCGATATTGGAACGTCGTATTTCGGTGTCAGATGATGTAACGATCCGTACTGCGACTGATTGTTGTGCCCGGTCGCTGGATCCTTGCGTCCCACTACGGCCCGCCTGGTTGACCTTCTGCTCCACGTAGACCTCCTGTTTGCGCCGCTGACGCTCGTACCGGCACACTAAACATGCAGTTTTTCTTTTTTCATTTTCATGTTTTCCTGATTACTTTGCTGCTTCCGAAAACGACTCTCGATTCGACGGGACCGAAAGGAATGTTGGAATGAAGACCGGACGCAGGCTGCATACGGACGACGACGTCCGCAGGATGGTGGACCACGTGACGCGGTATCCGGCCGCGAGGAAGATCGCCGATGAGATTGTCGGCAGGGCGGAGGTCTGGGCGAAGCTGGATGACGCCTATGTTCGCGATCTGCCGCCACCTGCGGACATCTTCCGCGGGTTTCTGCCGTCGTTCGACGGGTGTCCGGTCCACGGCGAAGCGGTTTTCCAGGCGCCGGGCGGCCCATGGCAGGTGGATATTTTCAATCGTCCCTGGAAAATCAGGTGCGCCGTGGGCGGCGAGGAGTACCCCTCGAACGACTTCATGGCGTATTACCGGACGGGGGACCGCACGCTGCTTACCGGCGATTACCCGGACGACGGATCGGGATGGGACCCCGGGGACGGGCGGTCCCGGTTCTGGTTTGTGGCGCATTACTGTTACAGCCTCTGGCACCGGTTGATCCCGGCGCTGCAGGACCTCGGACGCGCGTATCTGATCACCGGAGACGCGCGGTACGGCCGCAAGGGCGCGATCCTGCTGGACAGGATGGCCGCACTCTTTCCGACCATGGACCACGCCTCCCAGTCCTGGTACGGCCTGAATTATCAGGTCGGATATACAGGGCGTTTTCTGTACGCCGTTCAGGAGTCGTTCAACATCGGGCTCTACGCCGAAGCGTACGACAATCTGTATCCGGCATTGCAGTCCAAGACTGAAATCCATGAATTTCTGAACAAGGAACCCGAAGCGTTGATCCGGCACGTTGAAGACAACATGGTGCGGCAGTCGGTGCGGGATATCTGGGAGGGAAAGATCCGGGGGAACTACGGGCTGCACCAGGCCTCCGCGGTAAAGGCGCTGGTGGTCATCGACGACGACGCATTTACGGATTGGGCGATCGAGAAACTGGAAACATTCACGGGATGCGGGCCGAACACGGAAGTCTGGGCGTACGGCGTGGAGGGGTGGGACCATGCGCTGGACAATTTCCTCTTCCGGGACGGGGTCTCGTTCGAGGTGGCGATCGGTTACTCGGCGGGATGCTGGACACGGTATATGCTGGATACGGACCTGGTCCTGAAACGGCTGGGCAAACGCAGTCTGCCCGGGGAGCACGTGCGTTCGCTGGGCAGCTGGTCCCGGCGGCTGGCGTGCTGGGGCGGAATGATGCCGTCGATCGCGGATACGGGCTCCGGGGTGACCTATCCCTTGCTGGACAATTCATCGCTTCAGCGGTTTTACCGGGGATACGGGTGGCCGGAGTATGCAAGAGCGCTCTTGAACGACGGCGTGACCGACGAAAGCGGGTTCAGCAGTTACGACGACCTGTTCGAAGTGCCGCTGACACGAGCCGAACTGGAGCTAGCCGCGGGCGACCTGCCGAAGTGGCCGGAAACGAGCGATAACCTCGGCGGAACGGGATTCGTGATCCTGCGCAGCGGCCGCGCGGAGAACCAGCTGGCGGCGGTGCTTCAGTACGGGCACGCCAACGCCGGCCACGCGCATCGGGACCGGCTGAACCTGGAGGTCATCGCGGGAAACAAGCGGGTCGTGCCCGATACGGGCTATCCCACCCACGCCGCCGAGCATCCGGACCCGCCGGCCTGGGAGAAGAATACCGCCAGCCACGTCACCGTGGTGGTAAACGAGAGCCGGCAGGACACGGCCGACGAGGGCCGGCTGGAACGCTTCGGGACCGCCCCGCACGTCCAGCACGTGGAACTCTCGGCGCCACGGGCCTACCTGGATGCCGACGTGTATCGCCGGGGGGTGACGCTGCTGGAACTGGCGCCCGACCTTCAGGTTCTGGTGGACCTCTTCCACGTCAGGGGAGGCTGGGCGCACGACTATTCATTCCACGGGTTCAACGGGGCGTTTTCGACCCGGGGTGTGGCGTTTCAGGCGCAGGAGGGCGGCACGCTGGCGGGGCCGGCCGTTCCGTTCCGGAAGCTGTACGACGATCCCGAACTGGAACGGCACGCAAGCCTGCCGGGGCTGCCCGGGACAGACGGAAAGCGCAGCTACCACTCGTACCGGGGCAGCGGCTTTTCCTACCTGTATGACGTGAAGCGAGGGCGGCCGGCGGGTGAGTTCCGGGCCGATTGGCGGGACGAAGAAATGGGACTGCGCATGATCGTCCCGGAGGGCGTCGCTCAGGAAGTCATCACGGCCCACGGAAAGCCGCCCAGCAAGCCCGGCGCCACGGAACACCTGGACTACGTCCTCCTGCGAAATCGGGCGGGCCGCCGGCAGGAGGACCTGAACAGCCTGTTCGCCGTTGTCTGCGAAGCCTATCGGAGCCACCCTCAATTGACGGGCGTAAGGCGCCTGGACGTGCTCGAAGGCGAGGATGCGATCGGACTCGAGATTTCCTGGCAGGGTGGAAAATGCTATCTCCTCGGTGCGATGGCGGACGAGGGCGTGTCGGTCTTTAATGAAGGACTTGAGCTGGACGGGGGGTTCAGCGTGTTGAACCTCGACGCGAACGGCCGTCCTTTGTGGGCATGCCTGGCGGGAAGGCGGTTGAAGTCCGATGGCGTGGCGGTGGAGGGAACCGGCACGTGGCGAGGTCGGATTGCGGAAATCGAAGTCGATACCTGCCGGGTGACGGTGACTTCGGAAACCGGCGAAGCGCCTCCCGCGGGCGAGACGCTGATGGTGTCGAACCCGCCCCACGTATGCAACTTCCCCATCAGGTCGGTCGAAGCGTCGGGCGACGGATGGCAGTGTTCGCTGGACGCGGAGCGCCTGCACATCGGACGGTTCGTCGTGGAAGCGGAGACGGACGACGGCCTGCTGACCAGGACGTGGATTCACCGGGAATGGGAGGATACCGAAGACTCGGGATGCCACTATCTCAAGGGCGCACGGCTGGCTTACAGGGATCGGCTGCACACCATCGAGCGTGTGATTCCACGCGAGGAAGGCGGACACAGGTTCGTGCTGCGGGATCCGATTCCGTGGCCCGGCGCGCCCGACGACCTGCCGTTGATCTACGATCTGGGGCCCGGGGACGCGTGTGTGGTACGGCCGATGGTATTTGAGGCGCTTTGAGGAAAGCGGTCGGGCGGCGATCCCGGGAGCGAGGGCATCCTGCCCTCGATGGCGAACAGGTGAGGTCTTTGCGCCGTCATTCCAGATGTGGTTTCGGATGGGATCGAAGCGACTGGACCTTGATGTGGAAAATGGCAGGTGACGTGACGTTCGAGGGCAGGATGCCCTCGCTCCGGCTACGTGTGGATCATGTCGTGATTGCAGACAGATTGCCTTCGGTGGCAGGGCGCTCGTGACCGGTGTAGCGACTGTTGAAAACTCTCAAACCCTTTATGGGACAAGAGTTAAGGAGGGAAGCATATGAAGCAGCGCGCAGGTGTGATCGGCCTTGGCATAATGGGCAACAGCGTGACGCAGGTCCTGCACCGGAACCCGCTGGTTGAGCTGGCGGCATTCTGTACGCTGGACGCGGAAAAGCTGAGCAGGGCGCAGGACGAGTTTTCGGTTTCCGCCGGGTATGTGAACTATCACGAAATGCTGGAGAATGAGACGCTGGACATCGTCTATATCGCCACGCCGGACTGGGCCCACCGGGAGCCGGTTATCGCATGCCTGGAGGCGGGTTGTCACGTGCACGTCGAAAAGCCGATGACAACGGACCTGGAAGAAGCCACCGAAATCGTGGATGCCGTGAAACGCACCGGACTGAAGCTCCAGGTCTCGTACAATCACCGGTGGCTGGCGCCGTACAACGCCACGTGGAATATGATCAGTGACGGGGAAATCGGCAGGCCGCTGATGGGCTACGCGCGAAAGAACAACCCCATATCCGTGCCGACCGAGATGCTGCCCTGGTCCGCGAAATCGTCGCCCGCCTGGTTCCTGTCGGCGCACGATATCGACCTGACATGCTGGTGGTTCGATCAGAGTCCCGTCGAGGTCCACGGCTACGGAATCAAAAAGGTGCTGGCCGCCAGGGGGATCGATACGTACGACATGATGCAGGGGCTCGTGAAGTTCGACGGCGGTTCCGTCGCCACGTTCGAGTCGGCCTGGATCTATCCCAATACCCATCCGTCGATGCCGGACTCCTTCATGCAGGTGATCGGAGAGAGGGGCCACGTTAATCTGGACCGGAAGGCCGAGGCGATTGAAATGAGTACGGAGGAGAAGTTCAAATGGCCGCGGTCGCTGCTGAACTACCGGGTGTTCGACAAGTGGGTAGGGGCGTTTCCGTCGTGCGTGAACAGCTTTGTCGACGCCGTGATCGAAGATCGGGCCCCGTTTGTGACGGCACTGGACGGGTGGCGCGCCACGGCCGTGCTGGACGCCTGGCACCAGTCCATCGAGAACGGCGGCATCGTGCGCGTTGCGGATGCGCCCGCGTGGCCGTAATTCGGAGGTCGGAAGAATGACAGGTGGAGAGAAACGGATCGGGTTTGTGGATGACAATCTGGAGAACTTCCACGCCAACGTCTACGTGAAACTGCTGCGAAATGAACTGAAGCATCGGGGTTTCGTAGTGGCGGGGTGTACGGGGATGCGTCCGAGAGCCGGGAGGAAGTGGGCCGAGGCGAACAACGTGCCCTGGTTCCCCGACGCGGCCCGGTTGAACGAGGCGGTGGACTGCTTCATGGTGCTGGCGCCTTCCACCCCGGAGACGCACCTCGAGCTGTGCCAACAGGTATTTCCTTACGGAAAGCCCACGTACGTGGACAAGACCTTTGCCCCGGACCTGCGCACGGCCAGACGGATTTTCGCGCTCGCCGACAGGCATCGGGTGCCCATGCAGACAAGCTCCGCGCTGCGCTATACCGAAGTGCAGGACTACGTGGAGGAAGCCGGGCACAGGCAGGTCCGGCACATGGTCACCTGGGGCGGCGGCAGGTCATTCGGAGAATACGCGATCCATCCCCTCGAACTGGCCGTCAGCTGTTTGGGACCGGGCGTGCGCCGGGTCATGCGCCGGGGGTCGGGAAGACAGTCACAACTGCTGCTGGATTATACGGGAGGACGTACCGCGGTGGTGAACGTATATGCCGGGTCGAGTACACCCTTTGCCGCTTCGGTGACCACCACCAAAGCGACGCGGTACTTCCAGGTCGACTCCGGCCGCATCTTTCTGAATACCGCGGATGCCGTGCTGGACCTGTTCGAATCCGGAGAACCCGGCATCGACAGGAAGGAGAGCCTGATCATCCGCAGCATTCTTGACGTGGCGGGGCAGAAACGGGTATTGTCGGGATTTGTGAATCTGTAGGGGCGACCGGCCGGTCGCCCCTACAAAAACGGCCGTTGCTTCGTCAGGCCTCCGCCATAAACTCGACGCTCTTCAGCAACGTGACGGTGTCGCATTCTGTGGCGGGGTAATCCCGAACCGTGATGGATTCTTCGGTGGCGTCCTCGATTTCGTACCCGGTATCGCCGCACAGAAGATAGGTGCCCGGAAGGGTATCGGGATCGGGCACGGCGTTCCGCAGGTAGTAGGTACGATCGGTGACGCGGGCGACTTCCAGGGAGACCGCCGCCCGGTCGATGGTCAGCGCATGCCCGTTGCAGCGGAGTTCGGTGCCGCAAAGCAGATACGCGCGCAGCAGGCGGCCGTCGTCATCGACGGACGCAAAGGCGAACCGGCCCGATACGGACAGCGGTCCGATGTCGTGGACACCGCCGTCCGGCGCGGAGTAGACGTAGTCCGTACATCCCTCGCGACAGACGGCAACCGCCATCGCGCCGGTGTCCGCATTGTCCAGCACGAGTCTGGACGACAGGACGGGCGAACGATCCGTGTATGGCGAAATGACCGCGGCAAATCCGCTCTTCAGGTCCGTATCGCCGCGGCGTTCCGCCAGGACCTGCTGCACGGGCGGGGCGTTGAGTTCCTCCCCCAGGTCCGAACGCCAGCCCGGCGCGTCCACGAGCAGCAGGCGATGGACGGGGTTGAGCAGGGTGAGTTCAATTCCGACACCGTTGTTGTCCCAGGTTGCGGTGAACGGACCCCGGGGTTGGGCTGCGCGGATATTGGACAGCCATTCGACGTGTTCGTCGACGGGTTCCGGGGCGGCGCCGAAAAACCCCGTGAGGCGGCCGTTGCTGTGAAAGCCGTACTGGTGAAGGCCGCCCCCGGCGATCCGGAACAGGTCGACGGCATAGGTCTGATCGCCGGGGACCTGGACCAGCACGCAGGTGCGCCGGTACAGATCGCACTGTTCGTATGGTGCTGCGGACGCCTGCACGACTTCAACGCCCGCGCCCGTTCCAAACAGTTCCAGCACCGCGGGCTTGTTGTCGCCGGCCTGGCTCCGGCCGTCCACGGTGACGATGTTGTGAGCAAGCGTGCTGCCGGTCCATGCGTTTCTGGGGTCGTCCCAGATATATCCCCTGTCGGCCGCCATCTCCCGGCCATGGGCGATATAAATGATGCCCAGGGTATCCCGGTGGCGATGGCCGCCGTACGCGTAGCCGTTCAGATAAAAGGCGGTATGCCCACGCGGATTTCCCGCTCGCAGAACGCCTACGTGCCAGCCGGGAAACCACTCCGTCCGGTGCGGCAGGCCGGTTTCGTCGTCCGCCTTCAGATCGGGGTCCCGGTGCCAGAGGGCGTATTCCTCCCCTTTCTCCGCCAGCGGCGCCCCCTGTGAGTTTTCCACCAGACCGGCGTAGCGGCTGCCGTAATGGGCGGCGAGTGTCTCGGCGTAGACGGGTTCGATGCTCCGGCCTTCCCTCGAGTCTCCGATAACCGGTTCCTGCAGGTTCGGGTCCAGCATGCGGACCATGCTTTCCAGCGCCAGACGGTAGCGGTCGAAGTGCCGGAATGGGTCCAGGTTCTTCATGGCGGCGCCGGTCCCCGGTTCGTACCCCTCGGGGTCGGAGTACCCGTCGAGCAGTTCCGGAATCTCTCGCAGCTGGTTGAGGTGCATGGCCGAATAGCTCGGCGACTCCGTGCAGAAGCCGTCGAAATGGAAGGCGTCGTCCATCAGCAATTCGAACCCCTCGACAGCGCGGCGCACGCTTTCCGGCTTGCCGAACAGAATACCCACCGCGGCGCTGAGCGCGCGACCGGGACCGCATTTGTTGTTGATGTCATTCCAGTTTTCGGTGTCTGCACAGCCCGCCAGGATGAGGTCGTCCACGATGCGCCGGTCCATTTCCGGCGTGATGACGGGTGAACCGTCCGCCTGCCGGGCGCTCCTGATCAGTTCGTAGGCCTGCACGATCGCAAGAAGGTACCACCCGTCGGACCCGCTGCACCCGAAGCGTCCGGCGCCCCAGAAGCCGTTGTTGAGTACGGCGTGGTCACCCACCCGGTGCCGGCCCTCAAAGGCGGAGATGATGGTTTCTACAGGGAATCGGCCCGCGGGAGGATATTTTCCCATGGATGCCGCGACCTCTGCCGGCGGACAGTCCGCAACGGTCCCGTCGTAGGAGTGAAACAACCAGTTGGGATACCGCCGCGCCATACAGTCCATGATCCACGCGCTCATCTGCGCGTACCGGACGTCGCCGGTGAGTGCGTACAGCTTGGCGAGTGGGGAAATCTTCTCGAAGCACCAGCGGCCCTTCTTCGCGCGGATGACGCCGGTCCAGCTTGTATGCACCGGCGTGCGGACCCATTTGAACGCGTGTTCACCCGATCTGTCTTCGGGGCGCGCGCGTTCCGCCTCGGTAAGATAGAAGGTGAATGTCTGGTTCATTCGGGGCGCGGTAACGCTGCCCGTCTCCGGATAATCGGCGTTGGGGTACTCCGTTCCGCAGTATTTGCAGACGAGCCGGTCCGGATCGGCCGGGTCCCAATCATAGATACCGGTTTCGCCCATGGACGAGAGCCGGTCCACGCAGACGGGACAGTTCTGGCCGTACTCCGGCCAGAGCGTGAGTTCGGATATCATCGCCTCGACGAAATCCCGGTCCCGGCTGACGATATAGTCAACCTCTTTCTTCCAGGCTTCGACGATGGCCTGCGCCCAGGTGTAGCGCCGCACGTTTTCGCGTGCGCGTTCGACGTTGAGAAGCGGCATGGCAACTCCTGTTCCTGCGATTCAGCCCCCACCCTCCGGCGGGCGGGGACTGTACGACTATTTCTCCATGAACGGACCGTCCTGTTCAATGCGTTCCAGCGTCTCCTGAAACGCTTCCGTGCCGTCGTCTTCCCACACCTCCAGGCGTATGCCCCGGGTATTGCCTTCGGGAAATCCCGTGACCCGGGGCACATTTGGAAACCCTTTCGTGTAGAGTCTGTTTCCGCCTGGCAGGTGCAGGATGCCGATTGTGGTTGGGATAACCGTGGGTTCGTTGGCCGCGCATTCGGCCAGCGCGTCTTCGTCGACCTCGACGCCCAGGCCGGGACCCTCCGGTATGGGAGACGAACCCGCCGCCACCTCGATCCGCTGTTTGACAACGTCCTGGTCGTACTGGTCGTCCAGGTTCGTGCAATGGGCGACATTTGGTATTACGGCGCCCATGTGCAGGGCCATCGCCTTGGTCAGCGTACCGCCGGTAAGTTGGATGACCGAGGAGACATTGGCCAGGGCCGCGGCAAATCCGCGCACGAGGGTGGGGCCGATTCCGCCTTCGCCGATCATATAGGCGTCGGCGCAGCCCCTGATGATTTCCTGCCCGCCGCCGAGTTGCGGCACGTGCATGAGGAGCGGAAAGCTGGTCTTCTGCCGCAGCAGGCGCCACCCTTCCACGTCGGAAAGAACGAGGGGGTCCTCGATCATCCCCACCACGGGCGAGTCTTCCAGTTCCTTCAGGATTCGCAGGACGGCGGCAAGCGGCCGGTTGTGATTGAAATCGTAGTGCATCTTGAATCCCGGCGGCGCCACCTCCTCCACCGCCCGGGTCTGTTCAAGGACGTCGTAATGCGCACAGGTGTGGATCTTGAAGATCATGTATCCTTCGCCGACGGCCCGCTGGACGTCTTTGGCCAGGTCTTCCGGCGACGCGGGCCGGGTCCACGCCGCCACGGGCACCCGGTCGCGTATCCTCTGGCCCATGAGTTTGTACGCCGGTATCTCGAGATGCTTGCCCATGGCGTCGTACAGCGCCCCCATCAGGCCCGAATTCAGATTGGCGTTGACGTAGTCGAAGGGATCGCGCCCGATAACGTGCTCGACGGTGGACAGGTCGGGCGCCTCACAGCGCGCATCGCCGTACCCGACGATGCCGTTGTCCGTGGTGATCTTGAAAATGGTACGGTGGTTCAGGTTGATGAAACGGGTCTTCTGATCGGCATTCCGTGCCGCTATCTTCGGGTAGATCGGGATGATGTCGACGTCGGTGATCTTCATGGTGATTTCCTTTAGTGTGGGGATGACCGGCGGGACGTGAACTTAAAGCTGAGCTTATTTCGCGATACAACTGATGACGTGCAGAAAGCCGTCCTCCGAACAGGCAACGATTTCCGGGATGCCGTCACCGTCGACGTCCGCGGGGACGATGTCCAGGACAGGTCCGCCGGCCTGTAACCGGCCGACGGGACGTCCGTCCGCATTGGAGAGCAGGTACACGGTCCCATCCTCGACGCCCGCGGCGACTTCCGGTTTTCCGTCGCCGTCGAAGTCCGCGGCTGCGATGCAGCGGACGACTTCGCCGAGGTCGGTTCGCCAGTAGAGCGTCCTGCCGTCGCCCCTGACGACGTAGACGTTGAAGCTCATGGATGAGGCCACGATTTCATCCGCGCCGTCACCGTCCATATCGGTCATCAGGACGCGGGTAACTTCATCTCCGGTATTGAATCGCGAGAGCAGGGTCCCATCCGCGTTGAGGAGGTGGATGTGGGTGTCGGCGCCGGCGAAGGCGACTTCCTTCAGCCCGTCTCCGTCGACGTCGCCGGCCGCGGCGCTGTTGGCGCGGGGCCCCGTTGCGGGATGATAGGACCACCGGATATCGCCGTTCCCATCGATGCAGTGCCAGCGGTGGTAGTCCGTTCCGGCGATGACCTCGTCCCGGCCGTCGCCGTCCAGGTCCGCGGCGCAGCCTGTGGAGGAGGGGCGGACGGTCATCTGGTGCCAGAGTTCCTTCCCGTCGTGGCTGAAGGCGTAGTAGCGCCAGGATTCCACGGCGGCGATGACCTCGAGGCGTCCGTCGCCGTCGATATCGCCGGTAAAGACGGAGCGCACGACGGGTTCCTGGAAGTAGAAGGGAATCTTGAAGTCCCACTTGAGGTCACCCGTGGCGTCGAGAACATATACGCGTTCGTCTTCCGAACCGGCGATGACTTCGGGCCGGCCGCCGTTTTCAAGGTCCGCGGCGCAGACGGAACGCACGGCGCCGCCCGTGGGATACCGCCAGAGCGGGCTTCCGTCCTTGTATGCGTGGATGGCCCTGGTGCGGCCGCCCGCGATGACTTCATCCCTGCCGTCGCCGTCCAGATCCGCGGCCTGCAGGGATAGCAGGGCGTTGTCCTCCCGGTGAGACCAGAGCGAGGGAAGGTCCGGAATACGGCCCATCCCGCGCGGGGTCCGGAAGCGGGGCACGAAGACTGTTGTGGGTTTTCCGGCAACGGCGCGGCGGATTCCCGCGAGGGCAGGAGGAATCAGTGCAATTTCGTGCCGGCCCCCGGGCACAGGGAACGTGACGTCACCGCCGGAGACGGCGGCGGCGACCGGCCGGCCGTCCACTTCGACCTCCGTACTGCTTCCCGCGGACAGTGTGATCTCGGTCGGACCTGAGGAGACGACGACGCCCCTCGCCGACGACAGGTCGTATTCGAGGGACACCGGACGATCGCTCCTGAACACCGTATCTTCCCATGACACTTCCGTGCCGTCGACAATCGCGAGAGCAAGCGGAGAAATCTGAAACTGCGCGGCCGCGACCCGGGGGCCCGAAGGCAGAGCCGTCGCCGCCCGTGTCTGCCCGACGCCCGCAAAAACGGTTTCCGGACCACCGTCGATGCGCACGGCGTTCTCCGCGACCTGCGAGATTCCGAGCTTCAAAGGGCCGCAATAAAGCAGGTTGAAAAACCGATAGGCCTCCCCTTTCCCGAGGCGCACGTTGGCAATCTGCTGGAGGATACGCACGATCGGCTCGGCGTGTTCGTATCGTTCCCAGTTCTTGCCGGTAACCGGGTCGTCCTCGAGCCTGAGTCCGGGCCCCGGCAGGCCGTGGATGAAGAATTGCTCGCCGTTCTGTTCCACGGCCAGGCCGCCTTTGCGGAGCTGTACGTCGCCCAGCGTCTGCCAGACGGCGCGGAAACTGTATTCCGCTTCTTCCAGGGCTTCCATCTCGTCGATGACCAGGAAGAAGGCCCCGCGGTTCCAAAGGATGTTGCGGCGCCAGTCCACGCCGCTGTAGGAACGCAGGGTCGTCTGTGAGAACCCGGTATCCCGGTTGGCGGCAAATCGCTCGAGTTCCACGAAGGGAGGGATTTCGGCGGATTGTCCGTCCTTGAAGATGAGAACGCCGTTGTGGAATTTGGGCAGCGACTTGATGTAGTCGCAGTCGGCCAGCCAGATGCGGTTGTTCTGGGTGAGGCGGCAGATCGAATTGCCGTCGTAATGCTTGTGACCGCCGTTGGACAGGCCGTCGAGGAACAGGTACTGGTTTTCGGGCGCGAACCCGTCCCGGAAGACGACCTTGTCGAAGGTCCTGTCCAAAGGCAGGTGGTCGCTGCCGTTCGTTGAATCGTAATACCTGGGGTCCACGGGGTAGACCTGCGCCCCCTCCAGGTCCGCGGGCTCAACGGGTTCCACGTCGCGGCTGTGTTCGTAAGGGTGGGACCGCGGCGCCATGGCTTTCTTCTTGTCGAGCATCCACTGGTAGCGGCCGTCTCCGGTCACGCAGACCATGGCGCGCAGATAGGGCACCTCCGTCCACGAGCCGAACGGCGAGGCCGTGTCTCCGTTGGGCACGGCGCACCCGAGGTTGTCTGTTGTCAGGATGGCGTAGTCGCCGGCGCGCTGCGCATTTCCCGTATCGAAAAACGTCATGTCGCCCGTGCTGAGCGTGTAGCGCATCGCGTGGAAATGGGTGCGCCAATGGTAGTGGCCGCAGTCCTCGTACGGCTTGAACGCGTTGACCTGCACCCTGAAGCATTTCTCCGACAGGGCCAGCCAATCGTAAGCCTGTGTGGCCCTGTAATATTTCTTGAAATAGGCGCCTGCATAGTGGAGGCCCAGCGCGGCGTACGTTGCGTGGTTGTGGCGGACGCGATCGTTCCCGACGTCTCCCACGTGCGATACGCAATCCGAAATGAACTCAAACAGGATGCGGGTAATCCGCAGACGGTCCTCGTCGGAGACCGCGGCACTCTCTTCCACGAGGTCCCACCCCGGCATGACGTACTGCAGCGCGAAGTCCGCGTCGAACCCCCATACGCTGCCGTAATTGTCGGGGTCGGACAGGACGTGGTCGTACATCCGGAAGACCAGTCGCTTGTAGATCTCGGCGTAGACGTCTTTGCCGGTAAGTCCGTAGAGCAGGCCCCGCTGCCCGATCCTGCTCCACAGACCGGTATGGGAGCCCCGTGCGATGTCTTCTTCGGCTTCCGCCATCTCGGCGTCCGGGTCCGGTTCTTCGGGAATCCCGGCGTCGCTCCGGGCATCCGGTCCATACTTGACATCGAACATGGGACCGAGGGCAAGGGTCGATCCCGAACCGAAGCGCTCGAGAAGCAGGCCGGCGGCGGTTTCGACACCTGACAGATCGCTGCCGAAGAGGCCGACGACGTTTCTGCCGTTGCCCCAGGGATCGTGAATTGTGTGGAGAAGGTGGCCGCCTGCGCCGGGAAAGTGGTCGTCCGCCGGGGTGTAGCTGTAGCCGTAGAGCCGGAAGACCGCCCTGTTGTTGTTCAGGTTGCCCAGAAGGATAAGGTTCCTTCGGGGCGTCCTCGCGGCGGCGTTGTGGTCCAGGATGGGCAGATCGGCGCCCGAAACGTCGCGGACTTTTCGTCGGATCGTCTCCGCAACGACGCCGTACCGGTCGTCCGACGGGCGTACGATGGCGGACGCGGCGCGTCCGTGTTCCACGAGGACGGTGTCGGGATAGAGCGGTTTGGGCTTCTTCAGGTTTTTCAGGGACATTCTCAGCTGCGGCATCACTCGCTCCGGTTGTCGATTCGAGCATGTCTCACTGCTGTTGCATGTTCGGGAAATCTGACGATAGGATGATAGGGCTGCCGGTCATTCCGAGCGCGACTGAAACGCGTTCATTGAGCTTGTCGAAATGCCCGCGTTTCGGAACCAATTCGCAGCCCGGTGCCCACCCTATTCTCCATCGATGAGTTGCTTCAGGTATGCGATTTCATGCGCGGCCGTCTCGTACGGCGGATGATGGCTGCCGTGTTCGATCGAAATATAGCCGTCGAAGCCCTTGTGTTGCAGACGCCGGATGAACGCGGTGAAATCCACGTCGCCGGCGTCCAGAAACGTGAGGCTCGGCCAGCCGCCCACCCAGTTGTGGGCGTGCAGGTGGACAACGCGTTCCCCGAGTTGCTCGACAGTATGGAAGACGGATTCGCCGACGAGAGGCGTCTGGAGATTGACTGTAAGGTTTTCCATACCCACGTCGTCGAGCAGCTTCAGCGTACTCGGACTGGTATCCGTCAGGTTGGGGCCATGGTGAATGACCTGGTGCGTTTCCAGCGGGAAGACGATATTGTACGCGGCGCCCATTTCGCAGATTCTCCGCAGGCCCCGGACGCAGGCGTCCCATTGCGCGACGGTGGCGTCCGCGCTCCCCACGTTGCCGGTGTAGGTGCGGATGAAGGGACAGTCGAGCTCGACCGCGTATTCGATAAAGGTTTCGGCATCCCGGATGCTTTGGTCCCAGGTGTCCTGGCTGGTGGTGAAGTCGAAGTAGGGGCAGATCTGCACGATCTCGAGGTCGTGTCCGTCTGCGATTGAGCGGACCCAACCCAGGTCCGCGTTGCAGAGGTACTGCTGCCAGAGCTCGATGCCGTCATAACCCAGTTCAGCCAGGTAGGGGATGGCTTTTTCCTGATCGGCCTGGTCGTTGCCGAATGCGTTGGTGCAGAATGCGGATTTCATAGGCGGCAGGGATGGAACACGCACAGGGAGGTACGCGGAAAACACCTGGAAATCAGCTTTGCGCGACCGTAAAATAGAGTCGTCACAACCATTGTCAAACCCTAAATGCAACGAGTTCACGCTGCAGAAGGGAGGAACCTGTGTCCGGACCATTTGACTACGGGATCATCTACAACTGGGACGGGGCGCCGCACGGTTATTCCGAGGCGCCTCAGTCGATGGAGGCGTTTCTCGAGAAGGCCTACGCGCCGATCGAGGAAACGCAGGTGGGGGCGCTGTTCTGGTGCATCGGCGAGCACGCCGCCCGCTGGCCGGATTCCGCGCTTGAAATGCTGGGCGACGTCCACGGGCGAAGGTACGAGAACGTGTCGGCCTACACACATACCGAAAACATCCGCCTCATGCTCGAACGGGGGGAGGACCCGCACGTCTCGCTGATCGAACACGGCCGCGCACAGGGCATGGCCGTCTACGCATCGGTGCGCATGAACGACAACCACTTCGACGGGGCGCAGTTGGAAGACCTCCCGACGCTCCACCACAGCGAGTTGACCCGGATGCGACGGGAGCATCCGGAGTGGGTGCTGGGCGACCGGACGTCGGAGTGGTTCGCGCTCTCGTGGAATATGGCTGTCCCCGAGGTCCGCGAACACCGGTATACCCATATCGAGGAGGTCGTCACGCGGTACGACTGGGACGGCGTGGAACTGGACTGGCAGCGTCACGCGTTTCACCTTCCAGAGGACGAGGCCTACCGGCTGCGGTACGTGCTTACCGACCTCCAGCGCCGGGTCCGGCAGTTGACGGACGACATCGCAAAGCGGCGCGGCAGGCCGTTCTATCTGGCGGCGAGGGTGGCCGGCTCTCAGGAGATGTGCCGCCGCATCGGCTACGATATTCCGGTGTGGATCGAAGAGGGGCTGGTGGATATCCTGATTCTGGGAGGAGGCGCCGTAACCGACGCGTCTCTTGAGGTGGCCGCGTTCGTGGAGATGTGCCGGGACAGGGGGATCGCCGTCTACGCGGGATTCGACAGCGGATTGCCGGACCCGTTCGTGGGCCCGGAAGCGCTTGAAGTCAAGGATCGAATGCGCACCCGGGCGATTGCCTCCCGCTACCATCGCGCCGGCGCCGACGGAATTTACGTGTTCAACTGGCACGCCAACCGGGACATGAAGCGGGAATTGCTCTCGCAGATCGCCTCGCCCGAAACGCTCCGCCGCACGGACAAGATCTACGCGGCCACCCATCGGTTTATCCAAAAGGAAGGACCCTGGCGCGGCGCCTACCGCATCGACCGGATCCTGGGCGAGGTGCCGGTTGCCCTCAAGAAGACGATGACGGGCGAAATGCCGGCCATCACCCTCGATATTGCCGACGACATCGAAAAGGACAGACCGGACTACATCGAACTCCGTGTCCGCCTGGACCATTGGGTGGTTGGCGATCGTGTACGGGTATGCTGGGACGGGCGTGAAATGGAAGCGCCCGAATTCAGTTACTGCGTTATGGACAACACCAATCCTCCGGGCGGGGCCTTCCAGCCTCCGCCCGGCATCCGCCGTATTTCCGACGTGAGCCGCGCGGCATGGCTCTGCTTTCCACTGCGTCCTGACGACATTGCCCAGGGGAGGCATACCGTCGAGGTCGGACTGGTGGAACGGAATCCGCAAATCGCGTGCGACCTCGTCCTGACGGACGTGGAAGTGGTCATTCGCTATTAACCTTGATTCGTTATTTTTCGGGGACGTTAAATCGAATATATGCAAGTTGATAAAGGCGATTAAACTGCGGATTATCAGGATACACCAGGTCACTGGACGTGAACTGAAAAAACGTACCTCTGGACGACCTTTACGCCCCGTTTCAGGGGGTTTTCGCCGCGTCGCCGCGTTGCTGTTTTTTTCTAATTGGGGTTAACGCCTCGCACTACCGCCGGACACGGGCGCGAGAAATCCAGAGTGGAGGGAGATACAATGGCCGTTACCGATTCGTTGCGCGAAAGGGTCCGCGCCGAGTTGCCGGAGGCCGGAGAAATCGTCGACCCCGCATTGCGGGAAAGGGTTATCGAGGCGTGGGCCACGGCGCTTGCCGGCAGCAGCTTCGAGGCGATCGCCGACATCCGCCCATCCGGAAACCCGGATACGCCGCCCCTGAAGACGGGAACGCAGACCGACCATATCCGCGGCGTGACCCGGCTGGCGATGCGGATGGCCGATGAACTCGTCTCGATGTTTCCGGATCTGAACTTCGACCGTGACATTCTCATTGCCGGCGCCCTGTGCCACGACGTCGGCAAGCCGTGGGAATTCGATCCGGAAAACCAGGCGCGCTGGAAGCGTGCGCCGGGCGCGGCGGGATGGCCCTCCATACGGCATCCGGGCTACGGCGTGCACGTATGTCTGAGCGTGGGGCTGCCCGAAGCCGTTGCGCATATTGCCGGCGGGCATTCGGGGGAAGGAGAACTGGTGGTGCGGAGCCTCGAGAATACCATCGTCAACGCCGCGGACTACGCCTTCTGGCGGGTGTTACGGGCCGGGGGACTGCTTGAGGATGAGTGACGGGCGATCCGTTCCCTGGCGGCGGAATCAGGGACAAGAATCAGGTTTGGAAGCCATCTGAGCCTACCTTACTTCGTCGCGGGTTATTCGATCGACCCCGGATGAGGAGTAGGAAAGGTTCCGTATTCCACGAGAATTTCCACGTCTTCAACGACGATCCCTCCTTCGAATCCGGGAGGTCTTTCGCGCAAGGATATTTCGAGCACATTGCGGCCCTTCCGTGGTCGCACGCCTTCCAGGTCGAATTCCAGCAGTTGTCCCGCGTACGGATCCCGGGACCGGATCGGCGAGCGACGACAGGACCCGCTGTCCAGACGGGCGCCGTTCAGCCGGATCTCGAGCCTGTCCGCCGAGACGAGATTGCTGACGCCGATTCTGAGACCGATGCGCCGTATGCGGTCATTTTCAGGATCGTCGGCGATCGAGAAAGGGATCTGATGAATTCTCCCCGGGTCGGCTGAGGCGATCTCAAGCGGCAGAACGGCGCCGTAGTCGTATTCGGATGCCGCGTCGCACCGGCGGCGCAGGAAATAGTGTTTGTCGGCTTCCCGTATGAGATCCGCATCGCCCATTTGCGTGAGGAGGCTGCGGCCGGACTCGTCAAGGGGCCAGGGAAGAAACCAGGTGTACAGGCCGTCGACGTCCAGTTCCAGGAAGTTCGCGGCGGCCGCGTGCATCATGGAGGCGGTCGCGTTATCGGCCGTATTGAACCGCCGGCTCTCGTCGCTGCGGTAGGGCTGAAGCATGCCGTAGACGGAGATATCGTGCTCGTGAGCGGCCTCAACGAGCCAGCCAACCGGCATATTGGCGTCCAGTACGAAGTCGAGATAGAGCATCGGGACCACGAAGTCGACCAACCCTTCCCGAAGCCACGTCCGCACGTCCAGCCCGGTCTTCAGGTTCAGTTCTTCAGTGGGATAGACACGGGCGCCGATACAGGCGGGCCCCCCCGGCCGACCACGGATGATTTCGGCGGTCTCACTTACGAAATCCGTCATCACCGGCGTGTATTCGGATACGTCTTCCGTCCTCAGCCAGAAGGGACTTCCGCCGGGTGAGGCCGCGAAGTCCAGTTCCACGCCTTCGACCGCGTACCTCGTGACGAGTTCCTTCAGGATCGCCCGCTGATGGTCGCGCACTTCGGGATGGACGAAACCCCGCCCCCCGGTGTGGAGCGCGTGTTCCGCGGCCATGCCGCCGTAGGCGCCCATCCGCAGGCTGGCGATGAAGTCCATTCCCTTCTCGTGGGCGCGGTCGACCAGGACGGCCAGCGGGTCGAGGCCGCGGGCGATGAGACTTTGCATATTCTCCCAGGCGCGCCACTCGTGGACGTGCTGGAACGGTCGCAGATCGTCACCGAACATGCGGCCGTTCCTGGAGGGATAGAAGAGACCGTCGGCACGGGAGACGCCATAGACGAAGGTGTCCACGGCCGTGCCGGCGACCTCGTCCACGGGCACCCAGGCGTCTTCCAGCCGTATCGGCGGTTCGAAGACGAAAAGATAGTAGTGGCGGGCGTCGTTGAAGTAGATCGTGCGCTGTTTTCTCATCGATTACCTTTCCCATCCATCCCGATGATGTCTCTCCCCGTCCGGCCGAATTGAGCCCGCGCGATTACTCCCCCGAAGGTTCGGACGGGCCCAGATCCGGATCGTCCATCTGGTGAAAGCTCCTCCCCATGAGGTACCTGAACTCCAGTTCCACGTCGCGGACGTAGACGTCCGGTGTGACGCCCGGGTCCCGTTCGAGCAGGTGGACCTCCAGCTCGTTCCGGCCCTGGCGCGGCCAGTTTGCGCGGTCCGGCCGGAATACGAACCAGTATCCGCAGCCGGTCCGGTATCGCGGGGCGCTCATGCGGTACATCTCGTTGATCCTGCGCATCTGTGCGTCCGGAATGTCCTTGCCGTTCAAACGGAAACGGAAGCGGTCCTGTTCGGTGGTATTCATGATCCGTACGCGCAGGACAACGTCGTGTACCCGCCCGGTTTCATCCCAGCGGGGGAGGTCGTCACTGACCCTGATTGAAACGCGGGCCGGTTCTTCCAGGGTCAGCGCCGCGGGCAGGCCCATCGCAACGCCGGGTTCGGTGACGGGCCTGGGGTACCGCCCGGTTTCGGTGGGAACGTAGTAGTGCTTGTCCTTCGAGGCCATCACGTCCGCGTGCGGCAGTTACCTCAGCTTCTCGTAGAATGACGCCTGGTAGGGCCAGTTGCCGAACCAGTGGGCCAGGTAGAGGCCGTCAACCCCCTGGGCCCAGTAGTTGCAGGCCGCCGCCCGGATCATTTCGATGGTGGCTTCGGCCAGGCGGTCGGAGTCCACGTGGCTGTGCAGCGCGGCGTGGACCCGGCACCCGGTGCCTTCGGCCGCATCGACGAGCTGGCCGAAGTCGACCGTCGAGTCGAGCAGTTCCGGCGTGGAAAACGTCTGCCCGATCAGGACGTCCACGATTCCCCGCCGCAGCCATTCCCGAACGTCCAACCCCACCTGCAGGCACCCCCGGATACTGGCCGGAATCCGGATGGCGAGTTCGCGTTCGCGGCCGCTGTTCTTGACGGCGCGATGGATCCGGGCGATCCATTCGGTCATGACCTTACTGCCATCTTCGACCGCTTCAGGGTGGAAATAATACGGCGTGTAGTTGAGTTGCAGTTCGAAGCCGTCGACCGGATACACGTTCAGCGTTTCCTCGACAATGGCGAACCGTTCTTCCCTGACTTCGGAGTGCGTGAAGTCGAGGCAGGTCAGCCCGGGAAACTCCGGGTCGAGGTCTCCTCGTGCGCCGATTTCCAGGTGGGCGTTTTCGAACCGGAATTCGGAGCACCGGACGTCCTCGCCGCGGTCCCCGCGCCCCTGCTGCACAAGCAGGGTAGGATAGACGAGCATGCCCTTTTCGTGGGCGCGGTCGCAGATGAGGCGGAGAGGGTCGTGGCCATCCCGGATGAGACGCATGGCGTTTCGGCTGGCCCTGTCGAAGATGAGGTGGGGCCACTTATCCACATTGTGGCCCCAGATTTCGCCGACTTTCGTGTCGTGAAGGAAGGTGCGTCCGTCGCCCAGGCAGAACATGATGGCGTCCACGGGCGTGCCCGCCAGTTCGTCCACGCCGGCTTCGAATTCCTCCTTCTGCATGGGAGGCTCGTACATATAGATGAGGGGGTGGCGTCCGTCGTGGTAGAACATCAGGCGCGGTTGCGGCATCAGCTTTCCTCGAATGAGACAGGGCTGTCAGCTATCAGTGATCAATCAAAGGCGAAAACCCAGATCAAAATCCACATCCACCCAGCCCCGCAGACCTCTCTCCCCGGCCCTCTCTCCCGCGGGAGAAAGGGAGCAAGGCCAGGTCTCGCCCAATTAATGCATTTCACAACTGGCGACCGGGGGTATGGGGGGTTTTTCCGTGCCGATGCGTCCAGCGCATTCGCATTGGTACTGCTGAAGGGTTGCCAGGCCGCACAAATCCCGTTTATACCTCAGGAGTGATTCACGGAAAAACCGGCCCCCTGCCGAAGGGCGCGCTTCTTTTTGGTCCTTTTTCTTCCGCGCCAGTGTGTGCAAAAACTCCGTTTATCACTCTATCGGATACCATATATGGGGTTTTTATTTGTTCCAAATCAATATATGGTATGTCATCTCGCTCAGTTTTGACTTTTTACACAGGCTCGCGCATAAGAAAAAGGACGTAAAAGAATAAAAACAAAGGATTTATGAGAAAATACTGGAATGCAAGGACAATACCCTTCGTTTGCCTTTCACTTCAAAATCATGCCTACGGCGTGTTCCTTTTGAAGCGACCAAAAAGAACCAAAAGTCGCCGCTGGGCGCGGGGCCTGCCTTATGCATGGCGCGAATACCCTCACAGGACGCACCTGATACGGTGTCCTGCCAGCCCCGGAGGACACCGTAAATCGGTGCGGCACGGAACAACGCGCCCTGCTCTGGAAGTGCTCTGGTGTCGTATCGCGTCAGACAACCGAATGCCTGACTGATGGCGAGCGATATGACGTGACAAAAAAATCAGCGATTCGCGCAGTGGGATCTCTCCCCGGCCCCCTCTTCCGTCAGAGTTCGATTTCCTGCGTCATCCGGTCTGAGATGGGGATGTTCCGCCCGGCTACCGTCAGCTGGCGGCCGCCGTGAACGAAGGCCTTCGCCGGACGGCCCTTCCTGTATTCGATGGCGGCGGCGTGTCCCGTGAAGGAAGTGTCATTAGCGGTGACGGAGACACCCGGCGCGCCGTGAATCACGAGAAAGCGATGGTCTTTCGCGGTAATTTCGAGCGCTCGGGGCAGAACCGGGGATTCGGCGCGGCCGTCAATCCGGCACTCGAGGTTCGTAACGCTCGCATCGGGACGGTGGCCCCGATACGGCAGCAGGAGGACGTCGAACGGGACGACGGGCTCCGCGACTCCCCATCCTCGCAGGGTGATGAAATACCGGTCCGGCCACGGGGCGGCGGGCGGGTCGCCGGAGTAGACCGGGATTTCGCGCACCATTTCCTCCAGATAATCGATCCCGCTGAACGCGTATTTGAGCTGTCTGGGGTTCGCGGGGGCGACGAGTAGGCCCGCGCGATCACCTTCGGCCGCGGCCGCTGTATCGTACGTGGTGAAGGGGTAGACGCTGTGCAGGTACCAGAGTGCGCTTCTCCGGCGATGCGAGCACGCGACGGCGTCCGAGACGAGGAAACCCCACGGTTTGAAGAAGAGGATCCGGCGTTCGATCACAACCCCAGCGCTGGCTTCGTACGCGCGGTGCCGGCCGGAGAAGAAGTCGCAGGATGCGGCGCTGCCGAATTGAATCTCTTCGCCCCGGATATCGGGGCGGGCGGAAGGGGCTCCTTCGATGACGACGTGGTTGTGCGCCTGTTCGGAGCGGAAGTACATATCCCACGGGGCGTCGTAGGGACCGAAACGGGAGACTTCGGCGACCAGGGGCACCCCGAAGGCGTACAGGTTGATGTCCAGAATGCCCATGTGGCTGTGGCCGCCGGGCCACTGCCCGTGGTTAACGAGCATGAACGCGTCTTCAGGTTCCCATCCCGAGCGCATCACGCAGAACTCACTGGAATCCAGGCGAAGGCTCTCGAAACCGGGTTTTACCGGCTCCGGGCCGTTCGCGCCCGGCTTGTGGCGGATGGGCCAGAGATACGTCCCGTCACCGGTAAAGTCGCACGCCTGTTTCAGGACGCCCGTCCCGTCCAGAAAGCCGCCGTCGTTGACGCCGGGCATTTCGCCGCCCGGTCCGGACATCTTGAGAAACCAGGCGTAGGCATTCGAAGTTCGTTCCCGCCAATCGAGCGTCGCAGGCACGGGGAGGTCGGGATTGGCTTCCGCCAGAAGGGTGGCCTCTTCCAGGTGGCGCAGGCAGCCGCTGCCGTAGGAATAGCAGCGTTCGCTGTGGCCGCCGTCGGCGTAATAGTCCTTCTCCATGTGTTGCTCGAGGTAGTGCGTGCCGACGGAACGAAAGTCGCCGGACTCGCGGAATTCGGGCAAAAGGAACCCGATCAGGATCATGGCCGAGATGCCGTGCACCTGCCAGTTGCCCTCGCGGTATCCCTTGGCGTTCTGTTCCATCGTCAGCCACCGGGCCGCACCCAGGAACGACTTGAACAGCTGGCGGACGTGGTCCGGGGAGAGCAGGTGTCCCATTTCCAGATGTTTCACGGCGTATAGGAAGTTCACGAACCGGTGGCTCCTTACAGAGAGGCCCAGTTCGTAGAAGACCGGATGCATCCGGCGGGCGCCTTTGATTTCGTGTCTGGCGGCGTACCACTGCAGGAAGATTTCAAGGTAGGCCGCGATGTACCGTTCATCGCGCGTGTCAAGAGCGGCCCTGGTCAAGCAATCCATCCAGCCCAGGTAATGGAAGCCGTATTTGGACTGGTCGCCGAACCAGGCGTTGAACGCGACCCGCCCGGCGAAGTCGATTTCGACCTGACCGAAACGCCGGCGCCCCCCGTTGACGATGGTGTCCGCCAGGTCGGGGTTGGCGACAACCCTGGACCTGAGTTGTTCCAGCGAACGCGCAAAGGGATTGACCGGGTTGCTCCGGGAGAGGAAATGCCGCCACCAGGCGGCGAACGCCGCATCGTGACGTTTCGAATCCGCCGCGCACCGGACCTCTTCTAGCCCGGGATGATCGGGATCCAGGGCTTCGAAGAACGAGGCATCCGAAATGTGTACGAGTTGATCGGGGAATTCGTCGTGATGGAACATAAAATGGACTCCTGTTACGGCTCGAACGGACGCCCGGTCCTGTTCAGGTCCTTCGTGATGCCGATCTGGCAGGTAACGTACGCATTTTCTCTTCTGAAACCCCGGGTATTCAGCTGGCCGGCCGCGTACCCCGGCCGCGCGTCGCCGATCGTACCCACAATCAGGTTGGCGTGTTCCACGGTCGTGTCGTAACGGTCAGCGATGAGACCGACCATATCTGTCCAGGCGATTTTCAACGCTTCTTCCCAGTTCGCGCCCATACCGCTGGTGAGGACCTCGCCGGCGGTTTCCACGACAGGCCCGCCCGCGGGAAAACCCGGCGAGCGATCGAATCGCAGCGTGAGCGCGGAGTCGATTTCCACGCCGGTGCCGGTAAGTTCGCCGTCGCCCATGCGGGCGTGGACGTCGCCCACGTAGAAATGACCGCCGTATCGTTGCGCGCGGATATGCACGGTGCTGCCGGGACAGATGGAATTGAAGTCCATGTTGCCGCCGTGGTTCCAAGGGCCCGTATCCTGGGAGACGGGCGCCAGTTGCATCACGCCGATCATCGGGCGGACCGGAACCACGAAGTCCGGCGGGAAGTGCAGGAGCCCGTCCTTGACAGGAGCGACCGAACGCAGGCTGCCTCGAAACGGTCCGCCGTTGTTGTAATAACCGAAGGGGCCCACTTCGATATCAATGACTTCAATGGAGACCCAGTCGCCGGGTTCAATGCCATCTATAAGAAACGGACCTCCCTGGCGGGAGCCGCGCGGCGTGGTGGTTTCGGGAATCACGCCGGGCTTCAGATCGCCGTCGGCGCCGCCGGGTGTTTCGATGACGAGCGTTTCGCCGAGTTGGATCGTGCCGCGAACCTGGCCGCGTTCGACCGCTTCGGACCCTGTCAGGTACGGTTTTCGGGTAAATCGGCGCATGGGAATTCTCCTGTTCTGAAACCGGTGGCGCATCCGCGACCATCTTTCCGCGCCCGCATCAGGGTGTTTGCCGGCGGGCGCCACCGGTAACGCGTTGTCTCGGTTGAAACTGAAATCACATGAAAATCACTTGTTTATCCGTCCCGGGTGAGGCATAATAGGGATTGGAAATCGGAGCGTCAAGGTCTTGCGGCAGGGTCTTTCGAACAGGAACAGCAGGCATGCGGATCGATGCGCATATGCACGTCGCCGGTCATCTCGCATCCGTGGGCTGGAGGGGCAAATGGACCGACGACAGCGTGGTGATCGAAGCGGCGGACCGGCTGGAGATCGATCAGCTTTGCTGTTCGATACCGATTCAGGGATTGGAAAACCCCCGGCCGGACGGCATGCGGGAGGTGAACGACAGCGTCCTGCACGCCATGCGGCGGTTTCCCGATCGCATTCTGGGGTATGTATTTCTGGATCCCCGGTTCCGAAACGAAGCGAAGGATGAAATCGACCGGTGTATTCTGAAGCACGGTATGATGGGCGTGAAGCTTTACAACCAGTGCAGGTGCTGGGACCCCGTGGTGTTGCCCATTGTGGAGCGGTGCATCGATCTGGGGGTGCCGATTCTTCACCACGGGGGAAAGCAGACGCCGGTTTCCGGCAGGCCATGGCAGACGTACCGCTCGGACAGTGGGGACTTTGCGCGGCTGGCGCGACTGTATCCGGAAGTTGCCATTATCGAGGGGCATCCGATCGTGGGAGACTGGGAGTGGGCGATCAAGACGCTGCGGGATGTCCCGAACGTCTACGTGGACACCAGCGGAAGCCTGAACGACGACGGGTTCATCGAGATGGCCGTGCGCGAGTTGGGGGCGGCCCGTGTGCTGTTTGCGACGGATGTGTCGATGGAGGCCGGGGTGGGCAAGGTGTTGGGAGCGGCAATCACGGCGCCGCAGCGCAAGGGAATCTTCGGGGGAAATATGAAACGAATTATGCAGCAACGAGTGTAACTACTGAACACGAAGCGCTTGACGGCAATACGTTTTTGTTTATATTCTCTTTGCCTCTCGCATTGGCCATCCGGTATTGCCGTAACTCTACGTTCCACAACGTGGAAACGGGTTCATTTGGACCATTTTGAAGGGACCTTCAGATGAGTTTTCGCGACCGCGTCGTTTCGGGGGCAGCCAACGTCGCCTGGAATGTCTTCCAGAGCGTGAATACCAGGCTCCCCGAGGGTCAGCCATTCCAGCCTGAATGGGCGTCGGCGCCGCTGTTGAAGAGCTATCAGCGGTCCATGCCCACACTCGGTTTTCCGCGTGAAACCGATTCGCTGTGTCCCGATTGCGTGAAGGAGGTCCGGACCGCCATCATCGAAGGCACCCGGGACATTGGGGAACTCGTGCACGGCAATCCCGGTGAGATCAAGGCGCAGATCCTCGAGGAAAACGGATGCATTCTGATGCGGAAGACGTGTTCGGTCCATGGCCCGTATGAGGACGTACTCTCAATCGATCCGGAATTTACGCGCATTATAGAAAACCGGTTTCCGGGGCGTGATTACAGCACCTGGGGAGACGAACACATCCACCGCCACGGCACGTCCAGCATCAAATACGGGCGGGGGGCGGTGCTGACGATCGACCTGACCAACCGCTGCAATATGATGTGCAATCCCTGTTTCATGGACGCGAACCAGGTCGGTTACGTCCACGAACTGACGATGGACGACGTAAAGCGGATCCTGGACGCATCGATTTCCTTCAAGCCGCGCCGTCAGATGTCGGTACAGTTTTCGGGCGGAGAACCCACGATTTCGCCCCATTTTCTCGACGCGTGCCGGTATGCCAAAGAGGTCGGATACTGGTGCGTGCAGGCGGCGACCAACGGGCTTCGCTTCGCCAAAGAACCGGATTTCGCGTTCGAGGCGAAGGCGGCCGGTTTCGACATGGCGTACCTGCAGTTCGACGGCGTAACCAATGAGGCCAATCAGCACCGGCACATTTCCAATCTGTTCGACGCCAAGCTGCTGGCTATGGAGAACCTCTCCCGCGCCGGTGTCGATATCACGCCCGTCACGACCGTTTTGAACTCCATCAACAACGATCAGGTAGGGCCGATTCTCCAGTTCTGCATCGACAACAGCGACAAGGTCGGTTCGATTTCCTTCCAGCCCGTTTCGTTTACCGGGCGCGACGAGGATATCTCCGACGAGATGCGGCATCGGCAGCGCTATACCATTTCACACCTCGCCCACGATCTCCAGTCGTGGTCAGGGGGGAAGATCGACGCCCACCGGGATTGGTACCCCCTGGGTTCGGGGACGCTGTTTACCACGCTTGCCGACCATCTGCGCGGGCAGGACGTTGAGTTCGGGGGTCAGACCTGCTCCTGCCATCCCAATTGCGGTTCCGCCGTCCATATTGTCGTGAACGAGAAGACCAGGCAGTGGGCGTCCATTACCCAGTTCTTCAACCAGGAACAGTTCATGAAGGACATCGAGGTGATGACGGACACCGCGCGCGACCCCGGATGGATCAAGATGCAGGTGGGCATGTCGCTGCTTCGGAATTTCAACCCGCGGAAAGCGCCGGCCGGGTTCGGCATTCAGGATCTCGCGCGCATACTGGACCGCAGGGTGGGGGGTTCCATCAGCGGCGGTCCGAGGCCGGACGACAGGCAATGGCGCATCATGTGGGTGGGCGGAATGTGGTTCCAGGACCTGTGGACCTACGATTTCCGCCGGACTGAAATGTGCGTGATCCCTTACGGTACCCAGGAAGGCGAAATCTCCTTCTGCGCGTACAACACGGGGGTCGGTTGGCGACAGATCATAGAGAATATGCATATGACCGCCTCAACGGCGGACTGGTTCAAGACGAGGGGCCGGCACCCCATCTTTGCGGGCAACCGCGACATGCCGCTTCCGGGGGCGGAACACACACTGCGGGTCCGGGAGACGGAAGACGGCGAACTCGAGCTTCCCGTCATAGACGGTAATCATGACGGCAACGGATGCTGCGGCTCCGAAGAGGACGCCATTCGCAAGATCATCGCGGCGCCCGACACACGGGAGCCGGTGTCCTCCTGAGCGTACCGCCCTCAGACGTCGAACCGATCCGGGCAGAAGTCGTGTCCGGATTTTTTTTCGGGGCCGGTTGAAAGGGTTCTTTCCCGCGCAGCCCCGGAGTTACGGCAAACGAATTGACAATTCCGCAGCATTTGCTTATCATTTGCGTTTGGATCGTTTTGAGGAATACAACCTGAACATGCACGCGTCGGAAGGATGCCGGACGTCATGAAGGTGACCGTTTCAGAGGCGGATACGTGGCGCAGGACGCTCGAGGTCGAGGTACCGGACGAAGACGTGCGCCGGCGATTTGAGACCGCATACAAGAATTACAGTAAATCGTTGAATTTGCCGGGTTTTCGCAAGGGAAAGATACCTGTGAACCTGGTTAAAAAGCGGTTCGGCAAGGCGATCCAGGGCGAGGTACTGCAGGAGGTGATTCAGGAGTACTACCGTGAGGCCAGCCGATCGGAGGGACTGACTCCCATCTCGGAAGCCACCATCGAAGACGTGAACTACGAAGAGGGACAGCCGCTGAAGTTCACGGCTTCTGTCGATGTCAAGCCCGAAATCGTCGTACAGGATTACCGGGGCCTGAAAACCACCCGCCCCGTATTCGAAGTCGCCGACGCCGATATCGAAGAGCAACTCCAGCGCGTCCGGGAACAGAACGCCACGGAGCAGGAAGTCGACCGGCCTGCGGAATCAGGCGACGTTGTCGTTGCGGATCTTCAGGAACTGGATGAGAACGGGCTGCCGATTATCGGCCGCAAACAGGAAGAGCGGCCGTTTCATATTGGCGGGAACAACGCCAACCACGACCTCGACAACCAGCTCGTGGGCATCTCCACGGGCGAAACCCGGCAGATTCGGCTGACGCATGCGGAGGGAGACGAACACGAAGCCCACGCCGGCGGCGCCCATCACGAGGAGGGACGTGAGATCCGCATGATGTTCTCCGCAAGGGAGATCCGGGAACGCACGCTGCCGGAACTGGACGACGAGTTCGCCCGGGACCAGGGTCAGTTCGAGTCCCTCGATGAATTCAGGGCTCAGATCCGGACGGACCTCAAGGCGCAGGCGGACTTCGCCTCGCGTCGCTACCTCGAGGGCCACATCGTCGACGAGCTGATTCGAAAGAACGCGTTCGATCTCCCTGAGACCATGATCGAGGACGCGCTCGACACGCTGGTGGAGAATCAGAAGAAGGAACACGAGGGGCACGACCACGAAATCGATGAAGAAGCGCTCCGCCGCGAAGGCCGGGAGGGCACCATTCGCGGGTTGAAGCGTCATCTATTATTGGAAGCCATTCAGAAGCAGGAAGATCTGGTGGTGGAAGCGGCGGACGTGGACCGCCAGCTCGACGTCATGTCGCGTCGATACAACACGGAACGCGAGCAACTCCGCCAGATACTCAAGCGTTCGGACCAGATCGAACGAATCGAGTCCAACCTGCTGACGGAAAAGACGTTCGATCTACTGATCGAACACGCGGAAATCGAAGACGTCGAGGCGAAATAGGACGGCCCGCGATACGGATTTCGGCAAGGAGAGGGAGGGAGAGCACACGCTTATGGCACTTGTACCCATGGTATTGGAGAAGACGGGGCTCGGCGAACGGTCTTACGACATCTTCTCCCGTCTCTTGCGGGACAATATAATCTTCATCGGGTTTCCAATTAACGATACCATCGCAAACCTGGTGATTGCGCAGATGCTGTTCTGCAGTTCGGAATCGCCGGAAAAGACCATTCGGCTGTATATCAATTCGCCCGGTGGCAGCATTACGGCCGGGCTGGCGATTTACGATACCATGCAGTACGTGCCCAACGAGGTTGAAACCGTGTGCGTCGGACAGGCATTCAGTATCGCCGCCGTACTCCTCGCCGGAGGCACCAGGGGACAGCGTCGCGCCCTCCCGAACTCCAGGATCCTGGTCCATCAGCCCATGGGCGGCGCGGGCGGACAGGCTTCCGACGTGGAACGTCACGCCAAAGAAATCCTCCAGTGGCGGGACAGGCTGAACGAGATCCTGGCGGAACAGACCGGGCAGCCGATAGAGCGGGTCGCCAAGGATGCAGACCGGGATTTCTTCATGTCCGCCGCCGAGGCCATGGAATACGGCGTGATCGATGAGGTACTGGCGCCAAGCAAGGAAGAAAGTCTGGCGATTGAGGACGACGAGTAAACGGTTGCAGTTCGGCGACAAAAACGCCCAACATCCACGATTGCGTTATCCTGGGTGAATGTATGAAGCGACGAACTTCCAGAGCCGAGGTGCGGTGCTCTTTCTGCGACAAGGGCAACGACCAGGTCGACAAGATCATCACGGGGACTTCGGTGCACATTTGCAGCGACTGCGTCAAACTTTGCAACGAAGTGCTGCAGGAGGACGCCAGGCAGAAGCCGGTTTCGTCGCGGCAGAAGCTACCCAAACCGGCGACGATCAAAACCCGGCTCGACGATTACGTGATCGGGCAGGAGGCGGCCAAGCGCACGCTTTCCGTCGCCGTCTACAATCACTATAAGCGGATCCGGTCCCGCGTCATCACGGACGACGTTGAGCTCGAAAAGAGCAATATTCTGCTCGTCGGGCCCACCGGAACCGGGAAGACCCTGCTTGCCCAGACGCTCGCGCGCATCCTGGACGTTCCGTTCTCCATCGCGGACGCGACCATTCTCACGGAAGCCGGATACGTGGGCGAAGACGTTGAGAATATCCTGGTCCGCCTGCTGCAGGCGGCCGACTACGACGTGGCGCAGGCGGAAATGGGCATTCTCTACCTGGACGAAGTCGACAAGATTTCGAGGAAGGCGGCCAATCCGTCGATTACCCGCGACGTATCGGGGGAGGGCGTGCAGCAGGCCCTGTTGAAAATCCTCGAGGGCACCGTTGCCAGCATTCCGCCGAAGGGAGGACGGAAACACCCCGAGCAGCCCCTGATCCAGGTGAATACGCGAAATATTCTGTTTATATGCGGCGGCGCATTCGACGGCCTGGAGGAGGTTATCAGCAACCGGATTGGTGAAAAGACCATCGGTTTCGGCGCGAAGGACGGTCCCGGGGAAAAACGGAACGCGGGTGCGTTCTTTGCCGAGGTGGAGCCGGAGGACCTCATCAGGTACGGCCTGATTCCCGAGCTGGTCGGCAGGCTGCCCATAACGTGCTCCCTGAGCGATCTCGATGAAAGTGCATTGTACAAGATTCTGACCGAGCCGAAGAATGCAATCACCAAGCAGTATCAGAAATTGTTCGAAATGGATGGCGCCGATCTCGAATTCGAAGACGGGGCCCTGAACGAGGTGGTGCGGCGAACCGTCCAGAAGGGTACGGGCGCCAGGGGGTTGCGTTCCGTTCTGGAGGACATCATGATCGATCTGATGTACGACCTTCCGTCCTCCCCGGATCGCAAGCGGATTGTGGTCACGAAGGAAATGGTGGCCGGCAAGTCCAAACCCCGCCTTCACATTGAAGAGAAGAAAAGCGCGTAGGATCGGCTCTATCGTTTCGTGCGCCTTCGGAACCGGGGTCCATTGCCCCGGTTTTCTATGTGTCCGGCAATGAACACGTACCCGGCTGCCCGTTATGCAGATCCGTTCCGCCGATTTTGTGACCAGCGTCGCCCATCCGGACCGGCTGCCAATGGAAGGACTGCCGGAAATCGCCTTCGCCGGCCGTTCGAACGTGGGGAAATCCTCCCTGCTCAACCGGCTGTTGAACCGCAGGCAACTGGCGGGCATCAGCAAGACGCCGGGCAAGACGCGTACCCTCAACTACTACCGCGTCAACGGGGCGCTGCATTTCGTGGATCTGCCCGGTTACGGTTACGCAAAGCGGGGGCTGCAGGAGCGCCGGCAGTGGGCCGAACTGATCAACGGATATCTGGATACGCGGACCTCATTGCGCGGCATCTTGCATCTGATGGATGCCCGACACGATCCGACGGCCAGCGACGTGGAGTTGGCGGCCTGGCTTATGCAGTTCGACCGTCCGTTTCTGGTGGTTGCCACCAAGGCTGACAAGCTCCCGGGAAGCCGGCGGAAGTCGCGGCTGGACCGGACGCGGGAACTGCTTTCCGGGGTGGGCGAATTCGACCTCGTACCGTTTTCGGCGGTATCCGGTCTGGGCAGGCAGGCTGTCTGGAGGTGGATCCGGGATGTCGTTGAAGAATAGTCCCGCGTGTGTCGAATTTCGCGGTTCGCCCGATGGGCTGAAGCGGCAACGGCTTTTTACACCCGGTCCGACACCCATTCCCGAAAGGGTCCAGACCGCGATGGCCGGAACCCCGGTCTATCACCGCGGCCCGGAATTCCCCGCGCTGCTTCGAAACGCGGTCCAGGGGCTACAGGAGGTCTATCCCACGTCCTGTGACGTGTTCCTCCTCTCCTGCTCGGGCACGGGCGCGATGGAGGCCGCGGTTGCCAATACCCTCTGTGCCGGAGACCGGGCCCTGGTCGTGCAGGCGGGGCAGTTCGGCGCGCGGTGGACGGACCTCTGCCGGGCTTACGGGGTTGAGGTGGTCGAACGTGCGTTTCCCTGGGGCGAGGCGGTGGACCCGCAGGTCGTGGCCGAGGCGCTGCGGGACGACCCCGGTTTGCGGGCCGTGTTCGCCACACACAGCGAGACCTCGACAGGCGTCCTGCACGACATCGCCGCAATCGGCGAGACCGTAAGGGAAACAGATGCGCTGTTCGTCGTGGACAGCGTCTCCAGCGTGGCGGCTCACCCGCTGCCGCTGGAGGCGTGGAACGTGGACCTGGCGGTCACGGCGTCCCAGAAGGGGCTGATGCTTCCTCCGGGTATCGGTATCGCGGCGGTGGGGCCGCGGGTATGGAAGGCGTACGGGAGGTCCCGGCTTCCGAAATACTATTGGGATCTGGAGGGTTACAGGAGGTCGATGGCGGAGGGACGGGCGCCGGCCACGCTGCCGGTTACGCTGCTGGCGGGGCTTCGGGTCGCGCTGCAGATGCTCCGCGAGGAGGGTATCCCGCGGGTCTGGGAGCGGCATGCCCGGCATGCGCGGGCGGTGCGGCGGTCCGCGGCGGCGCTGGGACTGACCTGTTTCGCGCGGCGGCCTTCAAACGCGCTGACGGCGATTTTGCTGCCCGAAAGCGTTGACGGCCTCGCGTTAATGGAAACCATGCGGCGCGAGTGCGGCGTGGTCGTCGGCGGCGGGCTGGGCGATTACAGGGGCCGGATGGTGCGGATTTCCAACCTTGGGCACGTGGACGATGCCGGAATTCTGGAGGCTGTCGGGGCGTTTGAAGCCGGTCTTCGGCGGACCGGATGGGAATTCGAAGCAGGCGTGGGCGTGAGGACTGCGCAGCACGTGCTGACGGCTGACTGCTGACAGTTTGTTTACCCTGCGCATTGACCCGGGCAACCACAAGGGTTGCCGTTGAAGAAGTACTGATGAGCGTGGACGTTGCCTGTCTGGCCTTTTGCTGTACGCTGACGGCTGAACGCTGACAGCTTTCTTGCCCTGCGCCTTGATCCTGGCGACCACACGGGTTGCCCCTACAGATGTACTGATTAGCGCGGACATTGCCTGTTTGGCTTATTGCTGTACGCTGACGGCTGAGAGCTGACAGCTGACAGCTTTCTTGATAACTATGAAGCGGGTTTTAATCGCAGATACGTTGTCCCGCGGCTGGCAAAGCGTGTTCGCGGAGGCGCCGGACGTCGACGTGGACGTCCGGACGGGCCTCTCGCCGGAGGCGCTGGCACGTGAAATCGGCGCCTACGACGGGATGATCATTCGAAGCGAAACGCACGTGACCCGGGAGATACTGGCAGCGGCGCACCGGCTCCGCGTGATCGGACGCGCCGGAGTCGGCGTGGACAATATTGACATTGGCGCCGCCACGGAGCGGGGCGTGGTGGTGGTACATTCGCCCGGCGGGAACACCATTGCCACGGCCGAACATACCGTTGGGATGCTGCTTGCGCTCAGCCGGAACATTCCGCAGGCAACCGCTTCTCTGAAACGCGGGGCGTGGGAACGAAAGTCCTATACGGGCGTGGAGTTGAACGGAAAGGCGCTGGGTATTATCGGCGTGGGTCGGGTGGGACAGCACGTCGCACGCATGGCACGGGCTCTGGGGATGACGGCACTGGGTCACGATCCCTTCCTTTCCGAAGAGATGGCCGCCAGATACCAGGTGAAGCTGGCGTCCCTGGAAAAAATCTACGCGACGTCGGATTACATCACGCTTCACACGCCGCTGATGGAGGCCACGCGCCACCTGATTTCGGCGGCGTCGCTGGAGAAATGCAAATCCGGCGTGCGCATTCTCAACTGTGCGCGGGGCGGGTTGGTCGACGAGACGGCGCTTCTGAATGCAATCGAGGACGGAAGGGTGGCGGGAGCCGCGCTCGACGTGTACGAGGAGGAACCCCCGCCGAAGGACCACCCGCTTCTCCGGCGTCGCGAGGTGATCTGCACGCCGCATCTGGCCGCTTCGACCACGGAGGCGCAGGACCGCGTGGCGCGCCAGATCGCACAGGACGTCTGGGAGGTACTGAAGGACAGGCCGGCCCACCGGGCGGTCAATATGCCTTCGGTGGATCCGTCGCTTTACGAGGACGTCCGTCCGTACCTCCTGTTGGCCGAGAAGGTGGGCGCGTTGCAGGCCCGGTTGAGCCGGGGCAGCCTGCGGCGAATCGCCATCGAGTACCACGGAGACATCCTGAAATTCGCAACCTCGCCCATGACGGCGGCGGTTTTGAAGGGGGCGATTACGAATCTGACGGATGAACTCGTAACGTATGTAAACGCCCCTCTTTTCGCGCAGAAACGCGGTGTGAAGATCGACGAGACGCGGAGCAGCGCCCACAAGGACTATACGAATCTGATGACGGTGGATTACGAAACGACGGCGGGAGGGACCTCGATTTCGGCCACCGTTTTCGGCAGCAGCGACGCGCGGGTCGTGCGCATCGACCGTTTCGAAGTGAAGGCCAGACTGGAAGGCGACGTGCTGATCTGCTGCAACCGCGACGTTCCGGGCGTGGTCGGCTGGATCGGGACGCTCCTGGCCGAAGAGGAACTCAATATTGCCGATATGGCGCTGGGGCGGGACAGCCGGGGCGGGCAGGCCATCATGATGATCAGCCTGGATTCGCCCGCGCCGGAGGACGTGTTGAAGCGCATCGCCGAAGCGCCGGAATTCCTGTGGGTGAGGCAGGCGAAATTTTAGAGGCGGTGAGAGGGAAGAGGGTAGACGGGAGAAGAAATCCTTGCCCGTTAAGTTATTCTTTATTGCCTCCGGCACGACAAGAAACCTCGCAAGGCGGGCGATTTCTACCCTTGGTTCTGCAGGGCGACCGGCCGGTCGCCCCTACGAAAACGGGCACCCGTGAATTGACATCGCGTGTCCGTATCGTTAACCTGGTTTGGCTGACGGCTGATAGCTGACAGCTGATAGCAGTTTTTTTGGGAGATGAACCATGTCCGTGCGCATTGTGCTCGGGGCCCAGTGGGGAGATGAAGGCAAAGCCAAGGTGGTGGACTATATGACGGCGGACTCGGACGTCGTGGTGCGTTTCCAGGGTGGCGCCAACGCCGGGCACACCATCAAGGCGGGCGATCTGGAGTTCGTATTTCATCTCATTCCTGCGGGGATCGTGCATCCGGACAAGACGTGCGTGATCGGCAACGGCGTGGTGATGGATCCGGAGGCGTTGTTTCTCGAGGTGGAGGAGCTGGAGTCAAAAGGCGTTTCCATCGAGAACCGGCTGTTTGTCAGTCCGAATACCCACCTGGTCATGCCGTATCACAAACGCGTCGAACAGGCCAGCGAGGAAAGGGACGGGGCGGAAGCGATCGGGACCACGCTGCGGGGCATCGGACCGTGCTACCAGGACAAGGTCAACCGCTCCTCCGGCATTCGCGTGGGAGACCTGTACGACACCGACGCGCTGCCTGCCAAAGTGCGGGAGAACGTCCGACAGAAAAACGAGATCCTCGAAAACGTGTACGGCCAGGCAGGACTGGATCCAACGCCGATCATCGAGGCCTATACGGCATTCGGCGAACGCCTGGCCCCGTTCGTCACCGATACCTCCGTGTACCTGAACGATATGATCGACGCGGGCAAGGACGTCCTGTTCGAGGGCTCGCAGGGCACATTGCTGGATATCGACCACGGGACCTATCCTTTTGTGACCTCATCGAACACGACGGCAGGCGGCGCGTGTACGGGCGCCGGTATCGGGCCCACCCGGGTTTCCGAGGTCATCGGGGTGGTCAAGGCGTATACCACGCGCGTGGGCAACGGGCCGTTTCCCACCGAACTGACGGGCGCCATGGGCGACCGGATCCGGGAAATCGGACACGAGTACGGGGCAACCACAGGCCGGCCGAGGCGGTGCGGCTGGCTGGATGCCGTGATCCTCAGGTTTGCCGCGAGGGTAAACGGTCTGTCCGGTATCGCGGTGACCCGTCTGGACATACTGGATCCGCTGGACGAGATCCGGATCTGTACGCACTATACCTGCCGTGGGAAGCAGTTGGAACACTTCCCGAGCGACGTGAAGGTTCTGGCGGAATGTGAGCCCGTGTATGAAACGATGGCGGGTTGGCGGTCATCCACGAGCGATGCGAGGCGGTGGGAGGAACTTCCCGATAACGCCAGGCGGTACCTGGACAGAATTCAGGAGTTGAGCCGCACGCCCATCGCCATGGTGTCGGTGGGACCGGACCGCAAGGAGACGATCGTGGTGGATTGACCGGGGGTCGATGACGCGCGTATTAAAGTCAGGGATACAGGTTGACCGCCATGGCAAGTTTGTTATATTTCCACCAAATGAAGCCGATTTCGAAAAGGGATACCGGATGAACGCCGTGTTCGTCGATAAGGAATCGTTGATCGCCAGGGCGAAATCGTCCGGCGATCTGGCTGGAGAGGATCTCACTGGAATTGACTTCGAAGGAGAGGACCTCTCCGGCGTGGATTTCTCGAACGCGCGGCTGGACAGCGCAAGGTTCAGAAACGCAACGCTCCTGGAAACCCGATTTCACAACGCGAGCATGAAGGGCGCCGACCTGAGTGGCGCAAAGATGAACCGGGTGTATCTGGTCGCCGCGGATCTGCTGGGCGCGAACCTGGAGGGCGCGGTGATGGACGATGCGTTTCTGTCGGGCGCGATTCTGGGCGGTGCGAATTTCACGGGCGCCAGTCTGAAGCGCGCGAGCCTGGGCGTGGTGTACGCGTCGTTTCCGAATCCTTCGGGGCGGCCGACGAGTTTCAGGAACGCCGACCTCGAAGCGGCGGTTGTGGGCGCGACGAACTTCAGGGGAACGGATCTGCGCGGCGCCAACCTGAATGGCGCATTCCTGTACGAGGCGCAACTGCGTGGGGCGATTGTCGATAAGAAACAGTTTGAGAAAGCGGTAACACGGGTGGAGTCGTACTAAAAACAAGACGCGTGAGTGAGGAAGTGGCTATTGCAATGGCGGACGCGGCGATCGACAGATTGGGCAGACCGCTCAGGGATCTTCGGATTTCAGTTACGGACCGTTGTAATTTCCGGTGTCCGTACTGTATGCCGGCCGAGGTCTTCGGGGAGAACTATACGTTCCTGCCCAGGGCCGAGATATTGACGTTCGAGGAAATCGAACGACTCACGCGTCTCTTCGTGAGTCTCGGGGTGCGCAAAGTCCGCGTCACCGGCGGGGAGCCACTGCTCAGGCGGGAACTTCCGGCACTGATCAGGCGCCTGACGGCGATCGACGGCGTGGAAGACCTCACGCTCACAACCAACGGATACCTGCTGCCGCGGATGGCCGGGGAACTCAAGGGTGCCGGGCTGCACAGGATGACCGTCAGTCTGGATTCCCTGGACGAGGACGTATTCGAACGGTTGAACGGACGAGGGTATCACGTCTCTCAGGTGCTGGCGGGTATCCGGTCGGCGGAAGCGGCGGGCTTTGCTCCGCTGAAGATCAACGCGGTGGTTCAGCGCGGGGTGAACGACCATACCGTCGTGGATCTCGCCCGGCACTTCAGCGGAACCGGGCATATCGTCCGCTTTATCGAGTATATGGACGTGGGCAACCGCAACGGCTGGCGCCTGGATCAGGTGGTGCCCGCCGCGGAGATCGTGCGGCGAATCCATGAGGTCATGCCGGTGACCGCCGTGGCGCCGAACTACCCGGGCGAGGTCGCGCGGCGGTATCGATATCTGGACGGGAGCGGGGAGATCGGCGTCATTGCCTCCGTTACCCAACCGTTCTGCGGCGACTGTACGCGGGCGAGGCTTTCCACGGACGGCAAGGTATATACCTGCCTGTTTTCAGGTACTGGCGTGGACCTGAGGGATCCCCTCCGAGACGGGGCCACGGACGACGCCCTTCTGGCGACGATCTCGGAAATCTGGGACGACCGCGAGGACCGGTATTCCGAATTGAGGACGGCCGAAACCGCGGAAATGCCGTCATTTTCCAAGGTGGAAATGTACCAGATCGGGGGTTAGTGTTCTGTCCCGAAAAGTGGCTGCCTGAATTCGGCCGACGAGTCGTCCGGCTCGCATCCCATTGACCGGCTCAGGGCGGCGCCTTCGACAGAATCAGGAACCAGCGCGTGAACCCCGAGCCGCTCCCTGAGCTTGTCGAAGGGTCGGCGAAGGGATATCGATTCGTCCATTACAGATGGTGAAACGCAGGCATTTCGACAAGCTCAATGACCACGTTTCAACGAGCTATGTCATTTCGACAGGCCTCTTCGACGAGGAAACGAGAGACGTTTGTCTCTCGTTTTTGATTAACAGTATTCCCATTTGCGCCATTAATTATTATATTGTTGATCTAAATACTCAAGAATATCAACGAAAGCCCATTTTACCGGATCTTGACGGCCCTGGTTTCCGGATAATTTCGTTGACTTCACAGAGTGAGTTCAATAGATTACCCGCCTGAACGACGCGTTTGCCCTGCAATCGGGATACAGGAGGCGTTGCCATGTCTGACTCTGCAACCTGGAAGGCAGTTCTCGCGGACCGCATACCCGACGAACTGGGCCGGGAAGTCGATATTTTCGCCACCCAGATCGAGTTGCGGAAACAGGACAAGATTGACGATACCGTATTCGCCGAAACCCGCCTGCGAAGGGGGGTCTACGGGCAGCGTTACGACAACGGCAAACGGTTCGACGGCAGCAATACGCAGGTTCTGGATTTCCCGAGCGGAGACCTGGTGAAGGGGCCGGATACCGTTTGGGACGCGCCGGGGATGCAGCGGATCAAGATTCCGTTCGGGGGACTGACCGCGGACCAACTGGATATGCTGGCTGACGTGGCGGAGGAGTATTCGGACGCGATCCTGCACATTACCACCCGCCAGGACGTTCAACTGCACTACGTGCATATCGACGATACGCCGGACCTGATGTACCGCCTGGCGTCTGTAGGAATCACAACCCGTGAAGCCTGCGGCAATACGGTGCGGAACGTGACGGCCTGCCCCCTTTCCGGGGTGTGCAGGACGGAGACGTTCGACGTAACGCCCTACGCAAGGGCGTGTTCCAGGTTCCTCCTGGGTCACCAGGACGCGCAGGACTTCGGCCGGAAGTTCAAAATTGCTTTCTCCGGATGCGAACACGAGGCCTGCGGGCTTGCCAATATGCACGACATCGGCGCGATCGCGGTTACGAGGACCGTGGACGGCAGCGAGAAACGCGGGTTCAGGTTCTACGTTGGCGGCGGGTTGGGCGCCGTGCCGCACCAGGCGAAGTTGTTCGAGGAATTCCTGCCGGAAGAGGAGCTCCTGCCCGTGTCCCAGGCGATCTCCCGCGTGTTTGCCCGCCTCGGCGAGAAGCGTAACCGGGCGCGCGCGCGGCTGAAGTTCCTGATCGCCAAATTGGGCCTGGAGGAGTTCAAGCGCCTGGTGGACGAGGAGCGAAAGGTGATGCCCGACGACCCCGAGTGGACGGCGTACCTTTCGGACCTCCACGCTTATGACGAAAAGCCGCTGAAGATCGCACAGCCGCTGAACGGCGTGGCGGCCGGCGACGGCTTCGAGGAATGGGCGCGTACCAACGTGTACCGGCAGCGCCAGGACGGCTACGCTGTGGTTACGGTCACGCTGCCGCTCGGCGACCTGACGTCCAATCAGACCCGGGACCTCGCCGAGATTTCAAGACGTTTTGTGAACGATACCATCCGCGCCACGGTGGAGCAGAACATCGTGCTGCGCTGGGTGAGCGAGTCGGACCTCCCCGAACTATACAACGCGCTGGCGGAGATCGGATTGAATGAACCCGGCGCGGGGACGATCGTGGACGTTACGGCATGCCCCGGAACGGATACCTGCAAGCTGGGCATCGCGTCGTCCCGCGGGCTGGCCGCCGAAATGCGCGCGCGCCTGGCCGACAAGGGCCTGGATTTGGACGCCGCTGTGGAAGGCCTTCGTATCAAGATCAGCGGCTGCTTCAACTCCTGCGGGCAGCATCACGTCGCCGACCTGGGATTCTATGGAATCAGCCGCAAGGTGGGCGGTTACACGGTGCCGCATTTTCAGGTGGTACTCGGCGGCCAGTGGACGGGCAACGCCGCGTCCTTCGGGCTGGCGATGGGAGCGGTCCCGTCCAAGCGGATCCCGGACGTCGTTGCGCGAATCAGCGAGAGCTATATTGAGGGACGAACGGGTGACGAAAGCTTTCAGGAGTATATCCGGCGGATCGGCAAGGTGCAGGTGAAACGGATGCTGGACGACCTGACCGACGTGCCGCCCTATGAGATCGACTCCTCCTATTATATGGACTGGGGAGACAGCCGGGTGTTCACCACCGGGGACATGGGGAAGGGCGAGTGCGCGGGCGAGGTGGTGCCGCTGGTCCAGTTCGAGCTGTCCGGTTGTGAGCGGGAGGCCTTCGAGGCCCAGGTGCTTCTGGAAAGCGGTCAATACGAACCGGCCTATAAACAGGCGTACAGCGCAATGGTACACGCCGCCAAGGCCCTGGTAAAGACACAGTTCCTGGACGTCCCGGAGGATCCGGATACGATCGTGTCCGAATTCCGCACCAGGATCGTCGACTCGGGCCTGCTGCACGACAATCCGGTAACCCGCGGCAAGTTCGCCAACTATCTCTTCCACGCCCAGAGGCGAAACGTCGACTCCTACAACGAAGACCTGGCGCACCGGTTCATCGAAGAGACGCAGCTCTTCATCGAAGCCGCGTACGCCTGCTACGGACGGATGAACGTCGTCAGCAACTGAGCGATCGGCGGGGAAGCTCCGGATCTTATGAACGCGTATCGAATTCAGATCAAATTCTACCTCGAGATCGGGGAGGACGTGGCGCCGGAGACCTGGTTCAGGGTCTTCAACACCTGGATTCCAGAGACCACGGACGAGGTACTCGTCGACGTGGCGGACTACAGCCACGTGCACCGCGGGACGGTGACCCTGCTGGTCGGGCACGAGGCGAACTACAGTATCGACGGGACGGACGGGAAGGCCGGCCTCCTGTACGACCGCAAACAGCCTTCTGAAGGCAGCTTTGCCCATCGGTTGGAGTCCGCATTCGTCTCAACGCTGAAGGCCTGCGGCAAGCTGGAACGGGATTCCCTATTGGCCGGCGCCGCGAGATTCAGGACGAATGAGGTTCTCATCGGCCTGAACGACAGGTTGCTGGCCCCGAATTCAGAAGAAACGCATGCCGCGGTCCGGGTGGAGTTGGACAGGGTGCTCGACAGGCTGTTCAATGGCGCCGACGTGACCATCGAGCGCGATCCTGACCCCAAACAACGATTCACGCTGAGAGTCGATTCAGCCAGCGAGGAAAGCGTCGCTGATTTATTGCGGCGTCTCAATGGGAATTGTTAGAAGCCGTTTTGAAATTACCGGTGAGTTCCCGAGCGCGAGCGAAAAAGTGGCGTTCAAGGCGGGAGAATCCGGCTATGAGAGGCGAGCAAGCGCAGCCTCGATCTCATAGGACGGGTGGGTTTGACCAACGCCGACCGCCGCTTTTGCAGCCGTGCGAAGACCGCTGGGAATTTTAAGACGGCTTCTTGGCTTTTTGACGCTTGACAAACCGAAAGAAAGTTCTATATTTCGAATGAGATTTATGGGGATGTCGTGGTAGCGAGGTGGACTTCGTGGGCCGTACCAATATCCGTCTCTGTTCGCCGGATTCGGTCTCACGAACCTGCATTCCATGATCCAGGCTAGACCTTTCGGAAAGGGGTGAAGAGAATGACGTACATTATCGCCGAGCCATGCATCGACGTGATGGACAGGGCATGTGTGGAGGTCTGCCCGGTCGACTGCATCTACGAGCCCGATGCAACCAATCTGCCGGAGGACGAGCAACGCCAGATGCTCTACATCCACCCGGATGAGTGCATCGATTGCGGGGCCTGCGAACCCGAGTGCCCGGTTGAGGCGATTTTTGAAGAAGACGATACACCCGACGAATGGAAGGAATATATCGAAATTAACGCGAAGGCTTTCGAATAGGGCGTTTCAACCTCTTCGCTCGTGCATACGACGTGGAGAAAATGCCAGGATCGGCCGATCCTGGCATTTTGAATTTGGAACAACCGAAAGGGGATACCTCACCGCCCGGCCCGTCAGCCATAGCTGTCAGCAATCAGCCGTCAGCTAAACCCGGTTTACGATACGGACAGTTGATTCCAATTCACAGTTGCCCGGTAATCGTAGGGGCGACCGGCCGGTCGCCCCAACAGACCTCCCTCCTGAAGAAAAAAGGCCCGCAGAACCAGGATTTGACCCATTATGACATTTCACACGGAAGGACGAAGGCGTTAATGCAAGCAACCACCAAGACCGGGCTGTACCGGCCCGAATTCGAACACGATGCGTGCGGCGTGGGTTTTGTTGCGGACATCGGAGGCAACCGGAACACTGGAATCATGCGCCATGCGGTGCTGGGGCTGGCCAATCTGACCCATCGGGGCGCGATGGACGCGGATGCCAAGACCGGCGACGGCGCCGGTGTGCTCACCCAGATTCCCGGCCGGTTGATCGTAAGGGAGGCTGAACGGCTGGGATATCGTGCGCCCCGCGCCGAAGACCTGGCCATCGGCATGCTGTTCCTGTCTCAGGACGCGGTGACCAACGACCGGTACCGTATTATCGTCGATGAAGCGACCGATCACTACGGGCTGACACTGATTGGTTGGCGGACGGTGCCGGTTGACCGCACGGTTCTCGGAGACCGGGCCGCGGAGTTGATGCCCGATATTCAACAGGTGCTTCTGGCCAGGGGACAGCGGATGTCCGATGCGGAATTCGAGCGGGCGCTGTACCTGGTTCGACGGCAGGTGGAAAGATCCGTGCGCAGGCACGGTATAGAGGGCTGCTATATCTGCTCGCTGTCCAACCGAACCATCGTCTACAAGGGGATGATGGTGGCGCCGCAGCTTGCGAGGTTTTACCGGGACCTGCAGAATCCCGATTTCGAAACCGCGCTGGCGGTCTTTCACCAGCGCTACAGCACCAACACGCTGCCCGACTGGTTCCTGGCGCAGCCGTTTCGATATCTCGCGCACAACGGTGAAATCAACACCCTTCGGGGCAACGTGAACTGGATGCGCGCGCGCGAGGCGGAACTCAAATCCAGAGGCTGGGGGCGGTATCTGGACCGGATCAAACCCATCGTCGACGCGACCCGGAGCGATTCGGCGATGCTCGACAACGTATTTGAGGCGCTGGTGGTGGCAGGCCGGAATCCGATGCACGCGATGATGATGCTGATCCCCGAGGCGTATCGGGAGATTCCCGACATGCCGGAGAACCTGCGCGGCTTTTATGAATACAACAATTGCCTGATGGAGCCCTGGGACGGGCCCGCCGCGGTCGCGTTCAGCGACGGCACGGTCGTAGGCGCCACGTTGGACCGGAACGGGCTGCGGCCGGCGCGCTACAAGATAACGGATAACGGGCTGATCGTCATGGGCTCTGAAGTCGGAATGCTGGAGATTGACGACCGCCACGTCGTGGAGAAAGGGCGCCTGGGGCCGGGGCAGATGATCGCGGTGGACACGCACAGGGGCGTATTGCTGAAAAACGATGAGATTAAATCCCATTTTGCTGCCCGCCGGCCCTACCGGCGATGGGTGAGGGACAACCTGGCCTGTTTCGAGCAATCGGACACCCGTAATGAACCGACGCCGGTTGGAGAAAGGACGGACCTGGCGCGGCGGCGGGTGGCATTCGGATACACCGCCGATGAAATCGAGTATGTGCTGGTGCCCATGGCGAACGACGGCAAAGAGCCGGTAGGATCCATGGGCGACGATACGCCTCTCGCTATGTTGTCCGATCGGCCCCAGATCCTATACAATTTCTTTACGCAGCGATTCGCGCAGGTCACGAATCCGCCAATCGATCCCCTGCGGGAAGAACTCGTGATGTCGCTGGACGTCCTTCTGGGGCGTCGACGGAATATCTTCAGAGAGAAGGCGGGGAACGCACGGCTGATCCGCATCCCTTCTCCTGTATTGCTGGATTCAGAATTCCGCCGGCTTTTCAGTTCCGGGTTGCCGGGGTTGAAAACCGAAAAACTGTCCGCGCTGTTCGTCGCTTCCGAAGGAGTCGACGGCCTTCGAATTGCTTTGGACAGAATGTGCGACCGGGCGATACGCGCGGTCGAGTCCGGCAAGACCCTGTTGATTCTGAGCGATCGCGGGGTGGATTCGAAACACGCGCCCATCCCCATGCTGCTGGCTGTGGGCGCCGTTCATCATCACCTCATCCGGAACGGTAAGCGAATGCAGGCGAGCCTGATCGTGGAGTCGGGCGAGCCCAGGGAAGTGCACCACATCGCCTCGCTGATCGGATATGGCGCCAGCGCGGTGAATCCGTATCTGATTTACGAGAACCTTTACGAGCTTGTCCTGACCGGCGCGCTGGAAGGGGAAATCACCTACGCGAAAGCGCTGGACAACTACAGGAACGCGTTGGAGGCGGGTATCCTCAAGGTAATCTGCAAAATGGGGATATCCACACTCAGCAGCTATTGCGGTGCGCAGATTTTCGACGCCGTCGGCCTGCATCCGGACGTGGTAGACCGGTATTTCCCGGGTACCGTATCACAGGTTGGCGGAATCGGACTCGCGGAAATTGCCGACGACGCGGCCGAAAGGCACCAACTGGCGTTCCAGCCTGAGGCGTCACCCGCGATGAAGGACGCGGGCATCTATCGGTTCCGGAGGGATGGTGAGTACCATGCGTTCAATCCTCCCGTTTTCAAGGCGATCCACAGCGTGGCGAAGACCGGAGATTTTCAGGACTTTACGGCTTACTCCAGGCTGGTGGAGCGGCGGCCGGCCGCGACGCTCCGGGATCTGATGACCTTTCGTGAAGCTCACGCCGTCCCGATTGAGGACGTGGAGCCGGCCGAGGCCATCTGCAGGCGCTTCGTGTCCTCGGCGATGTCGCACGGAGCCCTGTCCCGCGAGGCGCACGAAACGCTGGCCATCGCGTTGAACCGGATCGGCGCGAAGAGCAATAGCGGAGAGGGCGGTGAAGATCCGGCCCGGTATCGACGGTTGCCCAACGGCGACTGGCCCAACAGCGCCATCAAGCAGGTGGCCTCCGGCAGATTTGGCGTCACACCCGAATACCTGGCGTCGGCCAAGGAACTGGAAATCAAGATGGCGCAGGGATCCAAGCCGGGCGAAGGGGGGCAGCTTCCAGGACACAAGGTCTCAGCGGAAATCGCGATGATCCGCCATTCCGTTCCCGGGGTTACGCTGATTTCGCCGCCGCCTCATCACGACATATACAGTATCGAAGACATTGCACAGCTGATCTACGACCTGAAACGGGTAAATCCCCGGGCAAGAGTGTGTGTCAAGCTGGTGTCCGTCGCAGGCATCGGCACCATCGCGGCGGGCGTGGTCAAAGGCTTTGCGGACGTGGTCCATATCAGCGGGCACGACGGCGGCACCGGCGCTTCCCCCTTAGGCGCCATCAAACATTCGGGCGGGCCCTGGGAACTGGGCCTGGCGGAGGTGCAGCAGACGCTGGTGATGAACGACCTGCGCGGGCGGGTTGTGCTTCGCGTGGACGGAGGTCTGAAGACGGCCAGAGACGTGGTCGTCGCGGCTGCTCTGGGTGCCGAAGAGTATGGATTCGGCACGGCGGCGCTTGTCGCCATGGGTTGCGTGATGGCCCGTCAGTGCCACCTGAATACCTGTCCCGTCGGCGTGGCCACGCAGAAGCCCGAATTGCGGGGAAAATTCAATGGCACCCCCGAAAACGTCATTCGCTATTTTACCAATCTCGCCGGTGAGGTCCGGGAGGTCATCGCGGGCCTGGGGTATCGGTCTCTGGAGAGCCTGATCGGCCGCACGGAGATTCTGGAAGCCAGCGTCGACCCGGGCAAACAACGGTGGCGGGGAATCGACCTGAGCGAACTGCTGGCCGATCCGGACCCTGCAGGCACCCGGCCCCGGCTGCATACCCGCGAGCGCAACGACCGGCCCGATGCATCAATTGACGACCTGCTGCTTCAGGACGCAATGGATGCGATCAAGGAAAACAATTCGATTACGCTGAGTTACGATATCCAGAATACGCGGCGGGCGGTTGGGGCCAAGCTGGCAGGGGAGATCGCGTTTCACTACGGAGACGGCGGCCTCGACAGTACCATCGAATGCCGGTTCCGGGGCAGCGCGGGACAGAGCTTCGGCGCGTTCTGCGTGCGGGGGTTGCGCCTGGTCCTTACCGGTGAGGCCAACGACTACGTCGGCAAGGGCATGCACGGCGGCGAACTCATTGTGCGGCCGCCGGGTGACGCCTCATTCCCAAGCCACAGGAACGCCATCGTCGGCAACACGGTCATGTACGGCTCCACAGGGGGCGTACTCTACGCGGCGGGCGTTGCGGGCGAGAGATTCTGCGTGCGTAACAGCGGCGGGCGCGCGGTCGTGGAGGGCGTGGGAGACCACGGGTGTGAATACATGACCGCCGGGGTGGTGATCGTGCTGGGGAGTACGGGGCGAAACTTCGGCGCAGGGATGACGGGCGGCGTCGCGTACGTGCTGGACGAAGAGGGATCGTTCGAGAACCGATACAACCCGCAGCTTGTCAGCATCCATCGTGTGCACCACGACGACGACATCGGACTGCTGAAGAAGATGATCGGTCGACATCTCGAAAATACCAACAGCCGCCGTGCGAGCGCCATTATCGCCCGATGGGATAAATTCCGTCCCAGGTTCTGGAAGGTGACCCCCCAGGCGCCCGACCACGGCGACGAACTGGTCATCCCGGACCGTTACCGGGAAACACACCGGGAAACCCGCCGGCAGAAAGCGCAGGAACAACGGGAAACGCGCCCGGTGGGGAATGCCGGCGGCGAGGCCGTTGCCCAGCGCACGCGCGCATCCGGCGGCGCGAGAGGGGAATAGCGTTCTGTCCCGGGAATCCTCGGGGTTTTTTCGCGCCGGCTATTTCTTAAGAAGCTGTTTTAAAATTACGGGTGAGTTCCCGAGCGCGAGCGAAAGAGTGGCGGTCAAGGCGGGAAAATTCGCCCATATTTGTCTATACGGGTGGATTTGACCAACGCCGACCGGCGCTTTTGCAGCCGCGCGAAGACCGCTGGGAATTTTAAGACAGCTTCTAAAGGTAGGGACTTTATGGTTGATATGACGGGTAAGGTTGCACTGATAACCGGCTCTTCCAGGGGCATCGGGCGTGGGTGCGCTGTCGAGATGGCCCGCGCCGGCGCCAATGTGGCGGTAAATTACCATTCGCATCCTGAAGACGCGGAGACCGTCGCGAACGAGGTCCGCGCGGAGGGTCGTGAGGCGCTGGTCGTGCAGGCCGACGTGTCGGACCGGGCGGCCGTGGACCGGATGGTCGAAGCAACCGTAAACCGGTTTGGAAGGCTCGACATCGTCGTCGCCAATGCCTATTACAGCAAGCGTGAGCCTTTCCTGGAACTTTCGATACAGGCTGTGCGGCGGACGTGGGAGGTCTGTATGTGGGGCAGCTTCCACACCGCACAGGCCGGCGCCCGGCAGATGGTGGGCCAGGGCGGCGGCGGAAGCATCCTGTTCATCAGTTCCGTGCTGGCGCACGTACCGATGCCAACGTCCATGCCGTACAATTCGGCAAAGGCGGGCATCAACCAGATGTGCCGTACCATCGCGGCCGAGCTTGCGGCTCATCGTATCCGCGCGAACGTGATCGAACCCGGCTATACGGACACGCCCGGCGAACGGCAATTCGCCACGGACGAGCAGATCAGCGAGGCCGCCAGGGGCATGCCATGGGGCAGGCTGGCCACGATTGAGGACCTGGGAAAAGCAGCCACGTTTCTGTGTTCCGACGCTGCGGACTATATTACGGGGACGATTCTGAAAGTGGACGGCGGGTTATGCCTTAAATAGGCGTCCGGTTTCCGTCCGGCCGCGGGCCGGCAATCCATACCGCGCTGCCGCCCGCCGCCGCATTCCGGATTTTCCGAAGTGAGACGTGATGCGAGTCTTTCGATTCACCATCTTTCTGTGCGCGTGCCTTTGGGCCATTTCAATTCCGGCCGCCGACGTGGTCGTGGAGATGCACCAGGAGGAAGAGGTGACGGAGTTGAGGTACCGGGTCGGCGTGATAGACGCGGAGTCAGAGTCAGTCGACTGGGGTGAGGTGGGAGCACACGATGACGGCCGGTTTCCGTCCGTTGCCGTGGACGGCGGAATTGTCGTGGAGGTGCATCAGTCCCACCAGGGAACGAACCTGTGGTACAAAGTCGGCAAGGTCGACGCGGCGACAAAAACGGTCCGGTGGGGCACGGGGAGAAAATTCGACGGGGGCCAGTACCCGATGGTGGCGCTGGACGGCCGTGTGGTCGTGGAAGTACACCAGTCGCATGCCGGCACGAACCTGTGGTATCACGTGGGCATCGTGGATACCGCGGCCGATTCGATTGTCTGGGGCGATTCGGGGAAATTCGATGGCGGGCGGTTCCCGTCGGTGGCGCTGTCTGACGGGGTGGTCGTGGAAGTCCATCAGTCGGAAGAAGGCGAACGTCTATGGTATAATGTGGGTACCGTGGATACAACGTCGAAGTCAATTACGTGGGGTGACGCGCAGGAATACGACGGCGGCCGGACGCCCTCCGTGGATATGGACGACGGCATGGTCATTGAGATGCATGAGTCGATAGGCGGAGGTGAACTCTGGTACCGGGTGGGCGGTCTGGGCGCGCGGCGCAGGACTGTCGATTGGGGGGAGGCGCGGAAGTTCGACCGCGGCATCGCTCCCAACGTGGCGGTGGACAACGGAATCGTCATGGAGGTGCATGAATCCCACAGCGCTTCGGATCTCTGGTATCACGTCGGATCGGTGGATGCGGACGCGAAGTCGGTGTACTGGGGGACGGGCTGGAACTATGGCGAAGGAATCCTGCCGGTTGCGAGCATCAGCGTCCGGGGGAGACCGGCGGATTTCGACGGCAGCGGCCAGGTGGATTTTGCCGACTTTCTGTTGTTTGCGAAGGCCTTTGGTTCCGACGCCGGGGACATGGATTTCGAAACCCGATTCGACCTGGACGGAGACGGACGCATCGGATTCAACGATTTTATCCGATTCGCACAGGAATTCGGCACATAGCGAAGAAGTGAACGATCAGCCGGCAAGTGAGGCGTCTTCACCGCCGCGGGAACGGGTTCCGTGGCGGTATCTTTATGCCTGTTACATGAGCCGGGCCGAAGGTCTGTTTACGGGCTTTTTTGTACACCATGAAGAGTCTATTTCCTATATTTTCTGAGGTACCGGCAGGGCGGTCCGGATCGAATTAGAATCCCCTGCGGTTCTTCCGGATCCCCGGCGTTCCGCAAAGCCGCATCAACCCAATATCCTATGAGACGATTCCAGAAAATCATCATCGGGACCCTGATCGGATCCACGGCATACGCGGCCGATCCACCGGCTCACTTTTACACGCCGTCCCGGGATTCCGTTCTGGTTCTGGAGAAATTCGAGTACCCGGGACAACTCGGGCGGTTTCCCGGGAACTGGGAAGCACGGGTGGGCTGGCGACAGAAGAAGACCAGGAAGAAGAAGGACCTGTATTACACGATACAGGAGGAGAACGGCGACCACTTTCTGAGCGCCGAGACCGTGGGCGGGGCGACGAATGCGGGCCGGCCGGAAGAAATCAACCTTCGTATCTGGAAGATGCTCAGATGGCGGTGGCGGGTGCACAGCCTCCCCGCGCACGGCAATGAATCCCGAAAGAAAACCAACGACAGTGCCGCGGCGGTGCGCCTGGTGTTCGGTAGCAGATTGCGGCCCAAAACGCTCAAGTACGTGTGGAGCGCGACGCTTCCGGCGGGCACGCAAACGGAAAGCCCGCACCACGAAAGCACGAAAGTAATCGTCCTGCAATCCGGACGCAGGAATACGGGCAAATGGATGTGGGAAGAGGTCAATGCCTATGAAGACTACAAACGGGTTTTCGGTAGTGATCCGCGGCTTGTTCAGGCGGTTGCCGTGCTGACGGATTCGGACAACACAAATTCGCTCGTAAAGGCGGACTACGACGACATCACATTCCTGATGGAGCCACCCGATTCATCGAAGGCCGATGCCTTACACGAAGTCAGGGGAGAAGAGAAATGACAGCAAAAATGGGAGCGAAGCGGGAGCAGCTGCGAAGGGCGACTGTGGGCCGGCCGGCTGGTCGCGGCTGCGGTCCGGCACGAAGTTGCACTGTGAGAGGGCCGTATCTGCGTAAAAGGGCGCTGACGGACCTTCCGCGCGAACTGGCGGGGTACGTACATTTCCTTCTCCGGGTAGCGCTTGTACGGGCGGCCGGTTTCTGCCTGCTGACGGCTTCCGCGGCGACGGGGCAAAACGTGTCGATCACGGACTACGTGGTGCCCGTCAGCCGTGCCCACAACCTGCGGGTCGACGCGCTCAGCTTCAACTACGCGACGGAAGGAGACGAGACGATTGTACAGAATGGAAACGTGACGGTCGTCTACAAGAAGTTCTACGAGTCGCTGCCGTATGCCTATTCCGTCGACGCGACGGGCCACGGTTCGATCAGGAAGAATATCATCAGCAAGGAAAACGAGCGAGACGCCGTGACCCACCTGAAGACGAATCTCAAGAAGTACCACCGGAATGAAGGCAGCTTCTTCTATTCGTGGGGCACGGAGTCGGACCTGGATTCCGGATACGATCAACCCAACATCGAGATGACGCTGGGCTTCGGCCACGGACGGTTCATCGACGCCACCGCGCTTCGGAAGGCCGGGAGAATCGAGGAATTTTTCCTGGAGGAGGGCATCATCGGCGAGCATTTCTCCAGGGAGACGATGATAGAACTGGCGCATATAATTGACAGGGAACGGGAATACAAGGAACAGCACGGAGACCGGTACGAAAACTACTGGTTCGAGGACATGCTTGCCGAGATCAGGAGGTCCCGCAGGGTCCTGGGAGAAGAGATCGGATTCGGCCTTGTGCGGATACAGGAAGTGTTGACGCAGGAGCAGATCAGCAAGAGATTCTATGGATGGGACATCACCACCGGCGTACAATTTCAGGTGTTGAATCCCTATAAAGATACGGACCGGCCGCCGCCCGGCCTCCTGATCAATTTTCGATATTCCCACCCGATCAGCTGGAGTACGCAGATCAACACCGATTTCCACTACGATACGCCTTTTTCCGGGGCCTTCGGGCGCGACTACAACCTGCGCTGGAATACAGATTTTATCTACGAAGTGACGAACAGGATCCGTTTCACAACACTGAAAACGATCCGTACGCAGAAGCGCGAGGACAGACAAGCCGAGATCATCACACATATCGCGTTTGCGCTAAGCTTCTACATCGAAAACAAGATCAACATGACGCTATCCGAGTCCTTTCGCGTCGCCAGAGGCGAAAAGTCCAGGCAAAGCTTCAATATGGGATTGAGTTACCGGATATTCTAGCACCGGAAATGTCGTTGTGCGGATACAGGGTCGTAACCGCACATCTACGCGTGTTGCGGATTCTTTGCCTCTCACAAAGACACACGCGAACAAAGCCTCGTTTCACCCGCCCGTGTAAGCTCCGGGTCCGCGCGCCGGACGGCGCCGTCTGACCCGCCCGCCTCTCGTTGCCCCTTCCCCGAACCCCGCAATTCACCCGAAATTAGTAGCGCTACAGACTGTCAACCGCATCGACCAGCGCGTCGACGGTGATTCCGAAGTGCGCCCAGGTCTCCATATGTCCGTCGGAAGGTGCGATTGTCGGAACCGTCAGGCCCACGTGCGCATGGGCGATGTTCCGGGACGACGCCGCGGTGGCCACCAGACCCGCAAACCCCCTGAGTCCGGTTTGAGGCGTGCCGATCTTTCCGTCTTCGATGGTGACGACACCACCGCTGTACCGCGATACCAGCGATTCCAGGCGCCCCTTCGGCAGCGGCAGCCCGTTGACGACGTATACATCCGTGCCTTCGCCCCGGTCGTTCAGGATGTCCGCGGCTTCTACGGCCAGGAAGGCCGGCGCGCCGAATGCAAGGATCGCGCGAGCCGCACCGGCAAAGGTCCGGCAGGGAGTGACGGGTTGCCACTCATCCTCCGCGGTCCAGAGCGGACCGGAGCCGTCCTGCTTTTCGAGGACAGGCAGGTTGTCCCGGGGAATACCGATGATATGTCCGCCGTAATTGGCGGCGAGGTCGATCACGGCAAGAAAGGCGGACCGCGCGTCGGCCGGGGCGTAGAACCGGTGCAGGTACGGAAGGTAGTTGAGGCCCACGTTGATCCAGTCCAGCCCCCATCCGGAAAAATGGTCCCGGCCCGTACACGCGCCGACGTGTGAAAGATGGAAGGCGACATTCAGACCCTCGTTCGCCCCCGTCAGATTGCGCTGGTACTGCCACATGTCGAAGCCTTCCCTGGCGATGCCTTCGAAGAAGGCCGCGAAGGTGGACACCACGTTCAGTTGCGGGTTCGCGGTACTGGTGGCCAGGCCGTTGGCGATGAGGGTGGCCGCCTGCTCTTCGATGCTGATCTCGAACTGATGGTTTTCGGCCAGATGACTCCTGGCCTTCGACAGTTTGGTGGACGCGTCCAGGTCGCAGCTGACCACGAATACATGTTCCGGAAAGGTCTCGGCCACCAGTGCGTAGCCGGCTTCCGAACCGTCGCGGGCGCTCTTCATCTCGCCGGGTCCGGGTAAGGGGACGCTTTCCGCCGCGCCGTCGGGCAGTACCAGATTGGTGCTTCCCGGTGCCGGCCGCGCCCGGGTCGTAACCCTCCGCGACGGCCGCGACTTCAAATCCTCCAGTGCTTGCGCCTGGCCGGACGTGGACCGGAACATGGGATTGGCAAGCACGTCCGCTGCATTCCGATCCTTCATGCCCCCGTCGTGGTGGCCGGCGCCGCCGGGGAGGTCGTTCACGAGGAACAGGCACTCCAGCATGGGTTCCACGTCTCTATAGCTCATCAGCGATCCCGGGACCCAGATCTCCCGGTCCAGAGGAACGTCGTGCCGTCCGGCGAATGCTTCGACCTCTTCGAGAATGCCGTGGTATTGGCCGAAATGCGACAGGTCGATCCGTTTGCCGTTCACGGACCGGAAGCCGACGGGATAAATCAGACTGGGGCGGCCTTCCTGCGCCAATCCGTACGCTTCGCGGTACGCCCTGAACAAGCCGGCGGGATCCAGAAGCGTCGGGATTTCGAGAATCTCGACCCCCATTGCGCCGATGATGGACCGCGGGTCCTTGTCCAGAATGCTTCTGGTGCTGCCGGAAAGCTGGATGCCGTTCCGGTCCATGACGAACGTGATGGGCGCGCCGTGAACGTGCGCGGCGTTGAAGCCGTTCAACGCCTGGCCCGAGATCCATCCGGCGTCTCCGCAGTGGGCAACGACCCAACATCCGTCGCCGTAAATCCCGCGTTTGCCCAGCGCATTGCCAACCGCAACGGGAATCATCACGCCCAGGCGTCCGCCGTTCATCTGCGTGCCACCCGGCAGCCAAGAAACGTGGCCGGGAAGATCCAGACCGCGGCGAAAGTCGGTAACGACGTGGTCCAGATCCACAAATCCGACGGCGGAAAGCGCGGCGAAATACCCGACGCTGGTGTGGGCGTGTTCGATGGTGTATTCGATGCGCTCGAAGTCGACCACCGCCAGGGTGAGCAGCAAGGGTGGAATCAGGCCGATGCCGCCGCCCAGGTGGTCCGCCTCGCCGACTTCAGCCAGGGATGCCAGCGAACGCACTGCCGTGCGGGCCGCGTCGATCTGCAGGGCGGTGAGGGCGTCACTCTGTGTTTCCGTCAATGTTTCGGTCTGGCGGATGTCGATATGTATTGGCAGGATCTCTGACGTGACGACGTCGGACAGATACCGCGAACCGTCCAGAAGCGTCCGGTTGCGGCGCTCCTGCTGGGTTGTTGCGTGCTGCAATGCGGACATAAACGGGCTCCTCCGCGAGGAAGGCGGGTTCGATTGGTTCAGGGGGACGGCGCAAAACGGGGGAGGGATTCCGGCGCGGAAACTTCCGACTAAAAATACAGCGGTTTCGGAAAAATACCAGTCAAAAATCGTTCCTTCCATCGTAGATGGAGCTCAGGCTTCCGGCGGGAAAACTTGGCTTGGAAGTTCCTCGATCCTGTGGTATTTTGTTTCGAATATCAAGCGTAAACAGGATGCATTGACGATTGTGGAAAGGAGCGGGAGATGGCGGGTACAGTATTGGCTGCGCAGATGTATACGGTGCGCGAATACACACAGACACCCGCGGATGTCGCGGCCAGCCTGAAGAAGGTGAAGGCGCTGGGATACGACGCCATGCAGGTGTCGGCGTTCGGAGAAATCAGTCCCCGGGAACTCAAGGACATGGCCGATGGCGAGGGCCTCGAGATCTGCGCCACCCACACCAGCTACGAACGCATGAGGGATGAGACCCAGTCCGTCATCGACGAGCACCTTTTGTGGGGATGCCTGTACCCGGCGATCGGCGGGTTGCCCCAGAGCTATCGCGAAGACGGTGGAGAAGGCTACAGGCGGTTCGCCCTCGAGGCATCCGAAGTCGCGCGAAAACTCGCGGCGGCCGGACTCACGTTCGGGTATCACAACCACAGTTTCGAACTGGAGCGCTTCGGAGATCGGACGGGGCTGCAGATCCTGTTTGAAGAAAGCGATCCCGAGTTCTTCCAGCTCGAGATTGACACGTACTGGGTCCAGCACGGAGGCGGGGACCCCGCCGAGTGGATTCGCAGGGCCGCCGGCAGGGCCGACCTGGTTCACGTGAAGGATATGGCCATGCGCGGCCGGGAGCAGCTCTACGCCGAGGTGGGCGAGGGCAACCTGAACTGGCCGGGCATTCTGGAAGCCTGCAATGCGGCCGGAACCCGGTGGTACATCGTGGAGCAGGACACCTGCCAGCGGGACCCGTTCGAGAGCCTGGGCATCAGTCTCCGGAATCTGAAGGCGATGGGACTGGAGTGAGCCTTCTTCGCCGAATTGAGGATTCACCATGCCTGCGGTAAGCAATCCACCCGTAAAATCCATCCTGCAGTCCGGAAACGAATCGGTTTTCGAGGTCCGAACGCGCGCGCCGGGACCCGAAGGCCGGCTGATTTCCCTGACCGAAGAACTGGTGGTTGAATCGCCCAGCGGGGATATCTTCGGCTACAGCCAGAATGCGGGCATGGGATGGGACCCGGCGGAACTGGGCCGGCCCGAGTTCCTGATCCTGAGTACGATGGGAGGGATTCGCGAGCCGGACGGGCGCCCGGTCGCACTGGGATACCACACCGGACACTGGGAGGTGGGGCTGCTGATGCGGGAGGCCGCCCTTGAGATTCACCGTCTGGGAGGAATTCCCTTCGCGGGCTATTGCTCGGACCCTTGCGACGGACGCACGCAGGGCACCACGGGGATGATGGACAGCCTGGCTTATCGCAATGACGCGGCGACCGTGCTCCGGCGCCTGGTCCGATCGCTTCCCACGCGAAAAGGCGTGATTGGCGTCGCAACCTGCGACAAGGGATTGCCGGCGATGATGATCGCGCTGGCAGCGATGCATTCGCTGCCCACCGCGATCGTTCCGGGCGGTGTGACGCTTCCGCCGGAAGACGGGGAGGACGCCGGCAAGATCCAGTCGGTCGGCGTCAGACTGGCGCACGGAGAGATGTCGCTTTCGGATGTGCAGGATCTGGGCTGCCGGGCCTGTGCAACGCCCGGGGGCGGCTGCCAGTTTCTGGGTACCGCGGCCACTTCACAGGTGGTGGCCGAGGCTCTGGGATTTGCGCTCACCCATACAGCCCTTGCGCCGTCGGGCGAGGCGGTCTGGCTTGATATGGCGCTCCGTTCCGCCCGTGCGGTGTTCGCGATGCAGGCCGCCGGACTCACCACCGCCGACGTGATAACCGATGCCGCCGTTCGCAATGCAATGGTCACGCATGCCGCGTTCGGCGGATCCACCAACCTGCTCCTGCATATTCCTGCGGTGGCCTATGCGGCAGGGCTGTCCCGGCCTGCGGTTGCCGACTGGAGCCACGTGAACCGGCAGGTCCCGCGGCTGGTCGACGTCTTGCCCAACGGTCCGGAGTTCCACCCCACGGTCCGGGCGTTTCTGGCGGGCGGCGTTCCGGAAGTCATGCTGCACCTGCGGAAACTGGGGCTGCTGGAAACCGGCGCTCTTACGATATCCGGAGGAACGCTGGGCGAGAACCTGGACTGGTGGGAGGGATCCGAACGGCGAGTCAGGTTCAGGCAGGCGCTGCGCGATCAGGACGGAGTCGACCCTGACAACGTGATCATGGACCCGGGTCGCGCGCGGGCGAGAGGGCTGACCAGCACCGTCTGTTTCCCCACGGGTAATATCGCGCCGGAAGGGTCCGTGGTAAAGAGTACGGCAATCGACCCGACGGTTGTCGACGAAGATGGCATCTACCGGATAACCGGCCCGGTCAAAGTGTTCACCACCGAGAGGGCGGCTGCCGCCGCGCTGAAGGACTCCGGTCCGAAGGGCGTAAAGCCGGGAGACGTCATGGTGTTGATCGGCCGCGGCCCGATGGGCGCCGGGATGGAGGAGATCGCACAAATCACCACCGCGTTGAAGTACCTGGACTTCGGGAAACACGTCGCCGTTCTCACGGACGCGCGTTTTTCGGGGTTTTCTACCGGAGCCTGCATCGGTCATATCGGACCGGAGGCGCTGGCCGGGGGCCCGATCGGCAAGCTGGTGGACGGTGACGTCGTGGAGATTGTAATCGACCGGAAGGAGCTCTCCGGCAGCATCCACTTTGTTGGTGTGGGCGAGACCCGTTTTGGTCCCGAAGAGGGTCGCCGCATTCTGGAGGACCGGCCCTCGCGGTCCGATCTGGCGCCCGACGCGGACCTGCCCGACGACACCCGGCTTTGGGCGGCCCTTCAGAACGTGGGCGGCGGAACCTGGGGGGGATGCGTCTACGACGTGGAGGCGATTGTGCAGCGGTTGAACGGCGGTACAACACCATGACCCGGCTCAACCGATCGACATCCGATATCTGGCGCCGGCCGCCCGGGTGTCCGGTGGCGTCGCACGACGAGATTCAGGTCTGGCGCATGAATCTGGACCGACCGGCTGCAGAGGTCCAGGAAATGCGGGGCGTGCTTTCCGAAGACGAAACCGCCCGCGCCGCCCGGTTCGTCTTTGACAGACACCGGGCGCGTTTTATTGTCGGCCGTGCTTCGCTCAGGAAAATCCTGGGGCTGTACGTTGGGCTCGCCCCCCGGCGGCTGGAGTTCGGCTATGGATGGCGGGGCAAACCTTTCTTGAAAAAGGGTTCGGATGGCGACCGGCTGCGCTTTAACCTCTCCCACTCCGGCGAACTGGGTCTGCTCGCGGTGATCAAAGCGAGAGAAATCGGTGTGGACGTGGAACGCATCCGGCAGGTGAAGGAGCACCTGCGGCTGGCGGGGCGCTATTTTGCACCGGGTGAAGTCGCCGCGATCCAGGCGCTGCCAGGGGAGGTCCACTACGAGGCGTTCTTCAACTGCTGGACCCGAAAGGAAGCGTATATCAAGGCGTTGGGAGCGGGACTGGCCTGCCCGCTGGACGGATTCGAAGTCTCCCTGACTCCGGGAGCGCCCGCGGCGATGCTGCGCATCGACGACAATCCGGTGGCGCCGTCCGAATGGTTCATGCGCGCGTTGACGCCAGGGCGCGGCTTTGTGGGGGCCGTCGCGCTGAAGGGAAGGGGATACAGGGTGACCTGCTGGGAGTGGCGGGCCCGTTGAATCGGCCGGGCTTGACCCGGTCGTACCAATGCGCACGGTTCATCCCACGGGAGCGGCGCCGGACTGCTCCCGGATATCTCTGTACGCTTCTGTCGCCGACTGGGGTTTCCCGTAGTCCGCGTCCCATTCGCGCTCTTCAGCGGGCATCTTGCCGATTGCGCGCGCCATCTGGCGGACGTGCGAACCCTCGCACCCGCAGCAACCGCCGATAAAATTCACGCCCAGATCCAGGGCTTTGCGGGCGAAATCGCCCATTTCATAGCGGCTGATCTTGAACGAATCGAGCTTGTCCGGAAAGCCCGGCTGGCCCGTGAAGAAGGGCACTTCGGGCGTGCATCGATAGGCGACCGGCTGGGCGGCCACGTGGCAGGTTACCGCCTCTCGCATCTGTTCGATGGCGGGGAGCATGAAGGTGGGGTCCTGCCAGCAGTTTGCGCCCACGACGTCGGCGCCCGCGCCCTCCAGCATGCGCGCGGCCTCACCCGGAGTCTTTCCGTCCCGCGTCTCGGGACCTTCGAATGCCATTGTGATCACCACGGGAAGGCCGATTTTTCGGGCACATTCGAGGGCGATGAGGGCCTCGCCCACGTGGAGGAACGTCTCGCCGATGATGAAGTCGACGCCTTCGGCCATCTGGTAGCCGAGTTGGGCGTCAAACAGCCGCCGGCATTCGTCCTCGGATTCGGGGTACTTCCACGTGAGACAGATATTTCCGGCCACCAACGCCCTCCCGGCCGCGGCCTCGCGGGCGATCATGACGGCCGCCCGGTTGATCTCTTCCAGCCGCCCGGCGTAGCCCGTCTGCGCCAGTTTGTTTTCGCTGGCGTAGAACGTGAGTACCTGCAACACTTCCGCGCCGGCGTGAACGAACTCCTCGTGCAGGGCCAGAAGCGCGTTGGGATTCTCGATCGTCACTTCCGGCGTGAACGGACCGGCCTGTACGTAGCCCCGGTTCTCCAGGGCGAGCAGGTACCCCCCGTCTCCCAGGACCACCCCCTCATTCAACCTTTCCAATATCGATTCGGGCATTGGATTTTCTCCGTTTTTCTAAGAAGCTGTTTTAAAATTACCGGTGAGTTCCCGAGCGCGAGCGAAAAAGTGGCGGTCAAGGCGGGAAAATCCGCCCATATTTGTCTATACGGGTGGATTTGACCAACGCCGACCGGCGCTTTTGCAGCCGTGCGAAGACCGCTGGGAATTTTAAGACAGCTTCTAAAAAGATAATCGGAAGGCGGGGCGCCCACAAGGGGGCCCCTACGAATGTATATTACCGTGCAATAATGCGGCTGTTGAGACAGGCGGGCACCCACAAGGGGTGCCCCTACAGATTTACATTCCCAGGCAGTTATGCGGACGTCGAGGCAGACGGGCACCCACAAGGGGTGCCCCTACGAATATATATCCAAGGCGATTATGCGGATGGCGAGGCAAGCGGGCACCCACAAGGGGTGCCCCTACGAATATATATCCAAGGCGATTATGCGGATGGCGAGGCAAGCGGGCACCCACAAGGGGTGCCCCTACAAACGCATATCCCGGGCAATTATCCGGATGTCGGGGCAGGCGGGCGCCCACAAGGGGTGCCCTCGATTGTGCGCACTGAGGCGATGGCCCGAATATTGATGGTTACGGCGAATGCGACCTCGGACTTAGGGCCTTCGGGTTCTCCCGGTCAAACGGCCATTGTACCGGATTGTCAACAATATACCTGCGATATTTCTCTAATGACGCGTCGGTCCGAACGATATGTTCGTAGAAATTCCGCTGCCACAACCGTCTCTTAAACGGCGGCCAGTTCATATCGCGCACGCCGCGTGTATATTCCAATGTTGAGTCCACTCCGAAAAGTCGCATTTACTTATGCTGGTGAAAGTACT
>JAPPJY010000014.1 GCA_028874335.1 Gemmatimonadota bacterium | reverse complement strand
GAATGGTGACATATTTCCGGGACGGGACACCAAGCCTCGCCTGCAGAGCGACTTTGTCATCGGACTGATAAACTGTAAGTACAGGGAGCCGTCAGATGGCTGAAAGCGGATACGATTTTGAGGCGATCGAGTCAAAGTGGCGCGCGCGCTGGGAGCGGACCGGTATCTACAGGAGCGGCGTGAAGGAAGGCAGGCCCAAGCATTATGCGCTGACCATGTTGCCGTATACATCGGGCGACCTGCACATCGGACACTGGTACGCGATGGCGCCCTCCGACGCACGCGCGAGATGGATGAGGATGAAGGGATACAACGTCTTGTTTCCAATAGGGTTTGACGCGTTCGGACTGCCAGCGGAGAACGCCGCCATCGAACGGGGGATTCATCCTGCCAAATGGACGATGGACAACGTCGAGCGCATGCGTCGACACCTGAAGAGAATGGGCGCGATGTTCGACTGGGAGCGGGAGATCGTTACGTGTGAACCCGAGTATTACAAGTGGACGCAGTGGCTCTTCCTGCAGTTCTATCGCCACGGATTGGCGTATCGGAAGAAGGCCCCGGTGGACTGGTGCCCGCGCTGCAATACGACGCTTGCCAGGGAGCAGGTATGGGGTGACGACCGGCACTGTGAACGATGCGATACCCCCGTTGTGAAAAAAGACCTGGATCAATGGTTGTTCCGGATTACGAAATACGCGGATTCGCTGCTGGATTTTTCGGGCCTGGACTGGCCTGACCGGGTCGAATCGATGCAGACCAACTGGGTCGGCCGCAGCGACGGGGTGGAGTTCGAGATGAACGTGAAGGGTTCGGAGGCGTCGTTTCGGGTCTTCACCACCCGCGCGGACACGATCTTCGGGGTTACGTTCGCGGTTCTGGCGCCGGAACATCCGCTTGTCGATACGATAACAACGGGGTCTCGGTTGGTCGAGGTCGCGTCGTACCGGGAAAAGGCGGGCCGGCGGACCGAAATCGACCGGTTGTCGCTGGACAAGGAGCGTGACGGCGTCTTTACCGGAGCATATGCGATCAACCCGATGAACGACGCCGAGGTGCCCATCTATATCGCCGATTATGTGCTTACGACGTACGGAACCGGCGCGATCATGGCCGTGCCCGGACACGACGAACGGGATTTCGGCTTCGCAAAACGGTACGGATTGCCCGTTCCAACGGTCATCGCGCCTCCGGACTGGGATGGCCGCCCTCTGCGGCGTCCCTACGAGGGCAAGGGCACGCTGGTCAATTCGGGCCGGTTCAGCGGCATGCCGTCCGACGGCGCGAAGAGCGCGGTGGCCGAAGATCTTGAAGACCGGGGACTCGGTGAGCGGAAGGTCAACTATCGGCTGCACGACTGGCTGATTTCCCGGCAGCGGTATTGGGGGTGTCCCATTCCCATCATCTATTGCGCCGACTGCGGCGTGGTGCCGGTCCCGGAGGCAGACCTTCCCGTAAGATTGCCGGAGGACGCGGAGTTTCTGCCGACCGGCGAATCTCCGCTCAAACACCACGGTGGGTTTCTGCATACGACCTGCCCTGCGTGCCATGGGGAGGCGCAGAGAGAAACCGATACGATGGACACGTTCATGTGTTCTTCGTGGTATCAGTACCGCTACCTCAGCCCGGATTACGGCGCGGGCCCGTTCGATCCGGAAGAGGGGGCGTACTGGCTGCCGGTGGATCAGTATACTGGCGGCATAGAGCACGCCACGATGCACCTGCTCTACACCCGTTTCTTCACCAGGGCGATGCGGGATATGAAGCTGATCGCCACGGACGAAGCCGAGCCCATGGTCCGGTTGTTCAACCAGGGGATCATCCTGGGCGAGGATTTGGAGAAAATGAGCAAGTCCCGGGGAAACGTGGTGAACCCGGACGACCTCATCGATGCGCACGGCGTCGACAGCGTCCGTGTGTATCTGATGTTCATCAGCCGCTGGGACCAGGGGGGCCCGTGGAACTCGGCGAGCATGGAAGGCGTTCCCCGGTTTCTGAACCGGGTCTGGTCGCTTGTCATGGAGCCGGCGGCGTCGGCCGGCGAACCCCCGGGCACGGGGGAGACAACGGAATTGCGAAGGACCACGCACCAGGCGATCAAGAAGGTCTCCGAAGATCTGGAATCGTTCGACTTCAACACCGCCGTCGCCGCACTGATGACCTACGTCAACCGCCTTGGCAAAGTGAAAACCGCTGCGGCCCTCGAATCGGATGCATGGAACGATGCCGTTCGTACGCTGTGCCTCCTGTTGGCGCCATTCGCGCCCCATATATCGGAAGAATTGTGGGCACGCATCGGCGAGAGCTACAGCGTCCACGAGCAGGCCTGGCCGGAATGGGACGAGGATCTCGCGCGTCCGGCTACCATACAGATGCCGGTGCAGGTCAACGGCAAGGTCCGCGCACGGTTTCAGGTGGAGGTGGATGCTGAGGGCGACGACGTCAGGCGTTTGGCGCTGGAACAGCCGAACGTGAGAAACCATCTTGCAGGCAGGGCGCCCAGGAAGGTGATTGTCGTACCCAATCGCCTCGTCAATATCGTGGCATAACAACCCGGATGGTCTTCTTCAACAGGTTTACAGGACAAAGCCCCGGAATCGCTGGACGATTCCGGGGCTTTTTTTCATTGTGCGGAAAAAATAAAATGGGCAGGGCAGGGGGCGGGCACTAACTTCCCGGACGGCGGTAATACGGCCTGCGAACGACGCGTGCCCGAAGCCGCCGGTTTCGGATGGCAACGTGAAGCTCCTGGCCACGCCGGGCAAGCTTCGGGTCCACAAAGCCCATGGCGATGATCTTGCCGGTCCAGGGTGAGACCGACCCGCTGGTGATCACACCCGCGGCGCTGCCGTCCGAACGATGAATGTCGTAACCCTGGCGTGGAATGCCCCTGTCGATCATTTCCAGCATCACCAGCCTCTTGCTGACGCCGCCCGCCAGCTGTTCCCGGATCGCTTCCGAACCGATATATGTCCCGGTTTTCGCCACGGCGAAGCCGAGATTGGCTTCCAGCGGGGACGTATCCTCGTCGAGTTCGTGCCCGTAAAGGGCGAGAGAAGCCTCCAGCCGGAGGGTATCGCGGGCCCCGAGACCGGCGGGTACAGCTCCTGCGTGCCTGCCCTCGTCGAGAAGTGCGCGCCACAGCGATTCCACCTCGTTCGACCCCACGAAGATTTCAAAGCCGTTTTCCCCCGTATAACCGGAGGCGGCGAGCAAAACCGGTACACCCGCGACGGTGAACGGGCGTACTTCGTGGAAGCGGAGCGACGCGACGTCGTCGGGTGTCAGCACCGAAAGGATTTCAGCCGCTGCAGGACCCTGGAATGCCAGAAGGGCCCCGTCGTCAAACCGGTTCTCCAGGCGGACGCCGCTCCGGCCGGTCCCGGCGGAACGGATGTGCGCCCAGTCCTTTTTCCGGTTCGAGGCGTTGACAACGAGTTTGTATACGTCCTGACCCGTCCGGTAGACCATCATGTCGTCGATGGTACCGCCGCGTTCGTTCAGGAGAAAGGAATAGTGGCATCTGCCCACGTCGAGCTTCCGGATATCGTTCGCCGCCAGGTGCTGCAGGAAATCCTGCGCGCCGGTCCCTGAGACCTGGATCTGCCCCATGTGGCTGACGTCAAACAGTCCCGCCACCGTACGCACCGCACGATGTTCCGCAACGATGCCGGTATACTGAACGGGCATTTCCCAACCGCCGAATGCCACCATTTTGGCGTTCAGCTGGACGTGCTGCCGGTAGAGGGGAGTGCGTTTCAGGGTTGTATCGTCCACCTGTGTGTCCTTCCGCAATGCGATGCGATTTGAGAATCATCCTTGAATTCAAGAACGAAATTTCTTATAATAATTCAGGAAAATAAATAGAATTATCAAGTGACGGAGGAATGATGCCCAGCGCCCCGATCTCCGATTCTGAGCACCTGACCATCGAACAAGCCGCGAATTTGCTGAAGGTGACCACGAAAACAGTCCGAAACTACATCGATCGGGATTATCTGACGGCCCGGAAGTGGAATGGCGCGTGGAGAATCCCGAAGGGAAATATATTAGAAATTTACAGGAAAAAATATGGTAAAACTCTGGAGCGTGAAAGACTGGAAGGACTCCGGAGCGAGTCCTTCATTCAGCTCGATCGGGGCGACTACGACCGGTTGCAGCAGCGAATCGGAAAACTGGATGCCGTCGAGCGGACGCTGGCGGAACGCACGGCCGAAATCAAGGCGATGAACGAACGGCAGGCCCAGCTCGAGGGCTCGTCCGCGTCCGGATGGACCGAAGCGCGAAAATACAAGGATGACGTTGAACGTATGCGCGAAAATCTACGAGCGGCGGAAAAAGCCCGCGAGGAGGCGGCTCTATCTGCACATTGGCTCAGAAAAGAACTCGGCCGGCTCGGGGAAGAACGCAAATCCCTGAGAGACAAGAACAAGGTACTCGAAAACAGCTGTGAGGCATTCAAAGAAGACCTGGCAGGCAAAAATCGGGAAATAGGACGCCTGAAAACCCAATTATCCGATCTACAGAACAAAAACGATAAAATCAAGCCTTTCGAATAGAACAATGCCGGAAAACACGAGCCAGTCCTGTTTCGAGGGCATCAAGTTTACATAATATATCTTATACCGGTTTTGATCGGGTTCAACCGGAAATGGAATACGGCAACTGTTGCGTGTGACTTTTCACGTCGAGAGGTCAAGCAATGCGATCCCCCGCTCGGCGGTACAGATAATCCCGCCCTGCGACGCGGTGAGCGATGTAACGTTCGCGGGCATTTCCAGAGCGCCCTGACAGCGTCCCTCCCGGTCGTACGTCCGGATTTCCATGCGATTGGCCGCAACGGCGATTGTGCCGCGCGACTCGGCAAGCGCGTGGATCCACTGCGCTTCGTGGCGCTGCCATTTCAGATTGCCGCTGAAATCGAACCCGTAGAGCCGGCCGAATTCGCACGCCACAATCAGTACGTCGTCCAGGACGACAAGCCCCGTGATTTCCCCCACCAGATTGATATGCCACAGCTCCGCGCCGTCCTGGGGTTTGACGGCATAGATCCAGCCGTCCTCAGTACCGTAAACGACCTCCAGAACGCCGTCGCGGTCCAGGTCGCACAGCACCAACTGTTTCAGACCGATGCCGCGCCTGGGCGTTGTGGCGTTGCCGTGCGATCCGACCTGCTCGAACGTGGACCAGCGAAACGATCCGTCGAAATTGTGTACGGTCAGCGGCGTGTAATATTCCGTGCCCGCCAGAACCTCGGCCCTGCCGTCGCCGTCCACGTCGGCCGCTTTCAGCGCGGTGATGGCGTGGTATCGAAACCACTCGGCCCATTTGGGACTCCCGTCGTTCGCAAAGACGTTGACGAACCATCCCTCGGTACCGGCAAGCACGCTCAGGTCGCCGTTTCCCTCCAGGTCCGCCACAGCGATGCCGGAAACCCGCGTGCCGCGATTGAACATATTCGCCATCGTGCGCCGCCACCGTTCCGCACGGGAATTCCCTTCCAGGACAATCAGTTGCGAGTCCTCGGTTCCCACCATGGCTTCCGGATTCCCGTCGCCGTCGATATCCGATATAAGCACACGGCTGGCGCCGCCTTCCGCGTCGACCGACACGGTCCAGGCCGCCTCGCCGGTGGCCTCACGCAGGCAGGAGACCTCCCCGCCATGAGCCAGAAGCAATCGGTCTTCGGCTGAGACGGAGACGTCCCGGACGTCGGCAGGGAACTCGCGGCGCCATCGTTCGGTCAGCCCACCGGAAGCCGGCCGGGGACGGGGCGCCGGCTTCGTGGCCGGGGCTTCCCGCGCGGACCGGATCGCCGCTGCAAGTTCCGCTTGATCCTGCGCGTGTTCGGACCTGTCGACCTCTCGTCCGGCCAGCCGTTCAATGCCGTGTGCAAGGACCTGATCTCCACGGACGAGGCACCCGAACATGCTTCCGGAAAGCTGAAGACCATCCAGTTCCAGGTCTCCGGCGCCCAACAGCGTGACTTCGTCTCCATCCGTTACCCTTACCGCGTCAGGACCGATTCGCTCGATGCGAACGCTGGAGTCAGGAGTGAGCAGATTCATGAAGGTAAATGACGTTGCCGCGTCGAGGGTACACGCCGTTCGCTGATGCAGTACGGAAATCGTCCCGTCCGAAAAAGGGTAGCTCCCCCATCGGCTCTTGACGTGCGGATCCGGAACGATCTCCTGCCGTGCGCCGTCCGCGTTACGGATGTGAAACCGCTCTCCCTCCTGTAAGATGTGTACCCCTCCGGCATCGAGCGCCGTTTCCCCCACCGTTCGCCACAGGCACTGCAGACGATACTCCCCCGCTTCAATGCAGCGCAGCCGGTCCATGACCACCATGTATCGACCCTTGCGCCAGAAAATGTCCCGCTGCCAGTCCACGCCGTTGTATCCCGCGGCTTCGGAACGGAGCGTGGCGAGCTCCGCGCCGTCATTGCTGATGCTCAAGGATGCCAGAGGGGGAATGACCACGCCGTCACCGGGAGATTCCAGGACCCCGACGCCGTCGCGCATCACCGTAACGGCATTGTGAAACCTGGGCGCCGCGCGGATGTAATCCCCGTCCGCCAGCCAGGCCCTGTTGTTCCAGGTCAGCCGGACGATCGCATTGGTATCCTCGTGTCCGTGGCAGGTCGTGCCGATGCCTTCCAGCAGCATGTACTCGCCCCGGGGGTCGAAATCACGGCGCAGGGACAATTTGTCGAAATACCGTTTGCCGGGTTCCGGATGATGCGCCGGCGGCGTGTAACGACGCACCCAGGACAGCACGGCATCGGGCATATCCATGACGCAGATTCCAAGCAGGTCGCGGGGCGCTTCCGGCGCGCAGCCTTCAATGGCGAAGCCGTCGCCGACGTATTCTACCGCCGAATAGAGACCGTGCAGCGCCCGGTCCGGCGGAGGCCGTTTCCCCTCTCCAAGCCAGTTCAACGTCCAGAGGTGCCCGGGGTCCGGACGATGCCAGGTCGAGACCATCAGCGGCCAGAGGCGCGCTTCCCATCCGTCCGCGGAGAACCGGGAATATCCGGAAGTATCGCCGTATCCGCATTCGCCGCGCATATTGTCGGTGGTGACAACGGCCAGTTTGCACAGATCCGCCACGTGGCCCCCGGTAATGTAACGGTCGTCGCCGCGGTACAGAAAATAGTTGAGCGTCTCCTGGGGCACGTGCCAGACGTACCCCACTCCCCCATCGTCATCCGGCTTGTAGCAATTCACCTGACCTTCGAATATGCGGCTTGCGATCTCATTCGCCCGCCGAAACTCCCGGATGCCGTGCCGCCTGGTCATGTAGTCGCCGCCCACCGCCAGGTTCAAACCGATGAACGTCGTGTGGTTTTGCCGGATTTCACCCGGAGGATTCACTTCCTCCGAGACGTACGAGAGTTCCATGAGATGTCTCAGCAATTCGCCGAACATCGTGACGGCCCCCCGGCGGTCTTCGTCGCTGAACACGGGGTTGTCTTCCGCCAGGTCCCACAGGTGGATGTAGAGGTGCAGGTTGAAGAAACAGTGGTAGGCCTCCGGATGCGCGCGGCACTCCGCCCGCCACGGTTCTATCGATCCCTTCAGGATTTCCACCGCCGCTCGCGCCCAGACCGGATGATCGGTCAGATAGTGATGCCAGAGATAGGACAGCAGGCTGCCGCCGCGGAAGGGAGAGGCCGACCACCCCGTTCCCCAGATCTTCAGATCGTCCTGGACCATCCGGTCTTTCTCCGAAGCATCCGGCAGGCGCGGGGGTCCATGGACTGAAGACGCGGCGTGGACGCGATTCAGAATGCCGCTGCCGGCCGAGACGATGTCCCGCAGGACCTCGAGAGCCGCCTCCAGTCCCTCGCGGGAGCTGGCGCCCGGGACAATGCAATTGCGGCCGTAACCGAACGGGTCTGAAATGGATTTGACCAGATAGCCGTTCGCACCCGGAAAATGGGTATCCACAAAACAACACCGGGCGGTATACAATCGCTGGATCGCCCGGTTATTTGCCAGATTTCCGCAGGCAATGACGTGTTTTTCACGGAACATCGCCGGTTGGAAATATCGCTGGGGGATCGTTTCAGGGGGTCGACCCACCTTCCCCACCGCGTTGCGAACGCCGGCGACGGCGGAATGACGCTCCATGTCGTCCGGGACCACCAGCAGGACGTCTTCGGCCAGGTCGGTCGGCTGAAACTCACGCGAACGGGTCATTTTCAGCTCCGGGCGCGTCATCCGGCACCACCCATCTGCTTGAGCTCCTCCTCGGCGCTTCGCGCAACCGGACTCCTGGCATAACGGTCCAGGATACGCTGCAGCAGCATTCCGGCCTGATCCGCGTCTCCCGATATTCGATAGCAGCGCGCGGCCTCCATGAGCGCGTTGGGCGCGAACGGGGAGTCCACGAATTCGTCGGCGAACGACAGGTATCTGGCCGCCGCGCCGGACGGATCGCCCAGTTCCTCCATTGCGGCCGCGATACCGGACCAGGCGCTGTACCTCGCGGGCCCGGTTGCACCAAAGTCCTGCAGGTATTTCTCGAATGCAGCCTGCGCCTCCGCGTAGCGCCCGGTCTCGAAATAGAGGCCGCCCGCCAACTGAAGCGCCCGCCCCGCCGCCGCGTCGCCGCCATAGGCTTCCGCAATGCGTTCCGCGTCCAGAATGGCATCGTCGACCTGCCCCTGTAGCAACAATACCCGGACCCGGCCCTCCGCCTCCACGGCCTCCCTGGCCTGGGCGTCCATCTGGTGCATGACGAATACGCCGAGCAGGACCAGGACAACCACCCCGGCGCCAAAAACAAGCACCCGGACATAGTTCTCTTCCACGTAAGCCCATGCCGCCAGTACTCTGTTGACAAACTCGTCCTGCCTGAGTTCCCGTCTGGTCATCCGTCCCCGCGTACCCTGCATTTGGCTTTCCTCCATTCCAAAACAGCGTGAGATGAATCCATGTCAATTCGCTGCTGTACCAGAAGTCGTAAATATAGGTATTTTCCAGGCGCCGGCCAAACGAAAGACGGGTACCGCCAACCATTCCGATTTCCCGGCGGGATCGACGGACCGCGCAAACTTCCGGCCGCTGTTGACCCCGGCGGGTAGTCGCCCGACCCTTGAGGATTTCGTGCCGGGCTCTTGACGAATTGCGAAAGATTGCCCATATTTCGGGCCGGTGGGTATACGAGTCATGCTTATCTATTTCATACACTGAACTTCATAGCCGGGATTCCCTGACAATGGCGCTGCAGGAGATCACATTTGCGGATCTGGTGGACGTCGCGGTCGTCGGTGTCCTGTTCTGGGGCCTGCTGGCCTGGACGCGGAGGATGCACGCGCGAATGTCCCTTATCGGCCTGGGGTTTCTGGGCGCATTCTATCTTCTGGCGCGGCAGTTCGAGTTGCAGCTGACGGCGTGGATATTCCAGGGTTTTTTCGCGGTGCTGGTTGTGCTGCTTGTCGTTGTGTTTCAGGACGACCTGAGGCGGCTCTTCGAACAGATTGCCGCACTGGGCCTGGGCAGACGGATATCGCGACCCCGCGGAGGCAGTCTGGCGGTGCTGGTTCGTGCGATGCATCAGGTGGCGGCGAAGCGGCGGGGCGCCCTCGTGGTTCTGCCCGGGCGGGAGCCGCTGGACAGGCTCCTGCAGGGTGGAATCGACCTCCAGGCGACCATCAGTGAGGAACTGATCGACAGCCTGTTCGGCACGTCGTCGGCGGGCCACGACGGGGCCCTGGTGATGAGGGAAGACAGACTGGAGCGATTCGCCGTATATCTGCCGCTTTCGGAAAATCGGGCCGAACTCGGGCCGGGAGGCACCCGCCACGCCGCCGCGCTCGGGCTGGCCGAACGCAGCGATGCCCTGTGTCTGGTTGTTTCCGAGGAGCGCGGCACCATCGCCGTGGCGCTTCAGGGGCGACTGGAGGTTGTCAACGACCCTGACGAACTGCTTGCCAGATTGCAGGAACACGCGCAGCATGTGGTCGCAGGCGGACGGAGAAACGGACGGAGCCGGCTGGTGCGGCGACTTGCGGAAGGGTTGCTCTCATTCGTACTGGCGTTCGGCGCATGGGTGTTCCTGGTGCCCGGCGCGGCGGTCCAGGAAACGACTTACGAAGTGGCCGTCGGCGTGGAGAATCTGCCGGACGGCTACGCGCTGAAGGGTGTCATGCCCCCCATTGTGAACGTGACCGTGAAGGGCCCGCGCCGCGCCATATTGCTGGCGCCCTCGGACGACTTTCAGCTCGTAATCGATGCCAACTACGTGAGGATCGGACGCAGGACCTTCGAGTTCGGCATCGAGTCGATAAGGCACGGGACGGAGCTGACCGTCGTAGACGTGGAGCCCCGCAAGGTCCGGCTGGATGTACGGAAGGAATAGGTCTGGCAACCACCCCTACGAAGATACCAGCCGCTCCCTGGATTCCATCTTGCGCAGGCCAGCGTAGAGCAGCAGACCCGACAGCAGCGCCACCGCCAGGCGATTCAGCAACACCCGGTCGCCCCACAACGTGTCTTCCATGCCCACCGGTGGATCGAAACTTTCCAGAAAGAGCACGAACGGTGAGTCGGGCATTGACTGCGAGGCAACCAGCGTCAGGCCCATCACGCCCGTAGCGAGCATGGCGGCCGCGTTTCCGCTTCGACAGACAACGGAAAAGTAGAACGTGAGTCCCGCGGCGAAGCACGCCGGCAGAAAGGCGTTGAACCCGCCCCGGAGGATCGGCAGTTCCGCGAAGAAATAGTAGGCGACAACCGTCATTCCCATAAGCGTTCCCGCAAGCACCAGATAGACGCCCACCATCCGAATCGTCCAGATCCGGTAGTGCGACGAGGTTGTGCTGAACAACGTCTCCAGTGTATTCCTGTCACGTTCGCCCGCGACGAGATCCATCGTCAGATAGATGGCCAGTGCGATGCCGGGAATCTCAACCAGAACATGGAGCGCCTTCGATACGCCGAATCCTTCGTCGGGACGCCACACCGCGAATGCGTACATGGCGGCGTAATAGACCAGGATGCCCATGGCCATGAATATCAGTTTTCTGTGAAAGATGATCCTGCAGCTCAGCCGGAAGAGCCGCCACGTGGTCACCAGCAGTTCCCGCCAGTTCAGCACGGCTGACCCTCCCCTCTGCCAAGCAGGTAAAGATACGCGTCTTCAAGGGTCGGATCCACGCGCTGCGCGCCGATGCCGGCCGGCGCGCGCTCCGACAGGAAACGCATCCGGACGCCGTCGGAGGCCCGCTGGTGCGATATGAGCTTCAGTTGTTCTTCCATTTCGGAAAAGCGCCGGTCCGGAACCACCGCATCCCACACCCGCCCCGCCGCCAGATTTCTCATCTCCGCTGGCGTTCCCGTATACAATAGACGCCCCTGATCCAGTACCGCCAGCCGATTGCAGCTTCCCGAGATATCTTCCACGATATGCGTGGAAAAAATCACAATGCGCTCCTGACTCAATCTGGCGAGCAGGTTGCGAAACCGGATTCGCTCCAGCGGATCCAGCCCCGCAGTGGGCTCGTCCACGACGACGATCAGCGGGGCGTGCAGAAGCGTCTGCGCGATGCCGAGGCGCTGCTTCATGCCGCCTGAAAAAGAGCCGATCGGATCGTCTTTTCGTTCGATCAGATTGACCTGCTCCAGAGATTCGATCACCCGGGTCTGGCGAGTCTTCCTGTCCTTGAAGCCCTCGAGCAGCGCTCTGTACTCCAGGAATTCATATGCTGAAAGGTGTCCGTAGCTGCCGAAGTGCTGCGGCAGGTACCCGATCAGTCCGTGGATCGAACCCTTGTTCAGGATGTTTCTACCGTCGATCAGGATGGACCCGTAGCTGGGTTCGAGTACCCTGCAGAGAATACGCATCAACGTGGTCTTGCCCGCGCCGTTCGGTCCCAGCAGACCGAACATCCCCCTGCCGATTTCCAGGTTGACGCCCGCCAGCGCTCGAAATTCCGGCCGTGGAATGCCAATGAGAGGAACGGCCGACGCCAGTCGATAAAACCACCGGCGCGGCCGCGCAAAACGACCGGACAGGTTATCGGGGCTGATCTCGCCCGTCCGCACCCTGTCGGCGAGCCGGCGTAACAGGCGATAGGCGGCCCAGATCCCGAACGAGGCAAGCGTGACCGAAAGCAGGTCCAGCCGCCAGTGTACATAGGCGACAAATGCCAGCGGGAGAGCGGCTTTGTGCAGCAGTCTGACGATGTGGGCGAACGGCGCCGGCAGATGCCATTGGCGGAGTTCTCCGATACATCGACCCACGTGGGATACCATAAAGGCCAACGCCAGCGCGTGCAGATAGATCCAGATTTCGTCTTCGAAGTAGGTCGTGAACAACGACAACAGCGCGAGCATTGGCAGTTTCCAGAAGAGGGCATCGCGAACCGCCTTGCGGTCCCGCGGATCCAGGCCCGTTTTCATCAGCCGCCCGCGCCGGCGCTCCTCTCGCGCCCACTCCCTCACAAAACGCCCGGGCGCACCGTAAACCTTGGTGAGGTTCCTCAGTTGAATGGCGTGTACGGCGCTCGATACGCGGCGGGCGGCGACTCGCGCGTGATGTACCCGTTGAACGATCCACACCGCGGCCAGAAATGAGCCCCAGATGGGCAATATAGACAGGCTCGTCCAGAAAATGCTCTCATATCGGACGTAAATGCCATATCCGGCCGCGGCGGTGGCCAGCAGTGAGAGCGTGACGCCGGCAAATCCGATGCCGGCCAGCCAGTCGCCGATCTGATCCAGACCCATATACACAACAGGAATCAGAATCAGTGTGGACATCATGGAAACCGACAGACCTCCGAGTACCGTGATTGCGAACGGCGGCCAGATCTCAAAATCGCCGCCGAATTCCAGCGCGAGCGGGAGAACGCCCAGCAGCGTCGTGGCCGTCGTCATGAGGATGGGGCGCAGGCGGGACCTCGCCGCGGTCAGTACAGCGCGTTCGCGGCGGTACCCGAAACGGGACCTGAGTACACCGACCGCGTCGATCAGGATGATCCCGTTATTCACGGCAATACCCAGCAGGACAATGAAGCCCAGGAGCGCCATGGGACCCTCCTGCTGGCTGAGGCCCGTTCCTGACATCATCAGCGCCCAGCAGGAGCCGATGGCGGCGGGCGGAAGCGTACACAGGATGATAATCGGAGACGAGAGCGATTCAAAAAGCGACGCCAGAATCATATAGATCAGAACCGCGGCTATTGCCATCATCCAATAGTAAATCATCTCCTCATGCGCCTCGATGATTTCGATTGAATAACCCTCTGGCAGCACCATATCCTGCAGTGTCGTGCGCACGACCCGCCTCGCGAGTTCCAGCCGTGGCTGTGAATCCAGGACTTCCGAAGGAAACCTGTAGGAAACCACGAGCCGGCGGGCCTGGTCGGTCCGCAGCAGGCTGCTTCTGCCCTCGTCAGTCCGGACCCGCGCCACCTCGTCCAGAGGTACATACTGGCCGGCCTGGTTCAGAATACGCGTCCGACGGAATTCAGCCAGCCCGTAACGGTCGCGGTCCTCCTCTTCGATGGTTCGCACTTCGATGGGTATCTCGGTCGCGTCGGGCAGCAGAAACGGAACGGTCGTACGGAATCCGTCCCATCGGGTGTCGCCCATTGCGGCGAGGACCTCCTGCGCGCCGAGCTGCCGGTCGAACAGGGCGGCCGCATCGGGCAAAACCTGAACCTCGGGCGAACTTCGTTCGGCGTCGGCACGTACGCTGTTGGCATCCACTTCCTCGAGTTCCTCGAGCCTGTATGCCACGTCGTTCGCAATCATCGTCAGTATCGTAAAGTCATATCCGCGTATCACAACCTGCTCATTCGGAGCGGTCCCGGTCAGATCGAAGCCGCCCGAACTGCGTCTCCGGCGTTGACCTATCCCCTGCCCGCGGCCGCCCCTCCCCGCCCGGGACCTGCGTTCGTATCCCACGACGCCACCCTGTACACTCTGAAGCTTCTCGTCCAGCAGTTCCTTGATTTCATCGAGCGAGATTCCGCCGGGCCGGTCGGAACGGTTGAGCAACATGACGGTTACGTCGGCCTCAGCCACCCGGACCGACGTCGTAAACCGGTCCAGTCCGGACACGTCCCGAACGGATTCCTCCACCTGTTTCACCACGTCATCCGTGGCATCCAGCGTGGACCCTTCCGGCAGATTCACGTAAACCGTAAAGCGTGTCTCTTCCCTTCTTACCTGCTGTTGAAGCAGGTAGAAGAAGGCCAGAACGAGCGTCAGCAGGAGGGCGCCACCCACCGCCAGGACCACCGATGTGCGGTGGCGCAAGGCGGCCTTAAGCAGCAGGGTATACCGTTCCAGCAGACCGCGGACGTCCGGCGGCTTCCGGACCTCGCGGCTCAGTGCGCGGACGGCAAGCGCGGGAACCAGCGTAAGCGCAACCAGCAGCGACGCCAGGAGCGGAAACGCCATGGACAACGCGAGTTCGCGCAGCAGGTCCCGTGCGTCGCTTTCGATAAACAGAACGGGCAGGAATGCGGTTACCGTGGTTGCCGTTGCCGCGACCACGGCGCGCCCGACTTCGGAAGCCCCGTCACGTGCAGCGCGTGCCGGCGATTTGCCTCGCTCGTAGTGTTTGAAGATATTCTCCATCACCACGATGCCGTTGTCCGCGAGCATTCCCATCGCGAGGGCAAGGCCGCAGAGCGACAGCACGTTGACGGACAGCCCGCCCGCGTACATCAGATTGAAGGTCATCAGGAGTGAAACCGGAATGGCCAGCAGGAGAACCGATACAAAGCGAAGGTTACGTAGAAACAGAAAGAGGACGATCAGTCCGAGTACGGCGCCGACGACGGCCGCCTGTTTCAGGGTGGAGAGCGCCCCGGTCATCAGGTCGGCCTGGGAGGAACTCACGCCCAGTTCCACACCTTCACTTTCCAGGTCCCGATTCAGCCGCCCGACGGTGGCTTCCACGGCAGCCGCCACTTCGATCAGGTTCGCCTCGTCGTCCTTCTGGATCCGTACGCCCACCGAGGGTTTGCCATTGACTCTGTGCCGGTCGGCCTGCTCCTGAAGGCCGTGCGCGATGCGCGAGATGTCGCCTAGCCTGAGCGTTCCGTCTTCGTTCACGACGAGATCGCGAATCTGTCGCAGGTCCGTGAACTGTCCCTGAATACTCACCGAATAGGCCCTGTTCCCGTCGAAAACCCGGCCCAGGTACTCACGCCTTCGGTTATGGCTGTTCAATCGCGTCCTCACCTGTCCCGCCGAAAGGCCATGCGCCTCCAGCAGAAACGGATCCAGGACGATTTCCACGGCGCTGCGGCGCCCGCCCAATACGGACACGTTCACGACGCCGTCGACAGACTCCAGTTCGGGCCGGATCTTTTCCTCCGTGAACTCACGCAACGGGTTCAGGTCCCAGTCGGCAAGCACGTGAAGCTCCATAATACTGCTGCTGAGGTCGGTCGAATCGAACCTCCGTACATCGGTCTGCGTGCGCTCGGGCAACGCAGGCTGCAATCGGTTCAGGTTGCTCTGCAGCTGAAGAAGGGCGAATTTCATGTCCACGTCGGGGGCGTAGGATATCCTTATACCGCCCCTGTTGGCCGCCGCGAACGATTCCATCTCCTGAACGCCGTCGAGTTTTCCAATCTCCCCTTCCACCGGAATCAGCAGGTCTCTCTCAACCTGCTCCGGAGAGGCTCCCTGCAGCGTCAGCGTGACAAACACCTCAGGAAAGATCAGCTCGGGAAAAAGCTGAATCGGAAGCCTCGTCCACGACACGACGCCCAATATGGCGAATGCTGCGAAGAACATGGACGTGGTCACCGGCCGCCGGACCGCAAGATCGGGGAGAATCACGCCGCACTCCTGTTTCTGAGCCGCTCGATCAGTTCGTAAACAACCGGAATCACCACCAGGGTCATCAATGTGGATGTGACCAATCCGCCGATGACCGCCACCGCCATTGGCGCCCGCAGACGCGCGCCTTCACCCACACCTACCGCCATGGGCAACAGCGCGAGAATGGTTGTGGCGCTGGTCATCAGGATCGGACGGAGCCGATCCTGCGCACCCTGGAGTACGGCCGTTCTGACGTCGGCCGCTTTTCGCCGCAACTGGTTGATGTGGTCCACCAGAATGATGGCGTCGTTGACGGCGATGCCGCCCAGCATAATCGCTCCGATGAATGCCATCACGCCGAATGCCTCACCCAGACCCCAGAATGCGAACACCACCCCGATGCCGGCCAACGGCACTGTCAGCATAACGGTAAACGGATGCAACAAAGACTCGAAGAGCGACGCCATGACCATATAAACGAGTACGACGGACAACAGCAGGGCGAACTGCAGGCCTCCGAATGATTCGGCCCGCTCACGTTCCTCTCCGGTGATGGTTACACGATATCCGTGAGGAATGGCCATCTGCCCCACCGCCTGTCTGATCTGCGCCGCCGCCTGGCTCAAAACCATGCCTTCGGCCAGAAACGCGGATACCCTCCCCACCCTGCGCTGCCCGTCACGCAGGATTTCTCTTGGACCCTGGACCACGCGAAGATCGGCGAGATCTCCCAGCGTGAGCATCGCGCCGTCCGGACCGTCGATTCTGGCGTGTTCCAGCTCACGAAGGTCCACGTCTGCGAAGCCCACCCGGATGGTTCGCTCGCGCTGGTCTTTGGAGAGTTCGCCGGCTTCCTCCCCGCCCAGTCTGCGCTCGAGTTCACGCACGAGGTTTTGCGAGGTGAGGCCGAACGCCGCGGTGACATCCGGCCGCAACACGACGTCCACTTCGGGCTGGCCATCCTGAAAGCTCGTTCGAACATTATACACCGTCGACAACGCGTCCATACGCCGTTTCAGATCTGCCGCCAGTTCCCGAAGCAGTACCAGGTTCTCGCCACTCACCTCCACCTGGACCGGTGCGGCGCCTCCACGTACAAGTCCTTCCAACGCAGATTTATGGAGTCGATAGTTAACTTTGATATTCGGCACGTCCAGGAGGGCCGCATCCAGTGCGGCGGTGAGTTCGGTGACACCACGACGGCCCGCTTGCGGGCCCAGGACGACCGTCAGTTCGGCCCGGTTCGGACCAGTGGGCTCTCCCACGGCCGTGAACCGGTTCGGATCTGTTCCCACCCGCAGGTAGATGTGCAGGGCTTCCTCTCCGGCAACCGCCTGCGCAATAGCCGCGACGCGTCTCCCCACCCTGTCTGTTGACTCGAGTCTCGTGCCTTCCGGCATCGCGAGGTCCACGTGGAGTACACCCTCGTCTTCCGTGGGAATGAACGACGTATGGAGGGACGTGGCCATATGGAAGGCCGCCACAAGGCAGGCGATCAGTACCGCTATCGTGCGGCCCTTGCGGTTGAGCGACGCATCCAGAAACCGTCTGAACGTCCGCGCCCCGGCGACCCCCGTGGACCCGCGCGGATACCGCCTGAACAGCCGTGCGGTCATCATGGGGACCACCGTCATCGCCACGGCGAGAGATGAAACCAGTGAAAACGCCACGGTCCAGGCCTGTTCCTTGAAGAGTTCGCCCGCCAGCCCTTGAAGATACACGATGGGAAGAAACACGGACACCGTCGTCAGTGTGGAAGCCAGTATCGCGACCCCGACCTCGCCGGCGCCCTTGACGGAGGCTTCCGCGGCTGTTTCCCCACTTTCGATATGCCGGTAGATGTTCTCAATTACGACAATGGCGTTATCCACCAGCATGCCGGCGCCGAGCGCGAGACCGCCAAGGGTCATCACGTTCAACGTCAACCCCTGGAAATACATCAGCGTGAACGTGGCGAGAACGGAAATCGGAATGGCAAGGCCAATCACCAGCGTCGCAGTCCATTGCCGGAGCGCGGCAAGCAGCACGCCCACGGCCAGCAACGCGCCGATAACAGCCGCCTCTTCAACTTCGCTTACCGCGCGTTCGACAAAGCGTGCCTGGTTTTCCACCACCGTAAACCGGATGCCGGCCAGATCGGCCTCCAGGCTCCCCAGTTCCTGCAGTACCCCGTTCACCACGGAAGAGGTATTCGCGCCGGCTTCCTTGTAGACCGAAAGCCCTACGCACTCCATGCCGTCCAGACGGACGATGGTCTCCCGTTCCTTATACTGGAGGGCCACGGTACCCACGTCGCTGACCGTGACCGGCACGCGCTGAGTCGAGGCGTCTTCTCCGCCGTTCGAAGATTCGCCGCTACGCTCCCCCACAACCAGGTCGTTCACGTCCGCCAGGTCGGTCAGCCGTCCCAGGCCCTTTACGAGATAGGATTGCTGGCCGTCTTTCAACGTTCCTCCGGAGACATCCGAATTCGCTTCACGAATCCGCGAGACCACCGTTGCGGAATTGACGCCGAATGCTTGCAGGAGATAGGTATCCAGTGTAACGCGGATCTCCCTTTCGGCTCCCCCTTCGATTTCAACCGAAGCCACCCCCGACAGCCCTTCGAGCCTGGGCCGGATGATCGTCTCCACACTGCCCAGCAATTCATCGGGATCCTGCCAGTGTGCCCCCGAAACAGCCAGACGCATCACCGGCAATGCCTGCGGGTCTTCCTGCGTAACGTCCAAACTCGTGATATCGGGGTCCGATGCGTACCGCGCCACTTTCTTCTGCACGTCGAGAACCGCGAAATCCATGTCCGCATCCCACTCGAACTCCGCGATCACCACGGCCTGCCCGGAGCGGGACACGGAATGTACGCGTTTCACGTGCCGCACCGTACCGATGTCCCCTTCCAGGCGCTGCGCGTACCGTTCCTCCATCTCCCGGGGCGTCTTTCCGGGAAAACGCAGGTCGACGGTGATCACGGGAGAACGCAGGTCGGGCAACAGGTCCACGTCCAGCCGGTCCAGCGAGATCCAGCCGAGGAGCGCTACCGCCAGCGTCGCCATCGCGACCGTCACGGGATATTTCGTGGAAAATTCGGGCAATGACATCCTATCGGCCCTTTTTGAATGAAAGCTGGTTGCTTTGGCTCAGAAACCGTGATTTACATGAATGACCACGATCGAAGGAGCAAACTCCCCCAAGCAAATGTGACACGGCCTGGTAACGAGGTTGGTCGGGGGTGAAAAAACCCCTCCGGAAGGCCCACACGCAGTCCCTGGGCCCCAGAGGGGTCCAATCGAGAAAGCTCACGATGATTCGTTCGCTGCGGACGGTATCTCTCGAGTCGGCGATGGACTGTCAGGACGACGGACGTTCGCAGCGCGTATTCATCACTGCCGCCCCGCCGCGCCCTCTCCGGTTACCCGCACGCGCGTACGGGACCGCAGCGTCTCGTAGTTGCTGGTAATGAGGCGCTCGCCCGGTTCAAGCCCTTCGAGAATCTCGACCTGCTCCGGTCCCTCCAATCCCAGCCTTACGTCGCGCATCTGCGCCCGCCCCTCCTCCTCGACGAACACCACCTTGCGATTCTGGCGCGTCAGGACGAAACGTCGCGGGATCACCACCGCATCCTCGTGAGACTCTGTGACAATCTCTGCCTTCACGAACATCCCCGGCCGTAACATCAGGTTAGGATTTTTCACCGCCCCCACCACCCGGAACGTACGCGTCGCCGGATCGATGGCCGGGTCGACCACCTTGACGGTCCCCAGAAACCGTCGGTTGGGCAATGCGTAGTTCTCCACGCGCAAGACCTGGCCCGGTGAAACGGATACAATATATGCGTTCGGAACCTTGAGATCGACGAGTACCTGGTTGTAGTCCATCACGGTTGCAATGGTCGTGCGGGCCTCCACCATCGTACCCTCGGTAATATCGGCCAATCCTGTCAGAAAGCCGGCGATTGGCGTCCGAATCGTCGTCTTGGCGATCTGAACGAGAGCGTCTTCATAGTTGGATTCGGCCTCGGCGAGGGCCCGGCGCGCTTCGTCCAGGGCCTTCACCGTGCTCAGTTTACGGTCGACAAGAACTTCCTGCTCGCTCAATGTTTGCTTCGCGACGGTGCGCGCAAGATCGCGGGATTCCAGACGGGCGTTTACGACAAGCTCCTTGTTCACAAGCCGGGCGATCTCCTGGTTCCGGGTCACCCGCATTCCCTCCGTCGGCCGTCCGCCGACGCCCCGCGCCACATATTGGATAATTCCCTCGACCTCGGTCTGAATACGGGCTTCTCTGAAGGGCCGGAGCGTGCCCGTGGCCGCCACCGTCGCCTCCATGGTGTCCAGACGCACCGCCTGAACCGTTACGGGGACCGTCAGATCCACGGACCGCTGTTCGGTCTGCCCGCCGCATCCGGCCAGAATGGCAACAGCGGTGAATACCATACCATAACCGCTCATGGTTTTTCTATTCAAGTTACACCTCATAAAATAGTAATAACTCGCTGTTCACCAGTGGATTACCAACCTCTTCCACGCGTTTGCCCTCCGCCGCTCCGGCTGCCGCCCCCTCGCCCGCTCCGGTCGCCGCCCCGACGGCCCCGACCGAAGTTCCATGTCGGAAGATCTTCTTCGTACACCTCTTCCGGGTGGTCGGGATCGACGTACCTCCAGCGCACCGCATCGGCATAGAGGCGCCCGTTTGCCCGGTCGGACAGTTCGACACGGGCCAGCTCCCCTCCCTCGAAACGGTACCGACCCATCACGTTCCAGCCGCCCTTGAGCTTGTCCGCTTCGACCGCCAGTGTATCCACCTCGCCGCCGTGGCAGACCGCCAGACTGAATTCCGTGGCCATACGCAGGCGCCTGGCGAACCGGGGTTGAACGAAATAATAGTAGACGTCGTAATCCCCGCTGTGCGGCAAGCGGGCCGTCCAGACCGCCGGTTGCGCGCCGTCGCCGGGTTTCTTCCACCTGTAGTTGGTTTCATACCGGCCGAAAGAAAATGGCATCTGTCGTTCCTGCCAGTTGTCCCCTTTCAACTGCGGTCGGAGATAACGCCGCACCCTCCGGACCGGCATTTCGAAGCCTTCGTCGTCGTTGTCCACGATGATCTCGGTCAATCCCGTCTCATCCGGGGCGACCTCTCTCACGTAGGTCGTGGCGGAACCGCCCATCGGCTGCTCGGGTATGCGCAGCGGCGCCATCAGGACGCGGCGGTTTCGTGCAAAAAACGGCTCGACGCTGATTCTCGACGGCCGTTCCCAGAGGATCAACCCCACCTCGACTTCCTGCCCGCCTTCTATCTCAATGCCCTTCACCGCCTCGTCCTCGCTCCCCATCGCTCGAATCTGGACGAATCCGCGCCCCGGCTCTCCGTTTCGGATCCGGACGACGACCTGATACACCATCATTCCCCAGCCATCGTCCACTTTGTACGCCTTTGCCCTGGTGAGCGTATATCCCGGTACCTGGGTGCCGTGCAGCCAGTCGCTGACGAGGCGATGCAGGTTGGGTCGTTCCGCCCGGCTGGAGGAATCTCCGACAGCCGCACGTTCGAACGACTCGAAGTCGACTGCCGCGTGCCGGTTTGACTCCTCGAATCCGCTGACCACGTCTATGAACGTTTCGTCACCCACGACGGCCTGCATCATCCCGAACATGGAGGCGCCCTTGGCGTCGACGACCGCCCGGTAGAGTTCCGCGTCGGCATCCGGGTCCAGCTCCGCGAAGGAACGCTGGCGCATCTTTGACGTTACCGTATCCCACGAGACGCCTCGCGCGCCCCTGTTGCGCCGGAACAGACCCCGGAACCTGCCCCGCCGCGAATACAGGCTTTGCTGCAGGCTGGTCTCGAGATGTTGCTGAATATGGACGGGCATTCCGCGCTTGAGCAGGGAGTAGTGTTCGCCTTCGAAGCCCTTGTTGAAGGACCAGAGGTGCGCCACCGGACTCCGGTAGATGCCGCTTTGAGACGATTCCCGCGCAAGAAACGTGCGCAGAACCGCGCTGACCAGCAGATCCCGCTTGATCCTCGCGGGGTCGTCGTTTCGTCGCCGCCGCCGCTGCATCCATTTCAGGCGCCGCTGCAGATTGAGCCGCATCAGCACGTCCTCTTCCAGCATCAGCACGCCCGGCTGCACGAGTCCACCGGCTTCCTCCCATCCGTCGTAATACCATTGTACCTGGAATGGCACTTCCACAACCGACAGGCGTTCGTAGGGATAGGCCAGGCCGGTTTCCTGTTCAACGCTGTCCAGGACTTCGCCCAGCGTTTCGAGGGCGTCGTCCCTGGCGTCTTCGAAGAAGGTGACCTGCCTGGCATGGGCCGGATGAACGTAAACGGCGCATTGGATATTATGGATTTCGGCCTGGAAGACACGGTAGACGCCGGCGTTGAGCGAAAGAAGAGGTACGGGGCGTCGCGCCTTCCACGAATGGACCTCCCGATCGCCCTCCGCCTTCCGGCTGACCGGCACACCCTGGGTTATAACCTCCAGTCCCGCCGGAAGAGAGATATCCAGATCCGCGGTGGCGAAGCACACGGGTCTGCCATCCTCGTGACCGTAGTCCACGCCCGGCGAAGGATACCACCGGCTGCGAGGCGGCAGGAATACGGAATTCCCGCGTATCCAGGCGGTCAGATCGCCCTTTCTGCCAGGCCCCGCGCGCCGCTTCTGCAGACGCCTCGCATCCGGATGGCGTTTCAGATCGAATCCGCTGAGGTCAATCGAACCGTCGTATACGAACGCCAGCGTCGCTGTGCTGTCAGGCTGGAGCGTTCGGGCAACCCGTACGACGGCGGTTTCGCGCCGCCAGTTCACAGCAGCGTCCTCTCCGTTCTGCACATTCACGGATCGCAGTCTCAAACCCGGGTTGAGACTGAACACCAGCGTGTCGAGCGGAACGGAATGAGGGTTGGAAACGCGCAGAACCGCCGTGCCCCGAAGGGGCGTCCGGTCTGCCGCAAGGTCCAGGTCGAGCGTGTAATGCGTTACCGCCACGGTTGGCTGTCCGGCGTATCTCTCATGAACTTCCAACTGCGCTGTCCTGTATGCGAGGTCTGAGGCGTCGCGGTTTTCAATATACAGGTAGAGGCCCAGCGCGGCAGCGAAACCACCGGCGGTCAGACACCGGCCGAACCTGCGCCAGGCCCGGGACTGAGGCAGCCGCGGATACCGGTCGATTGACAGACCGAAGAAAAACAGGGCAAGCAAGGTGTACAAGAACCGGATTTCCACGACGCGCCGAATATCGCCGAGACCGAGCATATCCGAGTAGAACACCGGGGCGAAGAACGCGCCGAAGTCGTAGACGCCGCCATATCGGCGTCCGAGGAACAGGAGGACAATCAGCACATACGCGATGGTCAGCACGGTCACCGCGGCCTGCCGGCGCAGCACCGCCCCGAGGAAAAACGTAAGGGCGGACATGTAAATCAGCCCCGGCAGGTTCAGCAGAAGCAGGTACGTCAGATAGGGTCGAATCGTAAACGGAGCGCCCGTAATGCTGATTTTGGCCGCCTGCACCCCCAGGCTGAGCACCAGAACGACCAGGCTCAGCGTTATCAGGGCGCCCAGTACCCCCAGGTATTTGCCCATGACCAGTTCGGCGGTAGACAACGGCCGCGCCGCGACCACCTCGTAGATACCTGCGCGTTCATCCGCCGCCCTGAAATCTCCCACAATGAACGCGATCACCACGGTCTGGAGGAGACTGTAGACGAAAAAGGGCATATAGGCGCCGATTCCGCTGACGGATTCGAACTCAACGCCTCTGGATTCGGCGATCGCCACGCCGATACCCAGGACAACGGGAATGAGCACGCCGATACCGCCCAGGATGCGAAACCGGACTGTTCGCATCAGCATTTTGCGCTCGTATCTGGCTACAGACAATATGGTGAAGACCGTATTCATGATCCTTGCGCCCCCGCGTCCCGTCCCGGATTCTCCATGCCCATAAAATACACGTACGCGTCTTCGAGATTCGGCGGAACCGGTTCGGAGTTTGCCGGCGGCTGGCCATCGCCCACAAACCTGAGGTCCATCCGGCCGCCGTCCACCGAGACCGTCACGACCAGAAACTTACGGGATATCGATTCGAACTCGGCGTCGTCCGCCTGCAGGCGCCACGTCTTGCCATCGGCGCGATCGACCAGCGCCCCGGGCGATCCCCTGTAGACGATCCGTCCTGCATTCAACACCGCCAGATCATCGCAGGTACTTGAAATATCGCCCACGATGTGGGTTGAAATCAGGATGGCCCGGTCTCGACTCAATCGGGCAAGGATTCCCCGGAAGCGAATGCGTTCTTCCGGATCGAGTCCCACGGTGGGCTCATCCACAACCAGGATTTCCGGATCGCCCACGATGGCCTGCGCAATCCCGAGGCGCCGCATCATTCCTCCGGAAAATGTGCCGGTCCGGCGGTCGCGCACGTCGTATAGCCCCACGTTCTCCAGCGCATCGCGCACGCGCCTCTTTCTGCCGTTCTGTCGCCGTCCGGCCGCCAGCCGGTCCATATAGTCCAGAAACTCCCACGCCGTCAGCTGCGGATACGAACCGAAGTGCTGGGGCAGATATCCCAGACTGCGACGAACTTCGGAGCGGTTCCGCTGCAGGTCCCACGAACCCACGCTTACACGGCCGGACGTGGGCGCCATCTGGGTTGAGAGAATCTTGATGAGCGTGGTTTTTCCCGCGCCGTTCGGTCCAAGCAGCCCGAAGGTCCCCTTTCCGATCTCGAGGTCCACGTTGTCCAGCGCGGGCACGGTCCCCTTCGGATAGATCTTCGTCAATCCAGTCGCAACGATACGCATTGCCAGCCCCTTGGAAGTTGTTTTAAAATTACCGGCGAGTTCCCGAGCGCGAGCGAAAAAGTGGCGGT
>JAPPJY010000088.1:136254-326851 GCA_028874335.1 Gemmatimonadota bacterium | reverse complement strand
CGGCGCTTTTGCAGCCGCGCGAAGACCGCTGGGAATTTTAAGACAGCTTCTAAAGTTTTGGGATGCTACTTCATTGGACTGTCCTGGAGCAACGTATGGTGGATTAACGAGAGTTTCCCGACCTTCGGTTGTATGGGCAACCATTGCTGTCCAAGAACCGTGGGAATCTCAGAGATATGGTTTGAAAAGTGGCTTCAATTCGCGATCTTGTACGGGGTTGACTTGGATAACGGAATCCAGGTTGCCATCGGCCGGTGTTTGTTGTAACGCATATCATTCTGAGCGGAGTCGAAGCATCGTTCGCCGCGTCCGTCCCGCGCTGCAGGCGGACGTGCTGCCTCTCAGGCATCGACACGTGAAAATCGCTTGGGGATGATCCGATGCTGCAGTAGATCCTTCGTCGGCCTTGGGGGGCCTCCTCTGGATGACCGCGGGAAGCCACATGCATGACAATCTTAAAACATGTCATTCTGAGCGCGCTGGCCTCCTCAGGATGACATGTTCTGCGAAGGTGTGGGCTCAGCGTTTCGCCAGTAGTTACCGCAAGACATGTCAATTACAGCGCAGCATCGTCAGTATCGAATACTGGTGAGCGGTCCGGTCCTGCGCGTATTCACTGGTGGAAGATTGCGAAGTCATCTCCTTACTGACTTTTCAGGAGGAATATCATCTCGGGCATGTCCGGGCCGATTGGTTTCCGATCAAAAGATCCGAATTCTCCGACGCTCTCGAGACCGGCCGAGCAGATAAGCGCTTTGAGATGAGGATACGTATAGACGCTCATTTTGAAGGTCTCGGCTTCCTCTGATAGTACATGGTCGCCATCGCAAAGCCGGAAGATAAACCTGCCCGATAAAACCAGATTGACCGGGTCATACCCGTCCTTCACGAAATACCGCCGGATGGTCAGACCGTTTTGTGCGGGCCACTCCAGTTCCATGTGTTCTACGTTTTCGCCGGACAGCAGCTTGTCGAAGCGGGGATTGAACACATCTAACGCCAGGATTCCGCCGTCTGTCAGATGGCTCCCGGCATTTCTCAGGGCGGCAAGTTGATCCTCCACAGTGTACATATGCTGCATGGGTCTGAACGGAATCACCACCAGAGGAAATTCATCACCCAGTTGAAGGGTCCTGAAATCGCCCTCAACGACCCGTACCCGGCGTCGTACGTCTGCAGGTTCCTTCGCGAGCTTTGCCCGCAAGACCGCCAGCATCGAACCAGAAGCATCAACGCCCGCGACATCAAGTCCCTGCCGGGCAAATGGTAGGGTAATCCTGCCGGTTCCGCAGCCGAGCTCGAGGATCGGCCCGCCATACTCACTGGCCAGATCGAGATAGAAGTCCCTGTCGACCAGGTTCTCTTTGACGCTGTACGCCGCGTCGTAGTGCTTTGCCGCCAGTCTGTAGGAATCTTCAATCATCTTGGATTGCCACTCTTCCTTCAGGAGAATCGATACGATGGTACGTTTCTTCATTCCTTGTCTGGCAAACGGATTGCGTGAAGTCCGGCGTGGACATATTCGTGATTCGAGATGTACCGACTATTCTCACCGGCGACCTGCAATATACCTGCGCAGCCTCTCGATCGCAGGAAGATCCTCTTCTCTAAGTGGCGCGCCGGCAGGGTGCTTGTGAAAGTTGACCTTTTCGTCTAGTTGGGCTTCAGCGCTGAGAATCGGGCAGGATAAGTCACCCAAGCGCCCATCCGGTGCACAAAAGGCGCCATGCGGATAGGGCCAATCGGTCCAGCGGCCAGAGGTTACAACATCTCCCCCTTGAGTCTTCTCAAGTAGCCCAAAGCTGACATACTGATCGAATTTGTAAAAGCCGATGTGCTCTTCAGGATGCCGGACTCTCTGGCTGGAATACCCCATAGTTCCAAGACATGCAGTCACGTCTGACGCGTCTGATTTCCAAATTGCCCAATCTACGTCACCGTGGACGCGCGTAACCTCCCCCAACAGAAAATCCAACGCCGAACCCCCGCCCAACCAGTGCGGGATGGAACGCGCCGTCAGTGCCTCATGAATCTCGCTGATCAGCTCCAGCTGGACAGGATTTGGATTCTCCAAGTTTCCACCAATTGATTTGAATGGCATGGTTTCAATTCCAATGGTGTATCCCGTGGTGATCCAGTCATTTATCCCGGCTCAAGTTGACCCGATTTCGCTATAATCGATCGCAAATCCGGGTCCGAAAACCGATTTGACTTCAACACTTTGCCGTCGTTTCTGAATATAGGCTTACTCTGCTCATCCAGCTTGCTCATGTTGCTGCGGTGAACCTCATCGAAGAGCGCTTCGGCAATGTCCTGCAGTCCGTGGGCGATAAATGTACCCAGAAACACGTACAGCATGTCGGTAAGGGCGTCCGCGATTTCGACGATGTCATTGTCACCCACGGCCGCTCGATATTCTTCTAACTCCTCCAATAACCTCAATCCGAAAAAAAAGCAACGCGGCGACGCGATAAAACCCTCCGAAACAGGGCGTTATCGACGTATAGAAGGACGTTTCTTCCTTCACGTCCAGTGACCTGGTGTATCCTGGTAATCCGCCGTCTAATCGCCTTTATTTACAAGCACATATTCGATTTTACGTACCCGAAGACTTACGAATCAAGGTCAACATTCGGATACGCCATTCGCTTATGTCCGAAGGCAGTTCTGCAACAGGTGTTCGCTCCAGGTGACACTGGAACACCTCATGAAAACGCCTTACGCTATCGAGTTGACCCTTCATCTGACATCTCCTGATAACCCCGCCCAATGCCTTTGCTGGCAGACTATCGGTCTTCAATCGTCATTATCGCGGCGACGTTTCCATAGATTCGCCCGGATTCACGCCTCCTCGCCTTCCATGTCCTGGCCTGATTATGCCGATCTTGAAGTGGTCGCATTAGGCCGATCCCGTATTGGCCACATATGGGCGGTCATTGACATTGTAGGGGCGTCCCTTGTGGGCGCCCGGCGTTTCACGATCCGCAGAGCCAGCTATCCCTGCCGTACACGAAGGCCTCGAAGTCGTTTCGATAGACTTCATAGGTCAGAGCCGCCAACTGGGGATTGTACACCTCGTCCAGTGGTACATGGGCCGATACGTTCCGCCGTTCCGAGACAAGCGCGACCGTTTCAACCGGAGCGCCGAGCCGTGTCAGTACAGTCTTGAAGTCGGCGGCGAAATTCTCGAAGCGGCCGATGAAATCATATTCGATCAAGTCCTGCCTGAGAATCCTAGTCTGAGCATTGAAGTGTCCGTCGAAGATGGCGTCCGGCTTGAGCTCGTATCGCACCTTCCCTCCGCAGTCTGACAGGAAATGAACGAAGTCCGCAAACGTCACCATGTTGGCACGACATCGATTCCCGTCAGGATATTTGAACCTCTCCCGAATTGCATTCCTTAACCACCAATATTGGGTGTCCCCTCTGTTCGCGATCTTCGACTTGTTAGCCGAGAGCAACCGATGGTAAGGATTGCGGACAAAACAGAATCTCACCCATTGCGGCGAGGTCAATATCTCGATGATCTCCTCAGTGCTGTATTTCCCGACAAACAACCCGACGTCCAGACCGTGGACGTCGTTCGATTGCGCCGGAACCGGGTATCCAGCCAAATAGTAGAGCGTCACCTTTACGGTAGTGCAGGCAACCTTTGGAATTGTCATGCACAGGCACTTATACTCGGGCACGACCCATCCATGGTACGAGAAACTCTGGTGAGCATCATCCTGCCGTGCAGCCTCGATGAGTGATGCCGGTTGTTTCGCTTCGTTCATTACTGCCTCTGGCCGTGCTTCCTCAAAGGATCACCTCTGGCCCGATTGCGAACGACGTATATTTGGACTTTTCGCTTACTCGTGTCCGGCTAGCAACCGCTCCCTCAAATCTACCGCTTTATGGTACGCATCGGCAAGAAACTCAGCCGGCGGCTGAACGGCATCCTCGGGCACTGCCTCGATCATTACCGGGCCCGTGTGCGACGTGGGATACGCACTGGAAACAGCATCCCAGTCTACGATACCCTTCATGGGAAGCCAGTGAACGTCGGCCCGACCGTCGGTGTCCGAAAAGTGCGTCGTGAAGAGACGATGCGCCCACTTTCCAAGCACAACGCCGGGCGTATCGGAATACAGGGTGTCGTGCGAACTGTCGTAACACAAGCCCAGACTCTCGAGGGGAAGCTCATTCAGAATGAAGTCCACACGACTGGTAACCCTTGTATTCTCGAGCGCCAACCTGATCCCGCTACTTGCCGCCTCCTCTCCCAGTCTTCGAAAGATCTCCACGCCTTCCGCGCGAGACGGAGGCGGGTTCGGCCCCTTCGTGACGTGCAGCACGATGCAGGAAATGGAATGCCGGCTGCAGTACTCGATCAGCTTGAGGTATTCATCGACCAACGCGTCACGTTCGGTAGGACTGTCAGACCAGAATGCATTCGCATTGTCGTACGATGCGTGGACGTGATCGACGGCGAGTCCGGCATCTGCAGCCATCCCCGGCATTTCTTCAGCCCGACCGGCTTCCACCAGGGGTTCCTCACTGCCCATCCACAGAAACGTTTGGCTGAAACCACTCTGCCTGATCAACCTCAGCCGTTCTGACAGAGGCAGTTCGTTTCCGAACCAGGAAAATGTGCCAAGAGACGGCGACGTTTCAGAAGAGGTCATAGATTGCTCTTCTCAACCTCAAGCGGTCGCAGTCCGCGCGGTCTGTCGGAACAAAAAGGCCGACACGACCCATAAAGCGATGAAGAACCCATTCAGGAGCAGGAGTTCCAGCGGTCCGCTCGCCGGAAAGCCCAACCTTCCGATTATCGCCACCAGGGTCACGAGCGCATGAGCGAGCGCCGTGGCGAACAGCGCGAGCGACATGCCGCGCGGCTGAAAACGCGCGACGACGGCGCCGATGACTCCTACGGCGAGCACCCCGAAATACATCAGGTTTGCGTGGTTGTTCTCCGATCCGATCACGCCGACCGCGCCGTTCACCCAGAAGAGGACGAGGGCAGTCGCGACCGCGAGGCCGACTGCAAATCGGTAGGGATTACGAATCTTCATTGCTGCTCCTTTCGTCCCGGCGTTGTTAATTGGAGATCCTAGACATCCAGGGCCGTCCCTTGTGGGCGCCCGGCCTGCGCTCGGCGATCCGCTAAATCCTCTAGCCGAGCGGCCTTCCCCACGAAACCCGCGTCTGGAGATCAAAACTCAACGTCCCGCCATCGTGAGCGTAGTCACGGAGGATGCTCGTCAGTTCGGCATCGAAAACCGCCGCGTTTTCCACCCCCATGTGTTCGACTGACATACTTTCGCGCGAATGAAACGACCCGACGTAGTCCCGTATCGATTGCGAAAAATAGACGGGCTCGGTCAGTCTATCTCCGAGCGGGAGGATGTGGCCCCGCTCTTCAAGTTCCAAAATCAGGTCGATATCCTCATAGTGCGGGTTCGTGGAAAACTCTCGAATCAACACAAGCTCTGCTTCCCGCCAGGGCGGCTCGACGGGCCGGTCACCGTCTATAATGACGACGTACCCACCATCCGGCATCGCTTTCCTGAACCTCGGAAAAACGTCACGCCATTCCATCCAGTGAATACTGGCGCCCGCTGTCACCATGGCGTATGGCGGGCTCCATTCGACTTCCTCGACCCGTCCGTGTATCCATTGGAGACGTGGATGGTTGCCGTTGGCCAGCGAATTTCCGGCAACGATCATTTCTTCTGAAAAGTCGACTGCGTCCACGCCGTCCACGTAATCGACGAGGATCCGCGCGATCTTGCCCGGACCGCATCCGACGTCCAGGACCCTGCCCGGTGACTCACCAAGCAGCTCTCTCAATATTTCATACGTTTCGTCCGGATATGGCGGACGAAGTTCGTAGGCATCGGCCACGCTTCTATTCTTGAACCGGGACGCGTAGTCGTCCCAGTATTGCCGCGGCCTTGGCGCCGTATCGACGACCATCTCTTTCAGCCTCCCTACGTCTATTGGCCTCTTGACCCGGTTTGCGTAACGGAAAGCGATCCAACATGCAGAGTACCGCCATTGAAATCTAGCCGGCTTCCACGATCGAAGCGATCGCCGAGGGCAGATCTTCCAGTCTGGTGATTGTCGCATCGGGGACTTCATCCGGTACTCGAGGATCCAGTACCGCATATCTCCCCTGCCTGAACCAGATGGTCCGGATGCCAAGCCTCTTCGCCGGAATGATATCGTTGTCGAGGCGATCACCGATCATGATCGCCTCGGAAGGCGAAAATCCGGCCATGTCGAGTATCGTCCGGAAGAAACGCTCTTCAGGCTTCTTGATTCCGATACTTCCCGATACCACCCTATGGCGAAAACAGCGCAGCACGCCAAGTTCGTCGAGGACGTCCGTGATACTCGCCGGCGCGTTGCCGGCCAAAGCGAGCGTGTATTCTTCCGCCAACTGCTCCAGAATCACAGCGGCTCCGGGGTACAGCCGGTACCCGAGAGACCGGATCTCCGGATAGTGCGATCGCACTTCCCTGGTAATCTCATCGAAGAGGGACGCGTCAGATCGGGCAAAGTGCCGGGTGATGGCGTGCATGGGACTCGGAACGAACTCTGATATCTTCTCACTGTCTAGAAGCCGGTATTCTTCAACCGACATTTCGAATCCGAATCTGGCAAGCGTGGTTCGATGCACTTCCATCAGGGCATCCTGCTGACCTTCGGCATCGAGAATGGTCTCCCCGACGTCGAACAACAATACCCTAATCATCTCAATCTCACACGGATCGCGAACTCACTCTTCAAAGCACTTCTGTCGTGTCTTTCAATGCCTGAAGCAGCCTTCTCACTTCGGATTTGTACGGTCCTCCTTCGTTTCCGATGGGTTTTCGCGCAGTCATCGTCCAGATGAGTTCCTGCAGTGTGTAAAGGATGTGTAAGGCCTCCCACGACGGTCCGTCAAGTCCCCGAGCATTCAGGTACTCCCCCCAGATTATCTCTCTAAGCTTTCCGAATGTTTCCCGGTACCGCCAGATCTCAGCGCCCCATTCTCCGAAGTTGAACTCGAGGGCGGGATTCCCGACACCTGCGTTTCCCCAATCCAGGATGCCGGTAACTTCCAGGTCCCGTTCGGAGCGGACGAGAATCTGGTCTTCGTGGATATCGCCGTGAAGCAGTACGTCGTCCATCATGGACAACTCTGACAACAACCGACGCCATTTGCCTGTTGTCGACACGGAGTTCAGCTCGCTGAAATCCTCCGTGCCGCCTTCTGTAGCCAATTCGCGGACCGATGAAGCGATTAAATCCGGTGCTTCGCCCGGCGAACCCGTTCCCAGCGCCTCATACATCCATCGATACGAGTCGCCGTGATCGCCTTCGAAATCCTGAGACAGAGGTTTCAGGAAATCAGATTCATGACCCAACTGAAAGTTGTGCCAGATCGCCGCAAGCCGTCCGATCGTGCGAAGCACTTCTTCATAGTCACTTGCGCTTAACCTGTGTTCGATGTTTCCCAGCAGAGTCCCTTGCAGTCGTGTGACAACGCCGAACCGGTGCGGGCTCAATTCGCGGTTTTCGACCGCCCTTACGAGCCTGGGCACGGGCAATTGATCCATTTCGCTGAAGAGCCTGTATAGGCCCAACTCGACATTCAGAGAACATTGGTACTTTGGATGTCGTGGAAACAGAAAGACACGATCCGGAGACTTGATGATGTGCTTGGACCATCCGGTGAAATCGGGTTCGAGCTCTCCAGGTGTCAGCCCGAACTCGTCACAGAGACGTTCAAGTTGAGGCCCAATCAGGATGGCTTCGAGTGCCGTGGAGTCTTCCGCCGTCGAGTTATCCCGATCCGCATGCTCTAACGACATTCGGCTGATCGGAAAGCGGGTGTGAAGGTGGGATGGGCATTCCAGGCGTGCATTATCGGTTTCCCGGGGCGTGATCTCCCGCGCTCTCAGTCTTCGCCAGGCTGGCGCAGACCAGTTCCTCGTCGTTTCGGGCGAACACGTGCTTGTAGGCGAACGCGGGATGTGCCCACGTGACGCCGCCGCGACGGTTCAACTGGTCGCGCGTGGGTTCGATGAGTTTTGCGCGGCTGATGATATTCACCCCATCGGGAGACAGCGTGGTAATCAGGAGTTCGCCACGCTCATTGAACATCCAGACCATGTCTGCGTTCCGGATAAAGTGGATGTTGCTCCAACGGGCTTTGGGTACCGCCGTGAGGTCTTCCCAGATGCGATCGCCGTTGCGGGCATCGAGACATCGGAGTTCCCCGTAGCTGTCCACGCCATAAATGAAATTACCAATGCGGACCGGGGTCGACATCGTTGAGTGCAGCGCGTCCGTGTTTCTTTCATTCTCACCCCTGCGGTGCCAGCCGAGTTTCATCGACGGTTCGTCCGGATTCAGTTTCAGCAGCAGCGATCCGTCAAAGAAGTCAGTAAAAAACAACTCGTTTCGATAGAAAACCGGACTTGCGATTCCGATCTCCATGCGATTCGGCGGAAAGGGATGGCGCCAATATATGCCGCCCGTCCGCGGGTCGAGACCGGCGATACTCTCAGCCGTCCTGCTGACCAGCACACGCTGGTTGCCCTGTGTAATCACAATCGGCGCCGAGTAAGACGCCTTGTCGTCAAGGGCCTTCCATTTCTCGGCCCCCGTTTCCCGGTCGAACGCGACGATGCACGCTCCCGGCGTACCGCCGATCTGGACGATCACGTTCGCACCTTCGACGACAGGCGCGCTCGCGATTCCCCACGTGGGCATCGCAATATTGTATTCGGCGTTCAGATCTCTTTTCCACTTCAGTTCGCCCGTTGCCGCATCGAAGCAGTTGAGATGACCCATCGCCCCGAGGGCGTAAGCGAGGCCGTTGTGTACGGTAACCGTCGCGCGGGGGCCTGCGACGTAGTTAATCCGGTATTCGCAGTCGTAGGTGTAAGACCATAGCAGTTCTCCCGTTTCCCACGCGAAACACTGGACCCGTTCAACCTGCTTCGGTTTCGCAAGCCGGTCGGTAACGTAGACACGTCCATCGGCGACGCTCGGACCGCTATAGCCGCTGCCGATGGGCACCCGCCACCGGATCGGGACCTCCGGGCCGTCAAACGCTTCCAATATCCCGGTCTCACGCCATGCACCGTCACGGTTCGGCCCGCGCCACTGAGGCCACTCGTCGGCCGAAACCGAGGAGATTGGGATCAGCACGACGAGCAGCATTGGTGCGATTATCAATTGGATTCGAAGCATGTCTGTTCCTGTCCTTTCGTTTGTCGCAGGGAATCCAGTCAGCGACGCGAAGAATTGAGCTATGTGAGCAGACAGGAATGTCCGCTCCACCCTTTCAAACCCTGGAACCCGGTATCGCTTTAGCGCATAAGGCATCCGAGGCAATACGCCGGAATGTTGTTTCCGGCGCAACAGCTATTGATTTCGGCTGTGGTCCTCTAGCCTTCCGCAGTGTACTCTATTCCAGTCTAGTACTCAGCCACGCCCGCATGCGCTCGGCATAGGGTCTGCGCTCTTCAGGAGTCGTGGAACTCCTGCGTTCTAGATATAGCCTGTCGACTTGCCACCGCGGGAAGACGTGCAGGTGATAGTGCCAGACATCCTGGTTTCCTGCAGGCTCATTGTGCTGGCGCGACGAAACGCCGTCGCAGTCATAGAGCTCTTTGAATCCGATAGAGACCTCTCGGGCGACTTCCTGGATTCTCGCCAGCAGGCGGGTCGGCATCGTGTAGATGTTCTCAATGTGTTCATTCGGAATGACGAGAATATGACCATGATTACCGGGCCACCAGTGGGAAGAGATGAAAGCCGTTACCGCACCGTCACGGAACACAACGTCCTGCTGTCTTGTCGCAACGTGTTCATTCTCTATTCCCTTAACGACAAGACAGAACGGACAATTGTATCCGTCGGGAGCATGCGTGTACGTTTGCATTGGATGGACCCTATTGATCCGTACAGACGGCCCGCTTCTTGAAAACCAGAAGAACGTGGCTGCTTACGCCCATGAGAGAACGGTCCCTGTCCGTTCGGTCGAGCATTTCGAGCAGGATGCCGCGTTCTCGCGGGTCCGCCCACATCTCGTCGAAATTCTGCCACATCCACGCAATTCCCTCCACGGCGACGAGGTCCACGACCTCCAGATTCGCCTCCTCGGCTTCTCGCTGGATCTCATCCGGATGGTGGAAATACGCGTCGGTAAAGTACCTCGTATTGTCCCTGTTGGGTCGGTGGACGCCCGATTCCAGGTCCTGCTTCACAATTTCCAGGAATTCCGGGTCTTCATAAAAGCGTTGCGCGAAACCGTCCAGCATCGACGCAAACCGAGAGATGTATGCCACGAACCCGACGCCGTCGGGTGACAGCCAGTCGCAGGCTTTCCGCAGGACCTGCCTTCGTTCCTTCGCGCTGGTGAGATGGTACATGGGGCCAAGGAGTAACACGACGTCGTGCTGTCCGGATCCAAGTTCGAGGGATCGTACATCGGCGACCTCGATCCGGGCGAGAGGTCTTCGCGCGGTCCTGTTGATCGACACAGCCTCGTCAATGTGTTTGGGTACCAGGTCGAACAGGGAAACCCGATGTCCCTTCCCGGCAAGCCAGAACGCGTATGGGCCTGCCCCCCCGCCCACGTCTGCAATCGACAGTCCGGATTCGTTCGGTAGATACTGCTCTACAATCTGCTTCGTACGGACGAATTCCAGTTCGCCCCGGCCGCTCAGCAGACGCCGGCTTTCGTTCTTTTTACTGTAATGTGCCGAAATTCGATCCATTCGGCGCCTCGCGAGAACGGGCCGCTTAAGGTCGTGCTGTTGTATTCAATGCTAAACTGCCAGGCACTTTCAGACCCCGCGTGCCGAACGCGCAGGTTCCGGAGTTGCGATCACAAGATTTCAATGACGCGGTCAAATCTGTTGTGGATTTCCCCAGTCTCTGCGAGTTCGAGACTTGCCACTGCCCACGAAGGAAACCGGGATCGTCGAAAAGCCTCGACGAGAGCACACAAAGGGGCCACGAGTTCGTCGAGGACTTCCTCCCTGGGATCGGTATCGCCGTATGCAGACCGGAATGCATCTGCCGCGTCTGGCCCCAGAGAGCCGGTTACGTTTCTGCAATCCGAATATCGCATTCCCAAGCCGAGAAGGTGATAGTCGAATACAACGGCTCTGACTGGTCGTTCGTTCCGGGACAATGCCAGATTCGTCCAATGAAAGTCATTGTAGGTCAGGGTCTCGGAAGAATCCATCACCGCGTTCCTGATTCTGTCGATATTGCCGGCGAGTATGGACCACTCTGTCGAGTCCGAGCCCCCGATCCTAGCGGCAACTCCCATGATCGACGCGGGCGTCAGCGCGTCGATCTCACGCCGCAAGAACGAAGATCGGTGGTCGACTCCCAACCGGACGGCAGAGTCCGCATTGTGAAGTGTGCGATACCATTCCGCCAGAGCGACGCCAACGTCCGCTTTGCCGATATCATCCTCGTTGGCAAGCCTGAGATGATCGCTGACGTCAAGATCCTCGAGGAGTAGCGTATCATCCGTCCTCGCAATGACACGGACGGTGGGAACCTCAAGATCCTCGAGGAGCGAGTACGCCCATACTTCGCTGGCTGCCTCTGGATCTCCGAATTCCTTGAGAATGTACGGGGAACCTTCAAGATTGATCCGGAACAGGCGGTTTCCATGTCTCTCCCGGATTGGCACAACATAGCGCAAATGGGTGGTATCAAAGCCCATCTTCTCCAGGGCGACACGCACAATTTCAGTGGAGTCCGTCAGATCGTCGTTCACCAGGTGTTGTCTGAGAGGCGCAGACCGCAGCCGGGTTTCATACCCATAAGGCGAGTTTGCGCCGTTACTTCGCCGCGGTCGTATCGCGGCCTGCCAGTTCATCCAGCAACTCTGTTGCCGTCTGCTGGGTGCCCTCGATGAAAACAGCCGCCATCGCTCCCCGGCCATGGATCGTGTGCAGCAGGTTATCGATCTCGATCATCTGCGCCTGGGGAGTCTTTGCGGTTTTCCATCGTGACACGAATGTACGAATCCCGGCTGTATTTCCCGTGCGTATGTTCGCATCGCTATGTTCTCGACGCCACGTATGCCAGGAGAAACTGTGGCCGCACTCGCCGCATTCCAGATGCTCGTCCTTCGTTCTCAACACCTTCGCAAACGCGCGCCACGGACGTTCGTACTCGCAATGGGCGCATCTGAATTTTCCCTCACCGCGAGCGCCGGATCTGCCGCACCTGGGACACGTCAACTCACTTGATTCGCCTTCAGGAGTCGCCTGAATCGGCTTCGGTCTATCTCGCTTTGGACGCCGGATAATATCTCCGCAATGCGGGCAGGGCAGTCTGGTCTGTCGTTTGGGTGATTTGCTGTACACATTCCACTTCCACTCCCTGTTACATCGAGCACACGAAAGCGTGTTTGTGGAATAATGCCATTTCAACGGATCCCAGCACCGGAGGCACCTGGGCTTCTTCGTCAGCGGACTCGCACAGTCCGGCCACGATGTGGTTTGGCCGCAGGACGGACACGGAAAGCGCCAGGTCCGGGCCTCCTCGGCGTCCCTGGTCTGAAGCTGCCGGCTGCGTATGGAGCGATGGACGATGGATCGACATTTGTCGCAGGTGACTTCTCCACGCAGGGCGCGTTGAAACACGAGCACATCCTGCGCGCGGGCAAAGAGGCCCCATCCGACCTCGAGGAGCAGATCGTCGTGTTAGATTCCCTTCCGGAACTTCATATACAACCGGCGAATACGCCAGGCTTTAACTCGTTCAGAGGTCATTTTCGTTGACATCGTTCACGGCCATTTCAAACCTGCACATTGGCATAGAAGTTGGCGATGTTCCGGTCGGGGTCCCGAAACCAGACAGACCTTCGTCCCCAGGGCTGGGTTGTGGGCGGTTTGACGATCTCGACGTTCATGTCTTTCAATCGCTGGTATTCCCTGTCGACGTCTTCTACTTCGAATTCGATGGTATATCTGCCGTTTCCGGACCCCTCCAGGCATCCGGGCGCAGCATTCTCCGTGCGTTTCGATGAGTAGATAGACAAAACCGCTCCCTCCGTCGGGATAGTCTCGAAGATATTCGCTTCTTCAGGTTCAAGCTTCAAGATTTCCCTGTAGACGGCGCTCAATCGAGGCACATTGTCCGTAACGATACAGATGCCATTAAATCGCACTGCGAACGTCCGTCCGCCTTTGCGAAATTCCGCCGGCCGCCGCGAAACCGTCAAAGCGATAAGAATATTACAATAAGACTACCATGCAAGATGCGTTCCTGTTTGATAATGCCGCTTGCATCCGGTAATGCGTTGAAATCCCCCCACCGCATCAGCCGTCGCCGGCCCCTTCGACAGGCTCAGGGAACGGCTCGACTTCCGCGACTCCCCCTCAAGGGGGGAGTGATTTGATCATTAAGCTGGCGCTCGCATTCCCTGTCACCTATCTGGTTGCGGCTGAACAAAAGCGAAGCCGCGCCAGGGGAAGAACACCCAACACTCACGTCTCGATCACTGGCCCCCAATCGGGTGCGAAGTCGTTAGCAGGACTGTTGGAGAGGTTGATCAGGTTCCCGCCGTCGAAATCGACCCGGTAAATCTGTTGACGGCCGCCGCTACGGGCCGTAAAGACGATCTGTTTTCCGGTCGGAGACCACGAAATCTCACCAACGCCCCCTACAAGATTCGTGAGGCGTCTGGGATCGGACCCGTCCGCATTCATCACGTATACCTGCGTGTTACCGTCGCGGTCCGATTTGAAAGCAATCCACCTGCCGTCCGGCGACCATGCTGGATCGTCGTCGTCGCTGTGCGAAACGTGCAGTCGTTGCTGCCCGGTGCCGTCGGGGTTCATCACGTATATCTGCGACATTCCATCACGGTCCGAGGTAAACGCAATCTGAGCGCCGTCGGGAGACCAGGTCGACTCGAGTTCGCACGCGGCATGATTGGTCAGGTTTCGCTGGTTGGAGCCGTCGCGGTTCATCGCGTAGATTTCGACGTTGTCGTCGCGATCGGTGGTAAAGATGATCGTCTGCCCGTCCGGCGACCAATGCGGTCGAAGATCGGGCGCCGAATTGTGAGTCAGTCGCCTCGGTCGGCTTCCATCCGCGTCGATCAAATAGATTTCTCCTTTGCCGTGACGCCGGTCGCAGTACGCGATGCGCGTGCCGTCGGGCGACCATCGCGGATGATCTTCCTCCCACCCGTCGGTACAGGTAATATTCGTCTGATCGCTTCCGTCCGGGTTCATTACGAAGAGATCGAAGGTCCCATCCCGATCGCTGACGAATGTGATTCTCGAAGACTCCAATTGTGTTTTCTCTCAAACGGTCGGCTTCAAATTGCGGCCCTGAAGAAATCCGGGCGGTCCGGGAGGGAGGGCATCCTGCCCTCGACGGCTAATACGCGAGGCTCTGGCGCCGGCATTTCCATTATGATTTCGGATGCAAACACACCTGTCCAAAAACGGGTTTGATTCACTACGCAAGTAGCGAAAATGCGCGAAATTTATCCTTCAAACTTTAGCCCGAATGTTATGCAGAGGACTTGCCCTGAGCCTGTCGAAGGGTGCCGAAAGGCTGGCCAGACGTCCGCGCACAGGTTCGTCTTCAACGGGCATGTGCTACACGTCCAATCGAGAATACCGGAGATTCTTCGACTCCGCTCAGAATGACATGTTTTGCAATAGCCACTGGTGAAACGCTTAGCCCACACCTTCGCCAAAACTGTCATCCAGAGGAGGCCTGCGTACGACGTCGGCGAAACACGTCCGTTACACGTAAGAGCACACTGCCATGCAGAGCAGGCCGACGAAGGATCTACTGCAGCATGGGATCATCCCGTTCGGTTTGCACGTTTCGATGCCTGAGAGGCAGCACGTCCGCCCCCAGCGCGGCACGGAAGCGGTGAGAGATGCTTCGACTCTGCTCAGAATGGCATGTATTGCAACAAACGTGAACCCATGGCAACCTGGTTTTCGTTATCGGGGTCAAACCCGTACATAATCGCCAATCGAATCCACTTTCCGAACCTCATCTCCAGGAATCCCACGGTTCTTGGACAGCAGTGGGATGCAAAGGAAACAAAATGCCCTTGATTCTGGTATTGATGGGTCACACGAAGTTCGAGGGCAGGATGCCCTCGCTCCGGATATTGGTGGATCATGCCGTGATAGAGCGCAGATTGCCTTCGGTCGCACGACGACCGCGTCCGATATGGAATGATTCGGAAACGACGATTTCGGACAGGTGTAAACGGAACCTATACTTGATGTTTCCTCAGCACGAGAAGCTCGTCTTCCACTGAAGCTTCAAGCGTAAAATCGAAACGGTTGACATCCACACACATGTCGACGTCTCGCGGATTTATGCCCGTATAGCCCTCTGCTGCTGCCTGGAGGATATCGATCGCCGCTTTGGACTCTGAAGCCCGCTGGATATACGGGGCATGATCAGTATCGGGATTTCGAACGAGAGCGTCGATGTATTCCGCGCACGCGAGATCCTCTTCAGCCGTTCCGTCCTCGCCCGTCACCACGTAGGTCAACTCATCGGGCGCCAGGTCGCGCAATCTCCGGGCGACGGCCGATGCGCAAACGAACCCCGTGCAGATCAGTGGCCTGCAGTGGCGGACGGCAACGGCGCCGATCGTTCCTGCGGTTGTCCGCTGCACGATGGTCTTGCCGCGAATATCCGCTTCCTGAAGGTCCGCGGGCGAATTGTACAGATCGAAGCCCTCTGCCGGCGCGCCGTCCTTCAATGCCAGAGATCCTGGAAATCGCGACTTGAGCTCCAGGGCTACATCAAGGTCGTCAACCAGAATCATACGCGCGGCGCCCAGATGCAAAGCCCAGGCGGCGACGGTATACGCCCGCATCACGTCGATGACAACCGCGGCGCCCGAAACAGATTCACATTCGCCGATGCCTATAAACCTTGCCATGAATTATCCCCTCAAGAAACGCGTTCCGGATATGGATTCTCGGGAAGTTTAACTCCCCCAACCCAGGCAACATGGTGTGTGGTCTCGATCTCACCGGATGATGTCGTGTTGCGTTCAGCGAACAGCTTCAGACGAGGGTCATCACAACTCGGAAGGGTTCCCCCGGCCCATGCCCAGATGGAACATTGGAACTGGAGCCATTCGTAGACATCCGGATAGATTCTCTTTTCGACGACGTCCGCTGCAAACCGAATCCCGACACCGCTCCTCTCCATAGAGACGCGCATCTGGTCCTGAACCGTGATCGTCTGGGACAGCCGCGTACGATCGCCGAAGACTTCGCGCACTTCCTGATGGTGCAGTTCGCCGATCAACTCGCAAAAGATGAGGCCGCCAGGTTTCAGGACGCGAAGAGCCGCCTGTACACCGAAGCTGTCGTATCCGATAGGCGAACGTTCGGAATAGATGAAGTCGAACGACTCAGGCTCCAGGGCATTACCTTCCGCAAGGAAATCGAGAAGTCTGAACTCCACGTTCCGGACTTGCCTCGTCTCACGTTCTTTTTCAGCCAATTCGATGTGAGTATGGTCGCTGTCTACGCCGAGCGCCGAGCCAAAACGATCCGCATTCAGCAGAAGCGTCGCACCGTTACCGCATCCGATGTCCAGCACCCGCATCTCCGGGCGAAACTGCGAAACGACAACCTCGGTGGTCCGGGGAGCGATATGTCCGTCGGTGCGGTACTTTGCCGGCTTTGAGCCGTAGTAGGAGTGGTCCTGATTCAAGATCGACTTCAGACGGTCCCGGTCAAATTCCAAAGATCGGATCTCCAATCATCTCGCGCTGAATTGAAACGGGGAGACGGTGCAAGGCGTCGGCCGCACGCCACACAGGAATGAGGTGATAGAGACATTCAGTTTCTATCGGCAAAGAAAAATGGATGCACCTCTGTCTGCCCCTCAACGTCCGCACGCCCGCCTCCCACGATCCCCTCCTGTTCAACCTCAAACCCGGTTTCAGCGAGAATCTTCCTGTACGTCTCGGGCCCAAAGTTGCTCCAATACATGGTCTCGCCGAAGAAGTCGTCTTCAGTGTATCCGGGCCCGTCATCATTTGGTGCGACCGTAAACAGAAGGAGTCCGCCCGGCCTGAGCCACCGCGCGAACCGCCGAAAAAGGTCCCGATGCTCCTGTCTCGGAATATGGAATATCGCGTAGTAGCTGACAATTGCATCGAAGCAGGCCTCGAGGAATCCGGTCTCCGTTATATCGGCGCGGATGAACGTGGCTGAAGGGACGTTTTCCCTCGCCATACCGATCATGCTCGATGAGATGTCGACCCCGGTAACTTCAAATTTATTAGAAAGTTGCTTCACCACCGGGATACCGGCCCCACAGCCGACGTCAAGGACTCTTGAGCCCGGCGCCAGGCGTTCTTCGATAAGGTTGAGTTCCGCACCGGCCGCGGGACTTCGCTGGTTCGCATAGTCCATCGCGCATCGGTCGTAGGCCGCCCTGACAAACGCTCGATAATCGGCCTCCGGATCGTTTGCAATCCTGAACGACATCACACCTGCCCAAAAACGGGTTTGATTAACTGCGAAAAGACGAGAATACGAAACGGCGAAAAACGAAAAGGCGAAACTACGAATTACACGAATAAACGCGAATGACACCAGAAAACGAAACGGCGAATAGACAAGAAACCAGAAAAAAGGCTGAAAGACAAAAGCATAACTACGAATGGCGCGAATTTACACGAAATAGACGGTGGTGATAGTCGTCCGCAGCCATTGCCGCAACGCGTCGGTCCTGCCTTCGCGAAGACTGTCATCCAGAGGACTTGCCCTGAGCGTGCTTGCATTGAGCTTGTCGAAATGTCGAAGGGGCCCCCAGGCCGACGAAGGATCTACTGCAGCATCGGATCATCCACGTGGGATTTTTACGTGTCGATACCTGGGAGGCAGCACGTCCGCCTGCAGCGCGGAACGGAAGCGGCGAGAGATTTTTCGGCTCCTCTCAGAAAGACATGCGTTGCAACAAACACCGACTGATGACCACCCGGTTTTCGTTATCCGGGTCGGACACGTACAAAATCGCCAATTGAAGCCGCTTTTTGAGCCTTATCTCTGAAAATCCAAAGGTTTCTGGACACCAGTCTCCATTACTCTTCACGAATGGCGTTTACGGGATTCAGCCTGGCCGCCCGAAGGGTTTGTCCGGCGACAATAAACATAACGATCGATAGAGAAAGCAACGTCGAATAAACAAACACATCCGCACTCAGCTGAACTCGATAGGAGAAATCCTGCAGCCATCGGGACATGACATAGTATGCGACAGGCCACGCCAGGACGCTGGCCAGGAGTCCTGCAAATATAAACTTCCCTGAGTACATCGCCACGACCCGCCATTTCGATGCCCCCAGGACTCTTCGTACTCCTATTTGCTTTGTGTCCTGTTCAACCGTCAACTTGACGAAGCCCGCCAGACCCATGCCGGCCAACAACAGCGTGATGCCTGTGCAGATGCCGACTATCCTGTTTGAGCCACGTTCTCTTGCATACCATCGCTCAAACCGCTCGGTCAAGAACCCGCTATTCGACGGGAATGCGGTCCGGGGCGCGATTCGTGACCATCCCTGATGGATCCAGTCTACCGCATCTTCAGTGCGTTCCGGTTGGATTCTCGCCAATATGCCAGACCCGCTTTGTACAAGGAAAATTCCCAGCGGCTCGACCGGCTTGTGCGGTGCCACAAAATTGAAATCCCTGACCACACCCACAACCGTTCGACGTTTTCTCCACCAGGTGATTTCCTCCCCGATCGGCGACTCCAGTCCCAGCAGTCGCACGGCTGTTTCATTGAGTAGACAGGTGCGTTGATATTCATCTTCGGCGAAAAAATCCCGCCCCTGCTTGAGTTCGATGCCCAGGGTCTCCAGGTAGTGACGACTCGCCGCGAGACTCCGGATGGATACATTGCCAGAAACGGAACGACCTCGTGCCGTGTAGCTTTGAAGAACTCCTCCCGGGATGCCGCCCGACGCGATGTTGAGAATCAATGGTGATCGCCTCAACTCCCGCTCTATCGACAGGCGTTGATGCGTCGAAAGGCCCGGCGTGGAAAAATAGAAGACGTGGTCTGGCGTCAGACCCAGGTTCCTTTTGTCGATATGGTCCAACTGCAAGTATACGATTGAAGCAACAATCAGCAGAAGTGTGGAAATCCCTACCTGAAACAGAAACAGCACATTCCGCAACCACGCTGCCGTTCTGAATGCCAATTTGCCTTCCGCGATATTTGCGGGCTGTCCCCTGACCAGCCAGAGGACGGGCAAACTCCCGGCGCCGATACAAACCAGGAAGACAGGCACGCAAAGTGTTGTTAATACGCTGGTAACGTGTTCAAACTCGTATGATTGCCCCGTGAGCGTGAGGCGATTCAGATAGGGCAGACACGAATAAGTGATCGCGACAGAAGCCAGCAACGCCATTGTGACGATCAAGAGAGAATCTGCCGCCATCTGAAAAACCGGTTCGGATCGCCTTGCCCCAAAAACCCTTCTGGCTCCGATTTCCCTCGAGCGGTCCAGAGATCGGGCCGTGTTTAAGTTCACAACGTTGGTACAGACACCGACCAAAATGAAAATCGCCAGGACTACAGGGACGTAGATATAGACGGATCGGCTGAGACTCACATTTGCCGAGAACTGTTGATTTACAGTTGGATCAAGATGGATATCCGTTAGTGGCTGCAGAGAGAGTTGAAAGCGTTCGGCGTCTCGATTTCCGTAGAATTCCCGGATGAACTCTCGTTCCTGCGCAACGAAGCCCCTGGAAGGATAGCCGTCATCAAGCAGCACGTACGTGTATACGGACATCCAGCCTTTGGAATTGAAATAGGTCGGGAGATGGCTGGTTACACTGTTTATTGAGAACAGATAGTCAAATGAAATATGCGAATTCCGGGGAACGTCCTTCAGGACACCGGTTACCGTCAAGAAATACGATTTGCCCTTGAATTCCCCCGCTTTGATGACCCTTTCCAGGGGATCTTGATTCCCAAACAGCTTTCTCGCCAGGGATTCTGAAATTACAATCGAAAAGGGCCTTGCGAGCGCAGTCCGTGCATCTCCCTTTACCAGTGGAAAGGTGAATATATCAAATACGCTGGCATCGACACTGTAACCCGACGCGCGGATATTGCGGTCCTGGAACTCGACCACTCTGTTAAAGCGGAAAAACCGGACGTAGTCATGGACAAAGGGATATTCTTCAGTCAGACGCGGTCCCATGAACCACGCAGACTGATGCCAGATGCGTTCACCGTTATCGAATTTCTGACGCACTGACAGACGGAATATCCTCTCGACATTCTTGTGAAACCTGTCATAGCTGAGTTCATTCTGTACGTAGACTGCAATTAATAGTACGGCAGCGATACCAATGGCCAGGCTCGAGATGTTTATGGTTGATGCGACCTTGTGTCTTTTCAGGTTTCGCCAGGAAACGATGAGGTGCGATTTCAACATTCGGCTTCTCATCCTGAAAGACAACGCTGGGACTTCGTACCTGCCGGATTCTCCAGCGTTCTGCCCCGGCGATAGATCGCCGTGAATTCGGTGGCCGCATCGCCGGGATCAATCCAACTCCTCGACGGCCAGAGACCGGACCGTCACCGTCGAACCCCATCCCGGTCCAATGCAAACGGGACCCAACAGACCCCGATAATCGATCCGGTGAAACTCATCTCCGCTGTCTCCCTCGTTTGTAAACCTGAGTTCATCGTCGACCAACACCTGCATGAAATCCCGTTCGATCACCCACGACACTTTCACCCAGGTATCACGAGGAATCCGTCCCTGTTCCCTTACGTGGAACGCATGGCCGTATACCGGTTCGTAACAGGCCAACTGGTCCGGTACGGCTTCCCAGTTCAATATAACGTGCCCTTTCGCGAAATGGAGACGCAGGTTTGTCGAATCCGTCTTCGCCTCCGCTTCGATCGTCAGCGGTACCTCGTATACCCCGCGGGTCCGGACGTAGCCGTACCCCGATAGAACAAGATGCTCACTGTCGCATTTTGCTACACATTGGCTGACCGGCAGCATATCGAAAAGTTGGATCGCTTCCATTGATTCCTCCAAAGAAACACGAACGACGAAACTCGCCCCGAATTCCATCAAGTCAATCGATAATGGCGAGGATTATCAGGTTCTATCGCGCTGACACGGGGGACCGGTAGAAGAATCCCTGAACGTCAGCGTACGTTTCGTACGTAAGACTTTGCTGTCGTCAATCCGTCTCGAATACATGCTCGGTCAACCATTCGACCAAACTTTCTCTTGAAACCTGTCCGGAAGCAACTCCTATAATAACAGTCTCTTGTTCATCCACGTCGGCCCCTATTTCATGCCCATTCAGAATCAGGAATACTTCCATTGCCGCATGGCCCAATCTCTTGTTCCCGTCGACAAACGGATGGTTTTGCACAAGGGAAAAGCATATCGCGCCGGCTTTCTCGATAAGCGAAGGATATAGATCCCGCCCCCCAAAAGAAATACGGGGTTGCGCAACGGCCGACTCTAATCTGCCTGTATCGCGCAACCCCGGTGCACCGCCACTTTGATCAATAACGCGTCTGTGAAGTTCGATCACCTCTGCCAGAGAGAGATACCTCATTAACTCAGCCTTCTATAGAGTTCCTCATTCTTGCTTAAGACACGTTGCGCTGCGGCGTCAAAGTCCTCTTGAAGCTTATCAAGCAGATCGTCCAACGCAGCTTTGGCAAGCTCCTCCGGACGTATTCCAAGTCGTTTGGCGGTTGAATCCAACTTTTCGTTCTGCGAATCTGTGAGATCCAGAAACAGCTTCATTTCAGTTCCTCCGTGCGTTGTCGATTGTACCACATAATCGCATAACGAGGTCCAGGGTTCAAGGCGATTTTACCCAGGGGATTGTCTGTAAATACCGCTTTTCGCGAGTTTTACCAGTTTCGAACCGAAGCATTGGCCCTGAGATCGCGGTCGCTGATCCTGTCGAAAGTTGCCGAGTGATTCCCGTCAGGTCAGGGTTCCCTTCTACAAGCTCCGGGCAAGTTCCGCGATCCACCGAAAATTGAGACTTTTGGAGATATACGCATTTGGAACTTCAATAAAGAAAGAACGGGGCGGTCATCACCCCGTCGCGTGGATCTACGTCCGATGGCCTTTTGAGTAAGGCCAAAGACGGCGATAAGTCTTCAATTACAATAGTTCGAGAAATTCATCCACGGTCAATCCCGCCTCGCGAATGATCTTTCGGAGAGTACCTTTGGCGACCTACCTATGATCGGGGACTACGATTCGGCGATAAGGTTCTCGATTCAGTCGTAACACAATGTGGCTACTGCGTTGACGATCGTACTCATAGCCTATCTTACCCAATGCTCTGACAACATCGCGACCGGAGACAACCGGGAGCGGGTTCAAATCTTAATCTCGACCATTTCTTCCACAATCGCGGGAGGAATCGGGTCCCCATGGGCTTCCAGGCTCTCGATATAAAGCTCCATTGCCTCCTGCACATTGGCCAGGACTTCCTTTCGAGTAGACCCCTGCGTAATGCACCCTGGCAATGCGGGAACCTCTGCCACGAATACACCGTCTTCATCCTGCTCAACGAGTACCCTGAACTTAAAGCTGTTCATATCGCTGTCCGATGTAATCATCCCCTATTCCCGAAGATGCCATTCAACACAGCAAAGATAGCCATTATCCGTGATCTCTGCAATCAGTATTGGAATTCTTCATCGCCTGCTGCCTGGAGCCGCGCCGAGTCGAGATCGGCATTTCATCTCCCGTGAGTGATCAGACTTTCCGGAGTATCACGTAGACGTTTCCATGTTCGCCGGACACGTGCTCTTTATCCTCAATCTCTACGAAATCCTCCCCGTAAATCGCGGCGACTTCGAATTCTTCGGATTTGTGTGCCAGCTTCACCAGATCGGAAAATAGCCAAAGCCTTAACGTATGGCTCTCCTCATATCGATCGGTTTTCCCATTCTGTTCGACCACAATCGTGCATACCTGGTGACACAATCTTGTTTCTCTGTCTTCGTTCAGGATTCTCCACGACGTATTCACTCGGATGCCGCCGCGTTCGAGTGTCCAATGATCGCCATCAGGGAGATCACCACTATGAGCGAAATTGAGGTGGACTATGTAGACGCCTTTCTCACGAAGTGACGAACCCGTAGCCCGCAGATGCGAGACGATTTCGTCATCGGAGTGCAGGTATCCGATGCTGTTAATCGAATTCACCGCTGCATCGAATAAGCCGGGGATCCCAGCGGATGACATTTCGGCAAGCATCACGCGGAAATCTGTGCCATCCGCTGCAATCGAGTCCTTTGCGTACTGCGCCATGGACGGGTTGGCGTCATAACCCGTGACCTGGATCCCAGCGCCAGCCAGCGCTCGGAGCATTCGCCCTGTGCCACAGGCCGGTTCGAGAATATGATTCACCGGGAACGGTAAGTGCGTTTCGAAGACTCGTCTGAAGAATCGTACCTCCTCAGAGAGATCCCAGGAGAAGGCGATGTCATAGATCTCAGGATGGTTGTAGAGTTCGAACGTATCTCTCTCTTTGTGCGTGATCACCTTTCGCTACCTTTCACTCGACGTCTCCGACTGCTAAAAAAAGTGCCAGCAAACTGTACCGCGCATCAGACCTGTCCAAAATCGTCGTTTCCATTCGCCATCACGACATGATCCACCTGTAATTGGAGCGAGGGCATCCTGCCCTCGAACTTCGCGTCATTTACCACTATTCGCGTTGAGAGACTGACGCGTCGATTTAATCCGACACCGGTTCGCGGAAAACACCGTGTGCGACGAGTTATCCGACGTCGAGGGCAGGATGCCCTCGCTCCCGGGAACGCCAACCGCACCGGTCCCAAATCGGTTTCTGTCTTGGACAGCTGTGGCCTAAAGAGGGGAACCTGCAATGGCACTTCGAAACGACTTTCAAGAAAACCAGGTACTTACGCATCCAAGATCGTCTTTTCAAACTAATTTGGACAGCAGTGATCGCGCATGGATCACAATAATCAACTGTCCATAAGTCCAAGCGTTCGGGAAGTGCGCTCACAGATTTGTCTGACAGTGTCGATCTCGCTGGTGGACAGGGGACCGATTTCCGGGTCGTCATCCTGAGACAGGACCAGTTCGTTCGAATCGATCCACTTCCGCCGCTTGGGCTCGAGCCTTGAACCCCTGAGGTATTCATCGTCGAAGTCTCGAAGCACCGGGAATTCGCGCTCCAGAGTCACTCGTTCTTCAAGCGCAGGACCCAGCAACCCCTCAAGGGTCTCCCGAGGGTAGCGACAAAGGATGTCGTAACGAACGAACCGATCAACCAGCCGGCGGTCCCGCCACAGCTTTGAATTGACGGCGTTCCACTGGTTTGCAATTTGAGCGATCTTGTCGGAGGATACCATTTCCCGCCATCCGCGCGGCTTGACACCCCACCAGCCTTCTTCCGGTCCGCGCGATCCTTCGAGGCGCCGGAACCGTTTGAGCAGAGAGAAGGTATTCGAGACCGGCTTTCTGAAAACGGCAACAACGAACATACCAGGCAGAATTGCCTTGATCCAGGGAAGCCGAACCGTACTGTACGGGCATTTGCTGATCCCCAATTCCGTTGGCAGGGAATCAAGACGGGTTTCTAAATCCCTGCGCACGTACTCCACCGCGTCCGGGGTTGCGTCGTTGGCGCCAATCTCATGACCCTCGTCTCCCGAATTTCGCTGATAGACGACACCGGCAGGAAACGCCGTGGGTGCAAACGACGGCCTGTTGCCCCAGTCTATTCCGCCTTCCGTCTTTCCTTGCCCTCCGAGAAATTCAGCTATGCCGGAGTCCTCGAGCAGTCTGACCAGGAGGGAAGTGCCTGATTTCTGAAGCCCTGCGACGTGGATGATTCGCTTCAAATCGACATCCTCGAAATATCACCGACGCCGGTAGAGCAAGTTTGGTCTGTCCAGCGCGACGTCGAAATCTGCGACGGGTCCCGGCCCGACCATCGCGTCTCGCTGGCGGGGTTCCCTAAAGCGGTTGCCCTATGTCAATTCGATTGCCATCAGGGTCTGCGATGACGAAGTCCCGAAGACCGTATTGCTGATCGCGCAGTCCCTTGATGATCCGTACTCCCGAGTTGCTGAGATGATTGTAAAGCGCGTTCGCATCACTCACTTTCAGGTGCGCGACGTTGTGAGTGCTTGACTCTTTGTCATGGCGCAACGACAGGTGCAACTCGGCCCGGTCTTTCTTCATGATCACAAACCCGACCGGAATCCCGTTCTCGAACGTCTTGCTCATTCCAAACATCGACGCGTAGAATGCAACGGACTTCTCGACGTTGCTGACTGCAATGCAGGGCGCCATGCGCCCCAGTTCAACTGAATCGGGGAAATTCGATGAATCGCCCATGAACGCTACCTCCTTTGTTGACCAGAGGATCCGGAACTGAGGCAGTGCTAACCATGATTCGTCATTTTTCGGGGACGTTAATTCGATTATGTGCGAGTTAATAAAGGCGATTAGACTGCAGATTACCAGGATACACCAGGTCGCTGGACGTGAACGAAAAAAATGTCCTTCCATACGACCATTTCGGCCCGTCTCGGAAGGTTTCGTCGCGGCGCCGCGTTTCTGTCTTCTTCGGAATAAGGCCAAATGCAGGACAATGGCCGGGTAAACCGAGGCGATGCTCGGATCGATGATCGGGCCGGGTGTTACGTCGACAGATAGTAGAAAAACTGCTCGCTGTTCCTGGTTACGCGATATCGTGATTGCGCATTCTGTCCGGTTGACTCCGATTGTCCGTTCGGGATTTTGAGAATCCCAACGAACCTTCCGGCCTTCAATTACGTCATGAAGTCAGGAGGGAATGGTCCGAATGCATCCACAGCCGCCCAGAGAACTGGTCAGGCAATCCTTAGGGGGTAACCCCGAGGCGTTTGTTGCCGTTGTCCGTCACTTCGAAGATAGACTGGCGACCCTCATCAGATACTTCATTGACGATGAAGACGATGCGGCAGACGTGTTTCAGGACACGGTCCTCCAGGCGTGGGTGACTCAGCACCAGCTTCGGGATCCATCCAGGTTCGGTCCGTGGCTCTTTCAGATCGCGAGAAACCGCTCCCGTGATTTCCTCAGACGAAAGCACAGAAGAGAACTGCCGACTTCGCAAAATGAACTGGAGCGCATCCTGAATCAGTCGCGGACAACAACACTCGAACAAGCGGAATCGGTCCGGCGGATCATGCGCGCAATAGAGAAAATACCAGATTTCGAAGCTGACGCCATCAAAGACTTCTACTTCAGAGGACTCAAGATTTCAGAAATCGCAACTCGTACCGGACGCCCCGACGGCACTATCAAACGCAGGCTTTCAACCGGACGCAATCGAATACGTGATGTACTCGGCGTGTCACCAAAAAGACGGAGGCCTACAATGCCGGAAACCGACTCTCAGGAATTGATGCATCGATTTCCTCAGGATCGGCCCACCATACAAATCAACAGATCCGAACGTACACCCTTCTATGTGGACTGCCAGGAGCTAAGATGGTGGTTCGCGGTGCCCAGAGTCGACGAGTCGGTGCTCGTCGCAACCTATAGTCCGGACCAGTGGACATTGACGTCGGTGATGAGAATGGAGGCAACCGGTATCGCCGAGGTCCACGGCGTCGAAGGGATCGAAATCGAGGTCACTGAATCCGATACGCAAACGTCCCTGATAAGCAGGGTCTGTACAATCGTCGGACGTCTCACAGAAGAGAGGGCTCAGTACCTGGCTGTCTTTCAACGAAACGGCAAGTTTAGCGTCGAAACCTTCCTGAGTGAGGCCTTCTGGCGGGATTCTATGCGGAAGCTTGAACCTCAGTGGACATTTGACGAGGCGGCGCCCCGGATATTTGCCAGAACCGACGAATCATCTGATGAATCCGGGGCCGGGAATCACGAGGTCCGAATAGACGGTCGTTTGTTCTCGTGTTTACGGGTTCTTGAGCTCGAGGGAATTCCCGAAGAGCCAGATTCCATCTTCACGGAGAGTTTCGTGACCTCCGAAGGCCGCACCTTACTCAGGAGACACTACTGCCACCCTGAATGCGAAAACGTCTCCGTCGATCATTCTGTAGAGGTCGAAGTGGACGGAGCCAAATTCGTACACTGGTACGATAATCTGACGGATACTGCACTTCGGCATCCTTGATTCGGGCTTGTTCACGATGTCTTTCAGCAGCGGCCGACATGCGAGTGGCGGCCGACGACTATAAGCGTAGAGTACGCTTCATTTCATGCGCGAAAAGGTACAGTTCGCCGAAGTCCGCAGCTTCAGGACCGAACACCTCCGCCGCCTGGCTGACGTGGACTGTCCGTACTTCCATAATTCTGCTGTTTGAATCCGGATCGAATCTTTCCGCTGTGTTTTGTACCACGTCGGCCCACGATACGACCCGAACGTGTTCCGGGTGCGGAAGGTGGGATTGCCTGGGGCGGTCAACTCCGGACACGCAGTAGTACATTCCGATCGGATGGAGATTTTCAGGAATGCTCCCCGTTTCCTCAAGGAGTTCGCGGCGCCCGGCCTCCTCCCATGTCTCCCCGGGTTCGAGAGTACCTCCCGGCAATACCCATTTCCCGTTGGACCGCCTGGTGACAAGACAGTGACTATCTGTGACGAAGGGAATGACATAAGAGGAACCGCAGATCGTCGAGACCAATTCCTCTTCAAATCTGCGGAAGTGGACATTGGGACGAAGCTGCCCCATCAAGCCACTCAGCGTGGGGTATTTCGCGATGATCTTATCGAAATGCGTACGGTCCATGTTCAGGCCGCATCAGGTTATCCGTCGCCGGGGCACGTGCCGCCCTCCGTTCGATCTGTCATCACGCCAGTGTCGATGATTGATGTTGATCCCAGACCGCTGACGGATGTGCTTCCGATATGCTCGAATTCGAGGGCCGCGTCCTCACGAGAGGCGAGAAACCGTCTCTTCTCTGCATCGCATTTGTGCCGCCAGTGCGGGTTAACCTCAATCCGAAAAAAACAGCAACGCGTCGACGCGATAAAACCCTCCGAAACGGGGCAATATCGACGTATAGAATGACGTTTTTTCCCTTCACGTCCAGTGACCTGGTGTATCCTGGTAATCCGTCGTTTAATCGCCTTAATTTACAAGCACATATTCGAATTAACGTCCCGGAAGACTTACGAATCACGGTTAAATTCTGACAACTCCCGTATGAGGTTCTCGTCGACTTCATACTTCGCTCTCCACTCATTGCGCAAGGTTACGTCTTGTCGCCGACGACCTATTCGTTCGGAGCGACGGTGTGCTCCTTGACGATTGTCCGATCCGCATGTAAGGTGACAAAGTTGAAGCACGGCGGATGCTTTTCGTCAAAGTTCACTTTCTGTTCATCGGGCCAATAGTTCAGCTGGCAGAATGTGCTTCCGACGCTGATGTACGAGATGCCGTCCTTGTGTATGTGGGTCCCACGATGAACGTGTCCGAAGAAAACGCCCCGGAGGCGATCTCTTGCCGGCAACAGCGCTTCATGTAATTCCGAGCCGTTCAGCATTCCCACGTATTTGGAGTACCACCTGGAATCTATATCGAGCGGCGAGTGATGAATGAAGACAGTCAATGACCCGTTGTGCAGGCCTACCTCCGTTCGAACGAAATCCAGCTGGCCTTCCGTCACTTTGCCAAAGTGGCCAGCGTCATCGTATGGCTGTTTCGAATCCAGAACCAGAAACCGTTCGCCTTCAATAGAGAATCGATAACAGTTCAGGTCCGAATCGGATAGGACATCCTCTCGGGGCCCCATCGACAGATGTTTGCGCATATAGTCGCGGGTATCGTGGTTTCCGGTGACGAAGTACATCGGAATTGCGACCTGCGAGAATGCCTCCGCAGCCAACTCGTACGCGACTTCTGTGTCATGATTCGCTACGTCGCCGGTATGAATGATGAATCGAGGCCGGGTGGGAAGGCTATCTATCGCTTCAAGGACCTGCAGGAGATTGCGGAAAGGATTGTTGCCCAGCGCGGCCCAATCTCTCTTGTGTCCCAAGTGTGTATCGCTGATATGGACGAAATGAAGGGGATCCGCCATGTCATCCTCCTCGAACCGAAGATGGGATCCGATTACTCATGCCTGCAATTCGAGACCAACGCAAGGGCGGCGCCAGTGGATCGAGAGCAAGCTTGCGGTTAACGCCTGCGCTGGCAATGCCAGGATAAGTCAACAAACATCTCCGACGACATCACGCATCCGTGCCTTCGAAATCTCAACCACCGTCAGTTTTGAAACCATGGTTTGTCCGCATAATCCTCCGCGTTGATGATGTCGAACATCTCGCAGAGCCTGGAATTCTGAAGATTCGCCCGCAGATACCTGTACACGTGTTCCGGTTCCTCGCCATACATGTAGAATCGCAGTAGAAACAGATGATAAAGACCCATATCGGTGACACGAGATATGATCTCAGGACTGTCATATTGGTTGAACTCCACTGCAGCCCTGGCCAGTGTGAATTCGTAAGGTCCTGCAATCGTCCACTCGAAATCGAAAAAGTAGAGCGTGCCTTGCCACAGAAGCGTGTTTTTCAGAATCCGGTCAAAGGGAATCGACGAGTACGGGATTCCTCGAAGGAAGGATTCGTAAATGGAATCCAGCTTCCTCCAGATGGACGCGTCTGGATAGATGTACTGAAGCTGATCCAATCTGTATTTGTGAATTCTCTCTCCATCCATCTTGAAAAGGGTCACTGCTGGCGCGAAAACCATCTCTTTGAAAACATCGAAAAAGCTCAGAACCTGATTCAGAAGCACGCGGTCTTCACAAGGCCAACTGATGCTTGCCCCTGGGATATACTCCATGTGCAGCGTCCTTTCTTCGTCATTTGAGTCCAGTAGACGGGGCACGGGAAGCCCAAGGGCATCGGCGTTTTCATAGACGTACTTCTCCACTCTGCATTCGTAGTCTCCAGGAAACACCCAATCCCCCGACACCCATTTCTTTTCTACCCATTGGCGCGGCCCATTACTGAACCGTGAACAAACTGTGCCCTTCCGGCCAGTGGCATTGCCGTCGGAATCTCGAAACACCTTCACTTCCTTAAGTGTTTCTATCAGCTCAACATTGCCGGACACTATTCCATCCTCTAATGCAACTCACTGCGTTTGAGCTTTTCGTGCGAAACCTCGACCGGGCGAGACAATGCATCAAACCTCACCCCAACTCTCGAGCAGGTCAGGATCGGCGCCACCCTCTTCCAGAACGGGTAGCAGGTGCGCGTGTTTCATCCTGACGGCCGCATCGCACAACAGCCGTGTATACGGCTTCACGAGCGCGCCCTCGCTGATCAGCCACCGGCTGAGTTGCTCGTGGCCTCCCGTCACCGCATAATGCAACGGGGTCACACGCCAGACGGAGTCGTCGTCCTGTTCTTCGGTCAGCAGACGCGGATCTGTCTGCAGGCACTGCTTCACGCGGTCCACGTCCCCCAGGAAACACGCCGAATAGATATCCATGACGGAACCCGCTTTAGCCAGCAGGTCAGCGATTTCGGGCCTGCGATAGCGCCGCGCGATACAATAGGGCTTCAGGAGCACCGGTATCTCCGCACGAGTCCGACCCGGGACATTGGGATCGGCTCCCGCCCGCAACAAAAACCGCACGACATTGATCCGGTTGCCGCGCGTCGCTTCCCACAGAAACGTCCGGTTATGCCCGCCGCTTTTCGCCTGCAGCAGCGACGGATCACGCTCGAGGTGCCGTTTTACTGCACTCAAATCACCTCGCCGTACCTCCTTTAATATCTTGCCGATACCGAAGCGGCCGCTGTGTCCCGAGCGCGGCTTGACTTCATCTCCCCATCCGTGGTCGTCAGTCTTCGGGCCCATCGTCTGCGTTCCCGTCAATACCGAAATCAGTATTTGATCACGCCCTGCCGTTCGCGAACCGGGACCCCGGCCTCATAGCCATGCCTGAGCGTTTCGAGAGGAAGCCGAATGGTTCCCAATTACACCAACCGTTTCACCAGACCATAATCCACCAGTTGGCGCACCCTGTACCCTGCGCCGAAGTAGATCTCCTGAGCCGGGTTGTTCAGTCCTGTATGGAGCGTATTGCGCGCCACACCCCGTTTCTTGAACTCCGCGCACATCAGATTGAACAGCACCGTACCGATCTTGCCCCGCCGGTAGTCCGGACGCGTCCCGATCCCGGTAAAGCCGCCCCTTCCATCCGTTCCAATTCGGACCGGTCCGGCAAAACCCACCACCACAGAACCGTCCGTCGCGATCAGCACGGGATAGGGCGGATCGCCGTCCAGACAGGACTTTACAGAAGCCTCCCAGCCACCCGGGAACAGTGCCTCCATAAACTCACACACCGACTTCCGATGTTCTGCTTCGCAAAACCCGAAAAGGATGCCACGAGATCGGTTGTCTTCGATGTAGCTTTTTATCTCATCCCGAAGCTCAAATTCCGCGAACGTTGTTTCCATAAACAGACTCACCGACCCGCGATTACGGAATCCCTGATTCAGGAAAAACGTATAGGCCGGCGTCTTCATATCGACGCCTGTCGCGAATGTGATCGGATTGCCCTTGTATCCGATACGCATCTCCGTCTTGCCGCAACCAGATAGAAATCTCTCCGCGGCATCCACAAGCCTGCCCCCAACCCCGATTCGCCGATGATCCGAATCCACGATCAACACGCTCAGGAATCCCGTCTCTCCGGGACCGGGCGCGACGGCCAGCACGAACCCCACAACCCTGCCTTCCGCCTTCGCTGTAATCGCCCCCTCCGGGTCAAAGTCCGGATGCGCCAGGACCCGTTGCCGAAACCCCGCTTCATCCATCCGAAAATCGTATTTCCGGTCTGCAAACGTCCGCCGCCAGAGGTCCATCACCTGGGCCAGGTCTTCGTCTTTCCAGGGTGCAATCGATATTTTGTCCATATCTCCAGTCCACAGATCCGTTTAAGTACCTGGAAGGAAAGCGACGGCTTCGATCTCGACCAGATAATCGGGGTGAGCGAGGCCGCTGACGAATAACAGCGTGTTCGGCGGGAACGCGTCCGTGAAGAAGCGGTTTCGGACACGGCGAAAGGCATCCAGATGACCGCGATCGGTCAGATAGGTGGTCAACTTGACGATGTCTTCAAGACTCCCGCCGAGTTCCTCCAGGATGGCCTGAAGATTCGCATAGACCTGCTGAGTCTGCGCTTCGATGTCGCCCTTCCCTACCAGGTTGCCGCCCGGGTTCAGGGCGATCTGACCGGCGATGTACACGGTGTCGCCGGCCCTCGCGACGTGTGAGTATCCCACCCCCGCCGTCGAGTGTACGCTTGCCGGATGTATAATCTCACGGGCCATTGTTCCCGACCTCCTGTACCTTACGTTGTGTTCAAACTCGTCGAGTCTGCGTTCCCGGCACGAGTCTTGAATGAGCGCGACGGACAATACCTTACGTTCGTCCGCTCAATCTTGCGCCTATCCAGGCCATCGGTATGTACGCGCCAACCAGATCCACGACGTAAAACAGGACGGGCCCCCCTATCATAAAGGCGTTGGCGATACCGCCAATCAGGAAGAGTCCGCCAACCACCATCGCTGCCGCCACCCTGCAGCTTGCGGCGATGAGCGCGGCCAGATACGCGCCCACAAGGGTCCCCAGCGCATGTGCAAGGAACGGGAAAATGAAGTGCTTGAACTCAAACAGGTGCATGGAAGACTTGATGGATTCCACGTCGGTCACGTCGACGCCATTGGGAGGCGGTATGACATATGGCCCTACCGTGACCAGAATCATATTGGCGATACTGCCGACAATACAACCAACGATAACTGCCAGCACATTCTTCAGCTTGGACTTCATGAATCACCTCGTGAGTTAAAACTTCGTTTGGAGGGCGCCCACAAGGGACACCCCTACAAGACTACAGAGATTCAGTCAGGGCTGTGGGAGGGCGTCGGAGCGTGTCGACTGCAGCAACTTTCAGCCCGCGAGACGTGGCAGCACGTCTTCCGCTTTTCCCTGCACGAATAAGTCTTCCTTGTGGAGAAACTCCGGCCGGTCGGGAGACACCGAGACGATCTGTATGCCGCTGTCGCGGGCATAACTGACCAACCCATGTTCGTCTCTCCCGAGCCCGACTGCCAGAAGGACGTTGCCTTCAGATAGCCACGCCCATCCCCTCGCACCCGGTTTGAAGTCGTCAGGTTTCTTCAGGTGGACGTTCACAGATCCCGCCCGCTCGTGGAGCTTGTCTTCATTGCCTGTAATGACGTGCCGAACGCGCCCTCTCTCCTCGAGATCCGCCAGAGCCCTGTGCGCATCGTTGGGTTCTGCCTGTATGAATGCAGCTTGAAATCTCACAAGAATCCTCGCGAGTTCTCGAGGCCTTTCAATCATGAATTCCGCGACGGCGCCAGGAAACGGTTCATGCAACGGGAAGTGCCGCTCCAATCCCTGTGCGCCTCTGAAGGTCGGGATGCCGCTGCTTGCGGAAACTCCGGCTCCCGTGAGGGCAACCACGGGGTTTTGTGAAACGAGAGACCGCAGGTCCGAAACCGTGATCTTTTTTGCGGCCCCCGGACACGCTCCAGCGCTGACCGGGTAGTATTCGTTTCTTGCGGTAAGTGGACCATTCGACCCTTCCGACTTCGACTCGAAGCGACTGAAATGGACTTTTCTCAGATCCGCTGAGTCACCATAGCATAGCAGAAGATGACTCGCCGTTGTTCCTCCGGCATTCTCGGCGAAAATGAACTCAACTCTCCAGTCGGCAAGCCCATCGGCAGTCGCTCCCGATCCGGGACACAGCTTCTGTCTGAGCTGTTCCGGCAGGCCACCGTGTTCATCAATTGCATGTTTTGCCGAGCAAGCCACGCATAGACCAAGCAGGTCTACGCGTCCCGCTGCGTCCACTCCCAATCTGCCGTAGAATCCAAACGTCCTCCCAGGGCCCAGAAAGGTCCAATCGAAGTTTGTGAAACTCCCCCAGATCAATCTGTAGGTTTCAAGCTGCGAGCGCGTGAGATTGAGAACGAACATTTCAAGAATGCATCTAACAAGCGCTGGTTAACGCCTTCGACGCTCCGAACAATGCCGTTGACCGCTTTGCGGGACTCACGGAATTTAGCCCAGTTGTCTCTCCAGCCATTCGATGGCAAAGTCCGCCAGGTCCCTCGCATCGAACAGATACGAGTCCGCAGCGCCAACCCTCCCCTTGGAGACGCTTCCGCGATCGAGATATTCTTCTACAATGCGATGGAAATAATCACCGTCGAGCCGGTCGACGATTCCGTTGGACGTATCAAACTGCTCGAACGCGATCCATTCGCGCTTGCCGTCGCGCAAGACCGGCCAACGATAGCGCTCGGTCTTCTTGTTGGGAATGTCAGCCATATGCTCTGCGTAGTGAAGAATAGTCAGGCTATCGAACAGCGGTCCCAGCAATAGTACCTTCCCCCCAGCGTCACACAACTTCTCAAGCGGGGAACCCGCGCCATACCCGAACTGCAACGGATGGTCTGCCGTAATCCATTCCGCCTTTGCCCCGACAGCCGCCACTCGCGCCTCCGGATGGTCGCTGCAACGCACCCCGGGCCAGGTGCGCAGGAACTCCGTAAGAATGCTCCAACGGCGATTGGCGCGAGTCCGAGACGGGTCGAACGGTGGACACTCAGCCAGATATGCGTCCTTCCAGTCCTCCGGCCAATCGTCGATTTCGTTTAAGGGCTCCTCACACTTGATGTACATCATCAAGGTTCCCGCTGAGCCGAGCACGTCCAGGGTCGCCCGAAGCACCATATCAGGGCCCCCGACGATCCAGCCGACCGCCTTGACGGAAGCATGCAACATCACCGTGTCGCCCCAGGCAAGCCCCAGTTTCGACAAATCAGATACCAATCTGCTTCGTGTGATCACTGGCAGAGATGTGTTGGCCATTGTGTTTGGCCCCCGTGTCGGGGTAGACCTTGCTCTGGGGTAAATTTTCTCCCGATTGCGAACCCGTGCAACGGTTGGGCGGAGGCGCAAATGCACCAAGGCCGGGTTCTGAGATGTTGTGCGTCGGTCCTCTCACGTCTTCCTGGCGACTAATTCACCCCACGCTTCAGCCGCAAACGCCTCAGGCATCTTTCCCCAAGTGAGGAAAGCGGACGAAAGACGATTCAAGACACCCCTGTCTGTCAGGCCGTATTCCAACAGCTGATCAGAGAATCCGGAATCACCGCACAACTCGGAGAGAAATTCCGCGTTTCTCTGTGTGGAAGCCATATCCGATGTCCAACAGTCATAAGACGCGGAAACCTTGACGATTTCGAACCCTGCGTCTCGGAAAAGTCCTGGCTGGCGACGTCCACAATAGGGATCCCCGCCATTTCGTCTCATCAGTTGGATGAATAACTGTGAGAATAGCCCGAGTGGCAGAGGAGTGGGCTCAAGAAGGAACCCTCCGAAGTCGGCATGTCTTGAACCCACCAACCCTCCCGGTCTCAATACTCGGTGAATCTCAGAGACGGCTTTCTTTGGGTGAGGAATGTGCTCCAGGACGCCGTGAACGAAGACGACGTCGAATGACTCGTCGTCAACATTCAGACTACAAAGATCACCGACTTTGAACTCGAATGTGGGAGATCCATCAGTATGGCGTTGGGCAAGAAATATCTGACTCTGTTCCTTATCAACTCCCAGTACCCGCCCCGGTGCCACGATCTCAGCCAGTCCCTTCGTTATTGTTCCAGGGCCACATCCACCGTCCAGGAGATCCATCCCGGAAACAAGGTAAGGGATAAGAAACTGAGCGTGCGTGTCGGCCGTACGCTCCTGCATGAATCGAGCCGTTCGATCATCGTATCCGACAGAATATCTTCCCATCTGCTCTTTGTTCTCATGCAATAGTGAAGATCGCCACTCAGACTCCAGAATACTCATCTGACAAAGACTCCAGTATTCGTCGCCTATCTTGCGACATTCTCTGAGACAACCTTCTTTTACGAAGCCAAGCTTTTCGTAACATCTGATTGCCGGCTTGTTGAAGTCAAACACAACCAGATCGATGCGATGCAACCCGTATTGATTGAATCCCAAATCCAGGATCTTTTTCATCATCCAGGTGCCAATCCCTTTTCCTCTATAAGAGGGATCGCCAACCAGAACACGACACACTCGTGCAGCTTTGTTCCTCAGGTCAATACCACTAAGCTCAATATGCCCAACCACCGAATCAGAAGCGGTATCGACTGCCTTGAAAATCCTCCGTCGAAGGTGGCGACCCTCCGACTCCTGAACGTACTTCTCCAGTTGCGCTTTATCGAGAGGATACGCAAAGCTCGGACCTGCCCACTGCAAGAGGAATTCAGGAGATGTGATCCAACTGATCAGTCTCTGGAAATCATCTCTTCCGAATGGTCTCAATTCCAGCACGTCGTTTTCCTTACCTCAGACTTACTGAAGAAATCAGCCACGAGATAATTGTGCAGCTGTCGTTTTCACACTGCATGCCAGGTGCAGGCAATTCCTCACCAAAACGATGAACGCAGCTGTGAGCATCATATCGAATTGTAAATGCAGATATCGTTGGATTGCCTTCATACACCTTGCGGGCGGCTCCGACTTCCGCGAAGCGACATATGCCGATGATCTATCTGATTGAGAAGCGCGCGATAGAGGTCTGAAAACGCGCCACTTAGCTTGTCCTCTTTCGCGTTCTGTGACGTCCTGAATTTCCTGCGAACGTGGCGCAGGTTTTCGCTGTGCGGGATGGACGACCCGTGTGAGCAGAGCGCGTTTCACGCGGTCAGGCTACCCTCTTTGTCTATCGTGGAAACACCAGTATTGCATCGCATCGGCGGCGCTCCTTGCGTACGCCACCCCTGTGGATGTCAGAGTAACTGTTCACCACCTCTCCCCGGACCACCATCGTACTGGAACCCCCTCCATCCAGGTTATAGGCATTGTGCGCCCCAAGGTCTGCAAGCAGATCCGTGAGCTCCGGCAGGGTCATCCCCATGGCCAGATTGGGCTGGCGACCGTCAGCGACGATCAGCCAAAGCGTGTTATTGTCTTTTGACATCCCTATCGCCGTCCTTGGATGTCTCAGGTCATAAAACCACGGCTCAAAGGACTCGGCGCCGTAATCAGTAAACCGCCGGCCATCTCGAATCAGCAGTGTCCCGGCGCTCGTATAGCTGCAATCTTCCAATGGAAGCGGGCTACCCGGATTCTCCCGGGAGGTCAGCTGATAGCTGATCTTCGCCCTTGAACCCACCCGGGCGTGCTGCTTCAACCAGTCGGCATACTTGCCGGACCCGGAAAGGACGTATCCGTTGGAAGGGATGAGATTGGATCCGACATTGTCACGGATGGCTGAAACCGCATCCTCCCGCACGATTGCCTCGACACCATTTCGGTCGGTGAGTGTACTTCGGTTCCACTCCGGTGTATAGAGGATGAGGTCATTCTTGTCGAGTTCTTCTTTTTCGGCCCCTTCTTTATCCCATCCACGGACTTCGTTTCGCCTCCGGTTGATTCCGGTCACCTCGCTCTCTTCACTTTCATCCGTTGTCACCGTTATACTCAACAGTGGTTCCGCGACGATCATGGTCTGCCTGTCGTTCCTCGTACAGATTCCAACGCTCCTGCGACCGGGCGATCGCGGTTCGCTCAGGATCTTTCCATCCAGAACAAAGAACTCGCTTGGATCGCCGTGAAAGATGTTCCATGCATTGTTCGAAAAGGAGTATCCCGCATTCACGGCGACAAGAGCGTTGTATCTCCTTGCCATATCGCTTGTCGCCTCCTGCCCGATGATCTGATTCATCGCCATGACCATCTTCAATCGGTACTTCCGCAGGTCTATCTGAGCCACGTGCACGTTCTGGGGAAGCCCCTCGCCGGTTGAGTCCGCGGATATATTCGTCTGAACCAATCCGGGTGCGACCTCGGTCACCTTCTCTTGCACGTTGGTGTTCAAGGGTGGAATCTGGTTCGCGCCGATTGTAAACCCGCTCAACAACAGTGCTGCCAACAACAGCTGGATGATTCTTCGCTTGTTCATCTCGATCTCCGAGCTGAATGATCTGCCAAATATATCATCATTACACGTTCGCCACGGTCCAGGACGCAACAATCAGACTAGTTTCGACAGGTTGCTATGCCCTTTGAAGAGCAACTTCACAGAACGGCTTTTCGTGCGGGGTCGTAATGTGCTTCGTGGAGACGTGCCTGAACCCACCATTCAAGTCTGCGAGATCCCTGAATGCGCCTGGCGTGTGAAGGGACATGATCGGGAGGACGGTCTCAAGAGAAGCCACCCCTGAACTCGTCATCTTTCCCTGTTCGGATTGTTGCTGCAGGAGCGCGACCAGGTGTCCGTCCGGTGCCAGATGCGCAGCAATAGCTGCCAGCGATGTCTCCAGATCCACATATTCGAAAAACAACGCGCCATACGCGAGGTCATAATGGCCAGGGTCACTGAAGCCTTCCGGAAAACTGCATTCCTTCGTCCGCAATACTGTAAGCATCTGAAAGCGATTCCGAAGATATGCCATATATTCGGGGTTCACATCCACGGCCAAAATGTCGCTCAACTGTGACACTTGAGCGCTCTCCAATCCATTACCAATACCCGCACCCAGATACAGAAGCGATTTCGGATCAAACCGTACCAGGCAATCCCTAAGGTGCTTCCGGATCATCTCACCTTGACGGACCGATTCATGTTCCATGTGAATCTTGTAGTCAGCAACTGGTACGTTCAGCCAGGGATTGATCACAGTTCAGCCCAATTGTCGTTTGTATAGAATACTTGAGCCGCACACTATCGATATAGCCGAAACCGACGGGCATTCGGCTTCAATCGCTGCGCGGCAGAAAGTCGAATACTCGACGACTGATTGAACCTACGTGGTTTCATCTTTTCCAAGCGCAGCTTCGCTTTGCTCAGTCGCAACCAACTAGGCGACAGGGAACGTACGCGCCTGTTTTATGAACGAATCATTCCCCTTTTGAGGGGGAGTCGCAGAAGCCGAGCCGTCCCCTGAGGCCTGTCCTGAACTTGCCGATGGGTCGAAGAGTTGTTAAATCGCGGGCATTTCGACAAGCTCAATGACCACGCGTAATTCAGTTTAGTGGAAGTCATTTAGCCGCTTTCACGCGACCCCTAACCTGCCCTGAGCATGCGGTCCCTGAGCTTGTCGAAGGGCCGGCGAAGGCTGATGCGTTGGGGGGACTAAAAACACCATTCGGTATTTAAGCAGCACTATCAGACTTGAACGCAATTTGCATTGAGGACAAATTGCAAGGCTCTAATCGTCCCGTATAATGCGTCCGCACACCAGGCCCGGTTTCAGGCGCTTGCAACCGTTTCAAGATCGCGACACGCTTTCAGCAAAGCCTCTTGAATGTTCAGAAACTCAAGATACCCGGGTGGCAATGGATACCTGGCGCTGTCGAACGACTGAAGTGGATCGATGATCTTCTGCCTTGCAAAGGCGTAGAGCGCTTTCTGGTACTCTGTCGCCTCCGGCGCCCGGTCGAAAGGGATTCCACAGTTATTCCGCCACAATCGAGAATCAACCGTATCGGCCATCGCCTGAATTCGTGAGTCGCGATTTTCAAACTTCGAATTCAGGTAGTTGGACAATCTCTCGGCCTGGTCGTGTGGTTTTCGCATGATATCTTCGTATCCAACAAAAAGCCGGTGCGCCGCGTCTTCGGTGTAGCGCAGGATCAGCGTCATCATGTGCTGCCAGCGCAGCAGATTCATCGCCACAAACGAGATCCGGTTTTTCAATTTGGACGGCATGATGAACTTCTGCCAGGACACGGCTGTGTCCAGAGGGTGGCGAACTGTGATTATATAGATCGCATCTCCCCATATCTGTTTGAAAAACGGGAGATAATGACAGAGCGCAGGATCCTTCCAGAACCAGGGGCCGCCCTCGTCCATCTCTGACACCAGGACAGCGGCTTTTGTTCGATACACCGGGTCAGAAGCATAATTTCCGATTCGATGTTGAAAGTCACGGTCCCACCAGGTCGCACCGGAAGCAAATTCCCCTAACTCGGCCAGAAAATCCCATAACGGCAGGTATTCCCAATAACCTCTGGGCGCATGCGCATCTGCTGCGTGCAACTTTTCGGAAGCGCCTGCATTTGCACCCCATGCGTGCGCCATCTCGGCAACCACGGATGTCCCGCTGCGCTCTGCGCCAAGTATGATAATAGGTTGGCTTTCAGAGCTGACCATTTCGGGTGTCCTTTGACACTTCCGCCAATGACGCATTACGTCTAGCTGCGCACGAATCGAGACTCACGCGCGCAGGCGCCGCGGCGCTGAAGCCAGGAACCAGCGTGCCTGCTGAGGTCAGAGTCTTCAGGCCGCGGTCAGCAGGATAGGCCGGCCATCGGTAATCACAACCGTATGCTCATAGTGAGCCGAGAGAGATCCGTTCGAGGTTTTCATGGTCCAACCGTCGCTGTCTTCAACGGCCCGGGCCGGATTCTCAGCAATCAATGGCTCGATCGTGATCACAAGACCATTCGTAAGCGGCGTCGAATCGAGCGGATTAAAGGTGTTGGCAACGATGGGGTCTTCATGGATGACGCGACCGACTCCATGCCCGGTAAGCCCTCTGACAACCCGGAAACCTTTTCGCGTCACCTCTCGCTCAACGGCACGGCCGATGCGATTGATCGGTTTGCCCGCACGAGCGACGGCCACCGCCATTTCGAATGCCGTGCGGGCGCACCTGCACAATCCAACGGCTTTCGGGGAGCATGGAGGAATCGGGATGGTTATTGCCGCATCCGCAATGTAGCCGTTCAGTTCCGCAGTGACATCCAGGCTTACAATGTCACCCTCTTCAAGCACGCGATCACCCGGGATACCGTGAACAATCTCGTCATTGACGCTGATAAGATTGACACCTGGAAAACCGTAGAACAGCCGGGGCGCGGACGTTGCGCCGTACCGGTCGAGCACCAACTCGCCGGCGCGATCGACGTCCGCTGTGGTTACTCCGGCGCGAACGGAACCCGCCATTTCTCTCAACGTAGCGGCAACCGCCTGCCCGGCCTTCGCAAGGCCGTCGAAATCCTCAGGACATTCTATCGACAACGACCTGCTCCATTTGAAAAGGATTACTCTCAATAGTGATTTCCGCCGACGGCTGGTGTCTGCGATGGTGCGCGACGAAGTCGTGACGGGGCGGGCTCTTCCACTCAGCGATGCCGATTGGGCGCCAAGAGGAACCAATCAGCCTCTTTCTTTAAGTATCGGGGCCGTCAGATCGGATAGCCGTTTGCGTTGGTTGCCCGCTTCGTCAAAGTTTGACGGGTTTAGCCAGGTTTCAAAGGCCTTTCGCAAAGCAGGCCATTCGGAGTCAATCGCGGCAAACCAGGCGGTGTCCCGGTTTCGTCCGTTATAAACCTTGGCATTTCGAAACACACCTTCATACGACAATCCGAGACGTTCAGCAGCAGCTCGAGAAGCAGCATTGAGACTATCACATTTCCATGAGTATCGTCGGAATCCGAGGTCAAACGCATGCCGCATCATGAGATACATCGCCTCAGTGGCGGCTGGTGTCCGTTTGAAGCGCTCGGAGAAGTAGAGATGCCCTACTTCAATGCAGCCATTTAGCAGGTCGATATTTACGTAACTTGCTAAACCGAGGACCCTGCCCACGCAAATTGGCCTTATCGCGAAGAAAAGAGGGTCGCTCTTGAGGCACCCGGACAGCCAGTGGTGGTAATCCTCGAAACTCTCGAACGGTCCATAGGCGAGGTACGTCCAGCTGGCTCCATCTTGATCTGAAGAAATCGCGCTGTAGAGTTCGCGCGAGTGCTTATCTAGATTCAAGGGCTCCAGGCGGCAGTACTGGCCCTTCATGACTTCCCTTGCAGGAGGCCGACTCGGTTCCCAATCCGGAATCGGGAATCCGATCGGTTGTCCTTGATCGCTAAGGAATGGACTCATGGAGTCGAAGATCCTTTCTCAGAGTATTCGTTTTCTTGCTCCGTGGAACTCAGACAACTGGCATCTAACGCCCTCGTGGTCGGCGAACATCCAAAGGTCAAGTCATTGTGACTCTCACGAAGCGAATGTTCAGGGCTGTCGACCATCGACGTCTCTAAATCCGTACTCTCGGGCCACATCCGGGACCTCAAGATATGGTCTTACGTCTACCTTGCTCATCACCTCCGGATCGACAGCCAACGCCGCTATCGCTCGGCCGGCGTATACTGGTGTAAACGTCTTCTCCAGGTCTTCAGGATTGGTGTTGTCGTCAGGTTCCCAGGTTCGCATGTATTGGTGTTCGTCGCCAAGCGACAACAGGATAACTGCTATGCTGCTTTTGCGGCATTCTTCTGCCATTCCATGCGTCATTCTATATATCGACGACTTGAACGTGTCATAGAACAGATTCGGGTGGAACTTGCTGTCCGGATTGATCCCACTGGTGGTGTTGACGATCAGACCGCGACCCTGATCCAGCATGATCGAAATCGCGCCTCGAGCAGCGGTCATATGGGATCTCAACCCGGCTCCGTGCATGAGTTCCCACTGTCGCATCGGAAGCTCCCAGAACCGTTTACGCCCCCAGAATCCATCGCCCATTTCGTAACCGACCCAGGCGTTGTTCACGAGTAAATCCAGCCGACCTTGCTCTTTCATGACGCGACTGAAGAGTCCTTCAACCTGCTCATCTATCGTGTGATCAACCTGAACAGGAGTCCCGACTCCGCCCAGTTGAGTCACCGTTTCAGCCGTGTCTTCAATGGTTTCGTTGGGGATGTCCGTGGTCCGGTTCCCGCGGAAACTGCGTCCCGTCACGTATACAGTCGCGCCGGCTTCGCCGAGCGCGGTGGCAATGCCCTTCCCCCCTCCGCGGCTTGCTCCTGTCACGACGGCTACTCTGTTTACCAACGTCTTCATCTTCCAGATGTCCTGTCCCCCAACATCTCACGCAGACATCGCTTAAGCGCCCATGCCAACCGCAAACCCGCCGGAGCGTTACTAATGTGCGTTGCAGTCAGGACGAAGAGAGCCCTACGAAAGGCAGATGCCGTTCTCGGCGCCCGCGATCCCACGTAGCGGTTGCGCCGTGAGGCCAACCATCTGTGCCGTGGGGAGTGCCTGTATAAAGAGCCGTGTTGGTTTATCGGAAGGGATGACGGAAGAAGCGATCGTCATCCTGCATTTCACTGTTTCGCAAAGAAGGCGCGTACACTCAATAGCTGCTTCGCATAAAACTCAGCATCCTGGTTCTCGCGTGATTCGAGGGCCGATACTGAGGAGCTGAACTCCGATTCGCCGACGTCTTTCTCTCCTTTCAGAATCCGTGTCAGCCCGATATAGCCCTCCAGCATTGCCAGTTCATCAGGTTTGGAGCCATGTGCCTTGCTGTAATCCCGCGCCTGCGCAAAGACCGAAAGAGCTTCGCCATATGACTCCAACGCAATGTGGTGTGCGCCGAGAAACCAGTAGGTAAACGCCAGCTGAACGGCACTTGGATCAAGCTCGTGCAATTGCCGAACGCTATATCGTGCCATTGCAAGACCCTGTCGCATCTGGTCTGGTGAAATCGCAATCCCGGGCTCCTCCCAGCCGATCCAGGTACAGGATGCTGCGTCGGTCGCCATCCTCTTGGCAGCAAATCGAAGCTTTTTTGCTGAATCGTCATCCTTTCCATCGTATCTGGCTGCTCGAGCCAGGCTGTAGTGGATACCGGCATTTGCAAAGTGAAGCACCTGCTCCGTGGATTTGGCCTTCCAGTAACAGTCGAGAACAAGATTGCCGTAAGCCGCAACAATCTCTGACTCGCTTTCAAGTCCGATTACAAATTCGCTGGCAGCGAACAGGTCCTTTTCCCTTGAAAGAGATTGGACGGCTTTGTAAATGTCTTCACGTGTCATACCTTCTCCTTTGCTGCGAACTTCTCCAACGACTGGCAATGCAAGGCCGAGTACGAATACACCGGGGAGCAGGTAGTTTCTCTGGACCATCCCTTTTTGTCCTCCTATGCTGAGGAAAATGTGCCGGCGGCACCCGTAGCTTGCCAAGAAATGGTCGCGGCAGACTCACGCGCGCAGGAGTTCGAGGCATTCCTCATACGCTTCGAAGCGCTCGCCTTCGCGCTCTTCGGGATCGACCTTCTTGAGGAACAACGCGCTGCCCGGCTTTTTCCCGGTGAACTCGCGGTGGCTCCTGATGTGCGCCGGGTTTTCTCCGCTCCACTTGACCTCGCCATCCTGCAGATACACGAAATTCCCGCCGTGTTCGTCGATCATCGCCTGCATACGGTCGCGATAGAACAGTCCCTGTTCGCAAGCCGTCTCCCTTACCGTTGCCATGATTTCCGGCGGATCTTGCTCTTCAGAGTCAAATTCGTTCAATGGTCCCTCGACTTCGCTCTCGAAGTCAATTTCGTCGAGATCAACCGTCCCGAATCCGCTCTGTGCGGCAACGAGGAGATGGTTTCGGTCGCGACGGAATGGCGGCGTCGGCCAATCGGACGCGGGATCGTGTCCCATCAGGCTCGCGCCAACGGCATCGGTGGCGATGATCTGGTCGCCCGCGATGAGGGTGTCGCACACGCGTCCCTCGCCGTCCCACTCACGACCCCATTGACCTGTCGTGGCGTCGATAATATTGAGACACGGGTTGGTAATGCGCGCCAGATCGGGGAGCACGAAGGACAGCCGGATCGCGTGGTGGAAATAGGTGCGTACGCGACCTTCGGGCGGGATCGTGGGTGTGAGGCCGAAGAGATTCTTGGTGCAAAGCGTGACGCCCATGAACAGGTGGTTCTTCAACTTGGCGACGGAAACGACCTCATCCGCTTCGCTAAAGCACCGGCTGAGCGTGTAGCGCTGGAACATACAGCCGCCGCCCGGTACGTCATACTCGGCGAAGGGGGGGTAATTTGACTCCGCGTGCTCGACGTCGAATTCCTCGAGGAGCGGAAGATAGTTGAAGTAGTCCGTCGCGGCCCCGGACGCGTCCCGGCAGAACGTATCGGCGGCGACGAGCGTCGCTGAGGTCCGTTCACGCAATAGCCGAAGGACGGCGCGGAAGACAGCTTCGTCGACGAGCTCTCGACGGCGGCCCTTGAATCGAGCCACATTTGTATGCCCCATGTTGAACTTGAGTGCGATGCGGCCCGCTTTTCGCAGCTTCTCCCAGGAGCGCGCCAGGGGGGCGGTCGCCCGAACCAGGTTCTCGTAGACCTCCTCGTCGGAAGCCCGGTGATCGCACTGTACTGCACGAACGCTGAATTCACGGTCCATTTCCATTCTCTCCTTGTGTGAATGGCTGTTCAGGTGTCGATCCTTCCGAGTTTATTGTGTCCTAATCCTGACCGGCGTGCCTTGCGTTCGGCTGCATGCCGCTGTCTAATCGAGAAGTTTCAACACCGTCGTCCGGTCCCAGCCTCCCGGCGCCGGACCTTGGTACGCGGCGAGGATGTCCAGCACCCTGGCGAGGGAGTGGAGTTTCAGAACCAATTCTTGCTCTGCACTCAGCATACCAAAAGTACGCCAGAAACATTCAGATATTTCTGGTGTCGTGAGGAATACGCTAAGATGAAGATCTCTGGAGTCAGTAAATGCCGGAGCAATTTTGGCCTTTCCGAAATCCAAGACCGCTATCAGATTCAGGGTTTCCGGATCTACACGAAGATTATGCAACTGAAAGTCATGATGGACAAGGGCATCGACTTCCGCTGTTCCCAAGGATTCGGCCCGGTCGGTCCAGAGCGCCGTGCATCGATCGAGGGTGTCTTTTCCCAGCCAGCCTTGATTCCGTAGAAGCCCGACAGCCCCGTGGAATCGGTTCTCCTCGGACTCCCGCCACTCGCTTCCAGTCATCGGGTTACCGAGAATGGCGGCGGTATCCGGACCGAAAGAAATTGAGTGGAGATCCCTCATCTGCCAGGCGCATTGTGTGAGGATTTTCTCCCTGTCTTCGAATCCAATATCACTCCACACCCGGTCGCCATCGACGCCGGCCGCGTATTCAATCAGCACATGGGGATAAGCGAGAGCGGAGTCGCCGGATGAGACGTAGACCCAGTCTGGCGTAGGTACCGCACATTCGCGCTGGACAATTTTGATAACCCCCTCTTCCCTTCGCATTACCTGGTCGTCCGAGCATCTGACCCAGACCTTCAAAACAAGCAAATCGCCACCCGACAATTCCAGCAAGAAGATCGCGTTCACCTCGCCGCGCTTCAATCGTCGGATCGAGGTCGGTTCCGGGATGCCGGCCTTTAAGCAAATGGCCTGCGCGACTGGAAGAGAAAGATCATAATCGACGAATTCCCGGTATGTCAGAAGTGGTTTTGGAGCAGTCATAGGCAAGCGGAAAATGGTCCGACAATCACCTCGACCAATCACTGTCGTAGGCCGCACGAAAATTCAACGGTGGCGATGTGACTGACATGTAGACAAAGGTCTGGGTACCGGAATTGAAAAACCCGTGAAGGTCACCTTCCTCAAACCGAACAACGTCGCCTTCAGCGAATCCCACTGTCTCCCCGCTTTCCAGAAGCAGATTTCCGGAACCTTGCAAGGCAATCCATATCTGTTCCGATGCGCTATGTCGATGTGGAGGATTCTTGCCACCAGGTGGGACCATGACCTGTGTAATCGTAACCCTTTTCGACGATGAGTTCTCCGGAAACAGCAGTTGTCGGGATTCGATTCCGGAATTGCTGAACACCTGGATGTCCGAGGAGCGAATCAGTTCCATATCGATTCCTTCTCAACCATTTTTCGGCGAACGCTATGTTGGTTTGTGATTCGCTTAGAGGGTTGCCGATGCGCAAGACGACTGATGAGTGGCGCACACGGCTCTGAACATCAATTGGACATGTGTTTTATTTGTCTGTTTTTATTGATTTTATCAATAAGTCAATCTTGTCGTCGTAGCCGGCAACGAGCTGAGGAAGTGTCAAGACATCGGCCCAGAAGAAATCGAACGGATGGATGAGAGAGCCATCCTCCGAATGTTCTCCGTAGCGCCACGTCTCTTCTGTTGGCCCTTCCAAAGACAGATGAAAAAACCAGCGATGCTGGAGTTCATCGCTCCCGCAGTCCCGCATGTCCCGGGTATCCCGGGCCAGGAACCGTACAAATCTGATCCCCGATAATCCCGTCTCCTCTTGTGCTTCTCGCATCACCGCATCCCGAGGATTCTCCCCCGGCTCAATCGTCCCTGCGGGAACCTGAATGCCGGCTTCCGGCGCTCCGGGCTGCGTAAAGAGGAGCAGGCGACACCCATTGGTGATATAGGCGTAGGCTCTGTGGCGGGTTTTCATTGGTATGGGAGTTCGTGAGACTCAGGTCGCACATGGGCTGGAAATTACAAGACACCCCCGAAGCCGAAGGTGCCGTGTTAACCGATGTGGAGGTCTGCCGGATCACAGTAGAGTTCAAATCGCAACAACCGCGCCCTGGTTATCCTCGTTCATCTGCTGTCAGTGCATCCGACCAACGCCCGGCCATTTTCCTCAATTCTTCCTCGTGATTTCGGATGCAAGGGAAACTATAAGCCCTTGATTCGGGATTTAGCGGGCTACAGGAAGTTCGAGGGCAGGATGCCCTCGCTCCGGATATTGGTGGATCATGCCGTGAAAGAGGGCAGATTGTCCTCGGTCGCAGGCCACTCGTGTCCGTTTCGAAACCCTGGGGGAAATGTAACGAAATCTACAACGGTAAGCAAAATCCGAATCGGGACAGGTGGGCGTCCAATTCTGACCATCGAAACTTCACACACGAAGACCCCTATGGTCCTCCACGTCCCTGAACGTCTACAGGTCTGCAATCAGGGAAAGTGTGTTGTCGAAAACGCAAAATGCGCGCCTGTCAATTCATGCTGTTTGTATTTGTTAAGACGTTGACATCCCCCCACCGCATCAGCCGTCGCCGACGCCCAGGCACGCCCAAGGCAGCGGCTCAGCGACCGCAGGTTCAGGGCAGCGCCTTGGACTAGTCTGTGGGCCGGCTCGGCTTCTGCGACTCCCCCTCAAGGGGGGAGTGATTGGACCGGTTATCAGAAGGGTTTTTGATTCAAGCTGAAAGCTGACGGCTGAAAGCTGTTTTTCCCGCTTCCGTTCAGCCAAATCTCGGCAATCCATCGCCCTCATGTACTACGGCCACCTGTAGTACCGTATCTTCGGATCGCGATATGTCGCGCGCGTGTCCCACCACATCGCAATGCCGATGCCTCCTCCGTCGTACCTGGCATCGGTCACCTGGTTGATGAGCTTTCCGTCGATATAGGTGGTCAGCGAACGGTGTCGTGCCGAGATGATGAGGTGGTACTCCCTTCCCTTCTCCAGGGCATAGTTGACGACACTGAGCTTGGTGACGCCATGACGGTCAGGCTCACGCAACGTAACGTTAATCGTCTGCCAGGCGTAATCGAATTCGACGAAGTAGAAGCCCTTTCTGTCGTCGGTCACGCGGAAAGGGAACTGCATGCACGAGCCCGCATTCAGTGTGACGAAGAGCGAGTACTCGTAATTCTTCCAGCTTGAATCCCCCTGAAAGATATGGGACTTGCGTTTGCCGTCCAGCTTCCCGACAACGGCCTCACCGTCGCGTGACCACCCTCCGGACGATGCGGTCGCTCGCCAGCCTTCCAGGCCCTCGCCCTGAAGTAGCGATCGCCAGGGGATGATCAGGCCGCCAGGACGGCTCCGGCCATAGTCGTCGTCAGCGCCGGCATCCGCGTCGACCGTCGAAACAGAGAAGACAAACGTGAGCAGGCACACGAAGAGGATATTCATATCATCGTCCTGTTACGTTGTAATCACGCGTCGGACGACCTCCGGGCAACGAAGGGCATCAGCCGACCATCTGAACACTCTGACTGCGTCTAGCCTTCTACCTCTCGCCCGTAGACCGTGCGAATCACGTCCTCGATATCGGGCTCCTGGACGGACACGTCGCGCACCCGAAAGCGGGCCGACAGCTCCGCGATGAGTGCGGACGCAGACACCTGGCTCCTCGCAAAGCGGATGCGTACGACATTGTTCCGCCTTTCGAGGATCTCCGCGTGGGGATGCGCGAAGCCACTCAGCGGCTCGCCGGCGCCGGGATCGCACTCGACGATCAGATAGCGGTGCGGGGTGATCGAGTCGACGAGCGCCGCCAGCGGCCCATCTTCGATAATGCGTCCCTGGTTGATGATAATGAGTCGCTCGCAGAGCTCCTCCACGTCGTCCAGGTCGTGCGTGGTCAGCAGCACGGTGGTGCGCCGGCGCCGGTTGATGTCCAGGATGAATTCCCGGATCGCCGCTTTCACCTCGATGTCCATGCCTATCGTGGGCTCATCGAGAAACAGGATATCCGGCGCGTGCAGCATGGCGCCGGCCAACTCCCCGCGCATACGTTGTCCCAGGGACAACTGCCGCACCGGTGTGTCGAGAAGATCGCCGATGCCGAGTACCTCGCAGAGTTCGGCCAGGCTCCGCTCGAAGTCGTCGCCGGCAACGCGATAGATTCGCTTGAAAAGCTCGTAGGATTCGCCCAGGCGAAGGTCCCAGTTCAGTTGGCTGCGCTGGCCGAACACCGCGCCGATGCGCTGTACGACCGCCCGCCGCTGCCTTTGGGGCGAGAGGCCGACGACGGAGACGCGCCCGGACGTGGGATAGAGGATGCCCGAAAGCATCTTAATCGTCGTCGACTTCCCCGCGCCGTTCGGACCGATGAATCCAACCAGCTCGCCAGGCTCGATCGCAAAGCTCACGTCGCGCACCGCGTGTACTTCACGCCGGTTGGGCCGGAACAGGCCCTTTACCGAACCGGCCAGCCCCTTTTCCTTCCCGGTCACGCGGAACGTCTTGCAAACCCTCTCCAGCTCTATATGCGCCATGATCTACGAACCTGCACTTTCATAGCGGCGGAGGCCTGCGGCAAAGACAGCCAGCGCCAGGACGAGCATGGCGACACCCACAACGGGCGTCCACAGGGCCACGTCGAGTGGCAGAGACGTGTTCGCGCTCTGGCCGAGGAAGTCGCAGGCGGGGTAGAACCCGATGAAGCCGAGGGGCAGAACAAAGGTCAATAGCGCCTGCAGGGGCCACGGGTACACGGTCAGCGGATAGAACGTCCCACGCGCCATCAGTTCCATGCTGGCGTCCACCAGGGGCTGGCTTCGCATGGTCCAGAACGCGATGGAGCTGATGAGAGTGAGGTAGGACCAGTAGATCAGGGTCCCGCCGGCGATGACGAGGAGTACCTCGGCGACATTGAGCGGGGTCCAGACAAAGCCGGACAGCCTGGCCCCGTAGAGGAAGTAGCCCGCTCCGATGCCAAGATGCACGAGGCCGACGACATTGATTCTGTGGCAGGAAAAGTGGAACGTAATCTCCAGAGGTCTGAGAAGCATCAGGTCAAACTCGCCGCGCGTGACGAACCGATCGATCTGCCGCGACTGAAATGACAGGATGGACATGACGCCGCGGCTCATCAGGCTCAGCCCGTACAGAAAGGCGAGTTGTGCGAAAGTCCATCCCGATAACGGCTGGAACCGGTCGACCAGCACCTTGAGGGCGACGCCGATCCAGATATAGTTGAAGCCCAGACCGAGGCAGATGCTCAGCAGCGAGAACGGATACTCCAGCGCCCGCTGCATCGACAAACGGCCATACATGGCCCCAACGGACAGGTGATGACACAAGTCGGCGATCACGGGATTACCTATCCTCCCTGCACGAAAACCCGCCGCTGGGCGCGTGTCCAGACAAGACCCGCGAGCAGGGCGAAGACCACGACCCAGAGCGCTTGCACAGTGAAGATGTGGACAATCTCAGCGGCAGAAACGCGACCGATGTAGATCTCCAGCGGCGCCTGGAACATGTACTGGAAGGGCAGCCACCGCGAAGCATCGGCGATGAAGTCGGGAAACAGCCACATGGGCACCAATCGTCCCGACAGGGCGAAGACGAGGCTGGTCTTCACTGAACTCACGTCCCCAAAGTCGGTGACCCAAAAGGCCGTCATGCCGACCAGGACGCTGAGCAGCCACAGCAGCAGAAAGCTCAGCGCACAGCTCGGTAAAAACAGCAACAACGCGCCCACGCCCGCCGGCAGCGGTGGAGCAACAAAGAGGAGCGAGATGGCCAGCAGGGGCAGGGCGAACTGCGTGACTGCCGCCATCGAACGCCCCACATCTTCCGTCATCCAGTACCAGACGAGGTTCACCGGCCGGATCAGGTCGAGCGCGATTTCACCTGCGCGGATCTTTGCAAAGAGCACGTCGTCGATGCTGACCGTGAAGCAAGCATTCATCAGCACGGCGACGACGGCATACGTGACCATCTGCGCTTCGGTGACCCCGGCGACCTCGTCGATCCCGCGATACGCTGTGCGCCAGAGGAAGACGGAGCCGAGGAGGAAAAAAAGGTTCCGCCCGATTGACGAGAGATACTCGAAGCGGTAGGCCAGCGCGTTGAGCAGCTGGAGCTTCAGCAGGTAGGTGTAAAGGTGCATGGATGGTTGGATCCGGAAGCGTGATTCTCGACTTTCAATCTATGCCTTCGATTGCAGCCTCGCCCATGCGAATCGCCGCATGCGGTAGAGCGAGTATACGGTCATCCAGTTCCCAGGTTTTCCGATTGGGCGAACTCGGGCTCCATTTCCGGTGGAGTTGGCAGAGTCGTCTGGCATACCAGGCCGCGAAGATGAGAGGGAGTGCGGTACGTTCATCTTCGGAGGGAGGCCGTACTGAGAAATACCCCGCCACGAATCGCTGCATTTCGTCATCTGAAAGCTGTCGACCCACGGTACCGATCAGCCATTGCATCCGGACCATCACCACGTCCACAAGCGCCGGAGCGAAGTGAGCCGAATTGAAGTCGGTGAATCGGACCTCACCCGACGGGGAAGCAATTGTGTTCCAACTTCGCACGTCTCCGCGACAAAGGAGCCAACGGACGTTCATCCTGTTCGGCGTGTTATTCAACTGTGCCCGAAGCAAGGCGACCGCTTCCGCCGCGTTAGAGGAGAACGTCGTCCTCTCGCAATACTCAAGCGCATCAGAAATGTACAACCGCGCATCCTTGACTTCTGAACTGAAGATTGGAAAGTCTTCGCTCGCATCGTGAACCCGTGCGAGCGCCTCGCCCACGCTGCGGAGCGTATCGACGCGGTCTACAACCTTGCCTTCCAGGAAGCTTTCGACCGAAATCACAAGGTCTCGAACGGATTTGCAGGGGCTGCCATCCGTGGTTGGACGGATGTCGGGACAAGGCGCGCCGCGATCGGCAAGATGCCGAACGAATTCCACGATGGTCCTGGGGTGGTTCGAACCATCCCATCCCGGATTCACGCGGAACACAACCCGTCCGTCCCGGAGACTGTCACAAAAGAAGACGCACTGTGAGTTCGCCCTGCAGACGTTGTTTACTTCCAGATCCCAGAATCGCTTGCAGAGATCCACAATCTCTCGCTGGTCGGGCAGCGGGCCCGTTTCGTCTCTGGATCTGGGATATATGGCTTCCATTGGTTTTCCGGGCCCCGAACCGGCCTTACCGGCGCATTGCGGGTAACAGTAGATGGTTTTTAGACCCCGGCGTGGATAGCGTTTGATGGTTCGGGGGGCCGCTTTATGGCTTTCTGTTCAGTATCTTAGGGGCCGGGGAATCTCGCACATGCGATTCCGTCTGTTTGAGGATGATCTCTCCTGGCCTTTACACGTGGAGGGATTGGTCACAGCCGTACCCAATCTTTAAGGTCTGCGTGCTCGAATATCATCTCGCGCTGTATCTGCAGATCCTGTCCCAGGCCCGCTTCGAGGGCTCTCTCATACATGGCAATGGCGATCCCGACGTCAACGTAGGCCAGACCCACCGCGTTAAAATAGATTCTTTCGTCGTCGTTTTCCCTCCCCGGCTTCGTACCACGGACCAATTCCACGAGATTAGCGTACAAGTCGTCATCCGCCAGCAGGCCCTCCTTGTACATACGACTGAGCGTCTGAGTTCTATGTTTCACGGTCTCCCAGTCATCGCACACAATCTTATCGCACAGTTTCGCCACGTTGTATTCATCTTCCCAGCCACCAATGTGACTGTAGAAAGCACCGGGTTTCATCCAGTCCGCCTTAAGCAGCGGCGCCTGTGCACTGGTTGCCGTGACAATGATGTCCGCTCCGTCAATGGCACGTTCGAGGTCTGAATTCGCCATCGAAAAATCCATATCGGGAACGATTGCAGACATTTCCCTTGTAAACTGTTCTTCCTCGGCAACCAGCTTTGCGGCCACACGACATGTCGTAAGGGATGGTATGGCAGTCTTCATCGCGATCAGATGCATCTTTGCCTGTTCACCGGCGCCGATGAATCCGATCGATGTTGCGTCCTGACGGGCCAGATATTTGGCGGCCAGCGCGCCGATGCTCCCAACCCGAATGTTGGAACACAGCGTGCCTTCCATGAACGCGATCGGGAATCCATGGACAATCTCCGACAAGATGATCACTGCCGAGAGATTCTGAATCCCATGTTTGACCGGATTCGGTGGAAAGACCGACACCCACTTCATGCCGCAAATCTCCTTATCCTTGAACGTCGCCGGCAGGCAGTTTATTCTCTCCTGGGTTTCATCGTTGAAGATCTGCACGATCTTGTCAGGAAACAGAACGTCTCCTTTGTCAAATGCACGGATTGCCGACTCGGCAGCGTCCATCGCCATCCGGATGTCCAGGCATCCGGCGGCAAGGAGGTCTTCCTGTGAAAAGAAACGGCAATGAATGTCATGGCGCGGCATCAATGATCCTTTCGTTTGTAGTTGAAGTCAGATTTCCCAGTTCGACACGTATGATCGGCTCTTGAGTCGCTCCGCAAGCTCAATCAGTACAGATAGTGACTTGACCAATCTGGCCGTCGTCGCGTCGTCGAGTTCGCCTCCCTCACCCCAATTGTCGCCGTGCGCATAGACATTGTAGGGGCTGACAATGCACTTGAAATCCAGCATCAGGGAGGTTGCGAGAGAAGCAAACGCCATATAGCTGTGCGGATAGCTGGCCGAATTGACAAACATCACGACCTTGTCATAGAAAGCGCCTCTGAGCGATCCGCCTGGCGGCGTCGAGCCCATATATTCGACGAATTTCTTGAGCTCCGCGCAACACGCCCAGTTGTATACCGGACTGGCCAATATGACCGCATCGGCTGCCGCAATGATCTTGTGGCACGACTGGTAAACCTCGGATGAATAGATCTCGTCATCGTCGAAATTCGGCGGATCAAGCTGTCGAAGATCGATGAAGTCAACAGAATGCCCCTTGTCCTCCAGGGCTATCCGACACAGGTCAGCAAGCACCCTGCTGCGACTGCGGGCATCGAGACTGCTGCTGACGACTGAGATTTCCATCCGAAACTTCCTTCCTGATCGACCGGCATCGCCTGGCCTACGACATTCTTGCCACCGGCGAACCTCCTGAGTACAGCGAATGTGGGTTGCGCGAGGTCGTGGGAGCGAACGCGACCGGCGCTCAGGCGGACCTGTTATTCGGCGTGTTGTTCGACCTGAGCCAAACTTCCGGTGGTCAGGCTTCTTCCCCTTATGCAAAGGTAAGATCGTACAGCCTCGCGGCTTGCTCGAAAGCCAGCCGCACGAATTCTTTCCTCTCCTTCACCCTCGAATGTTCTGTCAGAACTTCAAGTGTAACTGGCCCACCGTAGCTGGTGTTTCGGATAAGCCCGCACAGATTTTCCCAGTCAATGAACCCATCGCCGGGAATGACATGGTCAACATACTCCCGGACCCGGTCTGACAAGTGAAGCGCCAGAAGCCGATCTGACATATCCTCGAGCAATGTAAAGGGCCTGGGACCTCCCATTTGATCATGTGAAGAGTCATAGCAAAATCCGAAAACATCACCTGGTAAATTGCCAAGTGCGCGTCGAACAAGATCCGTGGCGGGTCCGGGATGAACATTCTCCAGTGCTAATCTAACTCCGTTGTCCCGAAGGATTGAAGTCAGAGCCTCGCAGGTGGCGAGAGCCGCCTCGAGGTGTTCATGCATCTCCCTGGAATCCAGGACGAATGGACCGGCGTGCACCACGACCGTCGGTACATCGAGAAAGGCCGCGGATTCAACCGTGCCGGCCAGGGTCGAATGCGCCTGCGGAAGGTGAAGTGGCTTGCCGTGAATTGTGTCCATATGCAGGTTGCAGTCAAGCAGGAGATTCCGCAAACCGGATCTCCTCGCGTCTCCAAGGTAGCTCGAATGTGGCTCTTGTGCGCCAAGCGAGACATGCGTGAATCCTGCCTTAGCTATCAAGGGAAGTAAATCCTCAAGTGGACAGTCGTATGCAAAGGAGGTAGCTATGGATGTCATCGGGTGACTCATGTGCTCTCGCTTCAGACTGGCTCCGTTTACACTCCCACAACGTGCTGGCTCTGGTCCCCACGATTCATCACCCGTTCACCCGGGTTGGGCCCAATCGCCATGCAGCGCGTGCTCGACAACGTAAATAAATGATAAATATGAAGTTAGAATTCAGATCCAGCCAACTCTCTCCCGGTATTCTATTCAGCTCGGCGCCTGAGCAAAAGACGCGACAGAAGACGTGACCGCGTGGCCTCCCGCCCGCCTTCGTCTCTCAAGACGACTCTGAAGATCATCGTACTCCCAGTTCCCGCTCTCGGCCTCCTCACGCCACTTCATGTTGTATGTCTCTCGCTTGCATACGTCCAGGTTTTTCGGGGCCAGCGTGAGCCACGTCTTCCCTGAGGTAACACTCCCGAAGCCGTTGAAGCAGGGGGAGTGCATGTAAAGCAGGTTCTTCGCCATGTACGTCAGATAGTCTTCCGAGCTGTACCTGGCTCCGTTGTGACTCAATTCGTCGTTGCAGAAAATCGTCCTGTGTCGGCATAGGCGGTCCCTGGTTTCCCATGGATTCAGAATCAATCCGTCAGAGTCACGCAGATACGCATTGTACGAAGGGTCAACCATCACCCACTTCGAGCGAGAAGTACACCAGACCACCGATACCACATGATTATCAAAGTCGTACGGATTCAGCGGATTCAGAGATACCAATCTGCTCCGCAATCCAATCGAAAGGCAGGCCTCTGTAAGCACGATAGACAGCATGTAGCAGTTGATACCACAGTCCTCACCCTTGCCGAACGAATACCTTAGAAGTCCCGAAGCGTTCATGGGCACCGATTCGCAGACTTCGGGCCGCGATTTGGTTATGTCGCCTCTGTGGCATACGCCTTCAGACATCCACTGCATCAAGTTCAGGACCTTTGACCACTCGTCTCCTCCTCCCGCAACCTGATCAAGGCTATATTCTTCGCGCAGACGTTCGAGCTCAGGATGCGAGAGTTCATATTGGAAGCGAGGCGCCGACTCATCCGGCGAGGAGTCAAACTCGTCAAACAAGCGTAAGAGCCCGCAGTTTAGCCTGAACTGGTAATTCATCGTTACTTCCTCAAGTATTGTTGATTCTCTCTTCCCGTATTTTATATCGACTCAGGCTCGCGAACCGAGAAGGTGGTAGCCGAAGGCCAGGGCGGCGTAGCCGCCGTCGCAAAACTGCTGTGTAATGCGCAATTCAAACGCAGTCATTGACCTGACTCCGAACGTGCAGGTTGCAACGCGAATTGCGTGATGGTGTCGTGAGCCCGCCCGCTGCAGTCATGATGCACATACACCGTGTCGTTGATGACGATTCGGCGATTGTCCGGATACTTCCTGACCAGATCGCCGTCTCGGTAGAACTGACCATCGTATCGTCTAAAGAATACGGTCCGCCCTCCGCGTTCAACGAAAGCCTCCACAAGTTCGCCGCCGTTCGGTGTAGAGAGCCCCGGAATGGGGTCCAGAACCCGCAGACAACAGAAAGTGTTACCGGCGATCGTTACATCGTATGTGCCTGCACCCAGCCCTTTACCGTTGGTCGTTCTATACGAGCCGTCGGGTTGGCGCCGGTAGCGACCATCGTCAACGATCCGGCGGCTCATCTTTCCCCCCCAGTTCTCCTCAAACCACTTGTCACCCTCGGTTTCAATAACCCGTCGTCCATCTCGAGTCTTGACAACGGAAAGCCACCTGGCCTGCTGTTCGTCCAGCAGCGCATACATGAGACCAGGGTTGAATTCTACCGGCCAATCGTCCCGAGCCGACCATTCTTTCAGTCGGAGTTCGACGCAGTCGGTGTCCAGGATCTTTGCAGGAACAGTGGACACAATCTCGACGACCGCGGTTAACGCCAACGTGTCGGACTCATAGGCTGACGTGAGGCAGTGTTCGCCAAGTCGCGGGACGGCAAACCACCACTGCAGCTCCGGGCAATCGATTTCGTCTATCTTCTCAGAACTCTCGAGTATCTTGACATCGGGCCTTGTATTAGGAAATGGATGATTTGCGATCGTATCGTGTTCCAGTACCATGGCTCTCTCTTTCTGATGACCTGGCAAAGCTTCAAGTCACTTCACACGTTGCGAGACACGTACTTGTGGCATGCCACAAAACGTCCTTTCCGGTGACCGGTAGGTGTATGGGTATTCATCAAACGGTTCCGATTTGGTGTAATTGAGTTCTGTGCCAGATTTGCCGAATGGGGTGATTGTGTTCTTGCGACACGTTCGTGTTATCGTCGTTACGGCTTTCGAACTCGCTAAACGCATTGCCGATGGCCCGATTGGCCAGCCGCCAGCCAACCCCGGTTTTCATCTACGAGATTGTTCCCTGGATCCGAATTGTCCCTTCCAACAGAATCTCCCCGTGCTCGTCCTTCCGCTCGGCCTGCCAGTATCTTCGCGCCCTCTCGAACATCGATGCAAGGGATTCAGACGCTTCGAAGTAACTTATCAGGTTCATATCAGCAGCGAACGCGCGCGCGCATTCAAGAATCTCGACATCATACAGTTCGCACGCTTCCCTGTGGGAGTCGAATCGCCTGGCAGCACCCGCTTCCGTCCAGAGAAAGAGGCATTCAAACCGACTTGGCCTATTGGGAAATTCCCGTTGACGAACGGTCTCCCACGCGAGTTCCAACATCGCACGACCTGTCTCGGCGGCATTTGGAACCGTTACCGCTGGAGAGCCCGTTTGGACTTCGATCAGAACCTGACGCATCAGATAGTTCTTGAAGTCTCCGGGCCTTACAACGGCTCCGGAGCGAAGGCCGGATTTCGCCGACCAATACAGGTGAGTTCCCGGGCCGATATCACGAGACATTGATCAGGACTCCTTCCACCCGGTCACATGTCGCAAGTTCGTTTTGGGCGTTGCCGGCGGTATCTGCTTTGCGGTCTCTTTATGGAGGAAACGGTACGTGGAACCTAAACGGGCATCCCACAAGTGGGCGGTTCCGTCAAAGAACTCACTGGTGCTCTAGACACCACAACGAATCCAATCTGGAAAACCCCCGCCTTCGGGAGGGGCCCCGCGGGGGCATGCCTTTCGTAATCGCTCGAATTCGTTGTGTAACTGCTCACGTTCTGTTTCGTTCATTTTTCCACATCCGGGAAGTCTGCCAGGCTATCGTTCTACCTGTACTCACATTGGATGCATCGAACGTGATGGCGAGGTAAATGGCTTAATTTCGTTGGGATTTTCGCCGCGGCCCTTTGTGATTAACTGGTCTTATCCGGCGCTGCTGTCTTACGTCTCAATCCGGAAATGCCCAATCTTGCCCGTGCGGAGTTACCATTCCCCTAACAGCGGGAAGTCCGCATCGTTTATGCTCGGTACTGCAGAAGCAGCCTTTCACGTGATTCATCCTTCTCGGCGTTTCGTTGTTTACGCGCAACGCCCCTGAAGTGCTTAACCATCTTGGAGGATAGAATATAGTGCAGCCCATGGGTCTTCATGACCTGCGTCGCCAGTCCCAGCGTGTCGTAGACTTTTCCACCTCCGCTTTCCTCAAAGTCGACACAGGAGAACCCGATCTCACGAGCCGTCAGCAAGAAAGCTTCCGTGTTCCTGATCAGACAGCACGACGGGTGCATACGGTCACCCAGGACGGCGGGCATGGGAAGGTGCTCAAGCGCCTTTCCCGGCTGGACGTCTTCAATATCGTCCTCCATCATGATGTTGATGAACTTTTCCGCCCCTCCTTCGTCAAGAGAGCCCCAGGGCACTTCAGTTTCCCAGTCTTCGGTGAATCTGGCCTGGATAGCCCAGACGTCGTCTCCGGCGCCGGCCAACTCGCTTGCCATCGTTGTCACGGTCTCATCCTGGACAAAGACAATATCGGCGTCCAAAAAGAGGAAATAGTCACAGTCCTGATGCGAAAGTACAAAGTCACGGAGATTTTCACCGTGATTGTTGCCAGGGGTGTTGCGGTCCCACTTCGTTTGCACGATCGGGATCTTCTTGTCCTCAGCGAGAGACGTCAGATGCCGCATCTCATCGGTTGAGTTGTTGTCCAGAATTGTCAGGCGGATCCCATCAAGATCACTGTGTGTCGCATACAGCGATCTCAGCAAGAGCTCAACAAAGCAAGATGTGTCCTGGTTGATCGTTACTGCTTCGATATGGCGTGTAGGCATCTTATGTCTCCAGTCTGAGCCGGGCACGGACGTGTTATGGGAAGTGCCTGACATGCTGCGTTGGAGCAGCAATCTCAATTCCGCGCACATCCCCGCCAGACGGCTTTGAAAGGATCGCCTGTGATTCTATCGGGTACAAATAGGTGCTCGATCTTAAGATGCGTCCACTCTCGAAAGTGACCTTCAAGCTCGGATTGAGAGAAGAAGCGAACGGTCTGGCCATCCGCTTCACGCACCCGGTTCGGCCCCAGTTTCTCGGTTACCCGCCTCCGATGTGCTCGTAGCTCACGGTCATCAACTGAGTTTACGTGAAAGATGAAAATCCCTGAGGGGCGGAGAATGCGCTTTACCTCCTGAATGACTGCCCTCGTGATCATGTCGTCGAACATGTGAAGCGCCACGTTCGAAAAGACGGCATCGAAGCACCGTTTGAGAAATGGAAGCCCCCTACCCATATCAGCCCTCACATAACCGGCTCTCGGGTTCCGCTTCGAACGGGCGATGTCCAGCGCTATTTTCGAAAAATCCAGACCCGTGACTTGGAAGCCCAATTCTGCAAGACGACGTACGTCGTTTCCCGACCCACATCCCAGATCCAGAACCTTGCTGCAGATGCTCTCGGCTAAAGTGTCCACAAAGGGATCTATCCATAACCCTCCCCAGTCCAGATCGCCTTCGCGTTTGAAGCGGCTATCCCACACCGAGGAATCGCCGTAAGAAGCATCGTCGCTTGGGGTCATTTGGCAATTCCTGTGGTGAAGGGGCGTATGCCCCGTAGCCGGGCACGGACGTGTTATATGAAGGCGATGATTTACCCTCTATGTTTCAAGGGCACCCTGAAGATGATTCGAACTAACCCCCATCGAATTCTCTCAGATCGAGTCCATCGCTCCCTTTACTCCCGCTTTAGCATATAGACTGTGAACTCTCCAATTAATCGAAAGCCCATATGTGTGGCCAATCGTTCAGATACTGTGTTCCCAGGCCATGTATGCCAAGTAGGCTCCAATCTCGCTGCGAGACAACCCTCAATGAATGCGGCAGTTACTTGCGTGGCATATCCCTTGCGGCGGAATGGCTCGCCCGTCCTCAATTGAGGATCGGCCCAACCTGCGCCGACGAGAGCTGTGAAGCAAAAACTGGCAAGGTTATCCCCCTCGAAGATGCCGTAGCCCAGACCCTCTCTACAGAAATGCTCTACTGAGTCGAAATACCAGAGAATCCCTGACTCCGGATCTTGATCAATTAAGTCGGCACGTGACTCATTGATGCGCTCTATCCTACAACCGGGCGGTAGTTTCGTCGGGGTAGACACTTTTTTGAATGAGTTTTCGTCGAACCGGAAGGATAACATCTGGTATGGCTCGGACGAATCTCTCATGAATGTCCTCAGGCGATCCTGCCAGTATCCAGCCGTCCCACATAGGTGAAGCACGTCATTGTCGACCTTATCAAACAGTTCTCGCTCCAATTCATCTGAGAAGGACTCATTTTCACCGCCCACATAGGAGTATCCTGTGGCATGACAGACGACCGTAGCGCGGGGGGCGATTGCGTCGTCGACAAAAATTCTACCGATCTGCTTCTGCTCGATCACGCTGTGTGGTAGCGAAGGCCACAGTTCGACTCCCTCAAACAGAGGAGCAACCCGCTGAAAACTAGCCGGGGTGAGTTCGATCATTTTTTTTCGCTTTCATATAACTACGGTATTACCGAACAGTTACGATAATTCGTATCTGATCGGAGGATCTGCGTACGCTCAATAGCATCTTGCGTTGGGGCCTGTAGCCGAGGGCGTTCAAGAATGCTGTCAGTCGGCCACCGTCTCTAACCTTGATTCGTCATTTTTCGGGGAGGTAAATTCGAATATGTGTTTGTAAATAAAGGCGATTATACTGCTGATTACCAGGATACACCAGGACACTGTACGTGAACGGAAAAAATGTCCTTCTTTACGTCGATAACGCCCAGTTTCGGAGGGTTTTATCGCGTCGCCACGTTGCTGTTTTTTTCGTATTGAGGCTAATCGAACCCTGCTTCATTCTCATTCATGATTTCGTCAGGGTGCCCGTGCGTTCTTGCGAGATCCGTATACAGAATTTGCCAACATAAAGGTCATTTCCCGATGCCGGCGCATGTAATTTGAAGTATACTCGGCTTCCCGTCCGTCACGACTGGACTAAACAGCCAAACCACACTACGGTCCGCCAGAGGAACTTGGTCAATAGGACAGGCGAAACCGTAGATCACGTACCTTTCAATCCCGCAAGATATTCGGCGACTTCCGTATGCCCCGCGTGCCGTGCCCAGTCTTCCGGCGTGGCGTTGTGTCGATGATCTCTGATGTTCACGTCGATTCCTTTGCCAACGAGATAGACCACCTGTTCCATGCGGCCGGCGAAGGCGCATTCGTGCAGGATGCTGGCCGGCTCGTGGGTACTCCATCTGGTGTTGATATTCGCGCCGTGGTCCAGCAGATAGTCCGCGATTTGATAATTGCCGTTCTGCACAGCCCATGCCAGAGCCCTGTCGACGATCTCCTGAACGCTGGCCAATGGTGTTTCTCCGGGTGGACAGACATACAGGGATGGATCGCCCAACCGCGGAAAGCCGTTCGCAAACCTATCCGCGACTGCTTCCATGTCTCCCAGACCGGCAGCGTGGGGCAGATCGTCAGGCACGGGCCAGATCCGCGACAGGGCCGGAACGTAGCCGGCATTCCCGTATTCGAGAGCATAGAGGATGGCGCGCGACGCCGGCGGTTCAGCCGCTGTGGTGATGGCCGCGCCGCTCGTGATCACGGCTTCGATCACCGGCAGTTTTCCTTCGGAGCAGGCCGCGACTGCAAGCAGCATTTCCTGGGTCTCGAGATAGCGGGGTCCCAGGAGAAAGGGTTCGGTCGCGAGCAGATCGCGGATGGATACCGCGTCCCCGTCGGCCAGGGCAGCGAGCAGCCGCAGTTCCACGGCCCGACGCCAGATCAGGCCGGGTTCGCCGTCCGCCTCCCGGTACGAGCACGCCTGTCTTCCCCCTTCCGGCCGCTTTTCCAGGAGGAAGTCGATAAAGTCCGTTTTCCCCTGCCATGCCTCCACCCTTGTCCGGAGATCGTCGTCGAGCTGAAGGCAACAACCCATCAGGAAGTGCGCGATATCGCGATGACCCAACCGGCAGGCATAGAGAAACGCGTCGGCAACGATCAGCCGATCATCCGCGGGATCGGGCCAATCGGCTTCGGCACCGTTGTACCCGGTACGCAGTTCCGCCTCCGGGCGTCCGACGTCGGACAGGACGCCGGCAGGGTCGAAACATTCCCGCACCTTATTGAGATCGCCCCTCGCGGTCAACGTACGGAGATTTACCGGCAGTACGCCCTTTTCGTCAAACAGCGCCAGCATGCCGTGGGCGCCGGTGTCGATTGCCCTCAAGTACACCCGGGGATGCATAACCGCGCCAGCGTCGAGCAGCAGGCGGGCACAGTCGGGCCGGTTGTAGACGCCTTCATTCTCGGCGCCGGGAAAGTTGGCATACGAGATGGCGGCGTAAAGCAGAACGTCGCACTCATCGTCCGGATTGTACCACGTGAGCAGACCCGGGTGCTCCCCAACGAGACTTTCCAGGCGAGCGGTATCGTTGGAGTGGATGGCCTTCTCGGCCGCTTCTACTGCCCGCTTCATCTCATGATCGGACATCGGTTTTCCAGTCTCCTACATAAGATAGCGAAACGCATCCCTGGCACGCTGGAGCCTGGTTGTATCGTCAACAAGACGGGCCAACCTGTGGAAGCCATAGAGCGTTTTAATCCGGTGAGTAAGCCTGGCGCGATCCCTCCTCAGAGCGCCGGATTCCCAATATACGGGGGTGCAGGGATCTTCTTCAACCGGCGTTTCCGTCCCGAGTTCGTCCTCGACATTCGGCAGTGATCTCCACAGACGAACATGACGATGGTGAGCCTCAAGTCCTTCCTGCGCCAGGTCATGGTAGCCACACTCAGACAGATCGATCAGCGAAGCGGCATGGTTGATAACGTGCCACAATCCCCCGAATCCCTGTCTCCGTTCGGCTGCTGTCTCAATGAGCTCATCCAACACCGCTTCGATCATGCCCTCCGGATTGGAATACGGTGGGAAATCCGGATGTTCCGGCAACGTGATCATGTCTCCGTCGATCCGACCCCTTTCCCTCCCGTAGTAACCGCTGCCGGCCGATGCCCGGTCAAAGCCCTCGATCAATCTGCATATGCCATCGATGATAGACGATGTTGCGTGCCGGGGGTACTTCTGAAGCGCCCGAATGGACAGAGAGGCGAAGATCACGTTGTGACCTGAGGAGCGTGTTTCTCCAATGTTTCTGGAGAGGACATGGGCGATGCAGTCAATCTGATCTTCCTGCATGGCTTCGTCCGGATACGGCACAAACAGTTCCGACGTCTTGACGGATCCACCTTCGCCGGGGTCAAATACCGACTCGCCATTGAGGACACGATCCAGTTCTTTCTCTATGCCTGCATGAACCTTCCTGTCCAGTTCACCGTGTTCCTTACTGAAGAGATAGCCGACGACCAGGGTAGCGCCCAGATGTCCCGTCATGCCATCCACAAGGTGGGCTCGGCTCAGTCCCAACAGCCCCTTTTCCAGATACTCTGGTCTAACCGCCATATATCTTCTCCACGTCTTGACGGCGTCAGTCAGGCAACTCCCAAATGGATTTCTGTCGCATCTTGCAACAGATTCCCATTGATAACGAGACTGCGGGACGTCGGCTATTGCCTTTCGTAGAGGGATGCAATCGGGAGATAGCCGGAAGTTACCGGCAAAGCGCGCTCGACGATCCGGCCTCGCTGAACCTGGAGCGACCAGGCTCCGGATTCGGCATCGGCGGAGATGACCCTGTACCCGTCCGGCGTGAACGCGACGGCGCAGTCATTGTCGATGGCGAGGCCGTTTCCACCCTTTCGCTTCAGCATATCGTGGAAGTCCTGCCTTCTGGGTACGCCAGCGGTATCACTGTTGTAGTGAGGACACGCCAGCCCGCTCAGCAGTCCCATGCCGGTGACGGCTATGTAGCGCCAGTCGTCGGGGCTGTAGAAAGACATCGAGTCGCTGTGCCCACGGTCGAACCAGCAGATCGCTCCCGCGCTCACGCCGCAGAGGACCGCGCCGTCTGTATGAGCCGACCTCAGCAAGGCGTCGACGCCAAGCCGCCGCCATCGGCGCATCATCTTGAGCGTGTTTCCACCACCGACGTAGATGATGTCGGCCCAGGCGATCTTCTCGGCTATGGACCCCGGCGATGGCGTTTGGCCAAGCAGGTAGAGCACGTCGGCGTCGCACCCGTAGCTCTCTCGATACGCTCTGTCGAATGCTTCCCAGTACTCGACCGAATCGCTGCTTGCCGTCGGGATAAACAGGGCGTTTGGGTTCGATGATCCCGACAGCTTGATGATTTCCACGTCGATGGGCCGGGTTTCCAGGGTGCTGATTTCTCCGCCACCTATCGCGACGATGCTTCCCATCACATGACCCCGTTGGTAGTCAATCCGCGAGCAACGCGAGCCCTGCGGACCACATTTATGCGGCAAGCGAATCGTAATTCTCGTTCAGCCACGTGTTTTCTTCTTTCAGTTCCGCAAGAACCCCACGTTGGTAGAAGATGGACCATGGGAGGAGTCCCTGGCGGCCCAGCGTCTCGGTCCTGCGGTACTCTTCCAATTGCAGATCGCTCAAGGTGTCCAGGATTGCGCTGGTATCCGCGCCGTATGTGTCAGAAAGAACTGCCAACCTGGACCTGAGATCAGGCTTATCGGAAAACCCGGCCTTTCTCCAGTGCGCTTCGCCTCGGAGAGGCACCGCGTACCAGGCAAACTGACTGACATCGCAGAGGGGATCACCCGGCTCGGCAAAGTCCCAGTCGATTATTCCTTTCAAGTTTCGCCCTTCCCAGACGGTATTCCAGGGTCCAGGATCCCCGTGCCGGATGATCATTCCCGGTCGCCAGGTTACATTGGGAACATACCATTCGGCATCCTCGGGTGGCTCGAAATCCCTCACCGCATTGTGATATCGGGACAGGAAACGCGCGACCTCGGCAAGGCCGTTTACCTCGAGCATCACCTCCGGCCATGGTCGCCGGGCGACCTCTCCAGGGATAAACGAAAGCACCTCGCGTCCGAGTTCGTCGAATCCGAGGACACGGGGAACTCCTGAAAAGCCAACCGCTTCCAGGTAGCGCAGCAGGGCATGCACGTCCGGCGTCCACCTGTGGACAGGTCTGCGCACGGTGTCTCCAATCCGCACAACGGGATTGACGCATCCACGGGCGGACTCACCCTCTTGCAGCATCGTCAGATTCTCCCGAACGGGAATCGTGATTGCCCACTTGTCTGGCCGCATGTCTCGCTACGATATGCCAGTTTGCGAACCGCGAAGGGGGCTGCCGAAAGCCAGGGCGGCAATGGCGCCGCAGCGCAAGACGTGCTGTTATCGGACATCGCCAGTAGAATTCATCGTCACATCAGATCCGGTTCAGGGAGTCCAAGTTCCTTGACCGTCCACTGAAGACCTGTAATCAGCTGCGCCCGCTGCAGTTTGCGAACCAACGGCGCATGGGGCAGGTCCGGCAACCCTGCACGCGAAGCGAAATATCCCGTAACATACGACGCCAGGTGACCGGCATCCGCAAGAATATCCTGTGGAGGCGGTCCACCCTCGTGGCAGAGACCGGGCAGCCAGAAGGCAATGTCGAGATCGGGATTGCCAAAGCAGGCGTTGTTCCAGTCGATTAGAACGGCCCGGCCGGCACGAAAGCAGATGTTGTCGCTTCTCACGTCAAGGTGGACAAGCGCTTTGCCTTCAGGTTCCACTCTATCGTGCGCCTCCAGGAGGGTGGGCAGACACGTTGTCAACCACGATTCGCTTGCGACGCGTATTGACAGGAAGGCCTCCGGGTGCGCGGCAACTTCGTGCCAACCGCGATGCACGAAGATATCCTGATATTCGGGCACACTCACCTGGCTCCCATGTATCGTTGCCAGACTGTCAAGAACCATGTCGACGCGAGAAGGCGTCCAGGGCGGTGGCCACGCGTTCCCGGTCAGGTCCTCCAATATCAATAGAGGAGGTTCCTCCTCATCCCACGCCAAAACGGCCGCCATGAAATCGCCGGAAAGCTGGCGGTAGACCGAAATCTCGGAATACAGCCACGCGCCGGTGCGCCGGTCCGTAGCGCACTTTACAAATGCCGTGTTTCCGTCCCGGAATCTTACGATTCTCCGGCAGGCATTTGTGTAACCTCCCTGTACCGGGTGCAGCCGGTCCACTTCTCGTCCGGTCAGGTCCGCGATTCGCGACTCGAGTCCGTCGCAGCAGGTGTCCGGTCCCATAAATATCTCGCCATGCTCCCACCGATTCATCACGTCCGGCTGAAACGTGGTCATTGCCTGTGCTGCCTGCGCTGAGCCTGCGGTCCCTGAGCCTGTCGAAGGGCCGAAGTGGTTTGTCGAAATGCCCGCGCTTCATTTCATCAGGAAATTTCTGCCATACCGATACGCGATCTCAAGATTCCTCGCCGTGTTGCACGATGTTGCAAAGTGATCTGCCATCCCGGGAAGAAATACAAACTCACAATGCTTCACACCCGCGTCAGGGCGGAGGCGATCATGGGTGTATAACCGTCTCATGGCTTCAGCAATTCCGGACGCTACCAATCCCTCCAGAGTATTTCCAACAGGACAGAGAACAAGCGCTCTCTCCATGGAGAGTCGTGGAAACGGATAGGTCTCCCTGGCGAATTGGTACTCGTAGGCGTATCCGCAGACCCAGACCCGGTCGAACCATCCCTTCAACTTCGCCGGACAGTCGCTCCACCAGACCGGAAAGACAAAGGCCAGACCGTCTGCCCTGCTGATCTTCCTGTGTTCGACTTCCACGTCCGGCGGTATGGGTAGGGTGGGGCGATTGCCATGGACGTTCATCTCGCGAATGTACTCATCCGGAGTCATTTCGCATTTGAAGTCGATTTCGTACAGGTCCCCGATCTCGTAGGAATGCCCTCCGTCGTCGAGTCCTCGGCACAATTCGGCCAATACCTCCCCGGTAAAAGACCTCCTCGTCGGATGCGCGAAGACAATGTATGCGTGCATCAAGGGATCTCCGTCAGCAGCGGTGCAGGCCACGCCGCTGGACAACACGGCGCTGTTTTCGAAAGTTGCCTCAATCAGGCATGCGCCGTCACGACCGGCTGAAAGTAACCTGACTGTTCAGGTGTATGCCAGGCGATTTTCGAGAATCCGGCGGACTCCAGAGCCAGAGTGAGCTCCTTGCGCCGGATTGCCCGGTAGCGGGTCCTTAGCTCTCTTACTTGCCACCCATTCGGTGCCCGGGTCATTATGAATAGCCGAATCAGACAGGTATCTGATTCCCTTGACCAGTCCCAGACCTGAAACGTAATGACCTCACGCTCCGATGCACCCTGAACGTTCGCGCCCATAAACGACGGTCTCTCCGCGAGCAACCGATCGTAATCTCGAATACTGGCAACCAACAGTCCATCATGCTTCAGCGTGTGCCTGATGCTTCGGAGAGCGAGAGTCAGGTCTTCCTCGGTCAGGAGATGAGGCAGTGAGTTATCGCAACTGATCACAACGTCGAATTTGCGGGCGAAGGCACGTTCTACCTCCCTAACATCGGAAACGGCGAACTCAATCTTCAGCCCCCGGTCAGCTGCTTCTGATTTCGCCCTGGCAATCGCCCTCGGGCTGAGGTCGGACGCGAAGACTTCGTATCCTCGCCGCGCCAGGCCAATCGCCTGGGTGCCGATTCCACATGAACAGTCCAGGACAACCGATGCATTTACCGACGATTCACGTTGAATCAACCGATCCAGTACGCACGACTGTCGTTCGATTGCCGATTCCCACTCCGCGTAGACGTGATGGTAGTCAGCAGCCAGGTCATCGTAAAAACGTCTGACGTCTTCGCTCAACGTCGGCAACTCCCTCGAATGAGTCTATCCCGAAAACGTCCCCACGCGCGATGAACTTGCCGAAGGCAAGTCAGATTGGAAACGCGAATGCGCCGGAGCCGCAGTCCGGCGTGTCAGCGGTAGCCGCTTCCTGCCGCCTCTATCGCTACGCGATGTTGGCGCGGATCAAGTGCCTGCCACAGCTGACTTTTCCTGCATTTGATCTTTGATCCATTCCATCCACTCAACCAGTTGAGACAGATATTCGTCTACTTCGCTCTCACTCGGCTGTACGGGATGAACATAGATTTCAGAAGTTCTTCTCAGAAAACCTCGCCAATCCGGAGAGACCTCTTCCAGCAGCGGAAGAACCTCGGACCCCTTGAGGGAATACCTGCTTCCGCTTGCCATGAGGAGATACCCGCCACCCAGCACGGCCAGGCGTCCAAGTTTACGGAGGCGCAATGAGGGCTCTTCAGGAAGGGAGAAATCGGTCGTGTTGTCCTCCAGCAATCCCGCTGCAAATCGGACCAGTTCCCTGGGGTCGCGGAATGCCTCAACGGGGTCCGGTGGTGGAATCTCGATCCCTTTGATCAGATCCTCTCCCCAGACAAGCGTGGCATCGTGGCAGAGTCGCGTTGCGACCTCGGAAACCCTGTCGACAGATCGCGGTGTGACAAGCCCATGAAGTGAGAGGAACTCCCTACGAAGGGATGCCTCGGATTCTCGTAGCTGGAACCTGTCCGCATCGGTGACGGCGTCAATTACAAATGGATGCAAGTCAAGATCGGAAACTTCGGGTACAGCTTCATTCCGATGAACACTTCCCCACACGTAGACTGAGACAAGCCGTTCATCGAATACTTCGCAATACACCGAGACGTGCTCCACGACGGCGTCTCTGAAGAAGCCATCCGCGATGGAGTCGAGATTGACATACCTGTCGAAAGCCTTTCCCTCCACGACACCTCCTTCGCGCTCGGGTGACGCGACTGCATTCACGCCGGGCGCGGTCGCGCCATGTGGCGCGGAGTCAACTTCGAATGTTCGCGGTTACGTCGTGGCTCAACCGCTCATGGAGGCCGTTTCGTGTGTGTTCACTGGCAGCATAAAATACGCACTGCAGTCACCCTCATCCTCGTTAACAGCGGGTTGAATACCAAAACCCAGGGATACGTTAAGTGCGTGGTTTTCAATGTTGCTGTAACAGCTGCGCTCTCGTACCTGGTAGCAGTCAAGATCACGTGCCCAAGAAACCGCCGTCTGCTTTAGACACCTACCAATGCCCCGACGCCGATATTGAGGTTTGACGAAGAACGCGACAATCTTTGCTTCCAATACTGGCCTGTCGTCACGCTCAAGACCGGGCTTGTCTTCATCGATCCCAATCTGTTGCGTCCAAAACCTCAGGTAACCGACCATTTGATCCCGAACATGCGCCACGAGGGTGAGTGGCCCCGCGTGGTACTCGCACGTCTTGGCATCGAGTCCGGCTCCTTCGCCTCTCTCGTCAGCGAAGGCCAGGAATCTCTGCCATGAGGGTTGAGTGGATTCCAGCCGCTCTATCCGAACGTTTTCAGGCAGTGGCATTTCAAACTCCTGTCTGTGAGGTGGTATTGTCTGGACATTCCGTATTTACCACCGCTCCGGATGCACCGAGGCAGTCCCTTGGCTGGTTTCCATTTCAAATAACGTTTCGCCTTGCACGAACCGCGAAGGTGGTTGCCGAAGTGCGCAGCCGGGCATGGTCGTATTTGCCGGGCTGTGAGGCTGCGCGCAAGGCACAAGATTGCTCAGGATGGGAGACGATTTTCGAAGAATTGGGTAGTTCGTTCGAATACTTCGTCGCGATGCTTTGCCAACCCGTGTGTATCGTCGCGGAATACGACCAGCGAGCAGTCTCCACCTGAATCGTTGATACGCCTCTCGACTTGTCGCATTTCGTCCGTAGTTGCTACAGTGTCAAGCCCACCATGGAAGAGTAGAGCTGGTCTCTTGATCTTTTCGGCCTGCGACAGCACGGATCTCTCTTCCAGTGCTTTCTCACGTGCATTCGGGTTGGCCGGGAGAATTCTGTCATGGTGAAGCCGCAAGACTCGTAGACTCGTACAGGTGCAGGTCGATACCGCACCCGGGAATGGTGAGGAAGGATTCGCCAGGGCCAGAAGGCTGAGAAAGCCACCGTAGCTGTTACCAAACAGCGCGATCCTTCTACCCGAACCGAACTGCTGCTGCCAAAAGACCCCACAATCGACCACATCCTGAACGTCGGAAACGCCACAAACACCTTCATTGGCTCTCGCCAGATCATCGCCAAAGCCGGTAGAACCTCTGTAAGCCACACGCACGACCTCAAAACCCTTGCGAACAAGCCACAGCGCCCATGAGTCGTTTCTATCGAGGCTGCTGCCCGGACCGCCGTGCACGTACAATACTGCGGTCTCTCGCGGGCAATCCGGAACCAGGCGTTGTGCCGGCAGCAGCCAACCATCCGACGCGGGAACTGTGAATTCCTCCAGCTTGAAGCTCGGCCCGGCTTCAGAATGCTCAGCCACGGCCGTAAATTTACCCGACTCATCACAACGGTAGACTCTATTGTCCGTGGCCAGGAAGTAGACGATGTCAGCCACGATGGCAATTTGATGCCAGGTCAGGTTCTTCGAAACGCTGACACCAGATGGAAGCCTGACCCGGGCGTCGACGCGTCCCTCGGGAAACCGCAACCAGACGAGTTCATCGGGCAGAATGCAGAGCAGCCTGTCTGTTAGAGCGGAGAATGCCCCTTCCTGCACCGAACCATTGTCCCAGGTCCACGCGGAATCTAGATCGGTGAGATCTACTACCCGAACGCTCTCTCCTGCCTTGTCAACCTCCTGCAGTGAAAACCACCTTCCATCACGAGACCACGGGTATCTACCAAATCGCTGACTGTTTGCACCTGAAAAGAGGGAGGACACTTCCCGTCGTTCGATATCATACAGGCAAACTCTCTTGGGCTTATTAAGCTCCTTGAGGTTCTGGCGATGAAATGCAATCCGGTCGCCGGATGGGGACCAATTCGGAAACCTGTCTACAGCATCCGGCGAGGAGGTCAATCTCTCAAGCCTGCCATCGGCCAGTGTCAGGCGGAATACATCCGGTGGTCGTCCATCGGGTTGCCTGTCATAGGCGGAGAATACGAGCTCCAAACCGTCCGGCGACCACTGACTGAAGCCAGCCTTCATGGACGGGTCTTCATACACGATCCTGGTGATGTCCTGAGATACTTCGTGGACACCAATACGACCGTCGTTTCCGGAAAATGTCAGGCGAAGACCATCTGATGCCCAGCGCGGATGATGCGGCAGGAACTCGGGCGGGATCTCCCCAATGGTTTCCCCTGAGGATTCCATGATCTTCAACCATGCCTCACCCGAAATCCCACGGCACTGTAACACTATTCGACCTGAAACTGGATCGACATCGAAATCGCTTATCAACGAATCTTCCCTCCGATGGAACCGAATCGCACTCCTCAACCAACCGCACGAAACAGCCACAAATTGCCGCTGAAGTTTCGCCCCTTTGCGAACCGAGATGGCGGTTGCCGAAGGCCAGGGCGCGTCTGCGCCGCAGCGCAAAACGTGCTTTTATCGGACGACGCATTTCGGTCGCGTCTGACTATGCAGGCCGCTATTCCGTTAGTAACCCTTGCCAGCGATGCCCTTCAGGATACAAGACCTCCAACCCGGCTCCCAACCATCTCTTTGCCTCGGCGGACATCAGCGGCAGGCACGTCTGAAAGTCCAGATCGTCTTTCGAACGAGGATTCCTGGCTTTGTACAACAGTTGAACCTCGATCCGAATGCAGGGAACATTTCTGTATGCGACGATCAAGTCTCTTCGTTGCCCGCCAATGAGTCTGCTGCGTTTGCTGAACCACCTGTCGCCTTCGCTCTCAGTTAACATGATCTGAAGCTGCCATGCCTTTATGCCGGTATGGCCCCATATGTCAAATATCCCGTAAGGCAAGAACTCCGATTCCGCCCAGGGTCACAATGAACCAGCCGGATCAGCCGCGTACAGATGCCAATTCGACAGCCAGCGCTGTACTTCGAGTTGATGATCCCGGTACACGATGACGTCTATATCGCCGTGGTCCCTGACGCGCTTTCCCACGAACTGCTCAACCGCATAGCCACCAACGAGTCCCCACATGAAAGGAGCGCCAGCGAACAATTGCGTCAATTCCTGGACTGACAAGGGTTGCCATTGGCTTAGGGGAATCTCAGGAGTGGTCATACAGTTCGCGTTCTGCGCTTAAATGACGTCCGCAAACGCGCAAGCATTGCAGAATCGGCACTTCATCAATCAGTGTATGAGGTTTTTGGCACTTAGTCAGTGACTCACGCAGGGCCGTTTGGTTGAAGCGACGAAAGAGCGGAGAGTCTTATAGATCTTCATTCGGCATCTGCGGATGCTGGGCAGGAAAGAGTGCATCCAGGAGCTCTGCCGCATCGCCAGTAAGCAACATATCCGACCGGTCGACAATCTCAATTGGCGCTTCTTTTCCCATGATGATTTGTGCAAACTCATGACCGCTTTCAATGGTGTTGTCTGCTTTGCCGCCAGGTTGCACAGAGACTTCACCGCTGTCGATGGATAGAATTGCAGACTGATCCGGGATGGTTATCAGTAATGTGCCGATGAAATCCCTGAGATGCGATTTTCGTAAACGACGAGACAGTTCCGGTGCGATCTTGCTCAGCGTCGTCTCAAGGTTGATGATACGGATCTGGTTCCCCGTCCGACCATTGTGGTTTCTTACCTGGTAAAGATGTGGCAACTGTCGCACGCGTCGTGCCAGCGCACTGTGCCAGGGGAGTCGGACGAATTCCACCCGGGGTCCCTGGTATTGCCGGGCAAGTTGCCCAAGAACGCGCAGGATCTGTTCCGGATCACCGGCTGAATCCGTATGACGGAGGTCGTGCCCCTTGTGATCTTTCCTTTTGTTCGGGCCATCGTAGAGATAACCCACCGCACGTCCGGTTTTGTCTTTGAAAATGTACGCCGTCCACGGATCGTCGTCTTCCGGCGGGCATTTGCCCTTACGGTACGTCGGGCGGACGGTCGTGCCGGTCAACCCGTCGTGCCACTGATTGTGAAGTTCGGCCAGGTCTCTTCGCCCGTGAATCACGTTGACATGTACTTCCTCCAACTCTATTCCCGGTGCTGCTTCGGGCAGGTGCTCGGTGTCTATAAAATACGTCTCCTGATCGGGCCAGGCAAGCACGTAGCCGAAATTCGCAAAGCGATCGAGCGGTTCGGTACGTGTACACGACATATCGTAACCATGGGCATACATGGCGTCCAGCGCAGCCTGGATTGTTTCCGCGTAGATCCCCTCATCCCGATAGTCGGGATGCACGGTCGGCAGATTGAAGCCCCCGGTCCGGACTGTTGCGCCGCCGATACGCATCGACAAATCATAAATGCCCGCGTGTGTGACCACATCACCATCCATCGTTCCGATCCGCGACGTCTGCCAGTCGTAGTGACTGTGTGCAATGCGTCCGGCTCGACACTGACGGCCGATGGCGTACCAGCGCCTGTCCAGCAACTCGTATATACCTTCGCTATGATCCGCTTTATCCGGCGCCAGGATTTCTCGCACACGGTCAATGAACCGATCGTCCCGCGAAGGCCGGTTCTCATGCATAATGTCCTTCACCATATCGAATAGCCTTTCCTTGAGCCGTTTTCGCGCAGACCGCAGACGGTTCTTCACGACGGCGACCGACACACCCAGAAAAGCGGCCACTTCCCGCTGTGAATAGTCCGAGATGTAGAATAAAGACACGGCCTGACGCTCGTTTTCGGGCAATCTGTCGATCGCTTCTCGCACAAGGCACCGCATCTCGTTTACTTCTGTTGTTCGATCCGGATGCTGGCTTTCCGATGCGATCTCGACAAGCTGTTCCATCGATACAATCTCGACCTTCTTACTCCGGCGCGTCATCCGATCGCAATGTTTGAACACGATCTTGCGTAACAAAGCAGGAAAGGCGAAGACGTCGTACACCCGCTCCAGATTCACCCATGCCTCTGTAAACGCCTCCTGCGCCGCGTCCTGTGCAAGGTGAAAATCCCTCAACAGCGCGAACCCGTATCCCACGGCGAGATCCTGGAAGCCTGCGACAATCTGCTCGTAGGCCTTCAGATCTCCTTGCTTTGCGCGTTCAAATATCGGCTTCAGTGTCTCCATCTCGATCCTCTGATTATGAAGGCCTCACCGATAATATCCCATTTGGATTGCATTGGGTGTACTTATCCTGTGTTTTTCTCACACCTGTCCAAGAACGGATTTGATTAACTACGAAAATCGCGAAATAAACGCCTGGAAAAATCGTCCAAGACCATTGGCGAAACGAGTCGAACCTACCTTTGAGAAGACTGTCATTTTGAGGACTTGCCTCGAGCGTGTCGAAAGGCCATAAGGCAGTTGATGCGTCCGCGCACAGGGTCGTCTTCAAAGGGCATGTGCTACACGTCCAATCGAGATGACGGTAGATTCTTCGACTCCGCTCAGAATGACATGCCGTGCCACAACCATTGGCGAAACGTGTCGGTCAGGTGTCGGCAAGAACTGTCATCCAGAGGAGGCCTGGGTGCAACGTCCGCGAAATGCGTCGGTTTCACTTGACGCCAGACTGTCATCCAGAGCACTTGCCCTGAGCCTGTCGAAGGGGCTCCCAGGCCGACGAAGGATCTACTGCAGCATCGTTTCCTACCCGTGTGATTTGCACGTGTCGATAACTGAGAGGCAGCAGGTCCGCTTGCAGCGCGAGACCGAAGCGGCGAAATACGCTTCGACTCCGCTCAGAATGACATGTATCGGAACAAACGCGAGAGCGGGAGGCATTACCATTCGATGAAACTCGGCCTGCCTGTGAAGCATTCGAGACGAGTAGTCGGAAAGGAATAAAGGGAGGACTTTAAGAGGCTGGTTTGTTGGGGATTCCTGTCCTTTCTGCTATATGTCGTTGTTCATTGGGTGGGGCAATTTCGGCCAACGATCCCGCCACTTGCTTACCCGCCCGGCTCTATGGGCGGGTTGCCGTCGGCCAGGACGGCGATGGCGCCGCAGTGCAACACCGGGCTGTTAGACGAAAATGATCACAATCGAAACCGTATGGCGCTTTTCAATTTGGCCCCTCTTTTTGCGCTTCAATCAAGAATTTCCTTGCTGTGAACGCCAGCTCATCGCCGCTGTCAAGCCGGTGTTGCAGCCTCAACAGGTGCTCCACGTGCGTTTCGACAGAAAACCCGGGGACCAGCCAGGGAACCGCCTTCAAGTAATAGACCACGGCGCCTACGTCGGCGAAAGCCAGCCGGCCAGACCATTCATCGGCATTGAGAATGGTCAGGCCCGTCGTTCTCAATTGAGCCACGTACCTTTCAAGGGTGGATCCGGGCCATTGGGGTTTCACGTCAAACGCTGCCAGCAAGTCATAGGCCCATAACCCGTGAATCTGCTGCGTCAGGAATGTACCGCCAGGCGCGAGAATACGGGCGATTTCATTGGGATTGAATGCGGAATGGCGATTCAGAACGAGATCGAACTCGCCCTCGCAAAAAGGCACTGGATCGGAATCAGTTAATCGCACATCCACAACTTTCGCTCCCTTTGGAACGAGACGTTCCGTTGCCAACTTGCGGTTTGGTGCATATTCCTCCGTTGCCACAGCCACTTCAGGCCAGAATTCCTGTAAGTCCAGGAGCCGCTCGCCACCACCGGTTCCCAGGTCAATGACGGATGAGCATCGGCGCATTAGCTCGGCAGCCCGTGAAGAATAGGACCATGGAGCTTGCTCTTCGAACATCCTTCCATCCAGCCAGGAAAAGTCCCATCCCGAGAAGAGCTGTTCCTCTTCACGTTTCCATGTATCAACAAGCTTGTCTAAATTCATACTGCACGCTATCTGTGATAAATGCCGACGAGTTGATTGACCAGTGCCTCACTTTTTTGAGTGACGTTTTTGCCGTTTTCGAACCCCGAGCTTGTCGAGGGGTGCCGGAGGCCAAGGAGCGAAAACGACGCAGCGCAAACCGTGCCGTTATGTGCTGGAGGCTGACGTGGCGGAGTGGGGTTACGAAGCCTCGTGCTCTTCGCTAACGGCCCGGCTCTCGCGCCTCTTGGAATGGGACCAGTCTACAACCCTGTCGGCATATGCACGCTCTCTTTCGCGGAGCATGGCGCCGAGGCGCTTCACGTCAAAGCCGTGCTCGCGAGCAATATCCTCCTTGGTCTTCCACAAGGCGGCTATGACTTCATCCTTCATCATGGTAGGTCTCCTATCATTTCCTGCGGAGTGCAGATCTCCGGACACGGATGCCCATGCTCAGCACAGAGGGCTCGAACCCGTGGCTTGAGCAGAGCATTGTCAATGTGCTTGAAGTTCCAGGTGAGAAGAAAATCGACAGTGTGCACAGCCGATAGGGCAATGTGGAACGCGTCATCTGCGGCACCAATGGGTAGCGGACCGGGATGCACGAGCCCACCGGCAAAGTGGGCAGGGGCGCGTGGTTGCTCAAGCGCTTAACGACCGTGCCACAGTTTCGGGATTTTCCGAAGCAATCTTGAGCAAAGCCCGAGCAGGTCCCTCCGGACGGCGACGTCCCTGCTCCCAATTCTGCAAAGTCGAGACGCTGACACCGATCATCAGGGCAAATTCAGATTGGGATTTATCCAGTTTTCGCCGGATCATGCGAATGTCTTCGGGATCCATCCGGGTCGTGCGCCCTGGCTTCAACTTGCCGCGCTTGATCGCTCCGGCTTGCTTGACGCTGGCTGCAAGTTGGTCAAATTCGCGCTCATTCATGCCAGATACTCCTTTACGAGATTACTAAGCAGCTTACACTGACGAGGGGTGAGATCGTCTTGTTGGCGCTTGCTATACACCCACAACATATACAGAACCTCAGTTGGCTTGTCCCAATAGTAGATCACACGAACACCGCCCCGCTTGCCCGCGTGCGGCAAATTCCATCTCAGTTTTCGCAATCCACCTGTCCGCTGAACTATCTTTCCCGATTCTGGCCGGAATAGGAGTGCCAACTGTATTGCCCGATAGTCCTCATCCGACAGAAGGGTCAAGATCTGTCTTGTGAAGATTGGCGTTTCGACGAAAATCATATATCCAATATACGCCAATGACGTATAGTGTGCAAGATTCTCACGTTGGTCAAGGCGTTCCGAAGACGAGGATCGCCGGTCAGTTGGGAGTTTCGCGGCACACGGAGTATAGCCAACTGAGCCGTGACGAGGTGTTCCTCGAAGTCAATGCACAGAGATCGTCGAAGCTGGATGCGTATAGAGACACGATCCGGACGGGCATGGATCAGTTCGATGTGTCGGGCACGGTACTGTTGCGGGAATTGCATTGGCAGGGCTATCAGGGAGGGATCACGATCCTGCGTGAGTACATCCGACTGCTGAAGGTGTCGTTGGTGCGTCGTGCAACCGAGCGTTTCGAGACGCTGCCCGAACGAGGCGAAGAAGGACTGGGGCAAGTGCGGCTGGACTCAAGCCGGATCGGATCGACTTCGGTCTTCACATGCAAATACGGAATCTACTCCAGGAAACGCCGTGTCAGGCCGGCGTTCCGCGCCAGAAATCGTTGTACGCCGCCAGCGGCCCTTCACCTTGCGGACCGGTAGCCAGGTCCAGCCCCCCGAAGAGATAGACGGAACCGCCCTCCACTGCCATAACGGGGATTCGCTTTACACCGGGACGTTCGGCCCCGGCAGAGTAATCCTTCGCACCATTGTGTGGATACAGACATTCCCAACGGCCGGCACGAAGATCGTATTGCCAAAGATCGTTCAGCTGTGGGTGCTCCCCTTCCCCTCCTGCAAATCCTCCGAACAGATACAGCTGATCTCCGATCACAGCGTATCCCAGCCCGTACCGGGGTGAAGGCCGTACAACGTCATCCGTCCGGTGCCCCTCAATGCAGGTCCAGGCGCCTCCGCCGGGATCGTATTCCCACAGATCGTTGTAGAACTCCGGCGCTCGACCCTGGCTGTCCCGGCCGCCCCACAGGTAGAGCCTGCCGTTCCAACCGGCAAACGCGGGACAGTAACGTTTCGGCGGCCAACCGTCGCACCCTGTCGATGCAGGCCCCAGGCACTCCCATTTCGCGGCCGTCGCCTTGTACCTCCACAGCTGTGCGTGCGTCATCGCGCCATGTCCCCCCATCAGATACAGGCAATCGCCCAGAACGGCCGCCCCCATCCCGCCCGACCCGGCGGGACGATGCCCATCCGCCATTATTCCCGATTCGCGCCCGTCGTCAGGCTCTATCAGCTCCCACGAGGCTGTCTTCGGATCGTAGGCCCAGAGATCGTTCAGTTTGATCCCCCGCTCGCCGGGGCCCTGCACTGAGGACCCGCCAAAAAGATAGAGCCTGCCGTTCACCGGCAGCCAGGTCGTGAGCTTCCGGGTACACGGCCTGGTATCGGACGGCCTGAACCCGATGCGCCCATCGTGGTCTTCCAGGCGCGTCCACCGGGCTCGACCCGGGTCGTAACGCCACAGGTCGTTCAGTGAGCCCTGGACGGAGAGATCTCCAGGCCCTTTCGGCCGGCCGTACATCACTTTGATCCCCCCGAACAGGTAGACGCATCCATTGTAGCTCAACATCCCGCCGAAGGCAGCCCGCCTGCAGGGTACATCCTCGGCTTGCTCCTGGTCCGGATGCAGCAGCTCCCACTTCATAGCGGTCCTCCGCACGGCCTGACTTGTGATTCTGTGAAATGGCTTCAGGACGCATAAAGCGCAAACAGCCTGGCGCGGTCCAGGTACACCTTGACCTTGACCCCGCCGCGAGCCTGTGAGACCATCTTCTCTTCGAGCCCGCCCTCTTGATCCCCGACTGCGCCTTGCGGATCGCTTTTCCATTGTACCCGGTATTCTTCTTCATTCGCCGAGAAGGGTATGCAGTCTTCTTTGGCAAAGCCCGGCACGACCCGGTCAAACGGATCGACAATCTCCACTCGAATTGAACCGCCGGTCGCATCGGCGTTGATCCACAATGCATTGGGCTGGATACTCAGAGGGACCGTGGTCACCACCCCCTGCGCCTCCGTCTTCAGACAGACCAGCCGGTCCTTTTCGATCTTCGCCAGATTGATTCCCCGCCGGGATTCCTCGCCGTAGCGCGTCCCCTCGCCGTGCAGTTCGTTTGAGCAGCTGTGATAGACCCAGATCTCGTCGCCGCGGACAAACGGGGAATGAGACGGATAGACACTTCCACTGTCGTGACTTCCGCGGGGGCCGCATTCCAGAATGGGTTCGCGGTTGCCCGCCCGATGCCAGATCCGGCCATCCTTAGAGCAGGTCAACTGAATGTCCATCCGGTTCATCCATTCCGGCATCCAGTCTTCGATCCGGTTCCGGGCGATCCATCCCTCGTGGAGCGTGTGAAACACGGACAGGAAGCCGATGCGAAAGCCGCGAAACGCCAGCGAACTCATGCCGTAAAACTCGAAGTCCTGCGGGGGATCGTGCTCATCGGGCGCGACGATGATCTTGCGCGGGGTCCAGTTTTCGAAGTCATCGCTCTCGGCCATGCAAATGATGCGCACGTTAGGCCGGCCCCGCAGATAGACGACGTAGCGGTGAATTTTAGCATCCCAATAAGCGACCAGGTGGGTATCCGAGCCCTGTGGAATGACCGGGTTGAGCCAGCGCTGGGGCACGTTCCAATGAATCCCGTCGGCGGAATACGCCACACAGACCGGCTGGACGATGCCGGCGAATATCATGTCTCCGCTCTGGAACATAAAGAGCATCTTGTAGCGTTTGGCGGGGTCTGTTTCGATGGGGTCTTTCATGACCCCTGTCCCGGCCCCCCATCTCAGCAAGGGAAAGACCAGGTTATTCACTTTGCTTCCGGCGTCCTCGACGAGGTTGAGGACGGGTTTTTCCCAGTGGATCCCGTCCTGCGACACTGCGTAGGCCAGTCCGTCCGCACTTTCGCCACGCGTTTCGCTCAATCTCCGGCTCACGCCGTACCACATCTTGAAGATATCTTCGTCTTCGTCGTACAGGACGTTGACGTAGCCGCCTATCAGCCACTCCTCCTCCCAGGCCCGATCTTTCTCAATCAGCGGCTTGTGCGAAACCTTCTTTGCGGGTACGACCCCTCGCACGACGCCGTCGAGTTTCTCGACAAACGTATTGTCAATGAACAGGAAGGCCGCTTTCTGGTCGGTCATTGGTTTCTCCATGTATTAAATCGCTCCCTGGTCTTCAAACGAACTCGCGGTAGAATGTCGAAGATCAACCGTCGGTGCCGGGTTCAGGCCGATTCTCTGCTCTTACACAACCTATATCTCGACCGTCGTAAGCTCGTCAGGACACACGATACAACCGCAATATCCATTTCCATGGTAGCCTTGACGCAGCCTGCCGACGACCTCCTCACTGTGCGGAGAACCGCAGTGGATTACCACGACCCTCGATATGCCGGCTTCATTAGCGATGTCAACGACCTCCGAGATGTCCGCGCTGACGCCCCGGATCGGATGCGACGCATCTTCCTCATTCTCTTTGAAATTGCGCATAGAGAGCCCTGTAACGAATGTATCGACCCCCCTGGCCAATGGCCTCAGATCGGGACAGTCCGCGCCATCGCACAGAAAGAGTACGCTGCCGTTATCCGTATCGATCCGGTACGCCAGTTCGGTCAGGTAGGGCTCAACGTGAGGAACCTGTACAGCCGTCGTCTTCCAACCTTTCCCCTCGACAACGGCTCCTGAACTGATGTCGGATACATCGACCTTCATGCCCGGGCGGGGAAGCGTTCCGCCTCTCCCCACGTGCCCGTGGTGGCTGATGTGGTGTTCACGACGCGCAACGATATCAGGAAGGAAGGCGCCATCCTTGCCAAAGAGGCGATCCACGAATTCGACTGTCGGAGGCGGACCAAAGACTTTGAGTGGAGGAAGATCGCCGGGGTCGAGATCGAACCGAAGCAAGGCAAAACACGGGAAATCAACGATATGATCCGAATGATGGTGGGTCAGGAAAACCGAATTCACCTGTGTCGGGCTCATTCCCATGTGTGCCATCTTATAGGTTGTGCCCGGCCCGCAATCAACCATGATACGATCGTCACCGATGTCGAGAATGCAGGAACATCCGTAGCGTTCACCCATGCGGCTGGGACGCGGACCCCCGTTCCCGAGAATGTGTAGCTTCATTTGACCGTCACCGGGTAGCCTTTCCCTTGTTGTACTAAGTTTGCATAAGCTCATGGATCAGCGGTGGAACCTGACGGATATCGGTCAGTTGCCGCAGGGCGCCGGTGAAGTCCAGGCCGCGTGTAAGGCCGTACGGAATGACGATGCAGCGCAGCCCGGCCGCCAGTGCGGCGCGCAGCCCCCGGTCCGAGTCTTCGATAACTACGCATTCGGCGGCGCTGAGGCCGTTTTGCCGCATGGCCGTCAGGTAGGGCTCGGGATCGGGCTTGGAATTCCGGTAGTCTTCACGCATGAGCGTGAAATCAATGTAGTCCAGCATGCCGGTGGCGGCGTGGATGATCTCAAAGTGCTCCCGCCGCGAACTGGTGACGATGCCCATGCGCACCGTACCGTGGAGTTGGCGCAGCACCTGGCGGGCGCCGCCGATGACGGGCACGCCGGCCCTTACGAGTTCGGTGAAGCGGGCGTTGCGCCGGATGCGGGCGGACTCCAGCGTTTGTTCGTCTATGCCGTGTTCGGCGGCGATCCTCCTGAGGCCGTCGCTGGACTTGAGGAAGTACTCGATGAAACGGGCTTCGCTCAGGGCGACGCCGAGGGTTTCCAAGATTTCGCGGCAGGTCTGGAAGTACAGGCCTTCGGTGTCGACCAGGACGCCGTCGTTGTCCCAAAGAATGGCTCTCAGCATGGTGCTTTATATCCTTTCGCCGCGCGGTTTAACAATCCTTTTATGAAGTCGCTCTGCCGGCAAAGCCTGTCGCGGGCAGACCGACTGCACGCACCATCAGGCTTCTGGATTCTGCGTGACCGGCCTGAATCTGGCTTGAAGGATTCTCTGGGCTGACAACTCACCAAACGGCGCACCACAACCCATGAGATCCTCCGCAACCTTGCGGTAATCGTAACTCAATCTGTGATTCTCCACATGCCATTCATGCCCGTCCCACCACACTCTGGCATATCCGGCTCGATGATCCCCGTCATACGGAAACCCGACCGAATCGATAATGCTGTATCGCTGACCGCACGGAACGCCACAGGACGCATAGTGAAGGTGTCCGGCCACGATCAGATTGGCCTTCGCATCCCCCAGCAGTGTCCTGGCCTCGGCTTCCGGAGTAACCGGCCGCTGACTGAACGGAACGGGTTGAAGAACCAACATACCATTCACGTCAGCAGGCGTTGCGTGCACAATGAGAAGATCGTCCTCCGGAGATCGCCCACCTGGCGGCGTTATCCTGTGCTCAATGGGCAGACCCTTCAGATAGTCCACACCATCCGTTTCCAGCTTTTCTCTCACCCAGTCCAGTCTTTCCTCGGAATGCTGTTCATCGAAGACCAACAGGTCTGTGTTCCCGTAAATCGTGGGGACCCCCAGATTCCGTATTGCGTCAAGACTCTCGGCCGGACGGGGTCCGCTAAGCACCAGGTCACCGGCGACCACCAGACTGTCATAGGGTCGGTTTCGCAGATCCTCAAGAACAGCGTTGAGCGCAGCCACGTTCCCGTGAATATCTGAAATGACCGCAACTGAGTATGACTGCGGATGGTTCATGCCACTGCTCCCTATCAAAGATCGTGCTTATATTCGACCCTCTTTGGGTGCCTCGCGCCCGCCGTCCCAGAAGCCTGGCTTGTCGGTCTCCGTCGGCCAGTACCCGCCGGCATCTTCATCCCATTGGTTTCCGCACATCGACGAGATGATGGTCCATTCCGCCGCCCCGAAATCCGGCTCGGGATGGTACAGGAATCGCTTCAACCCTGCCTCCCGTGAAGCATTCAGGATGCCGTAGAGATCGCGCGCCTGCATCGGGTCGCCGCCGTGGGGGCGGCGACCCGTGGACACCCAGGCGATCACCTTGTCGGGATCGCCTATGGCCGCCAACGCCCGCCGGGTCTCGTTGTAGACCACCCTGGAGAAAAATTCGTCGGGGAAACCCATCTCCATGTCCATAAGCGAGTTGACGCCAGGCAGATCGATGCCCAACAGCGCCTTCACGACGGCGAAACACTCCGCCTCGCTCAGGGACGGATTCCACTTTCGCAACCGTTTTACCCAGCGGGATATGGTCCCGTACATGCCGTCCATGCCGCGGTGCCAGAAGTAGTGTTTCGGAAAGATATAGTCGAAATACTCCGCCATCTGACAGTAGTTCTGTCCGGTGAGCGATGACCACGCCGCGGCTCGCGGGATTCCGCCCAGCTCCACCCTGCGATCGACGGCGTCGACCTGTTCCCTCATATACTGCCAGTCGAAGCGAGAAAGCTCTTGCCGCTTGCGTAGCCAGTAGAGCACGTCCTCGTTGACGTCGAACAGGAGCATTGCCCCCAGCATCCCCCCGTCGGCGTGGTACCGCACCAATTCCGGTGTCAGATTGCGCAAACGATCCCGCATGTGGTTGATGCCGCGTTGTATTCGATCAATCTCGGCGCCGACCTGGGTGAAGCGGGCCTCCTCACCGGGTCGGACCTCCAGAAGCTCGCCCCCGTGGTGGAAGGCCAGCTCGTAGTGGTTTTCGCCCGGACCGTCGACAATGACGCCGTGTACCTGTGGAAAGGCGTTCATCTGGTCCTGCACGTGGGCGGTCGGTCCGCCTCCGGCGAAAATCAGCAGTCGCCATCCCCGTTTTGCGGCGTTGTCCAGCATTGCGTGCAGCTTCTTCTCTTTTGTGAGGTCGCGCGGACGCTGTTCCGGGACTTCCGCCCCCAGGGCCTCGTACACCTTCGGGTCGGGAGCCCACGCCGGAATGGTGGTGCCGTCGTCCTGGAGGAATGTCATGCGGCCGACGGCCAGACCGCGCACGCCCCCATCCTCCCAGGCGTCGAACCGCTCCTCGAACCCGTCGAGCCAGTGTTCGAACGGGCTGTCGCTGCAGGTGAATACCCAGAGTTTCATGTTCTGCATCCCTTCGGGGGCAAAGACGACTTTCGTTAGCGGCCTCGCGATACCCGACATTGCGAAGCGTCGTGCAAGTCCGGTCGTTGCGGCGAACCGCCGTTAACCCAATGAAACTGATCAACTCCGCTTCGACACGTCAGGCTTCTCTTTGAGTTTATGTATACCGATCTGATTCCCGTCCGGGTCCTTGATGACGGCTATGCTGCAGCGTGCCCCTTCGAAGGGTCCCATCTCAAACGATACGCCACAGCGTTCAATGTGCGCGACGGCCTCTTCGAAGTCCTCCACTTCCACCGAGAGTCCCGCGCTGAGTACCGCCGGCGGTTCCCCACAAAACCAGGTCGTGGTGACCGCGAGCGTATCGTGGGGGCCGACCGCGTACTCGATGAAACCGTCATCCCCATCCGGGCCGCGCGGCGGGTCAATGACGCAGGGTTCGGGCAGACGCAGAACCGTCTCGTAGAATTCACGCGCACGCTTGAGACTCGCCACCGGGTGGCCGACGAAAGCGAATCCTCTGATTTTCACGCCACTCTCCTCTTCATTTCATTTCTTCCAAATGGAAAATCATGACTCACTCGATTTGTCTCTCTGCGCCAACATCTGTTGTCTGACTTTTCTCTTCAGGTTCTTCTTTCTCTCCCGCTCTTCCTTTTTCTTCTGCCGTTCCTCTCTTTTTGTTTTGCGATGCTGTCGGCTTTTTTCGACCTTCTGAATCCATGCCGCTCTGTTGGCCAGGATTTCCGGGCTGCTCCTTTCGCCGTATGAGAGTTCGTTGAGAAAATCTATGATCTCATGCTGTCTTCCTCCAATTAAATCTGTTGCTCCGGGCCGCGTCAGTCCTCCTTCAAGTTCCCAATGATACCTGTGAATCAAGGTGTCTATGAGGACCATCTTCTCTTTTGGAGATCTCGCAGTCCGGTATTTCCGGAGGAACTCCTGGAGAAAGACCGTGAGACCGGCGGCAGCAAGATGCTTACCTTGTCCGGCTTTATGATACTCGCCCCAGGTGAGTTCCCAGTTGCACGATTCGCATCTCAGAATCGTATCCTTCATACCGTCGTGGACTATCCGGCGATCACACAATGGACATCTTGCTCGTCCGGCACTGGCTTCTCGTGCTTTGAAAATGCTTTCGATACGAGCGAAGAGTCCAATCCCCACGTCTTCAATAAGCTCTTCGTCGACTATGCCCTGTGCATCAGTTGCATAGAGGCGGGCTATTTTTTCTCTTGGAATTCGACCTGCCCAGGTTGGTCTGTCGTATCTTGATCTTGGGTTGCTCATATATTCGTTAGAGACTTTTCAGGAAATCACGGATTATCACTGAAAGGAACATTCCATGGCCATCACGAATACACAAGAACGCGCCATCCCGCCAACTCATCCTGGTGAGATGCTGCGTGAGGATTTCTTGCCGCAATATGCGCAAACAGTGACTTCCTTGGCGGAGGCATTGGGTGTATCCCGCCAAACGATAAATGAGCTTCTGCGGGAGCGGCGCGCCATCTCACCCATCATGGCATTGAAACTTGCCCGCTTGTTTGGAAACTCTCCAGAATTCTGGATGAAGGCCCAACACAAACGAGATCTTTGGGAATCAGAGCAGCGACATCAAGGCGAACTGGCGGATATCCAACCGCTCGCGATTCCGTAGACGACGTTCCCCTGCACAAACCCCTTCCCTCTTTCTCTTGTAACGTCTTCCGTGCCCCGAACCGCACAACAGTTGGCGAGGAGCCGACTGGCCGGAGCCGCCGCACGACGTGCCATATAATTGGCCCGCCGCTGCGGTCTGGAGTTCCCAACGACCGGCATCAGCTGCAATCCGAAAAAAATCAGCAACGCGGCGACGCGATAAAACCCTCCGATACGGGGCGTTATCGACGTAAAGAAGGACGTTTTTTCCCTTCACGTCCGGTGACCTGGTGTATCCTGGTAATCAGCCGTCTAATCACCTTTATTGACAATCACATATTCGAATTTACGTGCCCGAAGACATACGAATCAAGGTTAGACCCTGGCCTTGACAACCGCACCTACGTCGTCATCACCAAACAGCCATCCGGTGTCATCGTTGCCGAATCGTTCATTTATCTCGTTGGAATTGGGTAACAACGCGTAGGATTCAGGAGTATTTATCTTCGAAGTCCGAGGATCGAGGTGGTTGTCCAACTCCTCACACCTGGGTAGATCGAGTCCCAGGAAATCGAAGATCTCCCTGGCGGCAGCGTGATTCGCCCCAAGGTCCCCGGTGTATAGATTCTCGTAGTAGACCTTCCTGTAAGTACCGGTTGCACGCCGTTCAATCACACTGTTGTAGCAGCCCCTGAGCTCTTTCGCGTATTCGAGACCGTCTTCGATTTTCTTCAGGGAAACTGGCTTCAGACTCCGGTAGATGTGCCCGGTTTCCTCATTCAAGTCCGAAATCTGCCAGACTTTCGTTTGTTCGGCTATGCATCCCGAGACTTCGGCTCGCAGCAGATTCGCCCTTTGCAGGAAGATGACGGTGACGTCTGGAGAAAGCAACAGATGAGTGTACAGCTTTTCTGGAAGTTGGTAGCTGAGGATCTTTATCCCGTTGTACTTCGCGAAGAGATCGTCAAGGGCTTTCTCAAGCGACGGAACGTCGTCAATGAAGTCTACGTAGTTCCTCTCACCCGGGTTTTCCTTTGCATAACCGTGCCAGAACGGTTCTAACGCGACGTTCATCTGGGGATGCAGTTGCAAAACGCGGTAGAGCGTCGTACTTCCGCTTCGCGCATGTGCAAAGATGACGGTTCTTTCCGGAGCAATTTCCATCTCGTAATTCAAAAGTGCATCTATTTCCTGGGTACTCTGAATCCGCTTCTTCACGAACGACGCCATTCAACTTAGCCTCAATCCGAAAAAAAAAAGCAACGCGGCGACGCGTTAAAACCCTCCGAAACGGGGCGTTATCGACGTATAGACGGACGTCTTTTCCCTTCACGTCCAGTGACCTGGTGTATCCTGGTAATCCGCCTTTTAATCGCCTTTATTTACAAGCACATATTCGAATTAACGTCCCCGAAGACTTACGAATCAAGGTTAGATGGATGCCAGATGTCCGAGGAAGATCAGAGGAGACAAGTAGAAGCTCGATGGGAACAAATCGGCAAGGAAGTCTCAAGAGCACCTGGGTACACAAATGAGATGGAAGACCTGCACGATTTCTTCGACATGGCTGCTGACATATGGGACGAGAAATTCGGACCCGGTTCAGCCCAGGTCTATGTCGAAATGGCTGGCCAGATTTCCCCCACAGAAGGGCAAATTCGAATCCTTGATCTCGGGTGTGGAACCGGCTTGGAGCTGGACCAGGTATTCCTGAGAGCACCAAACGCAAGGATCACCGCCATAGACCTTGCCGCTGCGATGCTAAACCGCCTTAGAGAGAAATATCGCGCAAGGGCCGATCAGATCCAGCTGATCGAAGGGAACTACCTTGATGTTCCGTTTGGAATAGACGAATACGACTATGCGATCTCGAGTCTCACCACACATCACCTGCCGCCGGAAAACAAGGTCATTGTGTATCGTAAAATATTCAAAGCCTTGAAGCCGCGTGGATCCTATATCGAGGGCGATCAAACAACATCACAAGAAGGAGAGCAGGATGGCCTTGATCGCTTTCGACGTGAAGTCGCCAGACTCCCAGAGGCTGATCGTGCTCGATGGAACTATGATATCACACTTAGCCCGGACACCAACATGGGCTTGCTCAGGGAGGCGGGTTTCAAAGTAGTCAATCTGATACGAGACAACGAACCTGATAAGTGTGCCGTGATCGCGGCCAGGAAAACAGCCGACTGAAGTGACACCAATGCCGCTAAACTTTCTATTGACCGAGACTCAACTGACGGAGACTCAACCTAGTGTCCTGTCCCAAAAATTCCTCACCATTCGACCGCCAATTCATCCCGTCTCGCTACGTTCCCCTCGCTCGCCGACCATACGCAGGTCGTCTGCGCTCGGGCGCCTTGCGAGCCGGGCGACTCGGCGGTCGAATTTAGGCAACTTATTTCCGGGACAGAACACTGGCTGGCGCCGCAGGACGCGGCGCTGGTTTTGATTTTACGGCCGCATGGCACATAACGTTCCCCGGTCCGGCGAAGCCGGATTGGCGCGTCGCTTGCGTCTCTCAGCAAGCGACGTGACAAAGGGGAATGTGCCCGAAGGGCCGGAGGGAGCGAAGCGACGAATCCCGCAGATAAGTCCCGCAACGGGCGCATGCCTACCTGCTGAACGCGTCGGGCCTGCCGGAGTCCGAGGGCCAGTACCCGTCGCGGCTCGGGTGCCAGCGCTTGCCGCACAGGTCGGAGATCACGCTCCATTCGGGGGCGCTCAGATCAGGGTCCGGCTGGAACAGGAAGCGCTGCAGGCCGGCCCGCTCGGAGGCGGTCAGGATGCCGTGCAGGTCGCGGGCGGTCATGGGCTCGCCCCCGTGCGGACGGCGCCCCGTCGACACCCAGGCGATCACCTTGTTCACATCCCCGATGGCCTCCAGCGCTCGGCGCGTCTCGTTGTACACCAGCTCCGAGTAGAACTCCTCGGGGAACCCCAGTTCCATGTCCGCCAGCGTCTGCACCCCGGGAAGCTCCAGCCCCAGGAAGGCCTTGACCACGGCGAAGCCGTCTGCCTCCAACAGGGTCGGGTTCCAGTCCAGGACCTGCTGCACCCAGCGGGCCATGGTGCCGTAGAGGCCGTCATTCCCGCGGTGCCAGAAGTAGTGCTTGGGGCAGACGTAGTCGAAGTACTCCGCCATCTCGCCAAATTCGTGCCCGGTCAGTGACGAGAAAGCAGCGGTGCGCGGAATGCCCCCCAGCTCCACCTTCCCTCCCAATCTCTGCATCTGCGTGTGTACGGCGCGCATGAACCCCCGCGCCGCTTCGCGGCGGGCGCGCAGCCAGTACAGGGCATCCTCGTTCAGGTCGAACAGGTTCAGTGCCCCCAGCATGCCGCCGGACGCGTGGTAGCGCACCAGATCCGGAGTCAGGTTGTGGAAACGCTCGTTCAGGTGCGTCATGCCGCGGGCGACGCGCTCCACATCGGCGCCGATGGCTTCCAGGCGGTGCCGCATGCGACCGTCCAGTTCCAGTAGGGCCTGACCCCGATGGAAGGCAAGTTCGTAGAAGGTCTCACCGGGCTGGTCCAGGATGACGCCGTGGGCCTGGGGATAGGCACTGGCCAGGTCGTGCACCCCGGCGGCCACCTCGATGGCCCCAAAAGGGTCCTCCTCCTCGGCTAGGCCGCTGGTGGTACCCTGGCCCCGCTGGTAGAGCAGCCGGAGCCCGTCTCTGGAGTCGAAGATCATGATGTGCCAGCCCCGGGAGGCGGCGTTGTCGAGGAGCGCGTGGAGCTGCTTCTCCCTCTCGGGGGTGCGGGCCGTTTCCGGGGGCGGCTTGATGCCGAACGCGGCGTACACCTTTGGGTCCGCCGCAAACGAGGGGGTGAGGGTGTCCCCCCACAACGGCATGCCGGCCTCGTTCCTGAGCCACATCCGTCCCACCACGATGCCGCCCACCCCTCCCGCCTCCCACGCGTCGAAGATGCGCGGGTAGTCGTCCAGCCAGCGCTCCAGGGGATTATGCACGAAGATCCAGGGTACCATCGCGTCACCTCTCTCTCTGCATGATGGTCGGTTCCTTAACTGCACATTCAGTGAGCATCCACAGCCAGAAACCCATCATGCCCAAGAGGAGGACAAGCAGGATTTCCCAAAGACCTATGCCGAACATTCTCGCCTCCCTCGTTTTCGGTCAATCGAATAGTTGATAATTATCTCGGGCTTTGGATTTAGAGTCTTTCAGTAAGCCTTCAATACATTGTTTGGCTATGCATCCCGAGACTTCGGCTCGTAGCAGATTCGCCCTTTGCAAGAAAAGGACTTTGACGTCAGGAGAAGGCAACAGATGGGTGTATAGCTTCTTTGGAAGTTGGTAGCTGAGGATCTTTATCCCGTTGTACTTCGCGAAGAGATCGTCAAGGGCTTTCTCAAGCGACGGAACGTCCTCGATGAAGTCTACGTAGTTCCTCTCACCCTGGTTTTCCTTCGCATATCCATGCCAAATGGGCTCGAGAGCGAATTTCAGGCGAGAATGTGTCTGAAAAACACGATAGAGCGTCGTACTCCCGCTTCGGCCGTGCGCGCAGAGAACAGTTCGTGTGGGAGGACTTTCCATCTAACCTCAATTCGAAAAAAGAAAACCGAAAAATTGGCCACAAAAAGCACGAAAGGCACAAAAAGCATCCGTGCAGAGCCGCGTGTGTCGTAACGCGGTGACCCTGCAGTTATTTCCTCAACGGACCGAAAAGGTCGTCCAGAAGCACATTTCTTCCGTTCACGTCCAGTGACCTGAAGTATCTTGGAAATCCGACGTTAAATCGCCTTTATCAACTTGCGTATATTCGAATAAACGTCCCGGAAAAGTGACGAATCAAGGTCAAATCTCTGCCTGGTTCAGTCTCCCGCGTCCGCCCACTGGTACACGTGGACCTCCAGCGGCAGGAACAGATCGATGAACTCACGGGACTCGCTCTGCGCCATGCGATCCTCGAACAGCACCCTGGGCTGAACTGGTCCGTCGAACCGCCACGTGCCCAGGACCAGGGCCGGTTCCACGTTGACGGCGATCAGGGTGTGGACGCCGTCGTGCAGCCGCTCGATGAAGTGAATGGCGTCGCCCTCCTGCTCGAGCCGCACGCCTTGTACCTGGGTGCCCGCCGCCAGTATGGGGGCCAGATGTCGCACCTCGCTGGCGACCTTGAGCACCTCGGTCCATTGCCGCGGATAGATGGCCACGTCGTCGGTGTACTCCGTGCCGGGAATCTCGCCCCCGGGCGCGTAGAACAGCAGCCCTTTGACACCCCTCGTCAGGGCGAGGTAGTTCATGGACCGAATCTCCTCGCGACTGGGCCGGAAACCCCCTTCGAGGGTTACGACCTCGCCGCGCTTGCTGTCGAGACGATAGTCGAAGGCCTGGGAGATGAACCAAACATGCTTGCCCTTGCCCTCCACCCGCGCAGCCTCGAAGGCATCGTCGAGGACCAGCTCGTAGATCGAGGTGATCGAGTCGTCGGGCAGCAGCGGGTTCAGAATTGGGTAGCCGTAAACGAAGTAAGCGTCGCTGAGTCTCCCACCCCATGTGAGCATGAAGATGACCGGGTGGTCCGTGTCGTGCTGCCGGATGAGCTCGTAGGTCTCGGTCGCCAGGGGAGACTGGTTGTCGCTGGCGTACTCGTTCCACCACCCCAGCATGGCCGGGTGGTCCTTCGCCTGCTGCACCACCTCCGTGAGTTGCCCGGGCTCGCCTCTGCCCAGGGCCAGCGAGGCGTAGTACACGTGCACCAGCCCCTTCATCCCGAGATCCAGCAGATCGTCCAGCATCTCCCCGGCGCCTTCGCCGATCAGCTTGTAGTTGATCCCGGCCTCGGCCGCCTGGGCGATATAGGGCACCCTGCTCGTGGGTGAGACGTTCGACGAGTAGATTCCCACCGGAAAAAAAGGCTCGCCGTTGACGCGAAACACGTCCCCGTCGAAACGCGACTCCAATGAAACCGGCTCGTTGACGCCGAAGCGCCAGCGCAGTCGATTGCCGGCGTTGCCGGCGCGGTCGTTGACGACCACCTCCACCTGGTGGATGCCGTCCTCCAGGGCTCCGGTCTCCGAGAAGGTGAATCCGCCCTCCGCTACGGCGGCGCCGGCGGTGACGTCCTCGCCGTCCAGCAGGACCCGCACGGAGGCGACGTCGATGCCCGAGCCCTCGTCATCGAAGACAGCCGAGATGACCGGCGAACCGTCGACCCTCGTGTCCGGCGCGGGGCTGGGGAGCACGAGCACCGGCGGCCTGGTGTCCCTCTCCACCACCGGCGTGGTCTGCGCCATCAGGCGATCCCGCATCGATATCCTCAGGTCCTTTTCCGCCTCGTATTGAGTGACGATCTCCCGGTCTGACAGGGCGCGGTTGTACACCCGGACGTCGTCGATCTGACCCGTGAAGTGGCCGCCCAGGCCGGAGCCGTAGAAGCTGGCGCCGATGTACATCGGCGCCTCCAGGGTGCCGGTCGCGAAGGGCTCACCGTACCGCCCTCTCAGGCCGCCGTTCACGTAAACCCTGATCCCGTCGCCGTCGTACCTGCCGGCCAGGTGAAACCAGCTGTCCTGCCGGACGCCTCCGCCGGCGGCGCTCTTGCCGTGCTCGGGACACTCCACCAGGGAGAACCGGACCGCGTTCTGGCCGAGGCTGAGCCGGTAGTTCTGGCGCAGCGTGCTGCAGCCGTTCTTCGACAGTACGGTCTGCCCGGATCTGACGGACGTGTTCACCCAGCAGGTCACCGTGACCGCATCGGAGAGTCTCAGCATCTCCGAGTCCGGGATCTCCACGTAGTCATCCACCCCGTCGAAGCGGAGGGCGTAGCCCTGATCCAGTTCCACGTACTCGGCCCCGTGAATGGCGCCCTGGAGGCCGTGGCCCGAGGCATCGCCGGCCACGGAGCCGGCCCCCTCATCGAACATGTAGTGCGCCACGAGGCCCTCCTCCGCCGCCGCGGCGCCGACGGCGAGGGAGAGGAGGATCAGCCCTATCTTCGTTCCCATATTGACACTCGTATCTCCGAAAGGTCTGACTTGCGTTCCGCAGAACGTCCGGGCTGTTTCTGCTCCGTATAACGCAGCGGGGCTTACGTCGCACGACGTAAGCCCCGCTGGTTTCACCTCCTCGATGAGGTCCAACCCACGCCACCTTCACCGGCCTTACCCCTTCCGGCACGCCATCACCCGGAAGGTCGAGGAGAAGGGCAGTGTCGACCTGCGCCCGTTTCGGTCTATAGCAGATGGTCCAGAATGAGATTGGTCGATTCAACGATGCGTTGATCGCGAGGCCGCAGATCCGGCTCGAACGCCTCGCTCGTTAGATGTTGCAGACCCTGAATGTAGCGGACAGCGATTTCTCCCGCCTGCTCTTCCGTGAACTGCTGGTCCTTCTCCGTAACCATTCCTCGCGCGAATTCTTTCGAAAACGAAACCGGTTTGCCATTCCGCGTCAGCGGCTGTCCGCCGCCGTCCATCCGCCAGAAGCGGCTCGAGTCCATCGTGTACAATTCGTCTGCCGCCACGATCCGACCCTCTGTGTTGACCCCGTGTTCCGTCTTCGTGTCCACGAGGATCATTCCGCGCTCGGCGAGATACTGGGAAACCATCCCGAAAGCCATGATGGATGCGTTGCGGAGCTCGTTGTATTGGCCGGGCGTGCAGACATTGTTGTCAAAGAGATACTGTGGATCGATCGTACGATCCACCTTGTCCTTGGTGCTCGGCGTATCCATCAGGTATGGCAGCACGCCATTGGCGGACAACTGATCCACGTCGATCTGATGGCCCGCATAGTCGAGCGTCGTCTCACCCGCCTCCCTGGCCTGCAGCCAGTGTTGAAAGAGGGACGTCGAGGTGCTGCTCTCGGCGTTATACATCCGAAGGACGTTCTCCACCATGATCAGCTTCAGATTCTCTGACGGAATCACCGTCGAACTGGCCTGAAGACCAGGCACCTTGAACTGAGAACTGCCCAATACGTGTTCCACCAGACGCAACATGTGGTCATGATTGGCAGCCAGCACCTGATCTTTGAACGGGATGGCCCCGCGATTCACATCGTGCGTCGATATCCGGTTGTTCCGGAACATCAGCCGGATCGGCTGGCCTTCGTTGGTCGCGAGGTTCTCGCCAAACACCGAGTCCGATACCTTCCCCTCCAGGATGGTGCAGCCATCGAGACGCGGAAGATCACCATCGGCGATAATCTGCTTGATCGGACGCCCCTCATTGACGCGTGTCCCGCTGTCGGCCACCAATTCTCTGATCTGGGTTTCATTTAGCATGGGTATGGTCCTGTTCAGGTGAAGGCCTCTGGGGGGAGACACTCAAGGGAACAGCGATCGTCGTAGAGGCTGGCTTTCGGAAGTGGATCGTCGTCAGGTCGGGGATACCATGTGGGGGGAGTACATGGGCGTAGCAAAAACCAGTCGGCTTGTTACTGTGTTTAAGATACATTGTGTGTCCGCTCAGAGCAAGGAAAACCGGCTCGAACGTGGATTGGGCAGGAAGCCCCCCTTTTCACCGACCCGACGCCTCGTCCAGGATCCAGGGCGCCGTCGCGTCCGTCTCCTCATCCCGCGTTATGCGTTTCCTTATGCGTAGGCTTCCGTAAGAAGCCTCAAGTTTTTCTCTACGAGCACATCATCAATATTCTCCGCCAGGATATACGCTCCCATCGCTCTCGCTACCCAGACCTCATACCCGCCCCGGTCCAGGGACTCACGCGTAACGAAGTACCCGTTGCTCCCACAGGATGTACTGGCGCAGAGCGTGTATTGCGCAGGACTGAAATCACGAAGGCGAAGGACGATTTCAGCAAATGGTTCTCCCGGAAACGGCACGATTGCGATCGGACCGAGGCGCAGAATGACCTGGAGATAGTTCTTGCCGGAAACTGGCGCGGCCTGCTGAGCTCTGACAACGGCCTGCCAATATTTGTATTCACACATGCCTCTCCCGTACTCGTGTCGATGAGGCTCAGCCTCTGCAAGATAGTGACGGGCTTCCTCCTCTGAGGGCAAAGGCCTGTAGGGTAATTGGTATGCTCCGGTCGTGACGCCCAGCGCCAGGTTGCGGAATTCCTTGATGGCGCGAATGGCCCGCATGGCATCCATCCCCGCACGGGTGCCGACCTCCAGCAACGCGGCCTCTCCGTCTCCGACAGAACCGAGGATATTGCTCCTGGGAGCTATATCGCCCACCGCACCGTTGACAAAGAGCGCCGGAGCGCCAGTAAGGTCTTCGACCCGATCGATCATCACCCCAGGCCAATCGCGCGAGATCGCCCTGCTCTTGCTTGAGAGAACGGTGGGGTGTGCGCCGTAGTGAATCAGCGTCGCCAGAGGACCGTCTGCGCTTTGAAAGCTGACAACCGTCATTTCCGGGTCGTAGATCCCCCAGGGGTTGTATCCCAGCCCAACCGTGTGGTCAGCCTTGATCGCCCTGCGATTTACGCCCACATCGCTTTCAGTCGTACCAATGCCGACCTGGATTTTCTTCAAATTCTGACTGGCTTTCACAGCCGCTTTGATGCTCTCGCTCACGAGCAGATCGACATAGGTCTCGTCCCTATCGCACCATCCCCAACACGTCATGGTGCAGGGGGCGGAATGCGTCTGCGCAGTACAGACGACGATACTGTCCGCAGGTATGCCGGTCTGTTCCTGGATACCCCGCCGAATCGCTTCTACACCTGCGTCATCAAGAATGCAGATCGTCAGACTGATCAGGACCGCTGTCGTCTCTCCTTGCTTCAAAACAAGGGCGTTTGCCTGCAATGGGTCGCGGACAGACTCCGCTTTCCGGTCCGGATCGGGGTAGCCCATCAGTAGAATACCGAGTTCGGGCGTGATGTCGGTTCGAGCGAAGCCTCCGAAAAGTTGTAGCTCTTCCATTTCATTTCATCCTTTCCGAACGTACCTTTCTCCGCACCCTTTACTTGCGTCTGAGCTTTGGGGTGCGGGTGCGGTCGGTTCGAATTGGGGCCTTTTTTTCAGATACGCAGTCGACTCGAGAGCGAAATAGTAAGAATAAATCCCGGCGGATCGTATTTTCCGTTGCCAGGAAGATCGATCGAAGAAGCGCGATATTTGTTTGTTTGCTGTAGAGGGGATAGTTTCTTGGATTTTGTGCACGATTTGCCAGGGTGGGATTACTGGGCAACTCAGCGCCGCCTGCGTGTAACGTTCAGTGGCTTCCGAAGGGGCTGTGTATAGAAAGTCAATCATTGCTTTTGCAATCAGCCAATCAATCAGTCACAACCCTTTGGGCCAAGCATTGCGAGCCGGGAGCAACTTGCCAGGTGATGCCGGCGCACTCCTCCAAGTCCAGGAGATACAGGAGCAGTAATCGAGCGGGCGCATTCAGCGTCCTGGTGTTTGCCTTGCTTTCAGTCACACATCCTCAGTTCCATAAGGTGCTCGCTTAGCAAGTTTCCGCCATTCCTCCAACTGATCGACCAATCCTGGCGTGCTCTGATCTCCATAGGTAAGCTGGTTCAAGAAATTCGCAACATCGGACATTTTGCCGCCGATCAGATTAGCGGTTCCTGGCCCCCCTAACGGCCCTTCCAATTCGCCGTGGTAGATATGGAGCAGAGTATCAATCAGGATCATCTTTTGCTGATACCATTGAGCTTTTGCAAACCCTCTGAGAAACTCACGAAACGGAACATCAAGCCTGGCAGATCCGAGACGCTTCTTACGATACGTTTTGTGGTACTCAGGCCAGGACAGTTGCCACTCACAAGAATTACATTGAAGCATTTCGATTGGGTCCTCACGGCGGCACGGCTTCAAGTCGCGATGGATGAAACTTCCGCAACTGGGACACTTGACTTCCCCGCGCATCGCCCCTGTCGCAATGAGGCAACTTTCGACTCGCGCAAACAGGGCAATACCAACATCATCTGCGAGATCTTCGTCTCTTATCCCTTTTGCGTCCTTCGCGTATAATTGAGCAATGCTATGACGCGATACACGGGGCGCCCATTGAGGTAAAACCGAGGATTGGTTCATGTATCTTTCTTCTGTTTTTCGCGCTATATGAAGCCTTGGGGCAGTTGGATTCTGTCTTTACGCCAGTGTCACCTGACGTTTTCCGGTTGCCGAACCCCTAGCCTGTCGAGGGGTTGCCGCGGGCCAGGGCGCGACCAGGGCAACCGCGGTGTTAAGCGATGTGGATTTCTAGTCCTACTTCGGGCCGGAAGTATCTCTCCTACTGGCTCCCAAGGCCGCAGGCCCCGCGCGGGCGTAACCCCGTCGAGTGCATCTGGCTTTTCGATGCCTACCTTCGATCATGATTCCATGTATTTCTTGAGGCGTTGCCACTGACCTTCAATCCATGGATGCTGCGATGACTGAGCCGCAGCCCAGAAAATGAGCGAGGCCGCTCGTGCTGCCATGGCTGCGGGCAATGCGCCCATTTCTGCCTGCGACAGTTTTCGTCTTTGCCCATATCCTTCGAACAAAGCCGCGCGATTCCCTTCGAAATCAGGCTTGCCCCATGCGCCAGCAAGAACAACTGCGAGATCGAAGACATAGTGGCCGTACCCGAAATCATCGAAATCGATCAGGTATGGTATTTCGCCATCAAACAGGACGTTGCTGAAACTTGGATCAGCGTGGATCAAACCGTAGCGACCGCGATCTGTTCCAATGCCTTTCTCGGCTTGTTCAAGTGCTTGTTTCGCAACTTCAAGATCCGAGCGAAGCGGATCGTCAATGTTGTCCCAGCCTCGCATGACTTGCTCTCCTGAAGCACCGTGACTGCCGTATACACCTTCACTGTCGCAACGGGGACGTACGAACCCCTCGGGCGGATTCCATTTTCCGGAAAACTCGTGGAGTTCTGCTAACATGGTTCCTAAGTTGGCATAGTGCTGTGGTGTTTTGTCATGTTGCAAGCTCTCTCCCGGGAGCCAAGAGCATACTGATATTCGAATTGTGTCCACAACGGGGCTCTGCGACGCCACCCAAAGCATCCCATCACTGTGCTTACGCATCGGCTGAGGCGCTGGAAAGCCCCCTTTGGCGAGCGCTTCCAGGAACAGGAGTTCAGACTCGATAACTGATGTATCATGCCTGTCGCTATTGTAAATACGAAGATACCACTGCCCCCTGTCATGTTGAACCCGGAATGAGCTGTTCACGAGATCCTGCAGCAACACGGGCGAGCCGCCCGTCAAACCGAAGTCAGCAAGACTGGCTTCGGCCAGCGCGTGCAATGCTGCTGTTCTTTCGTCCTTTGATAGAAGCTGCAGGGATCGCTTGTCCACCAAATTAACTCCCGCTGGTCATAGTCACATCATGAGCCCTGAGAGACTATCTCTCGTGCCAAAACAACCCAACGCTCGCCCGCCAACCATTCGCTGCCGGCAAAACCGGCTTGTTCGCGAGCAAAGGGGCGGCCACCGACTTTTCGATCAAGACGGTCTGCGGATTCCAAGCCAACAACGTGTTGAGTCCCGCGCCACGATATTCTATCACGTTTCGCAACGCTCCATTTTGCGTCAGCCGGCTAATCCAAAACAGATGCGAACGCCCCCAGCTTTTGCCGCGGCCGATCTTCGGTTGTTCGGCAAGGCAACAATCCGGTGGGATCAGCGCGATTATGGACAACGCTGGAAGTGGAATTGGTTGGGTTGATGGAACTCTCATGGTCGGGACTTCCATTTACGTTTCGTGCATTCGTCCAACCGGAAGCAGTTCCACACCATCATCGATGACTTACTTATCACCCTCGATTTCTGCGTCGCCGTTTTTTGTGAACCGACCGGTGGCGAACCTGAAGCTGAAAAGGTCCGCGTGTTTGAGTTGGAATTGCAGGCGCACGGGCTTTCCGGCGTAATACCCGGGAGTGAGTCCAGACTGCCACGTGACCGGGTGGTCGATTTTGTCGCCACGCAGCGGCTTGCAGTCGTTCAGCGTTAGGCCCTTCAAAGGCTCGCCGTTTGCATCCTGGATTTCGACCCGGATTTCCCCGGCAGGACGAGGCCAGGAGATGTAGTTGAGCTCCAGTTGGCTGCCGTTGAGCACAAACGGTTTTGTCACGAACGTTCCGCCGTTCGGACCGGATCGTACGGAAACGAATCCGTCGACCCGGAATGTGAAACGCCTGAGCCGCATCCTCGGCACGAATGACTTCTTCTTCCACTCCGGCAGCGCGTCGCTTTCCTCATATCCGTACCCTTCGGTGGCGTATACGAAGTACTCGCCCTCATTGCCACGAACCAGACCGTGCGCCATGTAGTTGGCGCGGTTGCCATCGCGTTGCTGGGGGGCACTGCAGGGAATCAATGGTTCCCGGCGTCGCAGGAACGAGTACCCGCCGTCGCGGCTGGTCATCAGGATGGGATGGACCTGGGCGACGGCAAACCGGTCCGTGTATTCGGTGGGAAAGGCGATCAGAATGTGTGGCGCGCGTTCATACGGAAGGACGCCGTTGGTGTACATCTCCCGGTCGACCTTGTCCGAATACTTCAGCGGGACGGGTTCCGTCCAGTTCACGAAATCGTCCGACACAGCCATGTGCACATTGCGCATATAACCTTTTAGCAGATCCCGCACGAATGCGACGTAGCGGCCGCGAACCGGATCCCAGAACGCCAGGTTCTGCGAATCGAATCGCCCCTTCGTAATCACGGGCTTTTCGGTCATCAACGTCCAGTGAAGTCCGTCCGGCGACTTGAAGGGATACATGCCGTAATCGGTGTATTTTCCCGGAATCTGGTGCGCACCACGAGCCCCGCGGACCAGTGCCTTGTACCGAGCGTCGGGTTTTACAGTGGGACTGGTGTCGATGAACGGGACCATGTCGCCGCGCCATCCCAGGCCAGTGTGGGTTCCCAGGTTGCCTTGCCACTTGTCAGTGGGAAGGTACTTTCTACCATCCCCACCGACGACGATGTTGTTGTCCGAGGATCCTCTGAATCTGAATAGACCAAGGTTTGGCTTCGTCCACCGGATGCCGTCGCGGCTTTCCGCGTAACACATCGGTTCGCCTCGGGCGTCTTCGCCGCTGCCGTGGTGATGGCCGCGGTAGTACATGCGAAACAGATCTCCGTCCTTGAGTACCGAGACGTAGCCCAAAGAAGTGTCTTCCCAGGCCTTATCGTTCATCAGCACCACCTCTTTGCCCAACGGCTCGTGCAGATGAAGCGCCGCGTCACCCTCGAAGCGTTCCACAAGCCAGTCATCAACGAGCAATTCGAGCCGCGAGCCACTCTGATAGAAGACTTCGAGCTCGGTCAGCGGCGATAATGGACCGATGTCCGTCATCGGTTTACACCTCAGGTAAAGTGCTGGTGGCCCTATCACGGCGATGCCTTGAAGGGCATCCATAGCAGGCACACCGTCACCTATTGCCTTTATGTACTTACACGTCGTTCAATCTAACAGCGAGAAGACGTCATCAAGGGATCGCAGAGTCGGCCCGTAGCTGTTTGAAGATGCATCAGTAGCTCGTAGCAACAACGCTGCGTCAAGTCCCGCCGCCCGCGCACCCAGGATATCCGATTCGTAATTGTCTCCGATGTGCAGCACCCGATCTCGACTGACGGCGCACCGACGAATCCTGGTTAGTCGTTGCCGTGTCCGGGTGGACGTCACCTGTCGTCCATAGGGGGAAGCTCGTCAATCTTGTGGGTATTCAGACGTTCGTTGAGTTCCCAGAGTGCGATTCGGTTGCTTTCAAATGTGAGCAGCCTCGTAGCTTCCTTAAAGGGCAACCAGCTCACCTGGTCATGTTCATCGGACAAATCAAGTTCTTGACCACTTACGTCAACCGCAAACGAGTATTCAGGCACGACAAAGATGTCCCTGGACCAGTGTTTTGTTGGTGAGAATGCCGTCCTGGGGACCGATGCACGAGAATCCAGCCGAAAGAAACGTGCGCCCTTTGGAATGCCTGCCTCCTCTTCCGCCTCACGCCGTGCGGTTTGCTCTGCCGTCTCATCGTCTTCGGCGCCACCTGCAATGAACTGCCACATAGAGTTATCCGCCCGATGGAAGACGGCAAACTGGTATCCGACGCTCTCACTCTCCTTGAACGGTATCACGATCACTTGTAGGGGTTGCCTTGACATGCCAACTGTAATCTCGGGCGGAGTCGCTCAGAATCGTCTTTCACGGCAGAAACATAGTCCGGCCAGGGTTTTCGTGTAACGTTCCCGCCACTTTCGAACCCGCCGCAGGCGGGTTGCTGTCAGGCCAGGGAATCCTTCGACATTTCGACAGGCTCAATGCAAGCAAGCTCAGGATAAACGCCACGACGCAGCGCAAGTGGACGGGTCAGTAGCCCGGATGGGCTTTTTCAACGGGCTGCTATACTCCAATCTCATCGTGTAGAATCTGATCGACGATGCTGCCAAGTTGCTGCACTTTCGCAAATTCCGCTGAGAGTTTCTCAATCAGGTCATCGTCGCCGAAGCGAACGTCTCGACTGAAAACCTTCATCGTGCTGTTCGACACCTTGTATCCCTTCCATGTCTCAATCATATCGCGTGCTTCTTTCACAAAAGGCCGGCTGAAAGCAGCGCGCTTCAATCGAGTTCCCGGGAATGTGTCTTGATGAAGCACGTGCATGACAAGACGTGTCTTCTTCTGTTGCATTTCACGGTCCGTAATCCAGGTCTCGAAATGGATACCCATTCCGTCTTCATTGAACCATTGTGCCTTGTACAACTGAAGACCAGATCCTCCGCTCATTGGAAACGTGTCCAGTCGCGTTTCCCACCCGTCCGAAAACCAGTCTGCCGTACGCAAATTAACGTCCAGCTTCTCCATCAAGGACGAATCATCACTCCCCATCGACCTTTCCTCTGCTTTCTGAGGGGTGATCTGTCACCGCAGGCAGGACATGCCTTGTTACGATGCGAAAGACCTGGTTGGCGACTGCGGATCCGTAATTTCCACCTGTGAAGACAATCACCATCTCAACATCGGGAATCACGAACAGGAACTGACCGCCATTTCCTTCGGCAACGAAGGTTTTGACAGGACGTCCGGCAACACTGAAGCGATCCAGCCACCAGCCAAACCCGTATCGTTCGTTTCCAAACTGAGGGCTGACAGATTCTTCGATCCATTCCGCAGACAGTACCTCGACTCCGTTCCACACCCCCCGGTCCAGGTACAGCTGACCGATCCTGGCCAGATCACGGGGTCTGAGACGAAGACCTGCATGTGTTTGCGGCAATCCTGTCTTTGTCCGCCACCAATCACTCCGACGGATGCCCAGAGGTCCAAAGAGAAATTTGTTGGCGAAAGCATCTGCGTGCAGGCCGGAAGCCTTTTTGATAACCCCTGCAAGAAGAATTGCACATCCGCTATTGTAGTTGAACCGTCTGCCGGGTTCGTCAGACATGTCAGATGACAGTACATATCCGATGAAGTCGTCACTGTTCTCCATCTGAGCTTCTGAGTTTGGAGAACCAGGCTCGGATTTATGCGCTCCCGATTGGTCCCACCTGAACCCGGAAGTCATCGTCAGCAGATGCCTCAGAGTGATCTGTTTTTTAGCTTCGGTTATGTGCGCGGAGTGATCCGGGAAGAATTGATGCATTGGCACGTCAACAGAATCGATAAAGGCCTTGTCAATGGCGATTCCAACGAGCGCGGACGTTACACTCTTTGAAACGGAGCGTGTGTCATGCAGCCGGTCCTTGTCGAATACGACATGCCCCCTCCACCCGTCGGTGCCCGCAAAGTACTCCTCCAAGACGAGAATGCCTCGCCGGGCAATCAGAAAGCTGTGGAGGTTCTTGTACTCCCCATCTCGGATCCTGGCCAGACCCTCTGCAATCGTATCCGCATCCAGACCGTGCCCGGCCGGAGTACCAATCCTCCAACCATCGGATGCATCAGCATGACCTGTACTGCACAGAGTGAGGAACATTGACAGGAACAGACGGTTCACCGATCGGACTCCTATCCTTTCATGACTGTGGGCTGCGACCGCATGGGCACTAACGTTTTTCGGTTGGGTTGCGGTTCGGTGGGGTCTCGGCAAATGGCCGTTACCCGCTGGCGGTCCCATCCAGGCGAAGCCCCTCAAGGGAAGCCATAGTGAGCGCACCATAGGGCTTTAATCTGGTTTTCTGCCTATGTAGAGCATGTGAGGGGCCATATCCACTACCGCTGGTTCAGACGCCGTCTTCAGAACCAAATCCATCCAACATTCCCATCGAGCAGTATCTTCTGCCAGGGCGTCAGTCGCTTCTTCGAGCCCGGTGGATAACCCCTCACATCCACACATTTCAAGCGTCACCAATCCTACGGACTCGGTGAGACGGCACACCTCTTGAGCTCGAAAAAAATGAACTGGCACTCCCTGCACAAGGGTGTCTCCGGTCCTGACCAGATCGCCGAAAGACGCATCCAGGAGTTCCTGCGGAAACCTCGTCAACAAATGACGAAGCACAGCCAGATATCCCCGAACGGCGATACATACCACGCCACCCGGCTTTGTAACCCGAACCAGCTCTGAGGCCGCCTTTCTCCTCTCTTCAACTTCGCATAAGTAAGAGAGAGGATCAAGACACATGACGGCCTCAAATGAATTGTCTACGAAGCCAGAAAGGTTTCGGATGTCGCCTGCGACCAGGTCCATCAGTCGCTCCTGAACACCCTTCGGCTCCCCCAGGATCTTCTTCTTGGCCAGATTCAAGCATTCTTCCGAAAGATCCAGGAGAACAACATGGTATCCCCGACGACATAATTCGATGGCATATCGTCCCGGCCCCCCTCCAGCATCCAACACTTTGCCCGTCCTGGGAAGGTATTTGAGAATACGGTCCATGGTAACGAGGAACTCAATGGACTTATAGGGGGCGCTCTCCAAACGCCTCCATTCACCTGTCGCGTTCTCGTCGTAGATTTGGGCAACTGACTTCAATTTATCTGTCCTATGGAAGCGCAGCTTCTTGTATCTGCACCGGTGAATGGGTCAGGCGCTTTGAACTCGACCCACGACCAGCCTGTACCCGAGATCCAGACTCTCCCTCTCAAGCAGGTGCTTATGCTTCTTGCACCAAATGCCGTCATCAATGTCATTTCGCAGTTGGGTTAATCCCTCTTGAATACCGGATATGCGGGAAAACGTCGATATGGCATTCCTTACCCCTGGGTCCAGGTATGCCTCGGGTCTTCGCCAATACGCACACATGAACCCATCGGAGCAATCAAATGGTATCTCAATAGTCTCCACTGAAATCCCACCAAGTATCTCATCCAATTCTGCCAATGTTGGAAACAGCTCATAGTCGACTCCAGCTATTTCAGGGATATAGTCCTCGAGCCAGAAATCATTGCCGTATCCTATCCAGGTGAAGAGTATGACTTTGTCTCTTGACACTCTGACCATTTCCCGCAGACCCAACACAATGTCTGACCAATGATGTACGGTTAGAATCCCCATTGCGGCATCAAATACATTGTCTCTGAACGGCAACGCTTCTGCAACGCCCTGAGCCAATGCAACCTCGGCGTTCTCTCGCTTCATGAGCATCTCAAGGGACGGTTCTATTGCCACGACCTCACACTCATCCGGTTCGTAAGATCCAATGCCGGCGCCGACATTCAGCACGCGCCTGGCACCCTCAATATGGAACTGGATCCGCGCGGCTATCCTTGAATCGGGTCTTCTGTGGTTCCTGTAGTGTTCCGCCAGTCTGTCATAGTCTACGTCCATTATTCCCTCGCCTGACCTGCAAACCCGCGGGAGACGCTCGCAATAGAAAGCATTCAGCACATTTCCGCAAGAATCGAAGAAGCTTGATGCCCCGTGGACTGTCCACGACAGAACGATACCGGGTTCTATCGCCAATTTCCCATCAGTTTCATTCCTCCCACGGCAGGAAACAGACTTTGACGGCCTGAGCGTTCTCCAACAGGTCTACGCCTTCAGCGTAGCGTTCGAGCGGCAGCTTGTGCGTGACCAGCGCGGCCAGGTCGAGCTTGCCTTGGCGGATGAGGTCGAGCGCATACTCGGCCGATTCGCGCGAGTGGCCCTTGTACCCGCACAGCCGCAGCCCGCGATAATGCCGCGGGCTGAACGTGTAGTCTTCGCGCTGCACGCCGAACAGGGCCAGGGCGTCCTGAGTCCGGTCCATGAGGAACTCCACCGACGCCCTGGCGCCGACGCAGTCCACGGCCGACTCGAGTTTTGGCCGTTCCGGCCGCGCCGGGAATTTCCCCGACAAGTCGGCCCGCGGATGGTAGCAACCGGCCGCGCCGAGACGCTCGGCCATGGCGCGGCGGTCGGACACGAAGTCGAACCCGTACACTTCCCCCGCGCCCTCGGCTCTGGCCATCTGTAGCGCCACCAGTCCGGCCGGGCCCAGGCCGCAGACGCCGAAACAACGGCCCAGGATTGCGTCCATATCGCGCAGCATCCGGAAGCAGGCGCCTACGCACATAGCCAGTTCGAGTGGAGCCAGCGCCTCGTCGGACAATTCTCCGGGGACGCGTATTACGCTTGCCGCGTCAATCGCGACGTACTGCGCATAGCAACCCTGATGCCCCTCGCCGGTATCGCGCCAGGCGCACACGCGGTCGCCCGCCTTCAAACCGGCCACACCTTCGCCAACAGCCTCGATGCGGCCGACGGCTTCGTGACCGGGCTTGCCCGGCGTAAAGGGGTAGTGGAATGCATGGCCGACAAACATCGGTTCGTTGTGACGCAGGTGCAGGTCCCACTGCGGGCAAGTCGTGACCGCCGTGATACGCATAAGCACCTCGTCCGGACCGGGCTCGGGAACGGGGACGTCGAGAATCTCGAACTCGCGCGGCGATGTAACTTGCAGGATCTTCATTGTCCGCGCTCCCGGCATGCCCATGAAGGTGCAGAGGCCTTCATCATTCCGCCTATCTTACGTGGCCCTGAATTCGTCCAAAGAGTTCGCGCAGCTTCTCCACCCGCGGTGTATCGAGGTACGGCGGGTCAACCACTGGCAGGTTCTCGCGAAACCGTTCCGGCCTGCGCGTCCCCACACAGCAAGTGCTCACGTCCTGCGCGAGCACGAAACGTAACGCCGCCGCGGGCACACTGTAGGGCTTCAGGAAATCAAACAGGTCCGGATCCGTGTACGGCGGCTGGGACGGCAGATAGCCGGCCGCGACATGCCGCCGCACGCACTCCAGCGCCGCCGGCACACTGACCAGACCGGACTCCTGGCTCGCCTGGTTCAGCGGCATCATCACCGCCGTGCCGACATCGTGCCGGGCACACAGCGGCAGTACCGATTCCACCGCGTTTTGCAGCAGAAAATTGATCGTGAGCATGACCACGTCCAGGGCGCCGGTGGGAACCGCGCGCTTCAGGATTTGGTGTGTTCCGTCAACCGTGGAGAGCTCGCTGATACCGATGAAACGGACCTTGCCCTGCTCACGCAGCCTGGCCATGGCCTCGTAGCAGCCATCGTTCATAAAACGATCCAGAGATTCGAGCGTACGTATGCCGTGGCCGAGAAGAATATCAAGACGATCACGGCGCAGGCGGCGCAGGCTCTCCTCCGCTGAAGAGGTCAATGCCGCCGCTGAACCCGTGTATGCCGCATCGCCGCCCCAGCCATCGTAAGGCTGATACTTGGTTTCGACAATGATATGGTCGTGGCCACGCAACGCTTCGCCCAGTGCGCACTCGCTGTCACCGTTGCCGTAGTCGGCGGCGGTGTCGACGAAGTTGACGCCGCTCTCGATTGCTGCGTGAACGGTGGCAATGAACTTCGCCCGGTCCTGCGACGCGCCCCGTGCTGCACCGTAACCGAGTTCCGAGACCTGCAGTTCTGTTCTTCCCAGGCGGCGATACCGCATGACACAGTTCCTCTGTTCCGCAGTCACTGCCGCTGAGCTCCCAGCTGCGGTTTGACCAAGTGCTGCCGCGCCCCTTTCTCCGGGAACGCCGGTTTCGTCATCTTAAACGCAATACGCCGGTCCATCGACACCTGCCGGGCCGACAGGCAGGTCTCCCGGCCTCATTCCCGTTCGAATTGACCCGAACGAATCATCGCATGGATCAGGTTCAGGATCAGCCGGCCGGCCGTATGTCCGCCCAGGCCGTGCAGGTCGTGTTGCGGAACGAATTCAACCAGGTCCATTCCCACCACGCGCCCCTTCTGCGGCAGGCCGCTGAGCAGGTCCGCTGCCTCGACAAATGTCAGCCCACCCGGCTCCGGGTGGCTCACCGCTGGACTGATGGCCGGGTCCAGCCCATCAAAATCCAGCGTGATAAAATAGTTCGCGTCGTCCGGAATCCGCTCCAGCACCGCCGCAATCCCCTGCTCGTGCACCTCCCGCTCGGAAATCAGCACATTTCCTGTTGCCAGCGCATCCTCTACGTCGTCAATGCGGCCGCTGCCCGTCCCGCGCAGCCCGACCTGGACAATCTTCTCTACCCAATCCATCTCCGAAACCCGTCGCATCGGACTGCTGTACCCTTCCCGCACCCCGTCCACCTCGTCTCTGAAATCCAGATGCTGGTCGATCTGTACCACAACAATCGGCCCGAACTCGCGGTACGCCCGAATCACCGGAATGGGAACCGCGTCGTCTCCGCCAAACACAATCGGCACCGCGCCCCGGGAGAGGATCGTCTGTACTGCCTCCGTGGCCCGGTCCACTGCGCCCTTCAGATCCATCGGATCGCCCGGTACATCCCCGCAGTCCACAATCCGGATCGCCCGACCGTCCAGCAGTGGTCCGCCAAAATCGAAACTGTAAAACGGCCCCATTGCATTGCGGAACCGCAGCGACTTCTCGCGCAAATATCCGGGCGCGTCGAATGTCCACGACTGTCCCATCTCGTACGGAATGCCGTAAGGCACACCCAGAATCGCAATCTCTGCCTCCAGCGCCCACACATTCGCCTCAACCGGCGCCTGGATAAAGGAGATGAACCCGCCGCTCGCCGGTTTCCCGAGGCTCCGGTACGTCGGAATCGCGGTCAAAGGCAACGCCATCGCGTTATCCTCCTCAAAATAACGTACCGGTTTAAGTAGCCATGCACGAGTGCCTCCCCCTTTCGTGAAGCAACGAACGCGCAGAGATTGTGCGCAAGCCTTCAGATTTCCCCCCGATGTCTCGATCTATTGAGCAATCATCCTCAATCCGAAAAAAACAGCAACGCGGCGACGCGATAAAACCCTCCGAAACAGGGCGTTATGGACGTATAGAAGGACGTTTCTTCCCTACACGTCCAGTGACCTGGTGTATCCTGGTAATCCGCCGTCTAATCACTTTTATTTACAAGTACATATTGGTATTTTCGTCCCCGAAGACATACGAATCAAGGTTAGCCTCAATTCCGCAAAAGCCGCAACGCGGCACCGCGACGAAACCCTTCGAAACAGGCCGAAATGGTCGTCATAAAGGACATTTTTTTAGTTCACGTACAGTGTCCTAGTGTATCCCGGTAATCAGTAGTCTAATCGCCTTTTTAACCGACACATATTCGAATTAACGTCCTCGAAAAATGAGGAATCAAGGTTAGGCTTTGGTTGTAACGATCGCCAGCAGAGACGGGAGCGTGTCGCCATCCAATTCGGCAACTGATTCGAGCCGCAAGTCAGCAGCGAGCAGTTTGTTGAAGAGTTCGGCAAGAGGAACGTGCCGGACACCCACCTTCGACCGAATGCCCTCACCCAATCCAGGACCTTCGAAAACTCGTGTTGTTTCCCGGTAACCCGGATGGATCGTGGCAATTCCCGTGTCTCTTTCGATGGTCGCAAATGGTCCCAGAAAACAGGGATGTGAGCCCAGGATAACGAAACGCCCGTGACGATCCAGGACGCGGTGTGCTTCCGAGAAGAATGGCCCTACATCATCGAAATCAGTAAGTGTCAATACCGACACGACGCGTCGAAACGTGGCTGACGAGAAAGGCAGACGACACGCATTGGCCTGGACAACCCTCGGAGAGCGATCCCTTGCCAGTCGAAGCTGGTCGGCTGAAAGGTCGACTCCAATCACGGACCAGCCAAGCGATTGCAGTAGCTGGAGATGCACACCTGTTCCGCAACCAATGTCCACACAGAGTCCTGAGCCGGGTCCAACCAAACGCGATAGATGAGCCGGGATGTTCTCGTAGAAAGGCATCTTGAGATATTCATCGTACCACGTCGCCCAGCCGTCGTATCGGGCGCCATCTCGGTTGGAATTCAACGTAGGCATAGTCTCCTGCTGATTCTGGACGGCTTCCGGTGTTTCGCACCCTTCCGGCAGCTACGATGCCTGGGGACGCATGGCCCATGTGCCCGAAGGGCAGAGGGACGGATGCTCCGAAACGTAAAGCCAGTGTTGGCCGTGGTTTTTAATTCGTATCCGTCTATTGTCGGGGCCTTATGTGTCAAAATGTAGCCGCTAACTCATTCAGACAGACTTCTCACTCTCCAAAAAACGGGTACGGTTCGCCGGCTTCCACCAGCCTTTGTACCAGACTCGAGTACTTCAACACCTCCGTCAGCCGGGCACGCCAATGCGGGGCGTAGAAGGCGACGAATTCCTGGAAGAACGCTCGCGCATCCTCACTGACGCCATTGAAGTATTGCGGCAGCAAAAACCATGGCTGGTCACTGGCGTAGTTCAGCCCCCGCTGGCGCATCGTGAACTCTGCGGCGGCCCGTTTTTTTACCGAGATCATCAACGAACGCCTGAGCTTGTCGGTGTGATAGCGGCCCCGATGAATGCACAACTGGGTAAACAGCACCGCGTCACCGGGTTCCTGGTGGAGACGAACGGCGCCTGGCATATCGTTCGAGCGGTTGTGGATCCCATCATCGGCGACGCAGATCGCGTGCTCTTCGGGGGAGTAGTCACGCAGATGAGACCCCGGCACCACTTCGAGATCGTCCGTAGGGACCAATGCGATTTGCATCTGCAACCCGGCTCCGGTCTCCGGTCTCCGGGATACGTCTGCTTCCGCACCGATCTTGTCCTTGTGCCAAAATCCGTCCTGGCTTTCTCCGGTCGGATTAAAGTAGAGACTGCTCAAGGCGAAGAGGAATTCTTCATCCAGGGCTGCGCTCAGCGATTCGACAACTTGGGGCGACCCCATGGCATTGAGCAGAAAGGCAAGATCGTCGGGGTGATCGCGATGATATTCCGGGTCGTTCAGGTGCCTCATGTAATTGGCCTGGGGCCCCACCGGTGGATTGTCACACCGAGGAGCGCGCCGCCGCTGTTCCAGCACTCGCTCACAGATCTCGCGCAGCCTTTCTGTCGTCGCTGCATCGAACAAACCGCGCACCACGGCGTAAGAGTGTTGGCGTAGCTGCCCAGGGCACGGTTCAGTAGAAGTGTCCATTATATCCTCTTGTGTTGCAGTAAGAAATGCGTCGTAATTGGAAAGCAACAGTACGGACAGGCTGTCTCGTGCTGCCTAACTACGCATGGAAATCAATGCTCTATTAACCTCAATTCCGCAAGGGCCGCAACGCGGCACCGCGACAAAACCTTTCGAAACGGGCCGAAATGGTCGTCATGAAGGACATTTTTTCCGTTCACGTCCAGTGACCTGATGTATCCTGGTAATCAGCAGTCTAATCGCCTTTATTAACTCGCACATATTCGAATTAACGTCCCCGAAGACTTACGAATCAAGGTCAATTGCGGCTAACTACGGTATTACCGAACAGTTACGGCAATGCGTACCTGATCCGAAGATCTGCGGACGTTTGGGAACATTCCACGCTGAAGCTTGTAGCCCGAGTATGTTCAGAAATGCTTCCTGTGGTGGCGTCGTCTTCAATCAAGAGCTGCCTCCATTTCTTCCATCAATGCATCGAGCGGGCTCTGGATTCCTGCCACAAATGCCGCCTTCACCTCTCCCCCCACCGGTTCCGCAACTCGATGACGGTCAGCATGGTCAACTCACCGGTCGCTTCCAGTCCGGTATCCGCCTGGAACTTGCGCAGCGCCTCGCGTGTGGCGTCGTTCAGTTCTCCGTCAACCGGTCCGGTTTCGTATCCCAGGCGATTCAGGATCGTCTGCACCTCGTAGGTGTGCTCCGGCCCGGCGGCCATATCCGACGCTTCATCGGCTTCTTCAGGTTTCTCTTCAACGACCGCGGTGTCCTCCGAGATCAGCACCCAGCGCAGGAGTCTGATTTCAAAGAAAACGGCCACCGTTCCCACCATCCACAGCAGGCCGAACAGCAGCGCAATCCCCCATCGTATCGCCAGGTCCCCTTGCCCGCCGGCCGACACGCCGGAACGATCGAGGACTTCGGGCGCGAGCAGATAGCGCATGCACAGCCAGAGCCCCGTATGCAGGATCGCGAGGACGAGCGGGGTTCTGACCGGCACCCTGAGAGGCGAACGCGAAGGACGCCAGAAACGGGCGATCGCAAGGGTCCATAGGTCGACGAGAATCAGAAACAGGGGAAACGCCGCGAGGAAACCGACCGCCCGGCCGGCGGCATCGGGCTCCTGCGTCCAGGCCCACCACGCCGGCCCCGCCAACGATACCGCCAGCACGACCCACGTGCCAGCGCGAAGCAGCAGCGCCGTTCGCGACCGCTCGGGAGCGGGGGTGGCGGATCCGGTCTCCGGCTGTAATCGGTTCATTTTCGTTACTCCGCGGGGGGCGTTCTTCCGCATTGCCCTTCCGGGACGTGGGTCACTTGGCTATATTGTATGGTACGAGACCCGATCCCGTCCAGAATTCAACCGGGCTGCGAACCATGCGTCCACAATCCGAAATCCTGGCCGTCGAACTGGTTGACGGCAACAAGATGGCTTACTATACCCGCGCCGGACGCGAGACGCATCCGTTTTCACCCTGGCTGCTGGTCGAGGCGCCTGAGGAATGCGACCGGGCGGGCCTGGCCGGCGTGCGAAAGATAAGTCATCTCAAGGGCGGCGGCCAGTTCCGGTTTCTGGTCCACTTCCACTCCTGGAGCGATTTTCTGGATGCCCGCGGACGGCTGTCCGCCGACGGCATCGTCCATTTCGACTTCAACAACCCGGTTAAACAGCACCTGATGCTTTCCGGAAACACGCTCTATCGCGGCCTGCGTTACAATGACGCCCATCGCCTGCAGCTGGATATCGAAACCACAGGGCTGAATCCCGAGGCGCGGGACGCACGCATCATCCTGGTCGCGCTCTCCGACAACAGGAATTACGAGGAAGTACTCGGCGCCGGCGGGATGACCGAAGTCGCAATCCTGGAGGCGCTGAATCACCGCATCCGGAGCCGCGACCCGGACATCATCGAAGGGCACAACATCTTTGACTTCGACCTGAACTACATCCAGGCCCGCGCCCGTGCGTTAAACGTCAGCCTGCCCTGGGGCCGCGACGGCTCCGAACTGAAGGCCGGGAACGGCATGCGCCGGTACAGGGTGGGCGCCCGAAGTCCCACGTTTCGCCCCGCATACATCCACGGCCGTCACATTATCGACACCCTTCACCAGGTCCAGCGATACGACATCGGCGGGCGCCTGGAGAGCTACGGCCTGAAGAACGCCGTCCGTTCGCTTGGCCTGGAGCGTGGGGACCGCGTCTTCATCGAGGGGGCCGATATTCGTAAGACCTGGCGAGACGACCCTGGCCGGGTCGCGGACTACGCGCTGGACGACGTCCGTGACGTGCGCGCGCTGAGCGAAATGGTCGCCACCACCGAGTTCTATCAGACCCAGGTGTTGCCTTACCGGCTTCAGGATGCCGCGATTGCCGGACCGGGTGAGAAAATCAACGCCCTGATGATCGGCGCCTATCTCCGCCGGGGCCTCGCCGTGCCGAGGCCTCAGCACTCCGAGCCGTTCGGAGGAGGATATACCGAGCTCTTCGCCTCCGGCGTTTTCAACCGGGTTGTCAAGGCCGACGTGGAGAGCCTCTATCCGTCGATTATGTTAAACTACGGCATTCGACCCGTTTCCGACACAGAAAACGTGTTCCTGCCGATGCTGAGGCGCCTGACTGGACGACGCCTCGAGGCGAAAGCCAGCCTGAAAGAGGCAGATACCGATGCGGACCGGTCCTACTGGGATGGCCTGCAGGGCAGTTACAAACTACTTATCAACTCGTTCTACGGATATCTGGCGTACGGAAGGGCGAATTTCAACGACTACAAGGCGGCGGCACCCGTCACGAGCCTCGGCCAGCAGATCGCCCGGAAGGTTGTGACATTGCTGCGGGAGCGGAGCGCACGGCTCATCGAAGCGGATACCGACGGTGTGTATTTCGTGGTACCCCCGGGAATCCGATCGGAATGCGAGGAGCACGATTTCATTGAAGCGCTGTCCCGGGAACTGCCCGAGGGGATCCGCCTCTCTCACGACGGCAGGTTCCGCGGTATGATCAGCCTCAAGGCCAAGAACTACGTCCTGGCCGACTACGGCGGGCGCCTCATCGTCAAGGGAAGCAGCCTGCGCAGCCGCCGCGATGAACGGGTGTTTCGTGAGTTTGTCCGGAAACTCGCCCCGCTGCTGATCAACCGGCAGTCCGATGCCGCGGCGGCGCTGTACGCGGAATTCGCCGACCGTCTGGGAGCCGGTCAGTTCGATCAGACAGACATCTGCCGCAGGGAGACCGTCACCGAGAAGACGTTCTCGAATCCGAACCTGCGGCGTCTGGCCGCTGCGGCAGAGGGCTGCAAAGCGGGGGACAGGATTACGGTGTACCAGAGAAACGACGGCAGCCTGGCACGAATCGAAAACTACGACAACGACGAAGACAGGGGATATCTGTTGCGAAGACTGCACGATATGGCGGGGAGGTTCCGCGGGCTCTTCGGTGATATCGAATTCGATCGATTCTTTCCACTCCGGAAACAATCCGCGGGCAAACAACTCAGCCTTTTCTAGGAACCCTGCCCGGCCGCGGACCCATGGATCACCTCTTTACGGCTTCCCACGAGCCACCACAATACAACGCCCATTACAGATCCGGCGATCGCAGGAACAAACGCCGTCAATACGGGGCCATGGTATTGGTACGCGAAGACACTCGCGACCGCGCCAATGACAACCAGCACCGCCATCCATCCTGCCGCGCGACCCTGATCGTGGGCAGCCAGAAGCACGGTGTGCGCCAGGCCGCACAACACAAAAGGCGGCACGCACCAGACCAGTTGCATTGCGAACGGCAGCGCGGGAAGCCAGGCCCGCCCCAGTAGCCACGTTACCGCCGGTCCAAGCATCAGTTGTACGGACAAGGTAACCGCAATGGCGATGCCCGTCAGTGTAACCGCGGACCGGACGACGAGTTTCATGAAAGCCTGCCGATCCGTAAGCCGGGTGCTGAGCGCGGGCAGGACGGCCTCGTAACTCGCACCGATCAGAATAAGCAGCGCCGCCGCCAGACGGTACCCGACGGCCAGAAAACCGGCTTCGGCGCCGCCTCCGGTCTGATGATAGATCGCGACGTAATTCAGACTCAACAGGTTGATCAGGTAATACACCGCGGGCAGATGTTTCAACCCGTCCACGATCCGATGCCGATTGAATCCCGTGAGAAGAACAGGGCCGAGTTCACCCGCCGTCCGCCGGACAAGGACGAATCCGGCCGCGAGATAGCCTGCACGACAGACCAGATAGCAGATTGCAACGCCGATGAGACCCCAGCCGGCAATCATCGCGCCGATGCCGCCTGCCAGCAGGAGGACGTTGAGCCCCATCATCAGCAGGGCGCAGGTACCGGACCGCTGGAGACCCTTGAAAAGCGCGTTCAGGCCGTCTCCCATGCTCAACGAAACCGTGGAAACGCCCACCAGCAACACGGCCAGCGTCACATCCGCCCGGGCGACGATCGCAAGGGCAACCCCTACCATCACCGCCAGTGCGGGCAGGGCCAGGACCAGCTTGAACGACAGGGCCTCCAGGCACGCGACGCGGCCCTCCGCCGGACTTGAAGCCGCGGCTTTGATGATCCTGTTGTTCGTTCCCGCATCCAGAATTGGAACGAAAAAAGCGGTCAGGCCAATGACAAAGGCGTAATCGGCCAGTCCGCTTTCCCCTAGAAGTCGCGCCACGCCCACCAGAAGCAGCATGCCCCCAAGAAGGTGGGCGCCTTTCTCCACGGTGATGAAGACTGAATTCTCCGAAACCCGCGCCAACATCCCCTCCGATGCCGCAAAAAAGAAAAGCAGGTCAATGCCTGCTTTCTGATTCATTGACCAGCATGGAAGACTTTCAGAAATCAAACCCCAGACGGTCGTCCACGCGTACGGTCACGGTGTCGGGTTCGCTTGTAATCGCACCTTCGGCAACGACAATATCGTCGCGTACGCGCAGTTCGAAGATAAAGTCGGCCGGCGCAACGGCCCGGAAAACCGGCATGCTGTTCTCGGCGTCGAAATCGACCCCGGGGCCGTCGAGCTGCGTCCAGGTATACCGGAGGGCGTCCCGGTCCGGGTCCGAACTCCCCGTGCCGTCCAGAGTCACGCGGAGTCCGCTCGCGTACGGGACGGTGCGATCCATCCCCGCATCCGCCACGGGCGCTCCCTGGGTGACGTGAATCTCGACCATCCCCTCCGTTATGGTGCCTGATTTTCCGTCGTCAACTTCAACCTTGAGCGTGTAGACGCCCGTTGCGACAGGAGCAATCCAGACCACGGTCACCGAATCCTGAAAGAGCCCCCTCAAGGAATCCTGTTTGCTGGCCTCAAACTGCCCGCCCTCTTCCTTTTTGAGGTCCGTCCAGAGATAGTCCAGTTCGTCGTTGTCCGCGTCATCAGTAAAGAGCGTAATCTGGACCTTGCTTCCGCGGCCTACGGATGGATAGTCATCCTGGTCCGTGGAAAGCTCCACAATCTGCGGCTGTTCCTGTCTGTCCAGCAGACCACAGCCTGCATGGGTAGCCAGGCAGAACAACACCAGTGACCAGCGCACGATATTCCTTGGAAAAAACATGACAGGCGGGATAACCCCGTGGATAGACTCCTTGCCTCGCTGCAACACTGACGGAGCCGGGTCGGAACACCCGTTCTAACTCTCTGGCCGCTATTGAGTTCCATCAAACAGACGGGATTGCCCGCGAACGCCGCCACAGGATCCGAGAAGCGGCCCGATGACATCGACTGAATGGGAGCTTGTGCCGTCCGGCACAGCGCAGGGAAACTCACTCGCTTTCCTTCAACAACATCTTCATATCGGGCAACAGCTTCTTCACGAGGCCGGGATCGGTCCCGTCGTAATAGGCCCTGACCCGCCCCTGCCTGTCCACCAGCGCAAAGCGCAGGCTGTGCATGATCTGGTCCGTGCCTTCTTCCACACCCCCCACACCCAGTTGAAAGCCGTTACGAATGACGCTGTAAACCTCGGTCTTCTCACCTGTCAGAAACAGCCAGCGATCTTCATCCGCCAGATAGCGGTCCGCATACCCGGAAAGCACCGCGGGAGTATCCCGCTCCGGATCCACCGAAAAAGACACCAGCCGCGCGTCCGGATACTTCCTTAGGGGAGCCTGAAGCGCCTGCATCTGCGCTGAAAGCAGCGGACAGGGGCCGGCGCAATGCGTGAAGACAAAGTCCGCAACCCAGACATTGCCGAGCAGTTCCGACAGACCCATCTCATCGCCGCTGCGTTCCAGGAGCACGAACTCCGGGACCTCGCTCAGAACCGGCAACCGCTGCGACTGGGCCCGTATGGCCTTGACTTCGCGCAGGAACAGGAACGCGCCCACCGTCAGCATCAATAGCGTCGCGCCTGTCAGCACCAACCAGAATACACGAACCTGCCTGGGTGCGCCCATCGTATCTATCTCACTCCTTCCTGCCGCCTGATCAAAAACATGGAAATACCCAACGTCAGGACAACGAACAGGCTCGTCACAAGAAGACACGCCTCGAACGACGGCACCCTTCCCGCCAGTTCGGGCGCCTCCATGTACAGCGTATGCCGAACGCCTGCAACGCCATAGGTCAACGGATTGATCCGCATCACCCACGCGAGCCAGTCCGGCACGCCGGAAAGCGGGAACAATGCCCCCGAGAGCGCCCACATCGGCAGCAGGAAGAGGTTCATGATGGCATGGAACCCCGCCGTGGACGCCATTCGCCACGCGATTGCGAAACCCAGGCCTGTGAGCGCCAGGCCCACCAGAAACAGAAACGCCACGGTTGCGGCGAGAGAAGCCGGGTTGACCGGAATATCCAGCTGATATACGAACAACAGGAAAACCGCCCCTTCCAACACAGCCAGCGTCGTACCGCCCAGCACCTTGCCGATGACCACACCGCTCCGGGAAACCGGAGCGACCAGTACGGATTGCATAAACCCCTCTCTGCGGTCCTCAACCACCGAAATCGTGGAGAAAATGGCCGTGAAGAGCAGGACCATCAGGAGGGCGCCGGGATAGATATATTCCAGGTAACTCATCGTCCCCGCAATGCCCGCGGGTGCGAAAGACGCGCTCATTCCGATGCCCAGCAGCAGCCAGAATACGAACGGCTGCAGGATCGCGCCAAGCAGCCGGTGCCGGTCTCTCGCGAATCGCACGAGCTCCCGCTTCCACAGCGTCGCCGCCGGAAGGAAAAACCCTTCGCCGTGGCGCGGGCTATCCGGCATTCCCGCCCTCCGCCGTCTCGAACGGACGCCCCGTCTCCCGGATGAACACATCCTCCAATGTGGGCCGTCCCAGTTTGATTGCAGAGATCCGTTCCCGGAAACCGGCGTACAGTGAAGCCATCATCGCCTGCCCGTCGTCGCACTCGATGCGCAGGGTTCCGTCAACAAGCGCCGATGTTACGCTCACCTGCGCTTCGATTTCGGCTCCCAGTGCCTCTGTATGTTCGGCTTCGATCACCAGAACGTCTTTATTCATCGAACGCTTGAGCGCGTCCGGCGCACCCTGCGCGACAAGCCGCCCCCGGTCCAGTATGCCCACGCGGTCGCATCGCTCCGCCTCTTCGATGAAATGCGTGGTCAGCAGGACGGTGGCGCCCTTTTCCTCCCGAAGCTTCCGCAAGTCATCCCACAGCGTTCTGCGCGCGAGCGGGTCCAATCCGCTGGAGGGTTCGTCGAACAACAAAAGTTCCGGCCGGTGAAGGAGTCCTCTCGCCAGGTCCACGCGCCTCCGAAGTCCGCCGGAAAGCGCTTCCATCCGGTCGTCTTTACGATCCGTGAGGCCGGCGCTCCGGAGAACCGATTCGATCCGCACCATCAAGCCGCGACCGCGCAGACCGTACAGATGGCCCTGATGGCGCAGGTTTTCAAGAACCGTCAGTTTGAGGTCCAGGCTGGCATGCTGAAACACCACGCCGATTCGGGCGCGAATATCCGCGGCATCCCGAAGCAGGTCACGGTCCAAAATGCGAACCGTTCCTTCAGAGGGTTCGAGAAGCGTGCTCAGGATGCGAAAAAGGGTCGTCTTCCCTCCGCCGTTCGGGCCCAGCAGGCCGTAGACCTCGCCCCTCTCGATTCGAAGGTCGATTCCGTCGAGCGCGCTCCGGTTTCCGAAACGATGGCGCAACCCTGAAACTGTGATGGCAAGCGACAAAAGAACTCCGCGAAAGCTGTCTTGAGACCGCCTGGCTGACGTAACGGCGGCGCGAGGCCCGCGGAAATATCAGGTCAGCCAGACAAAGGAAAGCGACACCATCCGAAAAGAGAAAGGTGATAGGCAATCCCTATCACCCGGCAATACCTGGTTCGCGACGCCCGACTAAACTACAGCAACGTATCGAACAACAGGGCGAACCAGAGCAGAGGCAGATAAACCAGCGTCGTGCGCAGCAGCCGTCTCGCGTTCTTCTCCGACCGGGTTCTGGAAAATACAACAACAGAATAGGCGAGGCAGATCCCCACTGCCGCCGCCACGGCCGCGTAGAGCAGACCGGTCAATTCCGCGAGCCACGGCAGGAAGGAAAAAGCCAGCAGGATGGCGCTGTAGAGGCCGATCTGCCTTGCTGTCCGGCGACCGGCCGGATCGTCGATGGAAATCATCTTGAATCCGCCGCTGGCGTAGTCGTCCCTGTAAATCCATGCGATAGAGTAAAAGTGTGGAAACTGCCAGAGGAACAGGATGCCGAACAACAGCCACGCGCCGCCGCCGATCTCCCCCTGCGCCGCGGCCCAGCCTCCCATTGGCGGCAAGGCGCCCGCAACGGCGCCGACAAACGTGTTGTGCGTCGATATCCGCTTCAACGGCGTATACATGAACAGATAGATGACCGTTGTCAGCCCTGCCAGAAAGCCGGCCAGCCAGTTGATCTGCAGCCCCATATAGAGGATGCCGGTTCCGGACAGCAGCAGCCCGAACAGATAAGCTTCCTCAGTATACAGGCGCCCGGCAGGCAACGGGCGGCTCGCCGTACGTTCCATCCGGGCGTCCGTTTTACGTTCCAGAAACTGGTTCAGAACGGCCGATCCGCTCGCGACCAGGACCGTCGCCAGCAGCGTATGAAGGAGTCGAGCGGACTCGAAGACACCGGCCGCACCCAGAACGAATCCAACCGTTGTACTCAGGACGACAAATATGGTTATTTTGGGCTTGGTGAGGGCCAGATAGTCCATCAGGCGCGCCCACGACAGTGCCGCATCCGCCGTCCCGGCCTCAACCCGCGGTTTCATGGAACAAAAGACCTCCAGCGATCAGCGACCTGTATACACAGAGACGGCCTCGGGGTTTACAACAACGCAAATCCGCCATACACGCAGCGTCAGTACCAGGCTGGTGGCAAGCGCCATCGCTCCCACGACCACGTGCAACGTCGTTATAGCGACCGCCTTGCCCGTCCAGATTACAAGGGCCCCCAGCGCCAATTGAACAAAAAGCAGCGCCAACAAAACCACGGAGGGCCTTGTCAGATCGGGCCTGGACCCGTGCGTTCGCAGGACGCGCCACGCGGTCCAGACGAGAACGCCGGACACGACGCCCGCCCACGCCCGATGGGCAAAGTGAACGGCAACACGGGTCCGGAGCGTCTCGATTGAAATGGGAAACGGGTCCGTCGCATCCACGGTCAATTCGGAGAACGGCGGAACCAGACGACCGAAGGAAAGCGGGAAATCGGGAATGGCCAGGCCGGATTCGGTATGCCGCATCAGCGCGCCGAGTACAAGCTGGATGAAAACCACCAACGTACCGGCCGCGGCCAGCCATTTCAGCGGCGTCCCCCCCGTCTCCGGCATCGGTTCCGCCTCAGCCCGCCAGCCGGCCGACGTAAACAGCGCGATGCCCACGGTTAGACAGAAAAAGGCCTGCGCCAGGCAGGCGTGACTCACGGAAATCCACGTGGGCAGGAGATAGAGTACCGTCAACCCGCCGAGCAGCCCCTGCAGGACAATCGCAGCCAGGGCCGCCACACCCAGGTTACGCAACCAGCGCCGCTCTTCCCGCCGCCACAACCAGATGGCGAGCGCGGTCGTCAGGACTCCCACGAACGTCGCCACCATCCGGTGGCCGTGTTCGTAGAAGATACCGCCGACCATGGGCGGAAATAACATCCCATACGAAAGCGGCCAGTCCGGGACCGCCAGCCCCGAACCCGTACTGCTGACCATCGCCCCTGCGAAAATTAAAAAAAGGGTCGCGCCGGCCGTGAACACGGAGAACCGGTGCAGCCAGCGATACCCCTTCGACATTGCGAATTCCATTTCCGTCAGGCTCACCCGCCGACCGCGCCTATTCCGCGTCGGAGGCAAGCCATTTGCCGTTCAAACCGAGCATTCCCGGTCGGCCCCGGGAAAGACTCCCCGCGTTCCCGAAACGTCGCGCCCGGCGCACCCAGAAGATCGTCACGCCCACAATTCCTCCCAGCACGGACACGACAATGCCCATCAGCACCATAACTCCGGCCGCCGCGCCTTTCGCCATATCGGATTCCGGATCCCCGTAACATACGGCGCAGGCCCGAACCATCTCGGGAAGCATGACGCCAATGGCCGCGGCCGCGGCAACACAGGCGCGTCTCACAGATAACTCCATCCCTTGAGCTTTTTAAGGAACCAGAGGCCGTACCAGACCAGGACGCCGCACCCCGCGAACGAGGCCACGCCCAGTGCGAGGTTCGTTCCGTTGCCCGTTGCGACCCAGTCCTGAATCGCCCAGACGCCGAATCCCATACAGCAGAGAATGGACACGGTGACAAAGACCACGTGGAATGCCTTCAGCGACATTGCGTCCTCCGAATCACGACTGCCCGTCCATTTCGCCCACGCCGGTGAATTCCGTAAAGGACGGCAGCAACATCAGCACCACAAAAAAGGCGACCGTCAGCGCCAGCACCCAGTAGATGATCTGTCTTTCAGATACCAGATGCATGAAATAACCGGCGACCAGCCCGCCTTTGATACTCGCGATGAACAGCGCGATCAGGACCGTAGCCGCGATCGACTCGATCTGGAGATAGGAGACGCCGACCGTTACAACCGTCAGCACGGCCAGCGCGGCAAACACCAGAATGTAGACCCGAACGTGTTTTCTGATCTCTTCAGCGCTCTCAGCCATACCACGCTCCTTACAGCAAATATAGAATCGGGAACAGGAAGATCCAGACCAGATCCACAAAGTGCCAGTAGAGCCCGGCGCATTCGATCCGGTTGGCAAACTGCTCCGGCGCCGTATGCCAGAGCTTGCTTCCGGGGAAAAGCAGGTAGAGATTCACCACGATGCCGCCAACCACGTGCAACCCGTGCAGGCCGGTCATCGTAAAGTAGGTGGCGTAGAACGTACTCGTGGACGGATAGATGCCAAGATGGAATTTGTGGGTGTATTCGAAGTACTTCACAACCAGGAACACGAACGCCAGCAGGACCGTAAGTCCTAAATAGAGCTTGAACCTGCCGAAATTATTCAGTTTCAGGGATGCCCAGGACATCACCATCGTCACACTCGAGGCAATGAGTACGAACGTATTCAGCGTGGCCAGCGGCACGTTCAGCAACTCCCAGCCATGAGGCCAGCTCGGCGCGCCCACCCTGAGCAGGACCAGCGTTGAAAACAGCGCGCCAAACAACATGACCTCGGAAGCCAGGAACAGCCAGATCCCAAATTTCCCGTTATACACCCCGGTGATCGGATGCGGTTCCACCGTGTGGGGGATTTCTTCAACGGACACCGTTTATCTCCTTTGACCAGGTTTCGTATGTTTTCTCGGACCGATGCCCGGGTTCCAACGTGCCCCCGGGCGACGGGGTCAATCGTCGTCCGCGGGTGTGGGCGCCGGCGCGGATTCGGGTTGGGCAACCTGCCCGTTTTCAGACGCGTGCTGCGGCGTGAAATCGCTTGAAGCGCCGGGCACACTGTATTCGTAGGGCCCCCGGTAGACTCTGGGCGTCACCGAGAAATTCCCGTGCGGCGGTGGCGTCGGCGTCGCCCACTCGAGCGTGGTGGCCTGCCATGGATTGTCCGACTCCACGTTTTTGCCCTTCCGGATACTCATGATGAAGTTGACGATAAAGAAGATCTGCGCCAGCCCCAGCAGCCATGCAGACCAGGAACTCATCGCGGTCAGGCCCTGTACCTGCGCCCCGTAAGCGTACTGCGTCTGGTCGTAAAGACGTCTGGATACCCCGGCCATTCCCACGAACAACATCGGCATGAACACGCCGTTCATGAAGATCAGGCTGGACCAGAAATGCAGCTTGCCCAGCGCATCGTTCATCATGCGGCCCGTGGCCTTGGGGAACCAGTAATAGATCCCGGCGAACAATGCGAAAATCGTGCCCGGCGCCACCACGTAGTGGAAATGGCCGATCACGTAATACGTATCGTGCAGATGCAGGTCGGAGGCCGTGAGGCCCAGCGGCAGCCCGGTCAACCCGCCGATGGCGAACATGGGAATGAACGCCAGACAGAACAGCATGGGTACCGTAAACCGGATGGACCCGCCGTGCAGGCTCAACGCGAACGCCGTCAGGATAATGACCGAGGGAATGGAGATGATCATGGTCGTGGCCTGGAAGAAGGTACTGATTGTCGTCCCCATCCCGGTCATGAACATGTGGTGCGCCCAGACGATAAACGACATGAACCCGAGGAAGACAATGGAGTAGACCAGCGTGCGATATCCCCACAGCGGCCGGCGCGTGTTGTTGGCCACGATCTCGCCGACAATTCCCATCGCCGGAAGAATCAGCACGTAGACTTCCGGATGCGCGAGAAACCAGAACAGGTGCTGCCACAACAGCGGGCTGCCGCCGCCGCTCACCTCCAGCGGCTGTCCGGTTACGACCAGTCCGCTCGGCATGAAAAAGCTGGTACCCGCGATCCGATCCATCAGCTGCATAACGCCGGCGGCCTCGAGCGGCGGAAACGCCAAAAGCAGCAGAAACGCCGTGACGAACTGCGCCCAAACGAAGAAGGGCAACCGGAAGAACGAGAGCCCCTCGGCCCTCATCTGCACCGTGGTTACGATGAAGTTCACAGAACCCAGAAGCGAGGACGTGATCAGGGCGACCATGCCCCACAGCCACCATGTCTGCCCCGTCGGCGCGATGTTGGCCAGGGGCGGATAGGACGTCCAGCCGGACTGCGCCGCGCCCTCGGGCACGAAAAAGCTGGCCAGCATAATGATGCCGCCCAGGACAAACACCCAGTAACTCGCCATATTCAGCTTCGGAAACGCCATGTCCGGCGCGCCGATCTGAAGCGGCAGCACGTAGTTTCCGAAGCCGCCGACCGCCAGCGGGACCACGCCCATAAAGACCATGATTGTGCCGTGCATGGCGCCCAGCTGGTTGTAGAACTCGGGCACCATGATGCCTTCCGGCATATTTATCTCGCCGAACAAACCCCCGATCCACGGCATGGGCTGTCCGGGATAGGCCAGCTGCCAGCGCATCATCATCATCAGGCAGAAGCCCAGGAAAAGGAAAACCAGCGCCGTGACGGCGTATTGGATCCCGATGACCTTGTGATCGGTAGAGAATACGTACTTTTGCCAGAAGGGCATCTCGTGGTGTCCGTGGTCACCGTGTTCGTGCTCAGCCATAAACGGGACTCCTTAAAAGGAAAAATCGTCTTCTTCGTCGGCTGCGCCGGACTGCTCGTCAAACCAGGCCTGAAACGCCTCTTCCGACTCCACCGTCAACTGCCCGCGCATGCGATAGTGCCCCAGACCGCACAATTGAGCACAGGCGATGTCGAACGTTCCGGCCCTGGTTGCCTCGAACCAGATCCGGATGTCCTGTCCGGGAATCGCATCCTGCGTCAGGCGCATCACGGGAATTTTAAAGCTGTGAATGACATCCTTCGACGAAATGTGCGCGATGACGGGCCTGTCCTTCACGATATGCAGGTTGTTGATGGAATTGAAATCGTCGTTGCCGGCAGGATCGTCGGGGTCCAGCCCAAGCAGATTCTCGGCGCTCACGTACTCGGGCGCCGTCCGTCCGAATTTCCCGTCCTTCCCCGAGTAGTGGATATTCCAGGCAAACTGCTCGGGCACCACCCGCACCACCAGCGCTTCGGATTCGTTTGGAAACGCGTGTTTGAAGTCTGCCCAGAGCGGCATGGACAGTCCCACCAGCAGCACGGCCTCGACGACGATCACGCCGTATTCCACGTACTTGGCGACTTTCCCCTTAACGGGATCATAGGACGCGTCGGGGTTCGCCCTCCTCCGGTAGCGGACAAGGCAGTAGACGAAGAAGACGCCCCAACCCAGAAACAACGCGATCATGAACACGTGCAGCCAATTGATCAGCCAATCCACGACGGCGCCGTGGGTTGAGATGTCAATTGGCAGCCAGTAACCGTACACCTTTTCTTGCATTCGGGACCCCTCCCTCTTCAGCCCGTTGAAAAAGTCCATCCGGGCTGCAATTTCCGCCGGGCGGACCCGAAATCCCACCCCGCATGGTCGATCCTGAGGAATGCGCCTATTTCTTCTTTCTCGGCTTGATCTTGAACATGAACTCCAGGGATTTCGACTCGCCCTCTGCGACCGTCACTTCCTGCGTCATCGTGCCCAGCCGCTCGCTCTCGTGCCACGCCTCGATCGTGTATGTGCCCGCCGGCAGCCCCGCGATCTCGAACTTGCCGCCCTCGCCGCTGACGGCGAAGAACGGGTGATCCATCACGCCGATATAGGACTGCATCCAGGGATGCACATCGCACTTGACCGGTACCATCACCTCCGCATTTGCGAACGAAATGGTGGTCTTCTTCATAAACTTCGGCATCGCCTTGTTGATTTCGGCGGAGTTTTGCGGCTTCGGGTGGATATTGTGGAGGGTCCCGTCGCTGTTGAGTACGGTGATTGGCTGCCCTGCCCTGACGCCCATAACGTGAGGTACGTAGATGCAGCCCTGCTGGTCAAGAACGGCAGGCTCGGAAGGCGCGTCGAACTTCCTGCCCTCCAGACCCTTCTTGACGTACACGAACACGTTGTGCAGGCCTCCGTCGTCTTCAACCAACACGACCTCGCTCAATGCCGGACCGCTCGTGTGTTTTCCCGCACATACGGGGTCGGCCGCCATTTGAATTTTCTTCCGCCCCGGTTTCTTGCCGCCGGGCAGTTCCAGTTTGATGGTTCCGGAAACCGTCGCGCCCGCCGTCGCGTCGCTCCACGCGAAACCGGCGAAGCTCAGGGCCATGAATGCTGCGATCAATCCGCGTCGTTTCATCTTGCGTCCCCTCTCTTCCGTTTTGCGGTTGCAGTTTGCCGGCCGGACTCCCATTGCCCGGCGCCGGCTGAGGTTCCTTTATCATTTTCAATCGTGAAGACGGCCGAGGTTCCAACTATCGTCTTGTCAACCGGGCATCCTGGTGGAGGCCGTAGATGATGTAGTCGGTGAGCGCCTCGATGACCACGTCGGCCGGCAACTCGAGAAAGCCGTCCGCGGGCCTGACCCCCTCGGGCAGCTTCAGATAGGCGGCCATTTCCTCGGGGAGGTAGGTCATTTCGTCGCCGAAGAACGTGGGCATCTTGGTGCCCGGCTGCACCTTCTGCGGATCCCACAGCCAGTCCCTGATCCACGCGGGTTTCAACCGCTCCCTGGACAGTTTCAGGTCTGGCGCCCAGCTTGCCGGATCGCCCGTGGGCTTGATATCGCCCTGCTGGTGGCAGGTGAAACAGTTGTAGATATCCGCGCTGAACAGCTTCTTCGCGCCGCGCATCTCTTTTGAGCTCAAATGTTTATCCACAAAGGTCGCGTAGGGGAACTGCTCCTTGTCCAGACGCGAAAAATAGGTGACCAGGTCGATGGCCTGCGGGTCTTCGAAACCGAACGTGGGCATCCGCACCTCGAGCCACGGTCTGACGGGCTGCACGTTCTTCAGAAAGGCGAAGAACCAGTCCGGCTGCACCTTCCTGCCCTCGCCGTTGAGGGACGGCGGCACGAATCCCACGGCGTCGGCGGCCGGGACGTCCTCGTCTCCGTACGCCTTAACCAGCGGATCCTGGATGGCCCCGCCCTGATTCTCCACAACGTGGCAGCCCTTGCAGTTCCTATCGTAGACCAGCCAGCGGCCCTTCTCGATATCGACTTCATCGGGGGACAGCCGCTTGATTGCGTCGGTGCCCGCCTGGCTCCTGTTCATGCTCAGCAGCGCCGTCGTCAGCGCGTGCGCATCCTCGTCGCTCAGACCGAACTGGGGCATGCGCAGCTTGTCGTCGTACAGCTTCACCTTACCCTTGTCGAAGACCCGGGGCTGTTTGAGCTTTTTATAGAACCAGTCGTGTCGCGTATAGGGAATGGCGTCGGGATCGGTGTTGTAGGAACCCGGCTTTTTGGCCAGCAGACCGAAATCCAGCTTGTCCAGGTCCTTGCTGCCTCCTTCGGTCAGTTCCGTGCCGATGGGCTGTGCATCTTCAAACCCCGGGATGAGGTGGCACCCGAAGCAGCCCTGCCGGGAGATAATCTTCTCGCCCAGCCAGATGTCCCGCTCATGGCCGGACATCTGATCCAGTTGCTCCTTCGCGGTCTTCACGGGCAGCCTGCTGCGCAGATAGTTCAACACCAGGTCGTCGCGCATCTGCGGGTCCACCGCCGCCACCTGCCGCGCCTCAAATTCCGTATTCCGAAGGGTGAGCAGATAGGCCGTGATGTCGGCCGCTTCACGGTCGGTCAGTCGCAGATTCGGCATCCGTGTATCGGGGAAATAGGCCGTGGGTTCCTTCAGCCATGCGAACAGCCATCCCTCCGACAGCTTGCTGCCCACGTCGTTCAGGTTCGGTCCGAAGTTCCGCAGCCCGTATTCCTGTCCCAACGGGTCGTCCGCGCCCACCACGTGGCACGCCTTGCAGCCCACCATTTCGACGAGGCGCTCGCCCCGGCCGGCATCGCCCTGTACGGGCGGCGACGGGTACTCGGGCCGTTCGGACTTGTCGAAGATATACGTTACAACGGCGTTGACCGCGGCCGTATTGCGGGCGATATCCTCGGCACCGCTCACGTTGGCCAGATCGAAAATCTTGGGCATCTTGGTGGATGGCCGGAATCCCTTGGGGTCACGCACCCACTTGACGGCCCAATGAGGATCCAGTTTGCCGGCTGCCTTGCGCAGGTCCGGCCCGACCTTGCGCAGGTCCTGAAGCGTATGTTTCGCGATCTTGTGGCAACCGTGGCAACCCAGCGTGCGCACGAGATGGATGCCGCGATTCAGATTGTCCGCCTCCGGCACGTCGACAACGCCCGCGTGGCATTGTGCGCACGTGGATTCCACGTAGCGGCCGGGCAGCATCGGGTGGTCCCAGTATTTCATCTTCTTCCAGCCGTACAGCTTCTTCCAGCGGGCGGCCTCGACGTCGTCGCTCGGCGTATGGGCGGTATTTTTGAACGTCACCCCCCGGTCGCGACCGAGATGACAGGTGGTGCACCCTGACTCGTCGATCGGATGGGGCGAGCCGCTGCTCAGGAAGAGGTCCAGCCTCGGATGGGTGGCAAACGCCCGGGTTCGGCCGAGCCGGACGTCTTCATCCGCGTAGACCGTCTCCATGTAGGTTTTGAGGGTTTCATTCCTGAACCAGCCGGATTCCGGGTCCAGCTCGTAGCTCGGACGGTCGATGTTTACGTGACACGTGGTACACCGGTCCACCCGCGGAACCCGGGTAAAGTTGAGCTCGTTCCTTAGATCGGCCAGGACGACCTGCCGTACCTTGATGGATGGATCGATGAAATCCACCATCGGCAGGTTTCGGAACACGTTGGGGAAACTGGGCACAAGACCCGTCAATTTGCGCCTCAGGTTGTCTTCATCCTTATTCAGCGAGCGCCGCCTGGACTCCAGCGCCTGTCGCTGCCCGGCAACGTCGTCGATGATCTTCTGCTGCGCGGCCTGCTTTTCTTCCACGGCCTCCAGGGCCAGCCGGAATTCGTAAATCCGGGCCTCCATAACCTCCATCTCGGCCTTTTTCTTCGCCGCCGTTTTCTCACGTCCCGCTTTGGCAGCGTCTTCATACTCAAACTTCACCACGTCGTATTGCGCTTTTTCGAACTTCAGCCTCTGATCGGCGCTGTACCACTCCGCTTGTGTGAGCCGCTTCAACTCGGCCGTTGCCGAATCGAATCGTTTCTGGTGCGCCTGGATCGACGCCTCGATTCCCGCAAGTTCGTCCTCTATCGATTTCAGCGCGTCCTGATCGATGTTCTCCTGCGCCAATTTGATTTCCGACTCGGTGTTATAGGCCTCCAGCGCCATCGCCTCCCGCTGAAAACCCTTCCATTCCCGGTCGTAGTCGTCCCAGACCATCCAGACCACGGCAATAACCAGCACCACGCTGGAGATGGCGAAAATCATGTTCATCTTGTCTACGTTGTAGACAAAGTCTATGAAGCGCCTCGGCTCATTCATCGAACGGCTCCAGGGAGGCGGCATATGCCCTTAGTGCCGCGTCCACCAACCCCTTCAGAAATTCCACGGTTTGCTGCAGCAGCGCCGGAAGACAAACAGGAATCCTCAGATATTGAAGAAATATTCCGGAATGGCGACAATGTATTTCAGGTTGAACAGCCAGCGAAGCAACATCTTGATGGGGAGGGCGACCATGCAGAGGAAGAAGAAAACCATCACGCTATAGCGGGCGAATCCCATGTTCTTGTAGAAATCCTTGAACACCGTTTGCGCAAGCAAGGGGGGCGGCAAGAGAAAATACAGGATGACCAGCAGGAAACCCCAGATCTCGCGCGTCAGCCAGAAGGATGGCAGACCCGTACCCAGCCATTGGACGTAGATATATTCCGAAAGATTGACGTTGACCAGCGCTTCCAGTTTGTGTACGTCCCAGAATTCGTATGGCCCGAAAAAGTTCCAGTTCGGGCCGCGCAGAAACGTACCGATCATGATCAGCATCACCCACAACACCACAAAACCGAACAGGAACACCGTAATGGCGAACCGGCGTTCCTTGAACGTATAGTAACCCAATCCCCGGGGATTCCGATCTATGTACGGAATGGCCATGAGACCCACGATGACAAGGGTGGGCAGGACGACCCCCGCAATCCACGGATCGTAATACACCAGCATTTCCTGCAGCCCCAGGAAATACCAGGGCGCCTTGGACGGGTTGGGGGTTTTCGCCGGGTTGGCCGGCTCCTCGATGGGCGCCTTGATGAGCACGGACCAGAGAATCAGGAAGACTGTCGCAAGGGTCAGACAGATCAACTCCGTGTAGACCAGATGGGGCCAGGTGAGGACCTTCTCCTTGAATTCCGCCTTCTCAACCGGCCCTTCGCCCCGCGCGATGCGTTCGTCGTTGTCGTACCCCTGTTTCAGGCTGTACCAGACAAAGAAACCCACCAGAAACAGCAACATGACAATGGGGATATTGTCACCCTTGGTCACGATGATGCGGAAATTCTCATCCTGGAAACTTACAAGGAAGAATACGATCGAGGCGATCAGGGCGGGGAGGCCGAAACGGACCGTCCATACCCAGCGGGTCCGCAAAGCCAGAAAGAAGAGAATGGCAAACAACGGCAGGAAATATTCAGGCGTGAGAAGCCAGTTGACGAAGCCCTTCAGTAAGTCCATCGTCTTCCTCGGTGAATCCCGAATTCTACCAGGTCCCGGCCGTATCTACATCGGTCCGGATATTCCGCCGTCCTTTCGGACCCGCCAGAAGTGAACGGCCATGAGTACAGCCGCCACGAACGGGATGAAGAGGCAATGCAGGACATAAAACCTCAATAGCGCGCCTTCCCCGACAAAGCGGCCCCCCAACAGCGCGAATCGGGCATCATCGCCTGCGTGCACCAGATTGATATCGCCAAGCACAAGGAATGCCGCTCCGGGCCCCTCGTGACCGAGAAAAGGGGTTGCCCGCGCCATATTCGACCCCACCGTAATGGCCCAGATGGCAAGCTGGTCCCAGGGCAGCAGGTACCCTGTAAAGCTCAACAGCAACGTCAGAAGCAGCAGAATGACGCCGATCGCCCAGTTGAATTCGCGGGGTGGCTTATACGATCCCGTCATGAACACGCGCAACATGTGCAGCCAGACCGTAATGATCATCGCGTGGGCGCCCCATCGGTGAATCTCCCGCATGATTCCCAGCGGCACCTGCTCGCCCAGATCGATGATGTCCGTATAGGCGTATTCGAGGGTGGGCCGGTAGTAGAACATGAGCAGAATGCCGGTGATGGTCTCGATCAGAAAAATAAAGAAGGTGAGCCCGCCCATACACCACGTGTAGCGCACCCTGATTCCCGATTTTGGCGTGCGCACGGGATGCAGATGCAAGAATACGTTGGTCAGCACCACCTGCGCGCGACCGCGTTCGTCTCTCGGCACGTCGTGCCTGAAGATGGACTTCCAGATCTGAGAGCGCTTGGTCCGGTCCAGAAGGCCCGAGATCTTCGGCATACCGTATTCTCCCGATTGTACCGCGATGCTGAAACAGAAAAGAAAAACGTGTTAAGAAGCTGTTTTAAAATTTCCGGTGAGTTCCCGAGCGCGAGCGAAAAAGTGGCGGTCAAGGCGGGAAAATCCGCCCATATTTGTCTATACGGGTGGATTTGCCCAACGCCGACCGGCGCTTTTGCAGCCGTGCGAAGACCGCTGGGAATTTTAAGACAGCTTCGAAGGGCGATTCCGCCGTCTGCCCCGTTCAGATCCGCAAAAAGGACTCCGGATTGTCCCAGTGACCCTTCTCGTACAGGAATTTGCGGGTCTTGTCGACCAGCACCTGCCCGTCCTCTGCCAGCACGATGCGCGCCCGTTCCAGCGGACGCGGGGCCGGACCCTCGAAGTTGATGCCCGTCACATAAAATCCGCTGCCGTGGCAGGGACACTTGAATTTCTGTTCGTTGCCCAGCCAGTTGGGCGTACACCCAAGGTGCGTGCACACCGAAATGAGCGCGAACATGTCCTGCGTGGTCTTGACGATCCAGACGCTGAACTTGTCTTTCCAGCGTTCGTCCACGCCCAGGTCGTAATCTTCCGCAAACCCGATCTTGAAAGACTGCGGCGGCTCGAACAACACGTTCGGAAACAGGAAGCGCGCAAAACCCAGGAGCCCTGCGCCGGACGCGACCGCGAACGACGCCCACGCAAGGGTCAGCCAGGTGAAAAACCCGCGCCGGGTGGTCATGCCGCCTTCGGCAACGGCCTGCGTTCTCTCCGGACCGGGGCGGATTTCGGGCGGCGCCGGCGACGTCTGCACGATCACGCGCTCCGCGGCCGGCTCGTCGGTCTTCTGCGTTAACGCCCGGGCGGCGGCGGCGCGGTCCGCGGTGGACGCGGCTTTCTTGACCGGCGCGCGTGCGGGCGCCGCTCCACCACTCCCGCGGGCCTTTCGCATCAACTCGGCTTTGGCCTTCGCACGGGCAACGCGGTCCTGGATCTCGTCCAACGACGAAAGATCCACTTCGGATGGCCCGGAATCTCCACCCGGTTCGGCCGGGGCCTGCGCGGGAGCTTCGTCGGCCGGCTTCGGCGCGGACGTTTCGCCTCCGGCGGCCTCCCGGGCCTTGCGAAGCGCTTCCGCCTTGGCCTTGGCCCTGGCCACCCGATCGGGTATTTCGTCGAATTCCGAAAGGTCGATTTTATCTTCCGACATTGGGCACCCCGGAAACCGGGCGGTCGGTTTTTGAGCGGGAATTCGTCAGGACTGAATAATAAACGATATAAGTTAAAGAAATACCGGAAATTGCATCACTTACGGCGCCACCGGCACCGGGCCAATATATCCAAACCACCCCGAATTGTCAAGCGGGATTTTGGGAAGATTCGCGCCTGCCCGGGGACAAAAAAGAGGGATCCGACGCGAGTCTGTACAGGCCGGATCCCCCACTGCAATTCCATCGATTCCAGCCGCTCATTTCGCTTCCCAGCCATTCAGGATTTCAATGGCCGCCTGTCGGACCCGCAGGTCCGGGTCTGTCTCACGAAGGCGCTGCAGCGCGGGGGCCAGTGACGTCGCGTTGAGCATGCCCACGGCCCTGATCGCTTCGACCAGGATATTGCGCCTCCCCTCGCCGCTTATACGATCGAACCCTTCCAGGTATCCGGGGCTCAGCATCTCTTCCAGCACCTCCAGGCCCGCGCTGTTACCCGCCGCGGCCAACTGAAGGGCGGCGTTCCAGCGAACGTCGGGCGCACGGTCGTGAAGCGCCTGCTCCAGCGCCGGCGGCACGAGGGGGTCGTCCAGCCCTCCAAGGGCGTACACCGCCGCCTTGCGCAGTCCCGCATCGTCGTTCGAAGCGATCCTGATGAGGTGCGGTACGGCCCCCGGATCTCCCTGCGCCCTGAGTGAAAACATCGCGTTGATCCGCGTTTCGTCATCCGGATCGTCCAGCGCTGCAATCAGAACGCCCACGAGTTCGGGATCCCTCACCCTCCCCATGGCCGCGGCCAGAAAGCGCCTCACGCGGGGGTCGTCCGACCGGGAGGCCTCGAACACCCGGATCAACTCTCCGACGAACCTGCGGCCGATCCGTCCTTCCCGCTGTTCCTGGTCCAGCACGGTGGCCAGTTCGTACGCGGCCTGCCACCGGCTGTTGATTCCGCCCACCCGAATTGTATTGAGATAGTCCTCCGCCGTCTTTCGCTCGACCGTCAACAGCCCCAATCCCAGATATATTGCGAGCGCCACCAGAATGATCGCCACGGGAAAAATGACGAACTGCGAGACCAGCCTTGCCCGCGAGACGTCCGCGTCCGAAACCGGGGCGGAGGCGTCTTCGGCGATTTTTCTGAGTTCCTCGTCGGGAGTCGGCTGGTCCATACCAAAGCCTCGGTCTTGAAAAACGGCAGGCGTTTCCCGTTGGTTCGATGCGCGACAACACGGGGTCCAATATATACAGAGACGGCACACCCTGTCAAGATGTCGATCGGCGCCAAAGTCTATCCGGCACCGTTCCTTCGTCCTTGACAACCCTTCGGAAAGACCTTATTTTTGTCTTGGTTCAAGCGAACAACGAAGTCGGAAAGGGTTCAACAGGAGATCGTGACCCGGTGAACGTCGACCTTACGCAATTCGACAATATTACGGACCGCGTGGCCAGGGCCAGGGCCAAGGCCGAAGCCATGCGGAAAGCCAAAGAAGGCGCCGGCGACGCCGCGGAAGCCGCGCCCGATGCGGCCGGCGCTGAACTGGAAGCCGCCGCCGCTCCCGCTGAAGCCGAAACGGAACCCGCCGGCCTGACCATTCTGGAATTCAGGCCCGGAATCCATTTCAAACTGAACGGACGCGCCGGACGCACCGTGGGCATCCGTTACGACATGGTCAGTTTCGTCTACGACGACGACCCGGACCAACTCGTTACCTCGGACCGGTATCGCCTCAGCCACGCCCACGCGGAGGGCACGCTGGAATTCGCCCCGAAGTCAGAGGTCTACCGTCCGGAGCGGGTCGCGAAAAAAGAACGCGTCGACTACCACGAACACCTGTGGCTGGATTCCCGCTCCGGCATGACGGCCAAGAAGAAGCGGCCGCGCCATATCGCCATCATCAATCCGGATTATTGCACCGGCTGCAACGCCTGCATCGAAGTCTGTCCGACGGACTGTATCGAGGAGGTGGACGTGGCCGACGCCGGGCTGGACGGCATCGGCACGTTCTGCGAAGTCCGTCTGGAAGACTGTATCGGATGTATCCAGTGCGTACACATCTGCCCCTGGGAGGCCATCGAAATGGTGGATACCCAGCAGGTTGAAGAGGCATACGGAATCCCCGTGGGGACGTTGTAGAACGTTAACGGCCGCGTGTCATATGCAAAAGCGTCAACCCGATCGGGTTGACGCTTTTTTTTATATGGCAGAGCCGGCGGACCGTGCTGTCGCTTCAGCGGCCGCCGGATGAAAGCAGCTCGCGGACGCGACGCATGTCCTCAGGCGGCTCCGCGTGGAATTCCAGCGCTTTGCCTGTGACCGGATGGACGAATCCGAGGCACCCGGCGTGCAACATCTGACGGCTCGCCTCACTCAGGACCGTCCTGGCCGCATTCCGGTGGTACGGCGAAATGCCGCGAATTCGTTTCGCCCCTCCACCGTACACCGCATCGCCTAAGACCGGATGGCCGATGTGGGCGAGATGGACGCGAATCTGGTGGGTTCGCCCGGTTTCCAGACTCAATTCCAGGGTCGAAGCGAATCCATGGAGCACCTTTGCCTCGTACCGGGTGACGGCCCGGCGGCCGCCGGTATCCACGACGGCCATGCGCCTGCGGTCCGCGGGACTCCGGCCGATGGCCGCCTCGATTCGGCCGCTCTTCGCTTCTGGTTGACCCCACACGAAGGCGGAATAACGCCTTACCACCGTCCGCGACTCCAGTTGCGACGCAAGCCCCCGATGCGCCGCGTCGTCCTTGGCCACCATCAGCAGGCCCGAGGTTTCTCTATCCAGCCGGTGGACGATTCCGGGACGAAGTACGCCGTTGATTCCGGAAAGACCGTCGCAATGGGCAAGGAGACCGTTCACCAGCGTGCCAGACCGGAGGCCGCCCGTCGGGTGTACGACCATGCCTGCCGGCTTGTTCACGACAAGCAGATGCGCATCCTCGAAAAAAACATCCAGAGGAATCTCCTCTGGATCGAGTCCGGCCGGCTCGGGCGCCGGCAGACGAACCACGACCTTCTCGCCGGCAGAAACCCGGTAGCTGGATCGAACGCGTCTGCCCGTTACGAGTACTCCCCCGGAGGCGATCAACGCCTGGATTCTGGACCGTGAGAGCGGTTCGCAGACGCCGGCCAGCATCCGGTCGAGTCGACCGCCGGCGTATTCCGGAAGGACGGTGACTTCAAACTGCCTCATCCTTTCCGCCCTTGAGTATTCCACAACCGAGTATCAACAGGACGGCGCCGACCGTGACGGCGGCGTCGGCGACGTTGAACACCCACCAGCGAACGGATCCGAATCCGAAATCCAGAAAATCAATCACCGCGCTGAAGCGGATCCGGTCGATGACGTTGCCGATGGCGCCGCCCAGCACAAGCGCCAGACCGGCCGAAGCCACCCGCTCATGGGCGGGCAGGCGGAGCCACATCACCGCCACCAGAATCAACGCCAGACCGGCGAACACCAGGTGAGCGACGTTTCCGCCAAGCCTCAAGCCAAACACGGCGCCGGGGTTCTGTATATAGGTCAACCTGAAGAATGAGCCCAGTACGGGAATCGACTCGCCGAGAAACATCGATTCCATCACCATCCGCTTTGACACCTGGTCCAGAATGAGGACGACACCCGAAATCCAGAGGCTCCGCACATCGCCTCCCGTGGCAACGGATCGCTTGAGCCCGTCGCCGCAAACGTTCAGCATTCGAACTGGTGTCCCGTCCCGAAAATTCCTCACCATTCGTCCGCCGATTCATCCCGTCTCGCAAGGCGACTCAGCGGACGAATTTAGGCAACTTATTTCCGGTACAGAACACTAGGTGGCGCGTGAACCCTGCCGCTGTTCCTCTTCTTTGCAGGGTACGCACAGCCGGGTAGTGGGAACGGCCTCCAGACGCGCTTTCGGGATCGCCTTTTCGCAGACCCTGCACGCTCCAAACGTCCCGCGCTTGATGCGTTCGAGCGCGTCCTCCACCTGCGTAAGATACGCGCCGTCCCGGGAAGCGAACAGGAACGCCTTCTCCCGCTCGATGGAGTCGCTGCCCAGTTCCGGCATATGATCCGAATAGATTTGCCCTCCCGACGCCTCTTCGGAGGTCGCGTGCATGGATCGTTGCTCCAGCATACCCAGGTCCTGAACGATGGACAACCGCTTTTCTTCCAGGATCTCCCGGAAGTATTTCAGATCTTTCTCGTTCATCGTCCTCTCCGCCTGTCAATTCAATACTCGCGCACGAGCCGGATGCCGCCGCTGTCCCGCGAGCGTGAGACCCGGAACCTATAATACCTGCCGAAAGCTCAATTTCGTGAAACGCCGATTGTGCCGCGCAGTCCGTTCACCTGCCATTCCCGGGTGAACGGACTGACGTCCGGCAGTTGACCCACCAGCAAGTCCTCCGCCAGCGTCTCGCCGCTGACGTATGCCCGATGGCGGGCGACCGCACGCTCGAGACAGCCTTCCCCCTTTACTCCAACGCGAATGCGGTCGACAACCTGCAATCCCATCTCCTTGCGCATGTTCTGTACCCGGTTTACGAATTCGCGCGCCGTACACTCGTCGACCAGCTCTTCGTCGAGGTGGACGTCCAGCCCTACGCACAGATTGTTCTCGACGGCCACCACCACATCGTCTTTTTCCCGTCGCTGGATTTCCAGATCCTCAAGACCGATTTCTCCTCCCGCAAACGCCAGTTTCCCCCCGGTTCGCAGACGTTCGACGTCCCCTGGCGCCAGTTCGGCGATGCGACCGGCAACCTCCTTCATTCGTTTCCCGAAACGCGGCCCCAGCGCGCGGAAGTTGGGTCTGTACGAGATTTCGCTCAACTCGGTCTCGTCCTCCACGAACACGGCCTCTTTGATGTTCAGTTCGTCGGCGATCAGAACCTGCATTGACGTGAGTGCTTTTCGACCGGCCGTATCGGGCGGAAGCAGGTAGACCCGGCGCAACGGTTGACGCACCTTGAGGTCGTGACGGTTGCGAAGCGACCGGCCCAGAGCGACAGCGCGCATCGCCAGATGCATCTGCGCCTCGAGTTCCGGGTCCCTCAACGTCTCGTCCGCCTGCGGCATATCGCACAGGTGTACGCTTTCCGGGGCCTCCCTGTCGACTCGTCTGACCAGATTCTGATAGATCTGCTCGGTCACGAACGGAAGCACGGGCGCCATCGCCTTGACAAGCGTAACCAGCACCTCGTAGAGCGTCTCATAGACAGCCGCCTTGTCCTCGTCGTCTTCCGACTTCCAGAAGCGGCGGCGGCTGCGGCGGATGTACCAGTTCGTCAACTTCTCTACAAACGAAACCATGACCGGCACAGTCCTGTACAGCCGGTAGGCCGCCATTTCTGCATTCATTTCATGCAGCAGGGTCTGCAATTCCGAAAGGATCCAGCGGTCCAGTTCGTGCGTGCGCGGCGCCCCCCGGGCCCGGGCGGGGGTCCAGCCGTCGATATTCGCATAGGTGACGAATATGCCGCCGTACGCGTTCCACAGTGGAATGATGACCGAACGCAGGCTCTCCTGAATTCCGCGTTCGCTAATTCTCAACTCCTCGGCCTTCAGCGCCGGCGAGTTCAACAGATACAGCCTTAGCGCGTCAGCGCCGTACGCGTCCAGCATTTCGGTGGGTTCCGGATAGTTCTTCAGGCGCTTGCTCATCTTGCGTCCGTCCTCGGCAAGCAGCATACCGGAAACAATGCAATTCCTGAACGCCGGCTCCTGAAACAGCGCCGCGGCGAGAACGGTCAATGTATAGAACCAGCCCCGGGTCTGATCGAGGCCTTCGGAAATGAAGTCGGCCGGGAAATTCGCCTCGAAAAACGACCGGTTCTCAAACGGATAGTGCGTCTGGCCGTAGGGCATGGACCCGGACTCGAACCAGCAGTCCAGAACCTCGGGCACACGCCTCAGGACGCCTCTGCCGCTGGGGCTGGGGATTTCGATGTGATCGATCAGATGTTTGTGAAGGTCCTCCACCCTCTGCCCGCTCAGGCGTTCCAGTTCTTCACGGCTTCCGACACAGATCGTCTCGTTCGTTTCCTCGTTGCGCCAGACGGGCAGAGGCGTGCCCCAGTAGCGGTTTCGGCTGATCGCCCAGTCGCGCGCATCCTCCAGCCAGCGGCCGAATCGTCCGTTCTTGATGTGTTCCGGCACCCAGCGGACCCGCTGATTCGAGGCGATCATCTCTTTCTTGATCGGCTCGATGGCCACGAACCAGGTTGAGATTGCGCGATAGATCAGGGGAGAATCGCACCGCCAGCAGTAAGGATAGCTGTGAACCAGCGTGCCGTCGGAAAACAACAGACCTTCTGTTCGCAACCGCCGCACGATCTCGCGATCGACGTCCTTTACAAATCGACCGGTATATTCCGGTATTGCGTCCGTAAACGCGCAATCCTCGTCGATCGGACACACGACCGGGATACGTTTTTCGACACCCAACTGATAGTCGTCCTCGCCGAAACCGGGGGCGACGTGCACGATCCCGGTGCCTTCGTCGGTCGACACGAAATCGGCCGCAACCACGCGATACGCGCCGTTTTTCGCAAGATCCGTGAAGTAGGGAAACAACGGCTCGTAACGCATTTCCAGCAGTGCCGCGACCGGTTCCGGCTCCACCCGCAGCGCCTCCCCGCCGCGACTGCCCAACAGGGCGTCGAAACGCGGTTCCGCAAGGATCAGTTGCTCTCCGTCTTCCATGTAGACGCGCACGTACGGGATGTCTTCTCCAACCGCGAGCGCCATGTTCGAAGGCAGGGTCCACGGTGTGGTCGTCCAGGCCAGAATCGACGTATTCGCCTGCCCGCGTACGCGAAACCGCACCGTGATGGATGGATCCTGGGTATCCCGGTAGCCCCCGAGATTCACCTCGAAATTGGAGAGCGGTGTGGCGCATCTGGGGCAGTAGGCGAGGGAATAGTATCCCTCATACACCAGGTCCTTCTCCCAGAGGCTCTTGAACACCCACCACACGGACTCCATGAAGTCCGGATCCATCGTCCGGTACTGGTGGTCCCAGTCCACCCACCGACCGCACCGCTGGATGACCTGCTTCCACTCGGCGGTGTACTGGAGTACCTGTTCACGGCAGAATTCGTTGAATCGATCCACGCCGAATGCAAGGATATCCTTCCTGGACTTCAGGCCCAGTTGCCTCTCGGCCTCGTTTTCCACAGGGAGCCCGTGACAGTCCCAGCCGAAACGCCGGTCCACGCGATATCCCCGCATCGTCCAGTACCGCGGTACGACGTCCTTGATAATGGAGGCCAGCAGGTGCCCGTAATGCGGAAGCCCGCTGGCGAACGGCGGCCCGTCGTTGAAGATGAACGGATTGGATTCCGACCGGGTTGCCACCGACTTCGCGAACGTGCGGTTTTCCTCCCAGAACCGAAGGGTCTCCCTCTCCATTCCGGGAAAATCCATTCCGCCGGAAACGTCTTCAAACACCCTGTCTGCCTCTTTAACCGTCGCCATGAACGCTATTCACCGTCATTGTTGGTTTCGGGGAAACCGCGGATGATTCCGGATTCTACGCCGACACGGTCCACGTCCCTTCACGCCGCACTGCCGACTCGTTCAGGCGGAAGCGTACCGGCGGACGTTTTTGGGGGTCATCGAGTTGACCGGCCGTTCACCATTGCGAGGATCCGGTGCTTATTCTCCCGTAACAGGTCCTTCTGTTCCGGCCACATCATCACGGGCAGCCTGTCGACCGGAAACCAGTCCACGACTTCGTGATTTTCGACGTCGGTTGGCACGACGTCCACCTGCTCGGTCCGATAGAGGAAATAATGCGTGGTCTTCCACTCCGTTCGACGATAGTTCATCCTCTTCCGAATGCCCATCGGACGGATCAATTCCAGTTCCGTAAACCCTGCCTCCTCCTCGATCTCCCGACGCGCAGCCTCCTCGACGGACTCGCCCTTGTCCACGTGTCCCTTGGGCAGCACGTACTCCTCGTAGGACTGCTCCCGAATCAGCGCCACCATCACCCGGCCGCCATCCACCCTGACAACCACGCCACCCGCCGAAACGGCTTCCGGTACGCCGTCGGGTCTCTTGTACCATTGTTCGTCGATCATCCCGTCCCGTCCAGATAGTGTCCGTAAAGGACGCTCAGCCGGCGTTTCGCCTCTTTGGGAACGGCGCCTGGGGCCGTAATGATCGCATCCCGCGCCGCGCGCTGGCACTCGCAGTCCGACGCTTCCGGCAGCATCCCCGAGATTTCCTTCACGACCTCATTGGCCGTCCGGGTATTCGCCTTCAGGATGGCCAGAACCGACTCGATATCGACGTCCCCCTCCTGCTCGTGCCAGCAATCGTAGTCCGTGCCCATCGACAGCACGGCGTAGCACATTTCCGCCTCACGCGCCAGTTTGGCCTCTGGAAGCGCCGTCATTCCGATCACCGTAGCGTCGGCGGCCCGGCGATAAAAGTGCGACTCCGCCCGGGTGGAAAACTGCGGCCCTTCCATGCAGACGTACGTACCGCCGTCGTGGACCGAAGCGCCCCCTGCCTTCGCCGCCTGCACAACCAGACTGCGCATCCCGGCGCAAAACGGGTCGGCGAAGGACACGTGCCCGACAACCCCGCCGCCGAAAAACGTTGACGCCCGATTCCCCTTTGTGCGGTCGAAAACCTGGTCCGGAACGACCATGTCTCCCGGCGCGATGTGTTCCTTCATGATTCCCACGGCGCCGACCGCGAGGACGTGGGTAATGCTCAGCTGTTTCAGGGCATGGATATTGGCGCGGTATGGCACTTCGGACGGCAACAACCTGTGCCCGCGTCCATGCCGGGGCAGAAAGACGACCGTACGTCCGTCGATCTCCGCTTCCACCATCAGGTCAGATGGCCGGCCGAACGGCGTGTCCACGTCGTGCTCCCGCACAACCCTGACGCCGTCCATCTCGTAGAACCCGGACCCGCCGATCACGCCCAGGCGCAACGGTTTCGTCTCTGTCATGGATCCGCTCCGTCCTTCCGGAAATCCGACCCTACGACGCGCCCAGTCCGAAGACGGCGAGAACCGCGCCCTTTGCGAAATTCAACAGCAGGATCAACAGAATGGGAGACAGATCGAACATCCCAAGCGGCGGAATCATGCGACGGAAAGGCGCCATGACGGGCTCGGTAAGCGCATACAGCGTCCAGACCAGCCGCCCGCTTTGCAGAAAGGGCATCCAGGAGACAATAATGCGGGCGAGGATCAACACCAGGAAGACGGAAATCGCGCCGTAAAAGAGCCAGCCGATGACCTGAAGAAAGGCCACGTTCATCAATGCCCGAACCACCCCTTCCAGCGCCAGCAGCACATCGTTGCTGACCCACTTCAGAAAAAACGCGGCCAGCAACGCCGCCAGAATCACAAACAGCGGCGCAATGCTGAGACTGTTGGACGCCGGCAGGCTCTGCGCCACCGGCCAGATCATGGGGTCGGTCCATTCCCGAACGACCTGGGCGAGCCGCCCGAAGGGCTGCGCCCGGAACAGTACCCATCGCAGGACCATCAGGACGATAACGACCACCACCACAGCGAATGCCGCGAAATTGACGGCCGCACGCAAATAGTCAATGACCTGCAACAAGACGTATAACATTGTAATCCTTGACCTGGAGGCCCGCTGCCGCCGACCGCCGGGAGCGCTGCCCGTCCGTCATTGTCTCGAGCCGAAGACCGCCGAGCCGACGCGCACCATCGTGGCGCCTTCCTCTATCGCCACCTCGAAATCCCCCGTCATCCCCATCGACAGGTGTGTCATCGACACACCCGGTATTCGCGCCGATTCGATCTCTTCACTCAGTTCCCGCAGTTGTACGAAACATGGTCGCACCGCCTCGGGGTCCGGAAGGAACAGGCCGATCGTCATCAACCCCTCCACACCCACGCCTTCCACCTCTGAAATCCGCCCGACAAGGTCGACTGCTTCGTGAGGCGCGGCTCCGAACTGCGAGTCCGCCCCGGAAGTATTCACCTGTACGAGCGTCCGTGCGCAGATTCCGGCCTGCACGGCGCGTTTTCCAATCTCCTTTGCAAGCCGCAGACTGTCCACCGAATGGATCAGCTCGAACATGTGCAGCGCACTCTTCACCTTGTTACGCTGGAGATGTCCCACGAGATGCCATTCCACGGCTTCCGCGACGTTGCCAACCTTCGTCTCGGCTTCCTGCACGCGGTTTTCGCCCAGCACCCGGACCCCCGCCTCCACCGCTTCCCCGATGACCTCGACGGGCTTCGTCTTGGAAACCGCGACAAGGGTCACATCCCGCGCCTGCCGCGACGCACGCTCCGCGGCCCGGGCGATGCGTTCACGAACCCGCCTCAGATTCTCGGAAATCGACGTCATTGGCGCTGCGCCGAAACGAAAAACGGTTAATTGAAGTTCCGATACAGAAGAGTGAATTTACAATAACGTGCGCTTATTGGCAACCGATTCGCTGACCGGCAAATCCGCAGTCCGACGGCACAAAGGATCGATATTGTCCCAAATAATTAAAAACAAGAAAGTTATACGGAAGCACGCTGAAGATCTCCGTGTCCGGTCCCCTATCCGGCCTCGTCTGCCCGATCGCGAGATACAGGGGACCCGCTCACGTCGCCGTGAATCTCGACAACACCGCGACTCCCGTCCACGGTCACGCGGTCTCCGGTGCGGATGCGCCGCGTGGCGCCCGACACCCCCACGACCGCGGGGACCTGATACTCCCGTGCGATCACCGAACTGTGGTTCAGGACCCCGCCAATTTCCGTGACGACCGCCCTCACCCGCCGGAAGAGCGGCGTCCATCCCGGGTCCGTACCCAATGCAACCAGCACCTCACCCTGCCCAAGTGTCCCGAAATCCTCCGGCCCGCGTATCAGCCTGGCAAACCCGGTTGCCGTTCCGGGGCTGGTTCCAACGCCCTCCAACCGTTGTGCATCCTGACTATTGTCGGCGACCGGATTCTCACCGCGCCCGTCAATCCAGAAATAAAACGGCTGTCTGACGCGCGCGCGTTCGAAATCCGCGATCCGTCGATGGATTTCATCTTCGGATGGCAGGGTGCCGCCCTGGAACGCGTTCTCGACTTCGGTACAGGTCAGGAAAAACACGTCATCCCTGCGGCGAAGCAGCCCACGGGATACAAGATGGTCTGCGAGCCCCAGAAAAACAGCCCGGTACCCGGCGAACAGTCTGTCGAGGTGGAATCGCAATTCCTCACGAAGTCCGAGATAGATCCTCGCATATCTCAATACGTACCGAAACACCGGAACACGCACCGCTCCCCAGGGCCTTTCGGACAGACATTCAAATACCGTCGATTCCGCCGTCTGCATCGTTTCCCGCGGATCTCTTCGCAGCGATACGGGTTCCGCGCAGAGGTTCTGTCGGAGCATCTGAACAACGATTTCCGGGCGTTCCCGCCAGCGCGCAATGGTGAAATCCCGATTTGTGGCGCGAACCCCGTACACCTGGATGAATGCATCGAACCTGGAAGCAAAGCGGCCTTCGCCCGCCCGCAGATGTTTCAGGAACGCCGCGTCCGTGCCGTTTTCCAACACCCGCCGCAGCCCGGCGTCGCTCCGGACCTCCTCCGTCAATTCCTCCAGGGCGGCGTTGGCCTCCGAAGTCTTGTTTCTGACAGGGACCATCAGCAGATCCTTGAAAACTTCCATGTCGAGCTTCGCCCAGCGGACCACCATCATTCGCAGCACCCAGATGCAGTTCATCGCGAATGCGTAGCTCCACTGGTTGACATGCCCCTGTTGGCGCATGGCCAGTTCATTCAGACGATCTGCGGCCTCGAGCAGGTCATCCGGAGCCCTCGCCGAGGAAATTTGGCGCTCTATGGCCCGAATCCGCCGGCTGAATACCGGGAAAAACGCCTGCCTGACCCGCCGATGATTGCTGTGAATCAGACCGTAGGGCTCGGTCATCAGCAGGCCCGGAAGGCGCAGCAGCGCCGGGAGAATCCGCCGCCAGGTCCGCGGCGAACCCCTAACCTCCTTCTGGAGACTCCGTGGCAGTATGTCCAGGGCGTCATCTGCCGTCAGTCTTTCAGGGATCAGGCGGAGCGCCTGCGCCACGGCGTCCGCATTCACGTACATATAACTGTCGATCACATTCAGGATGTCATCGCGTACAAATGCTCTCATGCCCAGGCGCCGTGCGGGACGCTGGAAGGTATAGGCTTCGCTCAGACGACCCGCAATGATGGACGCGGCCATCGGACAGAGGGCCTCGGACCAGAGGTCGTCGCAGATCCCCCGTGACCATGCGCCGCGCGGGCGGGACACGGTCGTTGTAATCGGGCGCGTCTGGAGGAGAAAGAGCCGGCCCCCGGAAAACGCCCATTCGATGTCCTGGGGCCGGCCCCCGGAGTAGGCCTCGATCTTCGTGCCCTGCCGCCAAAGCGTGTACAGTTCATCCGAAGAAAGCGCTTCGGCATTCCGGAGCTCCTCCGGCATGGGTTCGGCCCGGCGGTCGCCCGGCAGGAGCCGCCACAGCTTCTGGGCGATACGTTTCTCGACAACCCGGCCCGTTTTCCGGTCCAGCACGTAAGAATCGGGCGAAACCTCCCCCCCGACCACCGTTTCTCCGAGGCCCCAATTTGCCTCCACGAAAATACCCGGTGCGCCTGACGCCACCGGGTTTTGCGTGAATAGGATGCCGGACTTCTCCGCCGCCACCATTTCCTGGACCACAACCGCAATACGGGGAATCAGATCCGGGGCATAGGTTCGCAAGCGGACGTTCCATGCGGACGCCCAGCACATCCGGACGTGTTCGAGTACGGAAGCGACATCCGTCAGGTTCAGGTAGGTCTCGAACTGACCCGCAAACGCAAATGCGCTGCCGTCCTCGGAGGCGCCGGACGACCGCACGGCAACGGGTCCTGCGCCCTGGCGGAGGAGCGATTCGGAAGACGTCCTGATGGCCTGTTCCACGGATTCGGGAAACGAACCCCGGGCAACCGTCTCCTCGGTCGCGCCGGCGGGATCAAGACCATTGTGTTCCAGAAACCGCGTACAGGCGTCCGCTGTCACGCAAAATCCGTCCGGAACGCGGAATCCCCCGACAAGCAGACGCCCCAGGTTTCGCGCTTTTCCGCCAACCTGATCGAGCGAAGCACGGGAGGCCCGCGCAAGATCAACAACGAATTCCGCCGTTTCAGCCATGGCAACGCTCAGAGTCATCTCCCGGTATGTCTGCGTTCAGCCCGCTGAACATCGGCCGTGCAGGGCGTCTGCCACAGTGTGCATCACCCGTTAACGGTCCGTTTCGAGCGCCTGCAGGAATCCGTGCATCTGCCCGACGCATAGCGCTATATAGGCCCGCCCCTCCGCGTCACCGGCCAACTTCATAATATGGTCGTAGTCGATGGCGCCCTCGAAACCCGCTTCGTGCAAGGCCCGGACCACCTGAAACATGTTCAGGTCTCCCAGATCCAGACTCACCTCCTCATAACCCCCGTTTTCGGGAATGGTTCCCCGTACGTTTCGAAAATGCACGTGAAAGATCCTCCCCTGCCCGCCAAACCGCCGGATTCCCTCGAATACGTCCTCGCCCGACTCGTACCGTGTGCCCACGCAGAAGGTCATCCCGTTTGCGGGCGACGGCACCTCCGAGAACAACCGATCGAACGACGCGAAATCGTGCAGAATCTGAGGTACGCCATGCAGGCTGGGCACGGGAGGGTCGTTCCCATGCATCGCGACCCGTGTGCCCCCTGCTTCGGCGACCGGCACCGTCGCCCGAAAGATCTCCAACGTCCGTTCCCAGAGTTCCTCGTGCGTGGGCGCGCCGTCCTGCGCGGGTCTGTTCAGCGCGTCCCGCAAATCGACCCTCAGGTGCCGGTAGCCGCCCCGGCCTTCCACCCACTCGAACACGCCGCGAGGCAACCCTCCGAACTGGGCGGCCTGGAAACACTGAATCCCGACGACGGGAAATCCGTATTCCCCGCAGAGCGCGACGTTCGCCACGAGATGATCCAGTTCCTCGGCCGCACCGGATTCACCCAGGAAGACAGCGCGCATATAGTTGTTGGTGGCGTTCGCCCGTTCGATCTTGAGGCCGGCGCCGTCCACCACCTCCACCACACGCTCCAGGCTTTCGCGACGCAGTAGTCCGGACTCCCTGTATCCCGGGAAGATATCCAGCGTCACATCCACCACGTCCACGCCGATCTGCCGCAGGAACCTCAGGTCCTCCGGCCGGTCCAGCCAAGCCGGATCGATTCGCGTACCAATTTTAATCACGGGAATCCCTTCCTGAACATAATTGGATTTACGTTACCGCGAACACCGCCGGTTGCCGTTTCACGCGTCACCGAATCCCGCCGGTGCGGCATCGAAGTAACCTTCGTCGCCGAAGTGAGGAAACATCCCAAACCCCTCGGCGAGGTCGCGTTGCTCCCAGACCAGGCCGGTCTCGCAATAGCTCAGGGATCCGTGCGCGGGCGGTGAGAATTCCGGTCGCCCCAGCAGGTCGCTCCGGAACCACACGCTCCGGTGCCCGAAGCACACCCCCTTCTCAAGATTCTCCCGGGCGAATTCAACCATATGCGGGAACGTCCTCTGGTACTCCGCCCCCGGCCCGTACTCGATATAAGTCTTCAGGCTTTCTCCCTCGGCCTGCACCTCGCCCATCGACATGGGTACCCCATTCCTGACGAAAAGCGTATCGGTGTTCGGATCCACCACGGCCCACTTGCCGTACTCCTCGAACCAGACCTCGGCTACGAAATGTCCGTTGAAACCGTTGACCGCCTCGGTGAGTACAGCGCATCGAGCCGGGATGCCCGCCGCCTGGGCGCAGCTCACGAACGCCGCCGCGTAGTGTACGCACATTGCCACCGGGCGTTTGCCATTGTGTCCGGCCTGTCGGGGCGCCCATGCGAGCAGGGTTTCGGCGTCCCAGGGCGCGTATTGGCCCGCCCTGAGCGAATTGGTATGCTCCCAGCTGGACGCCAGCCAGGACGATAACGCGCGGACCCGGTTGATCAGCGGCCCCTGGTCTCTTGCGACCGGCGGCAGCAAACGCCTCAACGACAGCAGCCTCGGCGCCTCCGCGACCTCCCAGACCATGGCGGGAGGCGGCGGGTCCTCGCCCTCGGCCAGCCGCACCCGGACGACGTACTCGCCCAGGACCGAGTTGAGATAGCCCATCCGGTCGCTCCGCCAGGTCTCCCCGCCGTCGTCACTGACACCGCTGCCGGTTCCGGCGCGTCCCGCTTCCATCGCGAGAGACCAGCCGTCCATCGCCGTCCCGTCGGTCCACAGTTCGAAGGTGTTGTCGCCGGCCCTTAGATCAGAGACGGAAAATTCATACCAGGAATACGCGCCGGGCCGATCTGGCTCGATCGCGATGACTTCACCGCCGTTCACGGCCACCCGAAGCGGAGCTGCGTTGTCGGGATAGGGCCGGGCGAGGATATAGACCTGCCCCGGTGCGTCCGTCCCCGGCAACGCGAGCCTCTTGCGCGCCCGGCGGAACGTCGTCAGTTCCTCGCATAGCGTTGGCATTACCCGCCCCTCTTCACTGTAGTACAATCGGCTCATCAAGGCCTCTCATTTTGAGGTTGGCATCTCAGGTTCCGGCCGACTGTCTTCCGATATATTCAGGGAAGGCAAGTTTCCAGTTCTCGTAGATGATATTGTGGATCACCTCGTCCGGGACCGTCGGGAAACCGGTCCCCCTGACCACGTCATTCACCTTCCACTGTCCGGCGATGACCTGCGCCGCCGTGGCCGACGGGAAGTCGGATCCGAATATCAGTTTGTGTTCCACGCCGTATTCGATCGCCGACATGAAGGCCTGGTAGTGCCGCCGCGGACGGTAGTGGATCGCGGATACGTTCGTGAAGAGGTTCGGATGCTTCCGGATCAGCACCACGCATTCATCTTCCCAGGGATGCCCCATGTGGGAAATGACGATGCGAAGATCGGGACACGCCATTGCGATGTCCTCGAGTTGAATCGGATTCGCGTACTTCAACGGCCCGAACCGGACGAACGAAGTCCCCTGATGGATATTCAGCGGAATACCCAGCGATTCCGCCTTTTTGAAGAACGGCAGGTGACGGGGATCCTGCGGGTCCCAGTTCTGGTAGATCGGCGCCACCTTCAACCCCCGCAGCCCGAGGTCCTCCACACAATATACCAGCTGATCGATACAATCCGCGTCGTTCGGGTTGACCGAACACCAGCCAAAGAACCGTTCCGGGTTTTCGTCCACGAATCCGGCAACCAGTTCCTGGGGCACGTCGATTCCCACGTGCGACGCACGCAGGCCGAACACGATGGCGCGGTCGCAGTCTTCGGTGGCCTCCAGCAATTGCTCGGGCCTGGCATCGAACGCATTGCGCTCGTCCCTGGCGTCATCGGCGTAGTACACGTCGGGCGACAATCGCATCTTCGCCTTCTTGGCGGCAAGCGCCGACTCGATGAATTCATCCGACAGATGGTCCGGATACCACAACAGGTTCGTATGCGTGTCGAATAGCATGCCGCGCTCCGTTCGCATTTCGTGTGGGCGCCGGACGCTACACCAGGAAACGCTTCAGCACGTTGCCCGTCAACCGTGACAGTTCATCGCTGACCAGAAGGGAACTGATACAGGTGATCGACCCCGTCGAGAAGACGGCGCCGCCCCCGTCCGGCTCGTGAACGACCATATGAGCGCCGCCGTCGTTGTCGTTGGTCCCGCGGGCGAGCAGTTTCACGTTCTCGGGAGAGAATCTGGGCGAGATCTTGTCCGTTTCGTGCCCCGACGCCCCTCCCGGAATTCGCATATGCAGGCACTCCCGGCCGAAGATATCGCCGTCCTGGAGACCGGTGCCTTCGAATGCCCAGTGTCCTGCGTCGACGACCTGGTAAGGCGCCGCTGTCATAATGCCGGCATCGGTGAACACGACACCCAGCAGGTTGGCCTCGGATTCCTGGCGCATATGCATCCGGCTTTCAAATCGTCCGTCCCGCTGTTGACGAAGGTTTCCGTTATGGACGATCATTGTTTCCTCGTCCGGCAACTCCACCTCGCAGTTCAGCCCGTTGCCGCCCATATACATCAGCCTGCCGCCGCGGTTGAAGACCCAGTCCTTCACCTCGTAATACATCCTGGCGGACCAGTATTCAGGATGGGGACCCAGAATCAAAACGGCGTAATCGTCCAGATTGAGCGCTCCAAAGTGCAGTTGTGTCTCCGAGTAGAGGTCGTACTCGAACCCTTCCCGTTCGAGCCAACCCATCAACCGCCATTCCGCCGGCGCGACGTGATTCGGCGCCCGCCCTTCGATCGGGTCGGTTACCTGTTCATCCTCCGGCACGAAATTGATCGGCTCAGGTCGTTCGAAAGAAAGCGGCAGGTATTCCTCCGCATCGTAGTTGATGTGCTCCGGATCGGTGTAGCGTTTCAATTCGAGCCGGGCGTTGATGGTTGGCGTTGGGGGCATCCTGTCCGGGTGAATATAGTTGCTGCGACCGCCGAAGTTGTTATAGCAGTTCCAGTTGATGTTCGACGCCAGCACGGCCACTCTCGCCCGCGGTCGGGCCGGCGCGACAACCCACGGAAACGAAAAGAACAGACCTGACTCCGTTTTCGCATGAAAATAGTAGAGACCGGACCGTTCGGGCGCCGTGACCAGCTGTTTATGACCCGGGCTGGTATAGCCGAACCTGTTCCACTGTGCGCCCACCTGCGTATAGTCGCCGTCGGGAGTCAGCTGCACGGTGGCCCGCGGCCCGTGCTCGTCGTACCACCCGACAGGCCTGATGAGTTCCTTTTTCCAGCCGTAACGCCACAACTCCAGCTTGTACTGTTCGTGTGAATGCACGCGGAATTCGGAGCGATCGCCCGACCTGACGCACTTGGGCCACACGTAGCCCATGAGGCAGTCCTTCAACAGACGAAACTGATGGGGTTCATCGGGCTTCACCTCCAAATCGACAATCTTCGACCCGTAACCATGCCGCGCCAGAACCACCTGATACCGCCCGGGCGAAACGTCCGCGTATACCGCACCCGATGCCGACGAACGTGCGGGCACCGCGTTTCCCGACGCGTCCCTGAACTCAAGGGCCACGTCGGACATCGCGACATAGCGCTCATCACTCACGTATCCCACCAGCATATCGCGCTCCCTTTGCTTTGAGTCTTCGTATTGATTTTCAGTTGTCAATCGATGTGGTGTCGACGCAATCGTCCCCTTACGGCGAATAGCCGGGCGGGTGCGCCGCCCGCCAGTCCGTCGCCTGCTCGTACGCGTAGGCCAGCCGCAGAATCGTCGCCTCGTCGTAGGGCTTGCCGGTCAGCTGCAGTCCTACCGGAAGTCCCCGGGACGTGAATCCGCAGGGTACGGATATCGCGCACAGACCCAGCCAGTTTACAAGCCGCGTGAGCAAGCGGTGCGGCTCGCCGCGGTCCAGATCGCTCAAACGCGGCGCGGGCGACAACATCGTGGGACCGGCGACGGCCTCGACGTCTGCCAACCTTGCCGCCGTCGTGCGCATCATTTCGGCCCGTTTGCGCTGGATCTCCGCAAGGTCGACGGCAAGCAGGCCCGGCTCGACCTGAAGGCGGGCACGGACATCGGAGCCGAACGAATCCGGCGCTTCTGTCAACGCCTCGCGATGGACAACGACCGCCTCGGTCCGCAGGAGCCTCAGGTTATCTTCCTCTCTCTCGGCCTGAACCGCCTCGGGAAACGTCATTTCCCGGACGTCAGCACCCAGGCCGGAAAGGACCTGAATCGCGTCGTCCACACGCGAGACGACTTCGGGGTCCGCCCCTCTGAAGAACGGCTCGCGGACCACCGCGAGCCGCAGGCCCGTGACGTCCTTCTTCAGGAAACCCATGACGTCGCCGACCGGCAAATCGAGTGTCGTGGTGTCTCCGGTCTCCGCACCCGCGGTCGCCGAATACATCAGCGCGGCGTCTTCAACACATCTGGCCATGGGTCCGATCGTGTCCAGCGTCCAGGAAAGCGGCATGACCCCCGCCGTGCCAATGCGGCCCGTTGTGGTCTTGAGACCGACGACGCCGCAGTATGCCGCGGGAATACGCACCGAACCGCCCGTGTCCGTTCCGATCGCGGCAGCAGCCAGACCGGCCGCCACCGCCAGACCGGATCCGCTGCTGGACCCGCCTGGAACCCGCTCCGGGTCCCATGGATTCGGGGGCGTGCCGAAGTGAGGGTTGATTCCGAACGGACCGAAGGCATATTCCACGAGGTTCGTCTTGCCCAGCAGCACCGTGCCCGCCCGCGCCAGTCGCTTCGCCACCGTCGAGGAGGCCGCGGGCACGTAGTCCTTCCTCGCCAGGGCTCCCGAGGTGGTGCGTATGCCCGCGGTATCGCACAGGTCCTTCAATGCGATCGGCACGCCGTGCAGCGGCCCGGCATCGTTGCCGCACCGGAGCGCCAGTTCCGCGGCTTTCGCATCCGCCCGCGCGCGGTCGGCGGTTACCGTAATGAAGGCTTTCGAACCGTGCTGATACCGACGGATCCGTTCCAGATACGCTTCGGTTACCTCCACGGGCGAAACCTGGCCGCTGCGGTACAGACCGGCGAGTTCCGTGGCCGTCCGAAAATGAAGCGCGTGCTGTGCCATAACAGTCCGTTGATAAGGTCGCTCTGCAGGCGACGACGCCGCCACAATACCCGGAACACCGCGGGCTTCGGCCTATCCGCAACCCGGTCCTCTGACCTCCTGCCGCGCAACCTGTTCCGGCAGCAACCCGCGCGCGAACCCGTCGGGATCGGACCGATGCCCTTCAACGAGTTGCCCGATCTCTTTCAGCACCCGTTCGCGGTCGTAGAGTCCGTACCGGTAGATGTCGATCGGCCCGATCAGTTTCAGATAGAAATGGTTGCCCGCGTCATGCTCCTCCGCGCAGGCGCTGGGCTTGTGAGCAATTTCAAGCTGCGCGTCAAACGCCTCCGCGAACGCCGCCAGCAGCGGCTCACCGTGCAGATCGGCCGGGATCTCCGGAAACCGGCTCGCCAGTTCCTGAACTGTCATCGTACTGCTCCTCTCCCTGATCCGTTCCGGGTTCCCGAAGCAATTCATCGGGAATCCGCTTACGCCCCTGATAACCTTCCATGGGACCGTGGTAATGGGTGACGGCCGGCTCATCGCTTCGCCAGCACAGAAGCACTTCCTCGCCGTCAATCACGGCGGGGAAATCTACAAGGCCGAGGTTGAAATTGGGATCTTTATACGAACAGCCGATGCCCTCCAGTTCCTCAAAGAACTCATTCAGCGACGCAATCAGTTTCCTGATTTCGGCATCGTCGGCCGCTGCAGGCCCGAGCTCCCCGGCGAGGCGCCTCAGCCGGCGTCCGGATGCCTGGATGTCGGCAACGATGCGCTTCACCAGCGGCAGGGTCCGGTTGGCCTCCACCGGCGTGAAATATCTGATATCGCTCATCGACCACACCTCCGATTCATGAAGCGCCGGGCGCCGCACCCGCATTTGCGTGGACTCGATCCCGTGCGCCGACCGTACCGGACACGAAATCGTCCAGCCGTATCAGCGCACCCCCTTCGGAGGCGGACGCATTCGCCCCCAACACCGCGGCCAGGCTGTTCAACGCCTGCGGGTACCCGTTTCGCAGTCCGGACGCGTCGCCCGAACGGATCGCTTTGACAAATTCACGAGCCTGGATGGCGAACGGATTGTCCGCGTACGTCGGCTCGAAGACCGTCTCACCGTTTTCCACGACCCGTTCCGCCGACCACTCCATCAGCGAATCGTCGCATACGACCAGCACCTCCCGCCTGGACGAATTGACGTTCGTCAGCACGCGCGAGGTGGTCACACTGGCCACGACGCCGCTCTCGAAGCGGTAATTCACGTCGTACACATGGGGCAGATTGATGGGATCGGGACCTTCCCCGGGCTTGCGATAATGATAAAACGCGGAAACCTCCGTGATGTCGCCCAGGAAAAATCTGAGCAGGTCCACCATGTGAATCGTATTCTCCACGAACGATCCGCCGCAGAGTTCGAATCGGCTTGTCCAGTAGCGAATGTGACCGCCACTGTAGAGCAGTTGGACCAGGGCGTGTCTGGGCGTCCGCTCCGAGACCCGGTCCCTCAGGAACTCCGCGGTCGTGTAATACCTGCTCATGAAACCAACCTGAGAAGGGACCCCCGATTTGCTGATCGCCTCGCTGAACCGGACGGCCTGCGCGATGTCGAGCGTCTGTGGTTTCTCCACCATTACCGGGATCCTCTTCTCCGCGGCGATCAATTCGGCATCCGTATGCAGGGTGGGCGGGATGCAGATGTAGACGCCGTCCAGATCCTCCTTATCGAACATCTCACGATGGTCCGTGTATACGGCATTCGCACCGAAAGTCCGCGCCTGGCTGGCGGCCGTTCCACCGTCTGCGTCGCAGAATGCCTGCAACGTCACATGGCCTTTTTCCGCCAGTACGGCCAGTGGCGGAAGATGGGCATTGACCGTAATGTACCCCAGGCCGACAAAACCCAGTCGCGCCGCGTTCATCCCAACCCTCCTCGATCTGTTCAACGCACGTCGCGATAGAGACGGCACAGCCACTTATCCGAGACTGAACAAAGAAACAGGATACGCAACGTCCACATCCAGAGAACCGTGGGCACGACCCCCCAACGCCGCCAACGGCGCGTGGACGTACGGACGCTGCCGTCCAGCAGCACGAAACGTCCCAGCTTCCTCACGGCGGCACAGAACTCCGAGTCCTCGAAAAGCGCCAATTCCGGAAAACCGGCCACACGGTCGAAGACTTCCCGGCGGACGTAGATTCCCTGGTCGCCGTAGGTAACCCCAAGATACCTGGACCGCATCGTGGAGAGGAAGGCGATCGTCCGGAACACCCACGTATCTTCGGAAAGCCCCATGCGGAAGCTTCCACCCGCCACGACCGGATCCTCGAGCGATTCCCGGATCATCCGGATCGCGCCGTCAGGGAGGAACGTATCGGCGTGCAGAAACAGCAGCACGTCCCCCGAGGCCGACCCCGCCCCGCGATTCATCTGCGCGGATCGGAACGATCTCGGCGACGTCACTAGCCGCGCGATTCCGGCTGCCCGGATCCTGTCCTGCGTACCGTCCCGGCTGCCGCCATCGACCACGATCACTTCAACGTTCCGTTGTCCCCGGAACTGCGCCAGGCATCCGGTTATGACTTCTGCTTCATTGACAACGGGAATAATGACACTGATTCGCAAGTGGGTAGAATCACGCCTGACGCTCTACCGCCTTTCGATAGGAAATCTGCGCGCATAGCTTACGGACGAAGCCAGAAGGAGCAGCGCCGACAGGTACAGAAAGGGGGCTTTCAGCGTCTGAGCGTCCATTGCGTAGGCAATCAGCAGGACGCTCATCGCACAACTGGTCAGCTTGCCCCAGACATTGGAAGAGAGTACGATTCGTTCCCGATTCAGCAAGAAAACGCCTGCTGCTACAATGGCAACATCCCGTCCGACAACCACGGCAACGACCCAGAGCGGCAATCCCTTCACAATCGCCAGCATGATCGCGATCGCATCGATGGCCACCTTGTCGGCAAGCGGGTCCAGGATCTTTCCCCACCGCGTTACGGTCCCCGAGCGCCGTGCGAGAAATCCGTCCAGAATATCGGATATAATCATCGCCATGACAACGGAGAACATATACCACTTATACGCCGGACCCATCCAGATCATCCAGAGTACCGGTGCGGTCAACACGGCGCGGAGCAGGCTCAGCCCGTTTGCGGTCGTCCAGAAAATATCTTCCGGTCGAGTCCGGCCGTGCGCGGCAGGGGGGGCTCCTTCGTTCATCGATCCGCCTGTTCGCTGGACGAGAGTACGACACAGCCCATATTCGCCAGTTCGCAAAACGCATTCTGCGCGGGACCCCACGTGGTCAGATGATACCTTCCGTCCGGTAACTTCTGGCTTCTTGTGAAATTCGCGAAAATACACGCCATGCCATCGTGCCGCGCCCGGCTCACTTTTGGTACGCCGTCCCAGGGTATGGCAAGCTGCGCGCACCAGCGCCCGTCCGCATCCACTTCCCCAACCGACCACACCAGCCCCGGTACGTCGAATTTCGCCATCGCCCGCCAGTCCGTCTCTTCTTCCCGCGGAAAGTAAAGATCCAGAACGGCGCCAAGAGGGTTTACCTCGATTTCATAGTAACCGCTTCCGGCTCTCAGGAAAACTTCCACCGCACATTCGTCGAACAGAGCCTGGTCTCGCTCCCGCATCGTCACGGGAACGGGGGATGGATCAGAAACAAGGCACACGTAGAGGGCCTCGTCGTCCCAAAGCGCCGCGGCTTCCAGGAAATAGCCGGGCGGGTCGGCCCGGGTCCCAATCAGATGGAATGCCCGGTTGACTCTCTCTGCCGACGCCCACACGGTTCCGGTAATGTTCCCATCCAATGGTGGCGGCGTTGAGACGCTTCTACAGCAGTAAACGGGTCGCTCTCTCATCCGGGTTTCCTTCCTGAATTCGTACCATCGAACGGTAACGCCGGCATTTTGCAACACTCCGGAACGACAAAGGCGCCAGCCGCCGCGATTACATCAGTCCCGGTCGACGGTTTCCCTGTTCCTGCCGGCCCTGGCTATAGAAACCAGATGTTCGAAGATGCGATCCCACACGGTGCCCGGCAATGCTTCAGGGTGAAACTGAACGCCGATGATGCGTCCGTCTTCCGTCTCTATCCCTTCAATGACGCCGTCATCGCTTACCGCATTGACGCGGAGCCCGTTACCTGGCCCCTCGATGGCCTGAATGTGGGAGCTGTTCACGTCGAGAGCGTCGCCCGGCCGGCCCGTCAGGCCGGCGAGCCAGGTATCCGCCAGTGTCCGAACCCGGTGCCGCACGGGACGTTGTTCCGATCGTTTGGGAGAATGTGCGCATTTGCCGAGTTGGGCCTGTAAATCCGCGTAAATCGCGCCGTCGAACCGCGTGTTGATGAACTGCATACCGTAGCAGATGCCCAGCATCGGCAGATCCCGCTTCCGGGCGCCGTGGAAAAACCAGTCGTCCGTCTGCGACCGGACGGGGTCCACCGGAGGCAAGTCTTCGGGAAGCGAACCGATCAGACCGTCCGTAACGCCGGGACCGCCCGTTATGATCAGCCCGTCAATCAGATCCAGCACCGGCGCAAGCGCCTCCCGGCGTTCGACCATGGGAAGAATCACCGGACAACCGCCCGCCCGCTCCACGGCGCTGATGTATGCGCGCCCCACCACCTGCCGGCAGTCGCGGCCTTCCGAAGTCTCGATGCTTGTCGTTATGCCGATTACCGGTCGGGACAAGCCTTCTCCGCTCCCCTCGATCGGCCGCATGCTGCACTGGGTCCTAGGACAACATCAACCGGACGCCGATCACCAGCACCAGGACCAGGATTGCCCTGTTGAACCATACGACCGACAGCCCACGATTCATGAGGATGCCCAGGCCCACGCCCGCGGCAAGCGTCGGCAGCATTAAGAGATCCATGCGCCACACTTCCGGGCCCAGCAGGCCAAGGTGCGCATAGGCCAGCGCCTTCATGGAATTCAACGCCAGCCCCACAAGCACCGCGGTTGCCACAAATACCCTCCCGCTCAGGCCCTGGGGTATCAGATACAACATCAGGATGATGCCGCCGGAATGGGTGAGTACCGAGACGACGCCGAGCGCCACGCCGGCGGCGACGGCGGAGACATTCGGCACGCTCGGAAGTCGGTCTCTGAACGCCTGCAACAGGCCGAACACGCACGCCAGTCCGCCCAGCACGCGCCGGAACCACAGTTCGGGAATGGCGTCCAATAATACCCATCCAACCAGCACACCCACCGCCATCCCCGGAATCAGGCTACCGACAACCCTGGACACGCGGTACTTCCAATAGTACCGGATCGCAATCAGATCCGCCGCGAGTGAAAGCGGCAACATGACGCCCAGCGCCAGCTTGGCGGGTACCACCAGCGCCAGCAGCGGCGTCACGACCACGCCTACGCCGCCGCCGAACCCGGCTTTCATAACGCCAACGAGCAGGCCCGCCAACGCCAGCACCAGATGCGTAACGTCCAAACGCCCCCCTGTTTTCACGTGCCAGGATCAGCGGCTGCGACCGAACGCGGTTCTCTTCAATTTCCGGAGCGCGCAAAACAGCCAGCATGCGTCTCTGACGAGCGGTAAATTAAAGTAGAGCCCGAGTCGATACTTCCGTCGGACACACCAGACCGCCCTGTCGTCGGACTCCCTGCGGCTGATATTGGCGTCGTGGATCCGATAGTAGAAAAGGGGCTTCGGAACATAGTGACCGCAGCCCTGCCGTCTCAGAACAACATTCAGCCACAGGTCCCAATCCTGATAACGCCGCAGAGATTCGTCGAAACCCGGAAAACTGCCTGACCGCAACAGCGAGGCGATGTCCACATAGTTGCCCCTTCGCAGCCTGTCCGGCTGGAAGGGCCCGGATTTCCTGATTCCGTCCGGCTCGGGATGCCAGGAGCCGTCCCCGTCGGTGAAGTTGACGCGATCGCAATATACGAAATCGAGGTCCGGATGCGTGCGCGCCGCCACGTAAAGCTCATCCAGAAATCCGGGCGACATATAGTTGTCCGCGTCGAAGAACACGACCCATTCGGCGGATACCTGCGTGAACCCGTAATTCCGGGACCTGTTGGCGTTCAGGAATTCAACCCGGCGGTATTCCATCTCCGGAAACTGCCGGGCGACTTCCCCGGTTTCGTCCGTGCTTGCGTCGTCCACCACCAGAACGGACGCCGGTTTCAGCACCTGGTTTTCAATCGAACGCAGGCATTGCCGGAGGTAACGGCCGTAATTGTGACAGGTGACGATAACGGCAATATCGGCCTTGCGCTTCCGCTCCATTCTTGCGCGCCCCGTGCTCAGGTCCGGGAACGGGATTGGGCTCTAGCCAGGCGCAACAGTTCGACCTGGTACTCCAGCCCCAGCAATCCGTCCGCGCCCGAAACGACGGGCCGACCGCCCGAACCCCGCACGCATGAAACAAATGCATCGACCAGTATGTGCAGAAAGTCGTCGCATTGGAGAGATTCACTTTCATGGACGAGGCGGGCGCGGTAGATTCCATCGTCGTCTACGTACCCCTCCCAATCCACCGTAAAGCCGTTGACACCGAACCGGCGCGCCGGTATGCCCTCGTCGATATCCCGCATAACCAGATCCACACCGCACCGTCCGCGGGGGCTGACGGTGTCGAATCGCGCCCGGTTCTCGCGCTCGTCGATCTCGCATTCGGCGGTTGTCATATCCATCCTGCCATCCGGAAGGAAGCCAATGACCAGGCTCAATGCGTGCGGAGCGACGTCGGCCCAGATTTCTTCGCGGCGTTTGGGCCCTTTTCTTCCCTTCACCTCCATTTCCATCGTAATCCGCGTCACGGGGTCCCAGGTTCCGCGGACCCGCTCATAAAACGCCCGGTAGTGCGGTATACCCGCAGGATACTGGGCAGACACGCCCAGCAGGCGGCCCGCGTCCTTCGCCTTCGCGACAACTGCCCGTCCGTCGGCGAGGATTTCATCCAGTTCCTTGTCTTTGTCCCAGCAGAACGGCTTCTCGCAAAGCACGTGGGCGCCTGCGTCGAGCGCGGCGATCGCGTGAGCCCTGTGCATCGGGTACGGACTCGTCACCGCGACGATGTCTGGAGCTTCGTCCGTTATCATCGCATCCACGTCCTGATACGCCCGTCCGCTGAACCCGAAGTACGACGCCAGCCGTTCGCGGGTGCGCTCGCACGAATCCTTCGATGTACCCGCGAACGCAACCACCTCGCAGCCGGAGAGATCGTACCACCGGGCGTGATGCTGACCGATTCCGCTGGCGCCGATTACGGCGACTCTGAGAGGCGTGTAGGACATGGCGACTCCTGAATCGTGAAATCGTCGACTAACCTTTGTAAAATAGAAATCCTCAAGCATCGCGGCCAATCCTTTTTTCGGGGCCCGGCGGGTGTGCGCCCCGGTCTCCCACGCCGGCTGATCGGCGGCCTCAAGACCGACTTCTAGCAAGGCTCGTCTCTACACAGTCCCGTCATCGCGGAAGGCCATTCTGCGCATTTTCAGGATGGTCTTTCCTGTTGCGGGCGTTAAAGGAAACCCTTGTTTTTTTTTCGCTTTTTGATATAATTAGAATTCCGCTTCCGACACCGGATCGCGCAAGAAACTCGCCGGTTCTCCGTGCGAGACGCATCCCGGGTTCGGCGTACTGACATCCTGTCTGAATTGCTCTCGTGTACTCAAGGAGGACGTTGATGATTAAGGAAAACGTACAGGCTGCCTTGAACCAGCAGTTGAATTCAGAACTGTACGCCTCGTATTACTATCTCTCGATGTCGGCCTATTTTCATGCCACGAACCTGACGGGTTTCGCCTCCTGGATGCGCGCCCAGGCCCAGGAGGAACTGATGCACGCCATGAAGATTTACGACTTTATCAATGACAGGGAAGGCGACGTGGTGCTGACGACCGTTGCGGCACCCAAACGTAATTGGGACGATTCTTTGGCAGCGTTCGAAGATGCCTATCGGCACGAAAAGGCGGTAACCGCCCAGATTTACGACCTGGTGGACCTGAGCGTCCAGGAACGTGACCATGCGACCAACACCTTCCTTCAGTGGTTCGTGACCGAACAGGTGGAAGAAGAGGCCACGGCAAGCGATATCGTAAACAAGCTCAAACTGGTCGGCAGCGACGGCAACGGCCTGTTTCTTCTGGACAGAGACCTGGGGACCCGAAACCAGGAGCCGGACGGGGATGAATAGGGGCCTCGCCTCCGCACAACCGTTACCGCATACTGACGTCTACGCCAACCGGCGCCTGTGGTGTTTCACGGGAAAAAATCATGATCGTAACTTGACAAAACGCCATTCGTATGTTATCTTGTTATTTCACAGGGCTTTCTGTAAATAGGTAGTCTCATTTGAATTCGGAGTCGAAACCAGTTTCAGCCGCCACCCCTCGGCATTGAAACGGTGATTCCGGCAGGTAACGGCTCTCCGACCGGACAGCATCCGGGCTGCAGAACCCGAGAGGGCCGTAACATCGGGAATCGGTTCCCCTGATCGGTTTCCGGATACATCCTCAGTTCCCCGCGAGTTCAACACCTCACCCCTGGAGGGGTTGAACTTTCCGATTTTCCCTTCTCCCTTAGAAGCTGTTTTAAAATCCCCAATTGTGTTATTCACGTTCACGGTCGACTCTGTCGAGCCCGTGTGTCGCAGGTCGTGCATTCTGCGCGCACGGGATCCGTCCGCGCGCGAGCTCCGGTTGTTCCCGATTGCTTGCATCGGGCCGGGAACCGTCGCGCAGACGACCCTTCCATTGTCTGGGGGAAAGTAATGCCTGCAACGGTAATGAGGCAGCAGAACGGAATCTCGTCACGGGGAAAGAAGCGGTCAGCGCTTGAACTCTATCTCAAGGATATCGCATATAACAATCTGCTTACGCCGCAACAGGAAGTGACGTTGGCCAAGCGTATCAGAGCCGGAGACCGCAAGAGCCTGGAACAGATGGTCGAATCCAACCTGCGGTTCGTCATCACGATCGCCAAGGAATACCAGGGGCGGGGTTTGCCCCTTGAAGATCTGATTGCCGAGGGCAATCTCGGTCTGGTTCGCGCGGCAACGCGGTACGATGAAACGGTGGGTGTCAAATTTACAACCTATGCGGTCTGGTGGATCCGGCAGGGCATCCTCTCTTCGCTGGCGGAAAAAGCCCGAATGGTCAGGCTGCCCGTAAACAAGATCAAACACCTGTGCCGGCTGGAGCGCATTGCCTCAAACCTCAAGCAGAAACTCGGGAGGGAACCAAGTATCGACGAGATCGCGGTTCGGGCCGATATGCAGCCCAAGCAGGCGCAGGACCTGCTGAACGCGTCGCGTTGGCACGTGTCTCTCGATATGCCGCTCGAGGAAGGTCCGGACTCGTCTCTGCTCGAGGTCCTTGAAGATAAGGACCAGGTCTCACCCGAAAACGAAGTGATGGAACAGGCGATGGCCGACGAGGTCCGGGCCGCGCTCGATTCCCTGTCTTCCCGCGAGGCCCGAATCCTGCGGCTTTACTTCGGTATCAACGGCGAAGACTCCATGACATTGGAACAAATCGGCAATCAACTCAGTTTAACAAAGGAGCGCGTTCGGCAGATTCGGGACAAGGCGCTTGCAGCGCTCAAACACCCGTCGCGGGTGCGAAAGATCCGGGCGTACCTCACGGAGAACTGAGAACCGTGGCACACGACACCCTCAAAAACCCGGAATTTTCCCTCAGGGGTGCCGTCACACCCGTGCTGGAAATTGTGGGCGTACATCACATCACGCTGGTTGCACGCGATCTGGATCGGTCCCGGTCTTTCTATGAGAAATTCCTTGGATTGAGCCCAATACCGCGGCCCGATTACGATTTCGAAGGCGCCTGGTACCAATGCGGAAGCGTGGAGATTCACCTGCTGGTGGCGAAAGAACACCGCGATCCGTCCAGGCGACATATCGCGTTCGAAGTCCCCGACTTTGACCGCGTCGTCAAGTCTCTGGATGGCGGGTGGGTACATGTCGTCGGCGGCCCGGGTATCAGACCGCACGACGGGAGCCGCTTCGTATTTCTCCATGATCCTGACGGCAACCTGATTGAAATCACGTGTCGAGCGGCAAATCGCGAAGATTGAACCGTCATTGAGTCGAGACGAAGAACGGGCCGCGATGAATATCGCGGCCCGTTCTTCGTCTGGCGTGAACCTGTCAGACCCGCTATTCGCGCCCTGTCGATCGCAGCACGGGTTTCCGCGCCGCCGTCGCTTCGTCCAGCCGGCGTACAGGCGTGTGGTGCGGCGCATCGTGAAGCAAGTCTGGATTTTCCTCCGCCTCGCATGCAATCCAGATCATGGATTCGATGAACTCGTCAAGCTGTTCCAGACTTTCCGTCTCCGTGGGCTCGATCAGCATCGCTTCCGGCGCCACCCTGGGCAGCGGAAAATAGATGGTGGGCGGATGATGGCCGTAGTCGATAAGCCTCTTCGCGATATCCAGCGCGCTAACACCGCTGGACTTTTTTTGTCGCGACGCCGAGAACACCATTTCGTGCATGGGCTGCGCGGACTTAGGGCGGTCGTAGTGCCCATCCAGCCGGCTGGCGATGTAATTCGCATTCAGTACGGCCATCTCGCTGGTGCGCCGCATCCCTTCCGCACCCAGCATTCTGGCATAGACGTAGGCGCGAATCACCATCCCGAAATTCCCGAAAAACGTACTGACCTTTCCGATCGTTCGCGGGCGGTCGTAGTCCAGTCCGAAGCGGTCGCCTGTTTTCGTGACGACGGGGACCGGCAGGTAAGGCAACAACGCGTCTTTCACCCCGACGGGTCCTGAACCGGGACCGCCGCCGCCGTGCGGGGTCGTGAAGGTCTTGTGCAGGTTGATGTGGACAACGTCAAAGCCCATATCACCAGGCCTGCATTGTCCCAGGAATGCGTTCAGATTCGCACCATCGTAATAGAGCAGGCCTCCGCCGTCGTGGACCACCTGCTGGATGTCCAGGATTTCGTCCTCGAACACGCCGAAGGTGTTCGGATTTGTCAGCATCAATCCCGCGACCCGGTCGTTCATCTTGGCCTTCAGGTCCGCGACGTCCACGGTTCCGCGGCCGGTAGATTTCAACGTCTCCACCCGATAGCCGCACATCGCCGCCGTCGCGGGGTTTGTTCCGTGCGCCGAATCCGGAATCAGCACAACCTGCCTGTCGTCCTGTCTCTCACGATGGTACGCCGCAATCAGTGAAATGCCCACGAATTCTCCCTGCGCGCCGGCGGCCGGTTGAAACGTAAACCCGTCCATTCCGGTTACGGCCGTCAATATCCCGTCCATCTCCCACAGAACGCGCAATGCAGCCTGCGACGCCTCCTCGTCCGCAAATGGATGCAACCCCGCGAAATCGGGCAGGCGAGCGACGCGCTCATGTATTTTGGGATTGTACTTCATGGTGCAGGATCCCAGCGGGTAGAACGCCGTCTCGATACTGAAATTCATGGACGAGAGATTCACGTAATGGCGCACCAGTTCCAACTCGCTGACTTCCGGCAGCGCGGGCGCGTCATTCCGATACATCCCGTCTGGTACGGGTACAACCGCGTCGCCTGCGTCAGGAAACCCCGCGCACCGGCGCCCGCGACCGCCCCTTTCGAAAATCAGCAGGTCCCTGTCCATTAACCTTGATTCCTCATTTTTAGATGACGTTAATTCGAATATGTGTCAGTTAAAAAGGCGATTAGACTGCTGATTACCAGGATACACCGGGGCACTGTACGTGAACTGAAAAAATGTCCTTTATGACGACCATTCCGGCCTGTTTCGATGGGTTTCGTCGCGGTGCCGCGTTGCGGCTTTTGCGGACCTGAGGTTAAACGTCTCTCCAGGCGTCAACCAGGCGCGCCACGTCCGAACCGGTCTTCGTTTCCGTCACGCAGGTCAGGACACACCGGTCCAATTCCGGATAGAAGCGCCCCAGGTCTATTCCGCCCGCGATGCCCTTTCGCCGCAACGCTTCGAGCGCTTCACGCGCGGGGCGGGGCGTTTCAACCACGAACTCGTTGAACGACGCGCCGGAAAACTTCAGGGAAATCCCGTCGATCCCGCACAGCGCGGACGCTGCTTCGTGGCTCCGGTTCCAGTTCAACATGCCGACTTCACGCAGGCCGTTCGGCCCAAGCGACGCCAGATAGACGGTCGCCGCTGTCGCGCACAGCGTCTGATTCGTGCAGATGTTCGAGGTTGCGCGTTCCCGACGAATATGCTGTTCGCGTGTCTGGAGCGTCATCACAAACCCGCGCTTCCCGTCCACGTCGGTGGTCTGTCCGACCACCCGCCCGGGCATTCGTCGAACATGCTGTTCGCGCGTGGCAAACATGCCCACGTATGGGCCGCCAAAGGACAACGGCAGGCCCAACGGCTGACCGTCGGCAACCACAATGTCCGCTCCGAAGTCACCCGGCGGCCGGATCACCCCAAGTGAGATGGGATTCACCGACGCGACAAAGGCCGACCGGTGGTTCCGCAACAGGCTGCCCAGTGCGTCAAGGGGTTCCAGCACACCCAGGAAATTCGGATTCTGCACCACGACCGCGGCGGTATCGTCACTCAACTCTGCCTCGACCCGTGCCATATCGATCGTCCCGGCAACCGACCAGGGAATTTCCACCACTTCCAGCCCGATTCCCCGAACATAGGTCTCGACAACCCGACGGTAGAACGGGTGCAGGCTGCGCGGCAGCATTACGCGCGTACCGTCATTGATCCGGACCGCCATCATCACCGCTTCCGCCAGGGCTGACGCGCCGTCGTACATGGAGGCATTGGCCACCTCCATACCGGTCAACTCACATACCATGGTCTGGAACTCGAAAATCGCCCGCAGCGTTCCCTGGCTCACTTCCGGCTGATACGGCGTATATGCCGTATAGAACTCACTGCGGGAAATCATCGCATCAACGACGCTTGGCGTGAAGTGCTCGTAGGCGCCGCCGCCCGTGAATGACAGCACGGGGGCCTGCGCCCGCGCCGAACGGCCGAGTTCCTCGATCAGTCCCAACGCCTCCATCTCACTGATCCCGGCAGGCAGATCAAGGGAGGCCAGCCGCAGAGACGCGGGGACGGGATCGAAGAGCGCATCGGTTGAATCGACGCCGATCGTGTCCAGCATCGTTCGAATGTCCTGATCCGTGTGCGGTGTATAATTCACAAACACGACCTCGCGTATTGAATCGGTGCAGAAATCCCTATTCCTTCAAATACGTATATTCCAGACCATCTACGGGCTGCCACCCGAGAATCCGCTTCGCTTTCTCGTTCGAGAACTGCCCGTGGGGGCGATCACCGAAAATGTTGAAGACCTCGCACCGCGAAGGCAACCGGTCCAGATCAATGGCCAGCCCCGGAACGAAAGCGGCTGCCGCGTCCCGCCACGACACCAGAAACGGCCAGTCCCGAACCGGCTCGGCAGACGCGTCGTGATCTCTGAAGATGTAGAACAGGTAACACAGCACGTAAACGTCACAATGCTCGGTAAAGATCCGACAGATTTCCTGTCCCAGACCCTTGGAAAGCGAATACAGGTTCGTACCGGGCTTCGGCGGCACGTCGGGACCGATCCCGTAGTCCCACGCCTCATAGGGTGGGCCCTGTACGGTGAAATGCGGACCCGTATTGATGACGCGCCGGATCCCGTGTTTGACCGCGGCCCTCATGATGTTGTAACAGCCGACGATATTCACGTCGAATGCGACCTTTCGATGCGGACGCAGCACGGACAGGTTGACGATTGCATCCATTCCCTCGGCCGTGCGCATGACGGCATCCGGGTCCGCGACGTCCACGGGGATCATCTCATGGGGCGTCTCAAACGGTTCCAGATCCGTTATCCGAAGCGAAACGTGTTCCTCCAGGGCCTTGACGACATGCGGCCCCAGCATCCCGTTGCCGCCATAAATCACGACCTTCATTACCATCTCCAATCGTGTGCATACCTCGATGTCCGAACGTCCAGGCCGCTCGCGCCGCGCCGTATGATGTATCGGCGCCGGTCCGCGGATTCCCGGCTGGCTATGTTTTCAGGTACGTGTATTCCAGCCCGTCCCTCGGCTTCCACCCCAGGATCCGCCTGGCCTTCGCGTTCGTAAAGTGCCCGTGCGGCCGGTCGCCGAGAATATCGAATACCTCGCATCTTGAATGCAGACGATCCAGCGGGATTTCCAGTCCGGGGAGGAACGCGTCGGCCGCATCCCGCCACGTCACCATGAATGACCGGTCATGAACCGGTTGAGAGGACGGCTCGTGACCGCGAAAACTCCAGAACAGGTAACACAGCACGTGCACGTCGAAATTCGACGTGAATATTCGGCAGATTTCCTGGCCCAACCCCTTTGAAAGCGCATACAGGTTCGTTCCCGGCCTGGGGGGCACATCCGGACCGATGTGATAATCCCAGTCCACGTAGGATTCGCCCTGCACGGTAAAGTGCGGCCCCGTGTTGATGACGCGCCGGATCCCGTTTTTCACGGCCGCGTGCATCACGTTATAGCATCCCAGGGTATTCACGTCGAACGCGGTTTTTCGATGCGGCCGCAGAACCGACAGGTTGATGATCGCGTCCATCCCTTCCGCCGCGCGCATGACGGCCTCCGGATCCGCCACGTCCACGGGCATCATCTCGTGGCACGATTCAAATGGCTCCAGATCCGTAATCCGAAGGGTCACGCGCCCTTCAAGCGCCTTTACGACATGCGGCCCCAGCATGCCGTTGCCGCCATATATTACGACCTTCACTCTCATCTCCAATCGTGTGTATACCCCGCGCCCGGACATCCGCAGCGTTCGCGGCGCGCCGTACGACGTACCGGCGCCGGCCCGCGGATTCCCGGTTGTCTAGCTTTTTATGTACGTGTATTCGAGCCCGTCCCTCGGCTGCCACCCCAGGATCCGTCTGGCCTTCGCGTTTGTATAGTGCCCGTGCGGCCGGTCGCCGAGAATATTGAATACCTCGCATCTTGACGGCAGACGCTCCAGTGGAATTTCCAGTCCGGGGAGGAACGCGCCGGCGGCATCCCGCCACGTCACAAGAAAGGGCCGGTCGTGAACCGGTTGAGAGGACGGGTCGTGACCGCGAAAACTCCAGAACAGGTAACACAGCACGTACACGTCGAAATTCGACGTGAAGATCCGGCAGATTTCCTGGCCCAATCCCTTGGACAGCACATACAGACCCGTTCCGGGTCTGGGGGGCACGTCCGGACCGAAGTGATAGTCCCAGTCCCTGAAGGGGTCGCCCTGTACGGTAAAGTACGGCCCCGTGTTGATCACGCGCCGGATCCCGTTCCTCACGGCCGCGCGCATCACGTTGTAGCATCCCAGGGCATTCACGTCGAACGCGATTTTTCGATGCGGCCGCAGAACCGACAGGTTGATAATCGCGTCCATCCCTTCCGCGGCGCGCATGACGGCCACAGGGTCCGCCACGTCCACGGGCATCATCTCGTGGGACGTTTCAAACGGCTCCAGATCCGTGATCCGAAGGGTCACGCGCCCTTCAAGCGCCTTTACGACGTGCGGCCCCAGCATCCCGTTGCCGCCGTAAATCACGACGTTCATATTCGTCTCAAGCGTCACGTGGAATTGATGATTCAGATGCCGAGGGCGCTTTTGGCCTGGCCGATGGGAAACCTCGCGTTTTCAACTTCGGACTGCACGTGCAGAACCCGCCACATCGGCCCCTCAATCGTCAGTGCCGATGCGATGGCCCTGACCGCGTCCTTCACCGACAACGCGGCGGCGCCTTCGCCGCCGACTTCCCCGAGTCGCAAACACGTCACTCGCACCGAATGTTCACGCGCGAATTCTCTGCACGTGAATTCACCCAGGTACTTCCCCATAGGTCCCGCGTCCGGCGACGGCCTCGGCGCCCACTGCTCCGTCACGTTCCAGTTCGGATCGCACGTCTCAAACAGGCTCAGCGAACTGAGGTACACCACGCGGCCGACGTTTTTCTCCCTGGCGGCAACCATCAGATTGTACGTACAGCGCGTCTGGAAATCGATCTCGCGCTCGTCACTCCGTTGGCCTTCGGGCAGTTCCGCGACATGCACGATCGCATCCATTCCTTCCACCAGCGATTCCGTCTCGCCATCGTGGCCCAACTCGCACTGACGAAAGGGAAACTCCGTGGTGACGTCCGAGACGTCGGTCAACGTCACCTCGTGCCGCTGCGAAAGATCCGCCGCCAATGCCTGGGCAAGCTCCGTCCCTGCCGATGTAATCAGTACTTTCATGAATCATACTCCTGTAGTTGAAACCACATCCGTCCGTGGACAGGTAAACTTTCACCGCCAGTTAAGGTTGTCAGTCCTGCTATAGCGACTGCTGTCTACGCGCATACAAACCACGTCCTAAACGGCAACCACGCGTCGTTGTCCCTCCCCGCTTTCTGACGGGATGATTCTGATCTCGATGTCGCGATTCAGGCGGGTAAGGAATGTCATCAGACGCTCTACGCTGTAGTGGTTAAACTTCCCCCTCTTGAGACGGGATATTTCGGGTTGCTGCACTCCCAGGATTTCCGCGGCTTCCGCCTGCGTCAGCTTCCGTCTTCCTATAATTTGAAACACCTCAAAACCGAGCGATGCCTTTAGAAACAGCTCACCCGCTTCGGGTAATTCCAGATCCTCGAACACGTTGCCTGAACTCCGCTCAACGGCGATCTCATCGCTCATGCTCCGCCTCCAGTTCCTGCGCCACTTTCAGGCGTCTCCTCATTGAATCCACCTCTTTCGCCGGGATCACTCGGAGATCATGAAATAAATATAACCATTTGGATATAAATTGTCAAGGTCTTCGATCCTAGCATTACGATGGAGACCCTCTCCGGCCGGCCTACAGTTGCTGATAAAGGGTTACCTGGTGCTGGGCAACGTTGAAACCCGCTTTCTCGTATGCGCGGCGCGCCGGGGCGTGACCCTCGTCAAGACCCGTACCCACGCACGCAAAACGGAGGCCCTCAGACCTGAAGCAATCCAGGGCGTAGCGATACATTGCCGTGCCGAGCCCGTTGCCCTGTGCTTCAGGCGCAACGGCATTGTTCGTTATTCTGCCCAGGGACTTCCTCTGATCGATCGAAAACGTCAGGAATGCAGCCACACGCCCCGTCTGTGTGGCAACGACAACGCGGAACCACTCCGGATGCGCCTCCCAGTGGCGGCGGACCGCGGCCGTTTTCTCATCCTCCCAATTCGCGCACAGCACGGCGTGCATTTCCTCTCCCATGATTTCAGCGGTACTCGCGTGGATCCTCTGCCACGCCTGACGGGCGATCTCACCCACGCGCTCCAAATCTCCCGAAGCCGCCCGTCGTATTTGAAACCCCGCGGCGAGTTCAGAATCCGGAAGGCTCATCCATCCCTCTGGTTTTCGTTATTCGGCGCCTGGTCCTGCATTAACCTTAATTCCGCAAAAACCGCAACGCGGCACAGCGACGAAACTTTTCGAAACGGGCCGAAATGGCTGTCAGGAAGAACGTTTATTTCGTTCACGTCCAGTGACCTGGTGTATCCTGGTAATCAGCAGTCTAATCGCCTTTATTAACTATCACATTTTCGAATTAACGTCCCCGAAAAATGACTAATCCAGGTTAAGTCTTCAGCAGGAAAAGCGAATGGCCTTCACGTGCGGAACCCGTTACCCTCGGCCGTTGACCATGCAGTGAAGCGTCATCAGGACAGGACGCGCAGTCGACGGCGCTGTTCGCGAAATATAAAGGCGTTGACATTCGGCCGGGAGCCGATATCTTGAAATCGAATTCTTGACAGTCCGTTGACAGTGTCGCTCTGCAGGCGGGGCACGAAAGGAGCCTAACCGGATGAAACTTGGAATCGTCACCTATCAGATCGCGAAAGACTGGGATGTCCCCACACTGATCGACATGTGCCACACCACGGGAATCCAGGGCGTCGAACTTCGCACCACCCACGCACACGGCGTGGAGATCGCGCTTTCATCCGCCGAACGGAGCGCTGTCCGACGTCGGTTCGAAGACGCGGAAGTCGACATCGTCGGCCTGGGAAGCATCTACGAGTACCATGACGCGGACCCGGAGACCGTGCGCCGGAACATCGACGGGACCGTCGAATACGCGAGACTCGCCGCGGACCTGGGCTGCTCCGGCGTAAAGGTGCGTCCCAACGCGCTGCAGACGGACAAAGGCATTCCGGAAGAAGAGACCCTGGAACAGATCGGGCGCGCGTTGGGAGAATGCGGCGAAGCAACCGTGGACCTAGGCGTCCAGATTCGTGTTGAGGTCCACGGCAGGGACACGTGCGAACCCCGGCGCATGCGCACGATCATCGACCATGCCGGCCATGACAACGTCTACATCTGCTGGAACTGCAACCCCCAGGACGTCGTTGACGGCTCGGTCAGGAGCGGCTTCGACTTGTTGAAACACAAAATCGGGCTCGTGCACATCAACGAATTGCACAAATCCGAATACCCCTGGCGGGAACTCTTCGGGCTGCTGCAAGCCGAAGGATACGACGGATACACCCTGGCCGAAATCCCCGACAGCCCGGAGCCGGAACGGCTCCTGCGTTACTACAAAGCGCTGTGGGGGGCCCTGGTTGCCTGATCCGGCGCCCCGCCTCGTACGAAGGAAATTCGTGCCGGCGCGCGTACCTGTCACGGCAGTCGGCGTGTCCTTTACAGGCCCGGTATCCGGAAGCTCCAGACTTCGGAACCGTGTGTGAAATACAGCCTGCCGTCGTCAATTACGATTCCCGCGCCCGCGCGCACCGGGAGCTTTCCCAGCGCCTTGTGTTCGAACGTGCCGGGTTCGATTCGTACGATCGCGTCTTGAAACAGTGCGTAGATCATATTGTCGGGTCCCGTCGCCATGATTCTGGGCGCCTGCTGGCCCGCCAGGTGGCCGTAGGGCAGCTTCGCCTCGAAGTGGACGATCTCGCGTGACCCGGGATCGAATACGAAGAATGCGGATCCGGCGGCCAGGCCGTAGATCAGACCGTCCGGACCCAGGAGCATGTCCGGAATCACCGTGGCGCCGGGCACAACCACGTCGCGAAACAGCACACGGCCTTCATCCGGATCCAGAATGTAGAGTTCCGCCTCCTTCGCGTGCGCCTCCCCGCCCGTGCCGGGACTGATCGTCGTCCCGCACACGAGTTTCCCGTCCGGCAGCGCCACAATCGATACCGTGCTGTGGGCGGGAATCAGGTCCTCGTGGGTCAACAGCGTATGGCTCCCGGACCCTGTATCCCAGATCAGCATCCCTCCGCCGGTCAATCCATAGCCCGGCGTTCCCGTCATGATCAACCGCCGCCCGTCTGGGTGCGCCAGCAACGCGTGCGGGCGGATAATCGTCGGGCTCGCGGATATCAAAACCCTGGGGTTGGGGTCCTTGGGCGCCCGATCGTCCCACGGCCGGGCAGGGTCGTATTCCCAGAGCCTGCCGCCGGAATACTCTCCGCAATAGATCTTTTCGCCCTGAACGGCGAGCGCGTTCAGGTGTCCGCTCAGGTCCCACAGGCCGCGGTCGATGATCGTATCCGCCTGCGCATCGTACGTATAGAACCTGAGCGGATGCCCGGTCGATCCGTGGATCCTGCCGTCCGGGCCCTCCGCGATCGACAGAATGTGGGATCCGGCCGATTCATAGTCGATTTCCAGACGCCTTACCGTTCCCGCCTCCCTGACTTCGACAAACTTCTCCGGAAGGTTGATCTCATCGAGCGACCAGCCCTCCGGGAAATTGTCCAGGACCGCCTCCTGGCTGCCCTCCAGAATCGGCTGCTTTGCGGCGGGCGCGTCCACAAGCGTCACCGCCCTTTCGAGCAGTTCCCACCAGGGTCCTCGATTGTAGGGTCTCCCGTACACCTTGCCGTTCACCCCCCGGTAGACGGTCGATGCGCCGTGTCGACGGTCGGACTCGGGAATCAACGCGTTACGTTCGCCGGTTGCCGGATTGAATGACACGATCTGTCCGCGCGTGGAGCCGATACCCAGGTAGACCCACCCTGAGCTGTCCACCGCGATGGTTCTGGGGTACTGTGGCCATTTCTCACGGTTCATCGGACCGTGGTTTTTCAATTCCCCGCTGTCCGGAACGTAACTCAGCAGTTCGCAGTTTGGATACGCGGACGTCCAGACCACGCCATTATCGTCTTCCGTAAACGACATGGCGAAATTTCGCGGCGCGTCGGTCCAGAACGTGAAACGCCGTGACTCGGCGTCGAACTCCACGAATTTATCGAAATAGGAATAAAACCGGTTGCGCGTGGACAGCAGCACGGCAAAGGGCGTGGAGGCCATCCCGAACGGGGTCGGAATCTGCTCCACCTCACCCGTCCGTGCGTCGATCACGAGAATCGACCCGCAGCCGCGGTGGTCCATCGGCCACGCCAGGACGATCGGCCGCCCGTCGCCGTCAACCGTAGCCGCCACGCCTCGCGCGCGGGACACCGGCGCAGCCACGGCATGCCGCGCGAACCCGTTTCCGAAATCACGGGTCCCCGCGCTCGCCGATCGGCTGGTTGACAACAGGACGGCCGCGAGAATTGTAGTGAAGGTTACGAAGAGAAAGGGGCTCATATTTGTCTTCTGTAGGATTCACGACGGCGGGATCGCTACCGCAGAAGCCGCCTTTCGTTATTCGTTCTAATCGGACTATTTCGACTTCGCCAGAGGCTTGCGGATGTCAATTGTGAACAGCGCGTTCCGGAAAGTCAAGCGGATGCACCGGTACTACGGCAGATCCCTTCGGCATGCGCGCCAATGCATGCTTATTCGGCTCCCGGCTTGCCGCTTCGCTAAAGGTCCTTGAACCGGGTCAGTTCCACCTCGTCCCGGCCTTCTCCGCGGTAGGCGTACATATGGACCCTGCCGAGCCGGGCCCCCATGCGCGCGTAGAATCGGCAGGCAGCATTTCCTCTACACGCCCGGTATCCGGTAGCTCCATACTTCGGATTTGTGGGTAAACCAAAGTCTGCCCGAACGAATGACAATGCCCGCATTCGCACTCACCGGGGGTATTCCCAGCGACGCGTGTTCGAACGAACCCGGTTCGATGCGAACGATCGCGTTGCGAAAGAGCGCGTAGATCACGTTGTCGGGCCCCGTCGCCATAATCCTGGGGGCCTGCTGCCCCGCCAGGTCGCCGTAGGGCAGCTTCGCCTCGAAGTGGACGATCTCGCGCGACCCGGGATCGAAAACGAAGAATGCGGATCCGGCGGCCAGGCCGTAGATCAAACCGTCGGTGCCCAGGAGCATGTCCGGAATCACCGTGGCGCCGGGCACAACCACTTCGCGAAAGAGCACGCGGCCTTCATCCGGATCCAGAATGTAAAGTTCCGCCTCCTTCGCGTGTACCTCCCCACCCGTGCCGGGACTTATCGTCGTCCCGCACACGATGTTCCCGTCCGGCAGCGCCGCAATCGATACCGTGCTGTGGGCGGGAATCAGCTCCTCGTGGGTCAACAGCGTATGGCTCCCGGACCCGGTATCCCAGATCAGCATCCCTCCCCCCGTCAAGCCATAGCCCGGCGTTCCCGTCATGATCAACCGCCGCCCGTCAGGGTGCGCCAGCAGCGCGTGCGGGCGGATAATTGTGGGATTCACGGATATTAAAACCCTGGGGTTCGGGTCCTCGGGCGCCCGATCGTCCCACGGCCGCGCGGGGTCGTATTCCCAGAGCCTGCCGTCCGCGTACTCCGCGCAGTAGATCTTTTCGCCCTGAACGGCGAGCGCGTTCAGGTGTCCGATCAGGTCCAACAGCCCGTGGTGGGTGAACGCATCCGCCTCTGGATCGTACGTATAGAACCTCAGGGGATGCCCGGTCGAACCGTGGATTCTGCCGTCCGGACCCTCCGCGATCGACAGGATGGGGGATCCGGCCGATTCATAGTCGATTTCCAGACGTCTTACCGTTCCCGCCTCGTTGACCTCGACGTACTTCTCCGGAAGGTTGATCTCATCGAGCGACCAGCCATCCGGGAAATTGTCCAGGACCGCCTCCTGGATGCCGGCCAGGATCGGCCGCTCGGCGGCGGGCGCGTCCACCGGCGTCACCGCGCCTTCGAGCATCGCCCACCACGGACCGGTGTCGTACGTCCTCCCGTACACCTTGCCGTCCACGCCCCGGTAGACGGTCGATGAGCCGTGCCGGCGGTCGGATTCGGGAATCAACGCGGCACGTTCGCCTGTTGCCGGATTGAATGAAACGATCTGCCCGCGCGTGGCTCCGATACCCGCGTAGACCCACCCGGAACCGTCCACCGCGATCGTCCTCGGGTACTGCGGCCAACTCTCATGGTTCAGCGGGCCGTGGTTCTCCAGTTTTCTACTGTCCGGATCGAAGCTCAGCAATTCGCAGTTGGGATACGCGGACGTCCAGACCGTGCCGTTATCGTCTTCTGTAAACGACATGGCGAATCTCGGCGGCGCATCGGACCAGAACGTGAAGCGGCGTGATTCGGCGTCGAACTCCACGAACTTGTCGAAATACGAATAGAACCGGTTACGCGTGGACAACAGAACGGCGAAGGGTGTGGAGGCCATCCCGAACGGAGTCGGAATCTGATCCACCTCGCCCGACCGCGCGTCAATCACGAGAATCGACCCGCAACCCCGGTGGTCCATCGGCCACGCCAGGACGATCGGCCGCCCGTCGCCGTCAACCGTTGCCGCTACCCCTCGCGCGCGACACACCGGAGCCGCCACGCCGTGGCGCGCGAACCCGTCACCGAAATCACGGGTCCCCGCGCTTGCCGCACGCCTGAAGATCAACAGAAGTGCCGCGAGGACTGTTGCAAATGCAGAGAATAAAGCAAGGCTCATGCTTAACCTCCGGATACCTCAATTCCGAAAAAACGGCAACGCGGCACCGCGAATTAACTCTCCGAGACAGGCAGAAATGATCGTAAGGAAGGACATTTTTTCCGTTCACGTCCGGTGACCTGGTGTATCCTGATAATCCGCAGTCTAATCGCCTTTACTAACTCGCACATAATCGAATTAACGTCCCCGAAAGATGACGAATCATGGTTCGACGCATCAGATACCGCCGGAATAACGGCTGCCAATATGCCAAGGCGGGCCTCGAAAGTCAAGTGGATGCACCCGTACCAGGGAAGCCCCTGCAGCCAATTGCCGGGATGCCGGACGTTGCAAAAAAAACGCCGATCTACTCTCAGATCGGCTTCGTGAATAGCACATATGTTATTCTTTGCCGCGTTGATGCATTCCGGACGATGAGATTCACACGGGACCGGTGACGTTTGCGTTGGAGACTATTGCCACTAGGGCAAAACAGGTGGCGGCTCTATCCCTGCGACATAGGTGAATTCAAGCCGTTCGGTGTACTCCTGACCTATCGCGCTTTGCCCTGCCCTTCGCCGCCCCCTGAGCCTGTCGAAGGGTCGGCGAAGGGCCGTCTGACGCGACAGAACGGATGTAGAAACGCGGGCACTTCGACAAGCTCAGTGACCACGTTTCTCAGGCGTTGCAGTCGTTTCGACAGGCTAAACTGCTGCAGCGCAGAATACGAACTATGGATCTCTCCAGGTAAAATGTCATCACAATTCGATTCTGACCGCACGTGGACACCGGATTACAGATCCTTGTACCAGGTCAGTTCCACCTCGTCCAAGCCGTCAGCATGATAGGCGTACATATGGACCTTGCCGAGCCGCGCCCCCATGTGCGCGTAGAAGCGGCAGGCGTCGACGTTGGTGTTCTGGGTTTCTATCTTCAACTGATTGCAACCACGATTCCTCGCACAGGTCTCGGCGTGTTGAAACAGCGACTTGCCGACGCCCCGTCCCCGGTCGTCCGGGCGGACGCGAATGTCCCACAGGCCGGCGAGGTCTTCCCGCCCTTCGCAATAGTTCATGTCGTCGACGTGAAAGGCGACGATCGCGCCGCCGATGCGCTCTCGCTCCCGGAACGCGCCCAGGAAGATCCAGTTCGACAAATCCCACGATCTGCGCGCCAATCGTTCGGGGCCATCGGGTTCGTCATAGTCCTTGATATAGGGCGGCTTCACGGCTTCCTTGATCAGCCGGATCCCCCCCAGGCCGCCGGACACCCGTTCGACGCGAAAGCGGCTGTTCACTTCGAAGCCTATCGGCACGCTGCCGTATTCGGGCAGGACGTCGGCGGTTTCCTCAACGATGCGGAAATCCACTGCCATTTCGATCTCCTTGCATACCCTTCTGTACCGACACACTCTGCGATCTACGCTCAACGACCGCGAACACGCATAACCTGTTAATTTCATTGCATTTTTAGAGTTCTTTTTCTATTTTCTGTCTTTCGTTTTCAGTCAACGTAATAAGGCATTCCAGCGAATGACCCGAAAAACCGCAGCCGGGCTGATTCTGGCCATCCTTCTTCCACTGCTCGTCATCCTGTATCCGGGAGACCTGGACACCGTGCCACGTCTGGCGCTGGCGCTGTCTCTTGCCACGATCGTGCTCTGGACCTTCGAACCCGTCCCCCTGGAATACAGTTCGCTGTTGCTGATCGTCCTCTTCCCCGTCCTGGGCGTTCTCCCGTTCGAGACCGCCTTCGGCCCCTTCGCGAGCAAGACCGTCTGGCTCATCTTCGCCGGTATGGCCCTCAGCCTGGGCATCACGGAAACACCGCTGGGAAGACGGATCTCGCGCCTCGTCCTGGGGCGCATCGGGAGCCTGAACGGGCTCATCCTCGCGCTCCACGTCCTCGGCATGCTCTCCGCGCTACTCATCCCCTCGGGGGTCGTGCGAATCCTGATCCTGATGCCCCTCATCGTCACCCTGCTGCGGACGCTTGGAGAACCGCCCGGTTCACGAGTGAGCGCGGCGCTGATCCTCTCCCTGGCCTGTTCCACGTACTACGGCGGCACCGGCGTCCTTACGGCATCGGTGCCCAGCCTGGTGGTCTTCGGCGTCCTGGAATCCCGGGACATCATCGTCTACTGGGGTCAGTGGACGCTGTATCTCTTTCCCGTATTCTCCCTGTGCCGGGTTGCGTGCTGTTACGCGTTGATCCGGCTGTTATTGCCGGTGCGAGGGGATTACCGCATCGGGACGAGAATCGACGTCGATAGCGAAGTCCCCGACCGCGTAACCGCCGCGGAGAAGAAAACCCTGTGCATCCTGTTTGCGGGCATATTGCTATGGGCAACCGACGCGCTGCACGGCATCCATCCGGCCTACGTGGGCCTGGGGCTTGTTTTGGCCTGTTATCTCCCCGGTCTTGGGCCGCTGCATCCCGACCTGCTGAAAAAGATCAACTTTCCGCTGCTCATCTACATCGCCGCGGCGTTTTCCGTGGGTCACGCGCTCGAGACCACCGGTTTCAGCCCCCTTCTCGCGAACCAGTTTACGGAATGGCTGAGCCGTTTTGACGGCAGCCTGCTTACACAGCTTGGTGCACTCTCGGCCTTCATTCTGCCCTTCAATTTTCTGGCGGACACGGCCGCGGTTGCCGCCATCCTCACGCCCGTCCTCCTGGAGGTCGCCGCACAGACGGGCATGGCGCCGCTTCCCGCCGCCCTCTGTATGGCCGTTGTCGCAAGTTGCGGGTTCTTTCCGTACCAGGCGGCGCCGTTCATCCTGGCGTACAGCTTCCGCTACGTGCATATGGGACAATTCATCCGGCTCATGGTTCTGCTGGCGCTGATCTCGCTCCTGTTTCTCATTCCCCTCAACTTCCTCTACTGGCGGCTCATCGGATTGATCTGATAATCCGCCGAATTCCCGTTAGCGCTTGACAAGCCCCGGATGTACGGGTACCATCGTCGTTCCGTCCATAATCAGAACGATTCCCAATGGAGACCCCGATGGATGCAATGCGAATCAATGGAGATACGGCGTTGGCCTGGGGCGCGATCGAGGCCGGTGTCAGTTGCGTTACCGGATATCCCGGTTCGCCGGGCACCGGCACGTTTACGGCGCTGTCCGACACCGCGGGCGAATACGGCCACGATGCCGAGTGGTGTCTGAACGAACGCATCGCCCTGGACGTCGCCGCGGGCGTCTCCCAGGGCGGCCGCCGCGTACTCGTGTGCATGAAGAGCGTGGGTATGAACGTGGCGCTGGATACGCTGATGGTCCTGAATATGACCGGCGTTCACGCGGGGCTGGTGATCCTCATGGGCGACGATCCGGGAGCGTGGGGGTCGCAGAATGAACAAGACGGCCGGTTTTTCGCCCCCCTTGCGGAAATCCCCATGCTCGAGCCCGCGACGCCGGCGGAAGGACGGCGAATGATGCGTTGGGCTTTCGAATTCTCCGAGTCATTCCGTACGGTTGTGATCCTCCGCATCACCCGGAGCTTCAGCGTCTGCGAAGCCGACCTGCCCCCTGTCCGGAGGCCCGCGTCCCGGCAGGCGCTGGAACCGGACAGAGAGCCGATGCGCTGGATTTCGTCCCTCTCCAACTGCATACCCAACCACCGACGGCTCCATCGTAATCTCAAGGACATCTCTCATTCGTTCGAGGATATTCCCTTCAACCGGATCGACGGCGCCGGAGAACTGGGCGTCATCGCGTCGGGATTCGTCCACAATAAACTTCAGGACGCGCTTGAAGGCGCGGATATCTCGGGGCTCAGATTCCTGAAACTCGCATCCATTTATCCCCTTCCGGGCGGCCTGATCGCGGATTTCCTGAAAAGATGCAGGAAGGTGCTGGTTCTGGAGGAAGTAGACCCGTATCTGGAAGACGGCGTCAAGACCATCGGGTACGACGCGGGCGTCACGCCGCCGGTCATCGGCAAACGCAGCGGTCATGTCCCCGGAGAAGGCGAACTCTTCCGCTGGCAGATGCAGCAGGCGCTGAAGGCCTGTCTGCCTGACCTGAGCCCGAAGCGCGTCTTCACGGAAGCGGGTTGGCAGGAGGAAAAGCCATACCGAAAGTCGCATTGCGCCGGCTGCCCCTACAATGAAATCCTTGCCGCGCTGCGTGAAGAAGCGGCGGCGCTGGGCCAGAACCCGTTCCTTACCGCCGATCCCGGCTGCGTCGTTATCGCCGCCCGATATCTCGACACCAAACTGTGTATGGGCTCCGCCGTCGGCGCGGCGCTGGGACTCCAGAAGGCCGGTATTGAGGAGCGCGCCGTGGCCATTACAGGCGACTCGGCTTTCTATCACAGCAGCGTCAACGCGCTGATCCACGCCGGATCCACCGGCGCCAACCTGTTGCTTGTGGTACTCGACAACGCCGGTTCACTCACGACAGGGGGCCAGCCCACCCCGGATCGAGGCGTCCCGGTCAACGGAAAAACCGGACCCGTGGTTGCCATCAACAACCTGGCGGCGGCCTGCGGCGTCGACCAGGTCTGGACGGTTGAGGAAGCGGACCCGGAGGCCCGAATGCGCAGTGTCTTCAGGGAAGCCCTTCAAAACGAAGGGCTCGGCCTGGTGACAATTCGAAGACGTTGTGAGCCTGTGGACTGAACGGCGCAACAAAAAAACAGGGTCGCGGGGGACATTGACGCATCCCGCCGGGACCCTTTGGAGCAGAGAGTAACTCCGCGTATCAATTGCGGACGCGGGGCAGCCGGTGAACTCCTCTCCAATACTACACATGTCCAAAATCGTCTTTTCCAACCGATATCACAACATGATCCACCAGTAACCGGAGCGAGGGCATCCTGCCCTCGAACTTCGCGTCACCTATCCCTATTCGCGTCGAGGGCCTGACGCGTCCATTCAATCCGACACCGGTTCGCGCAAAACACCGTGTGCGACGAGTTATCCGACGTCGAGGGCAGGATGCCCTCGCTCCTGGGAACGCCAACCACACCGGTCCCAAATCGGTTCCTGTCTTTGACAACCGTGGCCAAAAGAAGGGAACCTGCATTGGCACTTCGAATCGACTTTGAAGAAAAACAGGTGTTTACGCATCCAAGATCGTCTTTTTCAACCTATCCTGGACAGCAGTGCTCCAATACATAAAACGTCCAGAAGCGGTCTTCGGAATGCGTGAAATACGTCCCGCTGTCCCGGTATTCATCGGAATTCAAGAGAAGACGTGATGGTACGGTACTCGTCGACGGGAAAAGCGGCGGACGTCCCGTTGCCCATCATCAGATAGGCCTTTCGCCCGTCCAGGACGACCGTAACGAGAAACCGGTCGCCCCGCCGACGCAGAAACACCGTTCGGAAAATCCACTCGATGCCTTCGCGCCCGGAAATCTGAAACGTGCGCTTCTCCTGCGCCGTGTATCCCAGAAAGGTGGCCTTGAACTCCTCCTCGAGTTCGGCCGTAACGGTCTGAAGCGTCGCTCTTTCCGAAAGTGCGCGAGGCCTTAAGGTCAGTACGGCCACGAATCCCGAGATCGGCTCGCGGTTCATAACCACTTCAACCCTGGGCAATCCATTCGGCTCCCGGGTCTGGAAGGACGTCTGGGCCGTCCATCCCCACACGTCCGGGACTGTAATCCGGAATCCCCATTCATCGTTGGAATACACCCGGTCGCCATCGGCGGCGTCGGTCGGATTATTGGCAGTGTCCTCCGGAATCGGGCCGCAACTCAGCGTCGCGAATAGAAATACGAGGCAGAACCGGAAACTGTAATGTCGTCTGGTCATCGGGCCCGCCTTTCTTTTTAATGAACTCACACTCCCGCCTGTTTAACCCGATTTTTTCATCGGGCGCAGTCCCGTCACCGCTTGCGGAAAGCATCGGGCGACGATCATTGCACCATGCCCAGTCGTCTCCATCGAATCTTGACGAACGGATTCCATAGAGGCGCTCCGGAATTCCACGAAAAGTAGATCAGCAGCGGGTGCGCTTTCACCCTGTCGAGCGACACCGGGCCCCAGAACCGGCTGTCGTCGCTGTTGTCCCGATTGTCGCCCATCACGAATACATGACCCGGAGGCACCATATAGGGGCCGTAGTTGTCGCGCGGGCTATACCGTCTTGTCTGCGTCCGCCGGTCCATGAACTTCACGCCCGCGGGATTCACGAATGGCTTGCCGTTGACATAGACAACCTTGTTCCTGATCTCTATCGTTTGACCTTCCACCGCGATACAACGCTTGATGAAGTCCCGGGACGGATCCTGCGGGTATTCAAAAATCACCAGATCGCCGGGTTGCGGAGAACGAAAACCCGGCAATCGAAAGGAAGGCAGCTTGTAGTTCAGAACCGGCAGACGATCGGGAATCTGCGTACCGAACGTCAACTTGTCGCCCAGAACATAGTCGCCCTCCATCAACGTGTTTTCCATGGAACCCGACGGAATGTGATAGGCCTGCACCAGCGTTGCCCTGATCAATACAGCCAGAAAGACAGCAAAGAAGATCGACTTCAGATAATCTACCAGTATCCGTCCGGTACGCGGCCGCCGGTGACGCTGTGACTTCATAGGTTAACCTCCATTACGTCCATTAGAAGCTGTTTCATGTACTCATGATTACACGCGGAACCGGGCCGCCGGTTCCCGCCCGGCGGCGCCAGTACCTGAGAGACAGGGCGCTTCCGGCCGTCCGCTGACGGCGGAACGGTTGGCCGCGAGGGTCACGTCGAGTGAACGGACGCCGTCCTCATAGTCCGACAGAACGACCGACCCGTCGCCCTTGCGGATGGCATCCATAAAAACCTCGTCGATATCTCCAGCGTCAGGATGAACGGGTCCCGGGTCTGCGGCGAATTCAGGATAGACCACCAGGCCTTCCGCACCGAATTCCGCTCGCATGTCTTTCATCACGAACGACATGAGTCCCGTCCCCCCGCCGTTTCGAAACGTGCATGTGGAGGTCAACGAGCCGATTGCCCCCGTCTCGAATTTCAGATTGATCGAGTGTACGTCCGGTATATCCAGGCCTTCCTCGTCATCCAGCGTACGCAGCGCGTAATAGGCGTGCACTTCCGCCACCTCGCCCACAAGAAAGCGAAGCAGATCCACCTGGTGCGTGGTCTGTTCGACGATCTGGCCGCCCGACTGCGCCATCGCCCGCCACCACGGTGTTCCGGGCAGCCCGCCCCATCTGTGGACCGCGGCCATCCCGATCTTTCGACCCTCCAGGAACGCCTTCGCCTGCTGTACGATTCCGGAATAGCGCAACTGGTATCCCACGCAGGTCAATACGCCCGCCTCCCGCACGGCTTCCAGGATTTCGAGGGCCTTCTCCATTGTCGGCGCCACGGGCTTTTCCACGAACAGATGCACACCCTTCCGCACCGCCAGAATCTCGGCGTCGGTATGCGCAAACGTGGGTACGCAGACATACAGGACGGACAGTGATTCACGATCAAGCATCTTCCGATGGTCCGTATACGCCCTCGCGCCGTACTCACCCGCCACCTGCTCGGCGGTTTCGCTCCGTACGTCGCAGATCGCCACGATGTCGACGTCCTCAATCGCCTGTAACACCCGCATGTGGGATCTCGCACGACCCCCGGCGCCGATAAACCCGATCTGAATTGCCAAAACACCCCCTCAGGATATGGTGAAGCCATGTGCCTGATTCATAATTAGCCGGGCGCGGCCGGCGCTGTCAAGAGAAATCAACAAATGAGAAAGGATCACGCGCGTGCTTTTGTCTTTGAATTATCCCCGCCCGGCGCTTAACTTACCCGTCCCACTCACACTTAACCAGGATTCATCGTCTTTCGGTGACGTTAGTTCGGATATGTGCAGGTTGATAAAGGCGATTCAACTGCGGATTACCAGGATACACCAGGTTGCTGGACGTCAACTGAAAAAATGCGCTTTTTTGATGACGTTTTCGGCCCGTTTCGGAAGGTTTCGCCTCGGCGCCGCGTTGTTGTTTTTGTCGAATTGAAGTCAGTCCCTGGATGATGAGGACAGTTGCCATGCGAGTCGAGGAACTTGATACGCCCGCGCTGACCATAGATCTGGATATATTATCCAGAAATATCCACGATCTGGCCGAATCCTGCCGCAGGCACGAAATCGCGCTTCGGGTCCATACCAAGACCCACAAAATCCCCGAAATCGCCCACCTTCAGCTTGAGGCCGGCGCCGCAGGTATCGTCTGCCAGAAGCTGGGAGAAGCGGAGGCGATGGCCGATGCGGGGATTGCCGACATCCTCATTCCGTACAACATCGTTGGCGCGAGGAAAGTGGAACGCCTTGTCCGTCTCCGGAAGAGGGCAACAATATCCGTAGCCCTGGATTCGGAAACAACGGCCCGGGGCATTTCAGAAAAGGCGGGAAATCCGGACATCCCGGTATTGATCGAACTGGATACCGGCGGCAGCCGATGCGGCGTCCAGTCTCCCGAGGCAGCCCTGGAACTCGCCCGTAAAGTCGTCCGGATGCCCGGCCTCCATTTCAGGGGTATCATGACCTATCCCAGCCGGACCGACGCGGAACCCTTTCTGACACGGACACGAGCGTTGCTGGAAGACGCCGGCATCCCGGTGCCCGTCGTCAGCGGGGGCGGGACGGGAAGCGAAGCCGTTTCCAAACAGATTGGCTGCACCGAAACCCGCATCGGCTCCTACGTTTTCGAGGGGATGCGCCGCATCAATCACACGGATAACCCTCCGAACCCCGTCACCTGCGCGGAGCGCATGATCGTGACCGTCGTCAGCACCCCCACCCCCGATCGTATCATTGTGGATGGCGGCCAGAAGACCTTCGCGAGCTATCCCCCCATCCCGTACGGTTACATCGTGGAACACCCCGATGCCAGAATATACGGCATGTCAGTGGAACACGGCCACATTGACGTCAGCGCCTGCGAACACGTGTTCCACGTAGGGGAACGCCTTTCGATCATTCCCCAGCACCAGGGCATGACCACCAATCTGCACGATACCGCCTACGCGGTAAGAAACGGCATTGTGGAAGCCGTGTGGGCCGTTGCCGGCCGGGGCAGGGTGCAATAGACCGCCACTTTTTCGCTCGCGCTCGGGAACTCACCGGTAATTTTAAAACAAACTCTCAGCCGGTACACTCCGGGCTTCGACGATCCGAGAGGAGATGCGCAATGCGCCAGGTACAGTGGGAACGCATGTTTCCCGATCAGCTGGAAGCCGCATATGACGATTGCCCGCTTGTCTACTTCACATACGGCCTTTGCGAACCTCACGGGCCGCACGACGCGGTGGGCCTGGATGGATTAAAGGCCCACGGCATCGCCTGCGAGGCCGCGCGTGCGCACGGCGGCATCGTTGCCCCGCCGGACTTCTGGCACATACACGAACTGGGCGGGTATGCGCTGTGGCTCGAGCGAACGGTGGGGCAGGTCGAACGCTCCTGGATGACCTGCATGCCGCCCTGGCAGCATTTCAAGAACATCTGCTACCACATCCGGATGGCCGATCACCTCCGATTCCACGCCGCCATCTTTTTAACCGGTCATTATGGCCCCAACTGGAAGGACCTCAAAACGCTGATCGACCTGGTGCAACCCCACGTGGGCACCAGGCTCTACGGCCTTCCGGACCACGAAGCCAACCAGCCCGGCTTCGATAAAGACGGGAAGAGCGGCGGCGACCACGCCGGTAAGGTCGAGACGTCGCTGCTCTGGGCGCTTCATCCTGACTGCGTGGACATGTCCCGGCTGCCTCCCGAAGACGCCCCAGGACCTCATTTTGCAATGGGGCCAACGGTCCGGGAATCAGATCGCCGCGTTGGCGAGCGCATGGTGGCGGACGAAGTCCGCTGGCTGGGCGAAAAAGCCCGGGAACTGCTCGACGAATACGAAAGCGGGAAGCCGGATCACAAGCTGCGAACCTATGAAGACGTGGAGGTCCTCTGGGAGACCGTGGTTGGTCCGGCGCTCGCGGAATTCGAAACCATGCAGAACAGCTGGTCGGCGGAAACCCTGCCCGAAACCTCCGTCTGGCATCCCAACTGGCACGTACCCAAACGGGGATAGGCGCACCGACGTCGCGTCCCGTTGGGCCGGAGCCGAAGAAGGACGTAACGCGTAAGTCGTATCGGACGCCGGCCTCCCCTGGCTATGTCCGCTCCAGCAGTTCGATCTCGTAACCGTCCGGGTCGTCCACAAAGGCCATCTTTCGTCCCGCGGGAAACGTCTCACGCCAATCGCCGGGCCAGATTTCGATGCCCTTGGTCTCGAGTCCGCCACAAAACGCAATGAGGTCCGGCACGCCGATTGCAAGATGCATCAGATCTTCAGGCACGTTCAGCTCGTAGTCGTCCGACCAGGTCAGTTCGAGCGTATGGGCGTTGCCCGGCAGTTCCAGGTGCATGATCTGGTTTCCCGCCGGCGACTTCTCCGACCTGCTCTTCACCACAAAGCCGAAATGGTCGCAATAGAACGCCGCCGACCTGTCCAGGTCGCTTACCCGAATCCTGGTGTGAAGGAATACCGCCACCTCAGGCTCCTTTCTTCGAAATCGATGTCGGCCGGGCCAGCCGTGAAACCGTCCAACAAAAAAAGACAGCCAGTAGCTGCCCCTGTAACCGCTCCTTCCGTCCCGTGTGTTAATCAGCCCGTTGAAAAAGCCCATCCGGGCTGCGGCCGGCCCTTGCGGTCGAAATACGGCGTTGCGCTCCCTTGCCGAATCGAGGGATGGGACTCGGTCGCGCGCCTTGTCTTCGGCCACAATGGCTCGGCCTCGCCTGCAGAGCGACTTTATCAACGGACTGCTACGCCGTAGCCGGCGAAGCCGTTTCGTTTTCGTCCTTACGGACAGGCGTCCCTTTCGGTTCCGTTTCGACGCCCAGCGCCTCGCGTACCTGCTTTATCGCCCGAAGGTAATAGTTCCGGACCGTACTCTTGGAGACGGAGAGCAGCATCGCGATTTCCGCCATGGACTTGCCCTGCGAGCGAAGGAGCAGTACCTCGTACTTGCGGCCGGTCAGCGTGGGCTCGATCACGTTCTTGACGGCATCCAGTTTTTCGACGTCCAGATCCATGTTCGCATAGGGATCGGGATCGAGCGAATGCCGGAGGATGAACGACAGCGGCACCGTCTCCGTTCGGGGATGACACCGCTCCAGCACCGTGTTGTATCGGGGTCCTCGCATACCGGAAAATGACTCCTCGTTCGACCGATGACCTCGCCACTGCCGCGGGCGCACTTTCACACGTCGACAATTTAGCCTGTTCTATTCGCTCAGGCAAGCAAAAACTCGCACTTCGGGTCAGTCCAGAGGTTGCCGCGCCAAGCCCAACCGGGCGGCAGCCTGCAACACCCGTTCATTCAGCCGGTCCGCGTGCAACAGTGTTTCCCGGTCCGGCGTCAACGCGAGACTGCGAACCGTTGAATGTCTGATAATCCCCCTGGCGGCCAACAGCCGCTTCTCCACCGTCAGATAGAGCTCCATATCCTGAAGGGAGAAGACGATCTGCGCAAGGATCCCGTCGAACACGTCCAGCGCGCGGTCCACGTCACCGGCCGACCCCAGTTCCCAGATCCGATTCATCACGTCCGCGTGCCCGAGCCCCGGCATCACGCCTGCAACGCCCCACTCGAACAGGTCGGGCATATACATGCCGCCCCATCCCTCCAGCACGGCGACACGGTCGCTCGTTTCCTCGCGAATGCCGCGAAGCTTGCGACCCAGCAGCGGTTCTTCCAGCTTGATATACATGAAATTGTCGCAGGATTCGCGAAGCCGGCGGCAGAAGGCGCCGTCCACGGTAGGCCCGCCCGGATTGAAATCCTGTATCAGGATCGGGACCTGCACCGCGTCACAGATGGTCCGGCAATAGGCCAGCAGGTCCGCATCCGTCGTGCCGAACTGTCTCGGAATCGCGAAACTGATCACGTCGGCGCCGGCATCCGCGTTTGCGCGCGCGAAATTCGCCGCCTGCCGGGCCGAAGGGTGGTTCGACTGACCGACCACCGGAATCCTCCCGGCGGCGGACGCCACCGCGGTACGGACGACAGCAAGACGCTCGCGTCCCGATTGCTTGTAAAACTCGCTCGCGTACGCAGGCAGACAGACCGCGCCGATGCCGAACGCCACCGCCGCCTCCACCTGCCGTCCGATATCTTCAAATACGATTTCTTCCCGGTCGTCGAATGGCGTTACCAGCACCGCCACCACCCCCCGAATTTCTTCTGAGGACATGTCGAACCTCCACGAACCCTGTCATTGAGCAATCGCATCCTTCGGCGGATGCCGCCGTGTGACCCAACGGTCTGCGGCGGGAGCGACAACGAAAGCCCGTAACAACGCCGCGCGCCGGACGCCGATCGTGAGAAATCACGCCCCCGGCGTTCGCCGCCGCCGGTTGACTCCAACGCGTTGATATGTTAAATTGAAGGGCCTGATGGTATTCGCCAAGAGACGGCCCCGAAACGTGGGCCGATATAATCCGATGGAGGTCTCCGTGGCGCTGCTGACGGCTGGATCCGAGTCCCACCCCGCCATCGAAGCCATTTTCGAATCCGAGTCGGCTTTTCCCGAACTTCAGAACCTGCTCCGGGCTGCGATCGACGTCCGTCCGAACCAGAATCTGAACCTCATTGCCAAAGCATACCACTTTGCCGAACTGGCGCATCGGAACCAGCAACGCAAATCGGGCGATCCCGCCATATCCCACGCAATGGCCGTATGCCGCATCCTGATCGACCTCGGCCTGGACGCTCCCACCGTCGCGGCCGGCCTGCTGCACGACGTCGTCGACGAGACCCGCGTTCCGCTCTCTCAGATCGAGTCCCATTTCGGGCCCGAAATCGCCGGGCTCGTGGATGGCGTCTCCCGCATCAGGGATTTTTCCTTTCAGAGCCCCGAATCGGAACAGGCCGAGAATTTCCGCAAGATGCTGCTGTCGATGGCCAGAGACATCCGCGTGGTTCTCGTCAAACTGGCGGACCGCCTGCACAACATGCGCACCCTCAAATACATGCGGCCCTCAAGCCAGGAACGCATGGTCTACGAGAGTCGCGATATCTACGCGCCCCTTGCCCACCGGCTTGGCATGTCCCGAATGCGCGCGGAACTCGAAGACCTCAGCCTCAAGTGGCTGGAACCGAAAGCGTACCGGTACATCCAGGAGAAGATCAACCTGACGCGCGAGGAGCGGGAGTCCTGCATCGAAGCCGTGCAGAAACCGCTTGCGGAAGCGCTTGAAAAAGCAGGAATCCAGGCCGAAATGACGGGCCGTTCGAAGAATTTCAGCAGCATTTACAAAAAGATGAACGTACGTGGCAAGACGTTCGACGAAATCTACGATCTTCTCGCGCTCCGCATCCTGGTTGAAACCGTACCGGAATGCTACAATGTTCTGGGCCTGGTCCACACCATGTATCCGCCGGTCATCGCCCGCTTCAAAGACTTCATCGCCACTCCCAAGAGCAACATGTACCAGTCGCTTCACACCACGATTGTGGGACCGAACGGCATCATGCTGGAAGTGCAGATCCGCACGCGGGAAATGCATCAGACGGCGGAAGTCGGGATTGCGGCCCATTGGCTTTACAAGGAGGGCAAACGCGGCCCGTCCGAAGTGGACCGCCACATGGCCTGGCTGCGCAGCCTTCTGGAGTGGCAGCGCGAAACCAGCGATCCGCGGGAATTCATGGATGACCTGAAGGTGGATCTCTTTCCAAACGAGATCTACGTCTTCACCCCCAAGGGCGACCTCATCCAGCTGCCGGAAGGCGCTACGCCTCTGGACTTTGCCTTTGCGGTGCACACCGACGTCGGGCTGCGATGTACCGGCAGCCGGGTGGACGACCAGATGGTCCCCCTGTCCACCCCGCTGCAAACGGGCAGTACCGTCGAGGTGATGACTTCGCCGCACCAGAGACCCAATCGTGACTGGCTCGACTTTGTAAAAAGCGCGAAAGCCCGCAGCCGGATCAAGCGCTGGTTGCGTGAGGAAGCCTATTCTCAAAGCGTCCGGCTTGGCCAGGACATCCTGGACCGCGAACTCAAGAGAAGACGCAAACGAACCACCGAAGACAAACTCGAAGCGGCCGCCGCAAATTTCAGTCTGCGGGACATCGAACATCTCTACGCGAGCCTGGGCAACGGGACCGTCTCACTGGAACGGGTGGTGCATCAGATCTTTCCGGCGGCGCGCCCGACTCCGAAACGACAGCGTGCGGAACCCAGGAACCCGGTCCGGAAAAACCCGATTGTCATTCACAGTCTGAATCACCTGATGATTCAGTTCGCCCGCTGCTGCCAGCCCATCTATGGAGACGTGGTTCTCGGCGTAATCACGCGCGGCAAGGGCATCTCCGTACACCGACGGGACTGTCGCAACATTTCAAACCTGCCTGAAGGCCGCGACCGCCTGATTGACGTCGACTGGAATTCCGAAGAAGAAACGACATTCACGGTGCAGATCCGCGTCAGCGGTGTCGACCGGCCCAATTTCCTCCGCGACGTCAGCGACGCGATATCGGGCCTGGGCGTGCCCGTGATCGAGGGCATGCTGAACACCGACGGCGGCCATGTCGGAAACCGGTTCACCGTAGAGGTCAGAAACGTCGCGCAGCTCCGCGACCTCAGAAAGAAAATACTCTCCGTGCCCGGCGTCTCATCCGTTCAGCGCATCAACGGAACATCGGACGACGTCTTGTAGGCACCCGGTAACCGGTTCGTCAAACGCACACCGCAATATTCCGGGCGGCTATCCGTATCCGGATGTGCCGCGCCAGGCGTCATTTCCTCCCTTCCATCTCCTTTTTCCACCGATCCAGAGTAACAAGCGCCTCGAGCGGCGTGGTCTTGCCCAGGTCCAGTTTGCGCAACTCGGTCAGGACCGGGTCCTCCGGAGGCCGGTCGAACAGATTCATCTGTCCCCCGGCGACGGCTGCCTCACGACTCACGGAGGCCTGTGTCTTCCGTTCCGACGGGGTCAGGTCGTTTGCTTCCAGGGTGCGCAACACTTCACGGGCTCTTGCAATCAGGTTGCGGGGCATGCCGGCAAGCCGCGCCACCTCGATGCCGTAACTGTGGTCGCACCCGCCGGGCACCAGCCGGTGCAGAAACGTGACGTTGTCGCCTTCCTTCCTGACCGCAACGCTGTAATTCTTCACTCTCGCCAGCGATTCCTCGAGTTCCGTCAATTCATGATAGTGAGTGGCGAACAGCGTGCGGGGTTGAATGGACGCCGTGTCGTGCAGGTATTCCGTCATGGCCCAGGCAATGCTCAGCCCGTCGAACGTACTGGTGCCGCGGCCGATTTCATCCAGAAGCACCAGGCTTCTGGGGCTGGCGTTGTTCAGGATGTTCGCGGATTCGTTCATCTCCACAAGAAACGTGGACTCGCCCCTGGCCAGATTGTCGGACGCGCCGACACGGGTGAAAATCCGGTCCACAACACCGACACGCGCAGTCCTGGCCGGAACAAAGCTGCCCAGTTGCGCCAGCAGCACGATCAGGCCGATCTGCCTCAATATCGTGGATTTACCGGCCATATTCGGACCGGTAATGATCAGCACCTGTTCGCGTTCGCCATCCACGAAGAAATCGTTGGGTACAAACTTGCCCGCCGGCAATAACCCTTCGACAACGGGATGACGACCCTCCCGAATATCGATGCCCGTGGATTCATCCACTTCCGGACGGACATAGTCGTTAACCGCAGCCACCTCTGCCAGGCAGGCCAGCACGTCCACCACGGCCACGGCGCGCGCCGTGCGCTGCACCTCGTCCACCCAGGCCTCAACTTCACCCCTGAGTTGCTGAAACAGCTCTTTCTCGAGTTCTTTCGCCCGTTCGTCGGCGCCAAGGATCTTCGCTTCCCACTCTTTCAGTGCAGGGGTAATGAAGCGCTCCGCGTTCACCAGCGTCTGTTTCCGCAGGTAGTCGTCCGGAGCCCTGTCCATATTCGCCTTGGTGATTTCGATATAGTACCCGAAAGCCTTGTTGTATCCGACCTTGAGCGACGGAATGCCGGTACGCTCCCTCTCTCTCGCCTGCAATTCAGCGACCCAGCGGCGGCGCCCCGCGGGCCGCCCCCGCACTTAATACTGCTAGGCGGTATTGGAGGCCCACAAGAATCGCCCGCTGATGACA